>DATJVR010000014.1:0-33708 GCA_035501735.1 Xanthobacteraceae bacterium | reverse complement strand
TTTAATCGTCTGGCTAAGTGCCTGATAAATAACAAGATATATTAAATATTATAGCCGCCGCCGGAAATCTATCCACAGCAATAGCTAATTATCCGCAGAATTCTTGGAGAATTCTGCGCCGATCAATCCGACGGCTTGGGCATTACTTGCCGCGGCGGCGGCGTTGCTGACCAAGCCCCATCTGCTTGGCGAGCTGGGAACGCGCCGCCGCGTAGTTCGGCGCGACCATCGGATAGTCAGCGGCCAAACCCCATTTCTCACGGTATTGCTCAGGGGTCATGTTGTATTGCGTGCGCAAATGACGCTTGAGCGACTTGAATTTCTTTCCGTCCTCGAGACACACAATGAAATCGGCGGTTATCGACTTCTTGACCGCTACCGCTGGCTTGGCGGCGTCCGTCGAATACTCGCCCCGTGTACTCGAAACCCGTGCCAGCGCCGCATGCACCTGATTGATCAGTGCTGGTATTTCAGTGGCCGGCACTGAATTGTTGCTGACGTAAGCTGAGACGATATCCGCCGTCAGCCCAATGAAATTACTGCTTCCCGCATTTTCAGTCATGGATCTGAAGTTCCTAGTCTTTGCTGATCTTCCAGCTCGTAGTTAAAAGAACGTGGCGCGAACATTTATCGTGTTCGCATGGCCATTCTTGCTGGAAAAACCGACTCAATCTCGCAATTCAACGATATGAATAGTGTTTTCCCCCGTTCAACGCAAGAACTACCCAATAGCTCATCGAAAAATCTTGTGATTTGTCTCGATGATCTAGAGATTACACCGTCTATCCTGAGTTTTTTGTACCTTCGGTTATTCACTGACTTGTAGATAGCTGATTACAGCTAATCACATCATCATATCCTGCGTCTATACCTTTTGGTATAGAACTGTCCAGCCGGCCTTGGCATACTCGAGCCAGCGTAACACTGCCGGTCAGTACCAGATGTTTGAACTTGGGACATGTGCCTCTTGATCTGGCGTTTACTTACGATTTGAGGCCGAAGCTGCAGGGTGCCCGATGAATTTCTTGGCCAAGACGGCCGCGCCTGCGCCGTTCAAGAGCGACGCCGAGTGGCGACGGCAGCTCACGCCCGAGCAGTATCATGTTACGCGGGAACACGGCCGCGAACGCGCCTTCAGCGGGCCCTACTGGGATGAGACGGCGGAGGGTCTCTACAGTTGCGTCTGCTGCGGCTCTTCGGTTTTTTCTTCCGAGGCAAAATTCGATTCAAGTACCGGATGGCCGAGTTTCTTTGCCGCGGTCAGCAGGCATGCGGTGTATGAGTACCACGACCGCATGACACGCCGGACAGGCGTCCACTGCTCGATTTGCGACGCTCATCTTGGGCATGTATTCCGCGACGGCCCACAGCCGACAGGCTTGCGGTATTGCGTTAATGGCACGGCATTGAAATTCGAGCCGAAAGTGGAAACGAAATAGTCGCCGATCGCCCCATGCGACGGCTGGTCTCGATCCAGATCGAAAAACTGAACGACTATCAGGCGTTTTTTTCGAGATGCAGTCGCAATGCATCGATCGAGGCAAACTTTATCGTTCCGCTGGCCAGGACCGCTTCGATCGAGCCATCCGCATAAAGCGTATAGGCCATTCCATCGATCATTCCCGATTTTAGGATCGCCGGCCGCGCTTCCTCTGAGGCTGCCTGCGCTTCGCGCGGCGGCTCCTCTTTGGCCTTGCCGTTTTCCCGCGCTTGCTGCACCGGGGCGGGCGCGTCCGGTTTGCGTACCCGCGCAACGGTTTCTGCGGTGCGCGCGGGTCGGATTTCCGGCCATACGGTATCGAACATGCCGCCCGATGGCGGATGCTCAACGGGGGGTGCGGAACGCGCCGGGGCATCCTTGCGTGCAGCAAGGCCGGTTACGAGGGCCGGTTCGGCGGGATTCTGCGGCGGAGCGAATTTCGGCTCGGCCAATTGTTCATACACCTTCAACGGAGGCGCCGACGATACCTCGCGTGGCACAGGGGGGCCCGGTTGAGGTGCATGCGGTGCTGGCGAAGAGGGCGGAGGCGACAGGGACGCTTCCATTTCCTCGATCAACGTTTGCTCGCCGAACGTCGGTGTCGCCCCCTTGGGGCGCAGCCATACCAATGGGTCGGATTCACCGGAGGGCGCCGCGGCAAGCTTTGGCTCGGGGGGTAATGGCAGGGGCGCGGCATGTTCCGGCTTGGGCGCCTGCCCGGCCAATTCCGCATGGGGCTGCATCGCGTGCGCCTGCGGCCTGAAAGGATCGGCCGGATCAAAGGCAACCGGCGCCGCCGCTTCGTTGAGGGCCGCATGCTCGGCGATCCGCATCAACTGCCGGACCACGGCGGCAAGACCAATCAAGATCAAACCGCCGACGACGGCCGTTGTGCCAGCGATGATCAGGGTATTGCCGAAGCTGAATTCATTGACCGGAATGCCATAGGCAATTGCCGAAAATCCCGCCAATACAGCCAGAGCACCCAGTACAAAAATTACGATATGCATCCTTTGAACGATCTCCTGCGTTGTTGCGAGCAAGGCCTGATTTTGGTGTTCTATTGTGGCATTTCTGGCCTGTCCACAATTGGCGTCATTCCTTTTCGGCGAGCCATTTCTTTATCCAAACTGCCTGCCGCCGTCACCTGGTCGGGACCCGCGATAACAGCCCTTGAACGGTTGCTCTGAATAACGCCAGGGCCTAATGAAGGATACGTCAATCTTGCGTTCCTGCCACCCCCGACGGAATGATCGTACCGCCGCTGTCTTTTGAGGAGAAGTCCGATGGCGTTTTCGCTTCCTGAACTCCCTTATGCCCACGATGCGCTTGCCCCCTATATGTCGCGCGAGACGCTCGAATACCACCACGACAAGCACCACCTGGCCTACGTCAACAACGGTAACAACCTGCTCAAAGGCACCGAGTGGGAAAACAAATCACTGGAAGAGGTGGTCAAAGGATCCTTCGGCAAGAACGCCGGACTCTTCAACAACGCCGGGCAACATTACAACCACATTCACTTCTGGAAATGGATGAAGCCGGGAGGCGGCGGCGACAAGATTCCCGGCAAGCTCAAATCCAAGATCGAATCCGATCTCGGCGGCGTCGCAAAAATGAAGGAGGACTTTATCCAAGCCGGCGTGACCCAGTTCGGCTCGGGCTGGTGCTGGCTCGCGGTCAAGGACGGAAAAATCATCGTGACCAAGACCCCGAATGGCGAAAGCCCGCTGGTCCATGGCGCGAAGCCGATCCTCGGCTGCGACGTCTGGGAGCATTCCTATTACATCGATTATCGAAATCGTCGGCCGGATTATTTGAAAGCCTTCGTCGACAACCTGGTCAATTGGGATCACGTGGCCGAGATGTTCGAGGCGGCGGGCAAGTAACGCGTTACACGAGGCTCCTCTGAAATTGCCACAGACAAGCGGGGCTCGGCCCCGCTTGTCTTTTGTGGCGGCTCCGCGCTGATTTTATCGTCGTCAGTAATCGGGTGGTCCTCGCCGGCACCTCCATTGCACGATCGCAAGCGTGGAGGTTTGCCGGTGTCGGCGAAATTCATCGGCCCAGGCCTGGTCCTGTTGTTCTGCGTCTCGCAAGCGTTTCGCGACGTGTATTTCGCCAACGTCTTTCAAGGGATCGATTTTTTCGTCGTCATCATCGTGGCGTTCACGATTGCGATCGTGGTTTTTGGCTGCGTGGCGCTGCTGCGAAATCCCGTTGAATTCGTCCGCCTGGGCGGGGAGATTGCGGCGCTCTTCTGGATGAACGCGCTCACGGCCTTGGCATGGACGAGCTATTTCTTCAGCTTGAAATATCAGCAGCCGTCGATCGTCAATGCGCTTCACAGCGGTGCCGCGCCATTGACCGTCGTCATCCTCGCGCGCTTCGGCATTCACATCGCACGGCCAAGCCCGATGCATCGGATCGAGCCGCTCGGCTACCTCGGAGTGGCGGGTTCGCTGCTGTTCCTGTGGTGGGTGGTGCTGGCGGATCGCTCGGGCCTGCGTGCGCATAATCCGGCAGTGAGCCTTGCCGGCATCGTGCTGCCGCTCGTCAGCGGCACCGCCATCACGATCAGCTCGCTCTGGACCAAGCGCCTGCACGAGCGCGGTATCGGCGCCGATACGGTGACGGCCATGCGATACGTCCTGATCGTCGGCATCGCCTGGATCGTCGTACGGAGCCAACAGCGATCCTCCGGCATCGGGACGCCGGATCAATTCGTGCTTCTGGCCGTCGCCACGATGGCACTGATCGTGCTGCCGCTCTATTGCCTGCAGCTTGGCATTGCGCGCACGGCGCCGCTGACGACCCATACGATCCGTGCGCTCGGACCAGCGGTCGTGCTCGGCATGGAGTTGCTCGATGGGCGCATCCGCTATTCCGGCGCAGTGCTGGCTGGAATTGCGCTCTACTCGATCTTCGCAGTGGTCAGCAATCTACTGCACGGATGGCAGCGCGATTCAGACCTCGAACGCGGCATGGTCAAGGGCCCTACTTAACTCCCCTGCATGTGGATCTCATGCATGCGCGAATTCCCAATAGAGCGCGCGCGCCTTGCGATAGAGCGGGCCGGGCTGCAGCGAGCGGTCGCCGATGCGGATCACGGGCACGACCTTCGAGTAATTGCCGGTGGAGAAAATCTCGTCGGCGGTTTCGAGGTCGCGATACTTGAGCGTGGTTTCGACGACGCTGACGCCCGCGGAGCGCAATAGTTTGAGCACGCGTTGGCGCGTGATGCCGTTGAGGAACGTTCCGTTCGGCACCGGCGTGAATATGGCGCCATCCTTGCCGATGAAAATATTGGCGGTGGCGAGTTCCGCCACGTTGCCCAAGACATCGCAGACCGCACAATTGTCGAAGCCGCGCGAGCGCGCCTCGGTGAGCGCGCGCGCATTGTTGGGATAGAGGCAGCCAGCTTTGGCGTCGACCGGCATGGTTTCAAGCGTTGGCCGCCGATAGGGCGACAGCGTGATCGAGAAACCGTCGGGCTGGCGCATGGGCGCCTCGTAAAGCGAGAGGCACCAGCGGGTGGATTCAGGTTCGGGTGCGACCAGCAGCGGTCCGCCCTGCTCGGCCCAGTACATGGGCCGGACGTAGAGCGCGGCATCGGGGTCGAAATGCCTGCGGCCATCGGCGACGAGGCCGAGCCATGTTTCCGGCGTGACCGAAGGCTTCAGCTGCAGGGTGGCGGCCGAGGCGTTCACTCGCTGACAGTGGAGAGCGAGGTCGGGGGCGACCCGCTCGAAAATGCGCGCGCCATCGAAGACCGAGGAGCCGAGCCAGGCCGCATGGGTCCGGATGCCCATGATCGGCAGATTGCCCTCGTGCCAATCGCCCTTGAAGAAGGTCCAGGTTTTGGACCAAGTCGCCGCAGCCATCGCTAGCCCGTGTCGTTCCGATTACGCGGCAAGCGCGGCAAGGATGCGCGCCCAACTGCGGATGCCCTTGTGATAGCACTTGAGGTCGAATTTTTCGTTGGGCGAATGGACCCGATCATCGTCGAGGGCAAAGCCAACGAGAAGTGAATCCATTCCCAGCACGCTCTTGAAATCCCCTACGATGGGGATTGAACCGCCGGCCCCGATGGTAACGGCCTTGGTGCCCCATTCCGCAGCAAGCGCGGTGCGGGCCTTGCCGAGCGCAGGGTTGTCGTAGGAGAGCGCGATGGCCGGGGCGTCGGCGAAGTTCGCGAACTCGGCCTTACAGTCGACCGGCAGCCGCTCCCGCACGAAGGCGCGGAATGCTTCGCGCACCTTGGCAGGATTTTGGTCACCGACAAGCCGAAAGGATACTTTTGCCAGCGCCGTACCAGGGATCACGGTCTTCGCACCCTCCCCGGTGTAGCCGCCGACGATGCCGTTGATCTCGGCTGTAGGCCTAGTCGCAATTTGTTCTATGAGCATCCGATCTTTTTCGCCGGCGGGGACCTTCAAACCTACCTGTCCGAGGAATTTTTCGGCTGTCAGGTTCAAGTTTTTGAGGTCTGCCTTGACGTCGGGCGGGAGCTCTTTCACCCCCTCATAGAAGCCTGGAATGGTCACCCTGCCATTCTGATCGTGCATGGCAGCCAAAATTTTTGCCAGCACGCGAATGGGATTTTGTGCCGCACCCCCGAACAGGCCGGAGTGCAGGTCGCGGTCGGCGCAGGTGAGCCGTACCTCCTCGTAGACCAGACCGCGCAACGAGGTTGTGATCGCCGGCGTATTGGTATCCCACATGCTGGTGTCGCAAACGAGCGCAAGGTCGGCCTTGAATTCATCGGCATTGTCGCGGACAAAGCCGAAAAGATTCTTCGATCCGCATTCTTCTTCGCCCTCGATCATCATGGTGATCGGCAGCGGCAATTTGCCGGTCACCGATTTCCAGGCGCGGCATGCCTCGATGAACGTCATGGCCTGGCCCTTATCGTCACAGGCGCCGCGGGCGACGATAATCTTGCGGCCATCGGGCAGGGTTTCGATCTTGGGCTCGAACGGCGGCGTCTTCCAAAGCTCAAGCGGATCAACGGGTTGCACGTCGTAATGGCCGTAGAACAAAACCCGGGGACCGGCGCCGTTCGGCGCCTTTCCAACCACGATCGGATGTCCAGCGGTGGGACGCACTTCGGAAGAAAATCCGATGCTTTTGAGATCGGCTGCGACGTGCTCGGCGGCGGTACGACAATGCGAGCGATAGGCGGGGTCGGTCGAGACCGATTGTATGCGCAAGAGCGCAAACAATCGTTCGAGACTTTGGTCGAGTCCGTCGTCGATGCGGTCGAGCACTGCGTCGAGCTGGCTCATAAGATGCTCCCGTTTGTTACGATCAAATTATCAGCCGCTTCGAAATCAGGAAAGCCGCGCGACGGAGGTCACCTGGAGCTGGTTCCACATTACCAAGATCAAATTTCGTAACATTCGAGAGGCCGCGAGTGTGGTCGCTTTGCAACAACGCGCCCTTGTGCTGTTAGGGGGTGGTGTGATTGATTAGGCCCCATCATCCGTCGGCGGAGCGGACAGGGGGCGCAGTAATGGACGAGCTGGTCGAACGCATCGTTGCCACTGTTGGCGTCGATCGAGCGGTCGCAGAAAAGTCCGTTGGAATTATCCTCGCGTTCCTCCTCAACGAGGGACCTGCCGATAAGGTGCAAGCGCTGATGGACCGGCTCCCCGGAGCCGAGGCAGCAGCGAAGAGTTCCTCGAACGGTTCCGGTGGCGGACTCATGGGCGGCATCATGGGCGTCGGTACAAAACTGATGGCTGCCGGATTGGGCATGGGTCAGATGCAAGGGGTGACCCGCGAAATTATCGCGTTTGCCCGCGAGAAGGCCGGCGAGGATGTTGTCGGCGAAATTGTCGGCGCGATCCCCGGCCTCGGCCAGTTCGTCTGATTTGATCAAAAGATTTATTCGGGCGAAGAGGAACAAGAATGTCCCACCCTATCGCGGATATTGCAGGCATCGAGCCGGACATGATCGTCGTGCTCAAATCGCACGGCATCAGAACGACAGCCAAACTGCTCGAAGCGGCGAAAAATTCAAGGGGTCGGAAGGTCTTATCCCTGAAGACCGGGATCGAGGAAAAAACCTTGCTGTGCTGGGCCAATATGGCCGACCGGATGCGCATCAAGGGGGTGGGAGAAGAATATGCCTGCCTGCTGCAGGCCGCCGGTGTCGACACCGTGAAGGAGCTCAAATACCGCAACCCGGCCCGGCTCGCCAAAGCCATGGCGGAAGCAAATGCCAAGCGCAAACTGGTCGGAGTCCTGCCGTCCGACCGCGCCATCCTGCGCTGGATCGATCACGCCAAGAAGCTGCCGCTGAAAATCACCTACTGACGGTTCCCTGTTGACTCCGCGTCAGGCCGCGCGCAAAGCGAGCGGAATGACCGTTGCCCGCCGGCCATTTTCCGACCCGGATAGCGTGGCGCGTATGGCGCCACCGGAGCCGCTCGCTCGGTTATTGGCGAATGCGCGCCCACTGGTGATGGCGATCCTCAACGTCACCCCGGATTCGTTTTCCGACGGCGGAAAATTCCTGGACCCGAAGGTCGCCATCGCGCATGCCAAACGCATGGTGGCGGAAGGCGCCGACGTACTCGATATCGGGGCGGAGTCCACCCGTCCGTATGGAGGGGCATTACCGGTATCGCTCGATGATGAAATGGCGAGGCTCAAACCCGTGCTGCCTGAGACCGTCGGGCTTGGAGTTGCGGTTTCGATCGACACGATCAAGGCAAAGGTCGCGGCCTGGGCGCTTTCGGCCGGGGCAACGATCGTCAACGATGTGTGGGGCCTGCAACGCGATCCCGACATGGCGCGGGTGGTGGCCGAGCATCGCGTGCCGGTCATCGTCATGCACAATCGCGAACGAGCGGATCCAGCCATCGACATCGTTGCCGATGTGACCGCCTTCTTTCACCGTTCGCTCGATATTGCCGCGCGGGCGGGCATTGCGCGCACGGCGGTCGTGCTCGATCCTGGCATTGGCTTCGGCAAGACGCCGGAGCAGAGCATGACCGTGATTGCGCGTCTCGATGAATTCAAAAGTTTCGGCCTGCCGATCCTGGTCGGCGCGTCGCGCAAACGCTTCATCAATACGGTGTCACCATCCGCGCCCGACGAGCGCCTAGGGGGCTCGATCGCGGCGCATGTGCTGGCGGTCGCGAACGGGGCAAGACTCATCCGCGCGCACGATGTGGCGGAAACCGTGCAGGCGCTGCGCGTCTTTGAAGCGATCCGGGGCAGCCGATGAGCGACACTATTTTTATCACCGGGCTCGCGCTGCATGCCTATCACGGCGTCATGCAGCATGAGGCCAAGGTCGGACAGACATTCAAACTCGACCTGGTATTGCAAATCGACCTCGCGGCAGCGTCGCGGTCCGACAAGATCGTAAACACCGTGTCCTACGATCAGGTGGTCGATGTTGCGAGCCAGGCATTTTGCGCGCGCCGCTATCGCTTGGTGGAGGCTGCAGCCGGCGTGGTGGCGGAGGCACTGCTCGGGCGGTTCGCACAGGTCTCAAGCGTGCGTATCACCGTCCACAAGCCGCACGCGCCGATCGCGGCGACTTTCGACGATGTCGGCGTCACGATCGAGCGCACGCGCCGTGGCTGAGGCGCTGCTGGCGCTGGGCGGCAATGTTGGCAGCGTACGGGACACGCTCGACCGGGCGGTGACCGAGCTCTGCGACGGCAAGTCTGTAATATTGATCGCACGCTCTTCCGCTTACCGCACGCCGCCATGGGGGGTGAAGGATCAGCCGCCTTTCATCAACCTCTGTATCGCGGTCGAGACCACGCTTGCGCCCGAAGCGCTGCTTGCCCGGGCCCGCGCGGTCGAAGACGCGCTGGGGCGTGAACGGGTCCAGGAGCGGCGCTGGGGGCCGCGGCCCGTCGATATCGATATCCTGGCCTACGACGATCTGACGCTGTCCACCGCCGACCTCACTTTACCGCATCAGCACCTGTTCGAACGCGCGTTCGTGCTGGTGCCGCTGGCCGAGATCGTGCCGGATCGGATGATCGCCGGCCTCCGGGTACGGGACGCGCTTGCCAAGGTCGCCACGGCCGGCATCGAGCGCTTGCCGCCACGCTGACTTTCCCAGTCCTCCGTGGCATTTTGCGACCATGGCCGACGATCTGAAGCTTGCCGCCGAATTTACCCCCGCGACGCGAGAGGATTGGCTCAAGCTCGTGCGCGCAGCACTGAAGGATCGGCCTTACGACAAGCTGACCACACGCACTCACGATGGATTAATGATCGAGCCGCTGTATTCGCGAGCGGCAACAGCGCAGCCGATCGTCGCGCGACGCGGCGCATGGCAGGTGCTCGCGCGGATCGATCACCCGGATCCAGCGGCGGCAAACGCGGACGCGCTGGACGAGCTGGAGAATGGGGCAAACGGCTTGGTCCTGGTCTGTGCAGGGTCTCTGAACGCCAACGGCTACGGCATCGACGGATCGCCGGAAACGCTCAGCCGAATTCTCGATGGTGTTTATCTCGAGGCCGATGTGACCATCGACTTCAATGTCAGCCCGGAGACGAGACATGCCGTCCGGCATTTCGCGGCGCTGGTGAAACGCCGCTGGATTGCACCTGCCTCGGTCGACATGCGCGGCAGTATCAACCCGATCGGTGGCATGGCGGCGGCCGGGGGAAGCGACCGGCCATGGTCCGCGCTTGCATCCTCCTTCGTCGAACTTGTCGGCGGGCTTGCGGCAGAGGGGTTTCGTGGACCATTTGCGGTCGCCGACGGACGCGTCATCCACAATGCCGGAGGGTCGGAATCGCAGGAGCTGGCCTTCGTGCTGGCGTGCGCGGTTGCCTATCTCCGCGCGCTCGAAGCAAGCGGCGTCTCGCTCGATGCCGCGCGGCGCATGATCTACTTCCGGCTTGCGGCCGATGCGGATCAATTTCTTTCCATCGCAAAGTTTCGCGCGCTGCGGAAACTCTGGGCACGCGTCGAGCAGGCCTGCGGGCTTGAACCGCAGCCTGCGTTCATAAGTGCCGAGACAGCCTGGCGCATGATGACGCGCCGCGATCCGTGGGTGAACATGCTGCGGACGACGATTGCGGCATTTTCCGCCGGCGTTGGCGGCGCCGACGCAATCACCGTGTTGCCGTTTACCGCGGCGATCGGTCTGCCGGACAGCTTTGCGCGCCGGATCGCGCGCAACACGCAACTTCTGCTGCTAGAAGAATCAAATCTCGCGCGCGTTGCCGATCCGGCCGCGGGCTCGGGCGGTATCGAGGATTTGACAGAGCAATTGTGCCGCGCGGCATGGGCCCAGTTTCAAGAGATCGAGGCGGCGGGCGGCGCGGCTGCTGCCCTGACGGCCGGTCTGATTCAGAAGAACGTGGCGAAGGTGCGGGTCGAACGTGAGAAGGCCGTGGCTGTGCGGAAGGATGTTCTGACCGGCACGAGCGACTACCCCGATCTCGCGCAGACGCCGGTGAAGGTTCTCGACATCGAACCCCTTTCGCCGGTCACCCATCCTGCGACGATGAGATTCGCACCGTTGCCACGCATGCGGCTTGCCGAACCATTCGAGCGGTTGCGGGACGCTTCCGACGCGATACTTGCAGAGTCCGGCGCGCGACCGAAAATCTTTCTCGCCAATCTCGGTTCTGTGGCCGATTTCAACGAGCGCGCGACATTCGCCAAGAATTTTTTCGAAGCTGGCGGGATTGAAGCCAAGTCAAGCGATGGTTTTGCGAAAACCGCCGATATGGCAGCGGCATTCAAGCAATCCGGCGCGAAGATCGCCTGCCTATGCTCGTCGGATGAAATTCATGCGCGCGATGCAGGCAATGCCGCGCGGGCGCTCGCGGCGGCCGGGGCCGAGCACATTTACCTTGCGGGCCGGCCGCGAGACGAGGCGGCACTCAATGCGGCTGGGATTGAGGCATTCGTGTTCGGCGGTTGCGACGCCGTGGCTATTTTGACGCGCGTATACGAATTCATTCGATAATTGTTTGCGCATTCATTGGAGCCGGTCGATTGATCGCCACCACCAGGGCATAACTGATCATCAGCAGCAGGGACCACGAGCCGAGCTTGCCGAACGAGACCGCCGACCAGCCCGCCATCTGATGCGGGTAGAGCCAGGTCTTGGTGATGGTGCCGATGTTTTCGGCAATCCATACAAAGAGTGCGACCAGGAAAAGTCCGAGCAACAGCGGCATGCGCCGATGCGTGCGCCAGATCTTGTAGTCAATCCAGGTGCGGCCGAACAGGATCGCGGCGGCGACGAAAAGAACATAGCGCATGTCGAATGTGTAATGGTGCGCATAGAAGTTCACATAGATTGCGACCGCAAGCGCGTAGAGCGACCACATCGGCGGATGGCGGCCAAAGCGGAAATCGAACAGCCGCCAACACCGTGCGATATAGCTGCCGATCGAGGCATACATGAAACCGGAGAAAAGCGGCACGCCGCCGATACGAAAGAAATTCGCCTCCGGATAAATCCACGAGCCGACGTCGGTTTTGAAGATTTCCATGATCGTGCCGACGATATGGTAGATGAGGATGACTTTCGCCTCCTCCCAAGTCTCGAGCTTGAAGCCGAGCATGGCAGCCTGGATGGCGAGCGCCATGAGAAACATGAAATCATAGCGCGCAAGCGCCGCAGCGGGCGGATACCAAAGATGCGTTCCGACGATCAGCGCTACCATGGCGCCGCCGAACAGGCAGGCCCACCCCTGCTTTACGCCGAAACGGAGGAATTCATAGATGAAAGCTGTGTCGCTTCGGCGAGCGGCCCAAGCGCCGAGCCTGGCCTCACCGTCGATGAAACGGGCAAGCGGCGCCCACAGGGCGGCTGCGCTTCTGACTGGCGGGCGGAGTTCGTGCACGGAACGGCGGGCCGGCGGGACTCGTTTCCAGTAAGGATTTGGAACGCGGTTCTGGTGTAAAATATGGCGGCCATGACCCGCATACCGGATTTCGCCAAGATCGCCTTTGCCGATGCGCCGATGGGCGCAGCCCGGGCCGCGCCCGCCCTATGGCAGACGCCCGAAGGCATTGCGGTGAAGCCGGTCTATGCGGCGGACGACCTAACCGGCCTTGATTTCCTCGACACGTTTCCCGGCATTCCTCCTTATCTGCGCGGCCCCTACCCCACGATGTACGTCACGCAGCCGTGGACGATCCGGCAATACGCCGGCTTCTCCAGCGCCGAGGATTCCAACGCCTTCTATCGCCGCAATCTCGCGGGTGGGCAGAAGGGCCTCTCGGTCGCGTTCGATCTTGCGACGCACCGCGGTTACGACTCGGACCATCCGCGGGTTGCCGGCGATGTCGGCATGGCAGGGGTCGCAATCGACTCGATCTACGACATGCGCACGCTGTTCTCGGGTATTCCGCTCGATCAGATGACCGTGTCGATGACCATGAACGGGGCGGTGCTGCCGGTGCTCGCGCTTTACATCGTGGCCGCCGAGGAGCAAGGCGTGCCGCCGGCCAAACTCGCGGGCACGATCCAGAACGACATCCTCAAGGAATTCATGGTGCGCAACACCTATATCTATCCGCCGAAACCCAGCCTGCGCATCATCTCCGATATTTTCGCCTATACCTCGGCGCAGATGCCGAAGTTCAATTCGATCTCGATTTCCGGCTATCACATGCAGGAGGCCGGCGCGACGGCGGACCTTGAGCTTGCCTATACGCTCGCGGACGGCGTCGAATATGTTCGCGCCGGGATCGCCGCCAATCTCGACATTGACCGTTTCGCTCCGCGGCTTTCGTTCTTCTGGGGCATCGGAATGAACTTCTTCATGGAGGTGGCGAAGCTGCGCGCTGCGCGTCTCCTGTGGGCAAAGCTGATCAAGCCGTTCGAGCCGAAGGATGCGCGTTCACTTTCGCTGCGCGCGCATTGCCAGACATCCGGCTGGTCGCTTGCCGCCCAGGACGTGTTCAACAATGTCGCGCGCACCTGCATCGAGGCCATGGCGGCGACGCAGGGCCATACTCAGTCGCTGCACACCAATGCGCTTGATGAAGCACTGGCCCTGCCGACCGACTTTTCCGCGCGCATAGCCCGCAATACCCAAATCGTGCTGCAACAGGAAAGCGGCACCACGCGCATGGTCGACCCATGGGGCGGTTCGTTTTACGTCGAGCGGCTGACCTATGAGGTTGCGCGCAAAGCCTGGAGCCATATCCAGGAGGTCGAGGATCTTGGCGGCATGGCGCGCGCCATCGAAGCCGGCATCCCGAAACTCCGAATCGAGGAAGCCGCCGCAAAAACGCAGGCGCGCATCGATTCGGGCCATCAGTCGGTCATCGGCGTCAACAAATACCGACCCACGGATGAAACGCCGATCGATGTGCTGAAGGTCGACAATTCGGCGGTACGGCAATTGCAGATCGACAAGCTGGCACGGCTCAAGAGCGAGCGCGATCCGGCCGAGGTTCGGGCCGCGCTCGATGCGCTCACGCGAACGGCGGCGGGCGGAAACGGCAATCTGTTGGCTCTCGCGATCGATGCGGCGCGCGCCAAAGCCACCGTCGGCGAGATTTCAACGGCGCTGGAAAAGGTGTTCGGCCGCCACCGGGCTGAAATCAAGACGATCTCGGGCGTGTTCAAACGGGAGCTCGGCATGTCGGATGCGGTCGCGCGGGTGCAGAAGCAAGTTGCGGAATTCGAGGCGAACGAGGGCCGCCGACCGCGAATCCTGGTGGCCAAGATCGGCCAGGACGGCCATGACCGCGGGCAGAAGGTGATCGCGTCAGCCTTTGCGGACCTCGGATTTGACGTGGACATCGGCCCGCTGTTTGCCTCGGCGGCGGAAGCGGCGCGGCAAGCGATCGAGAACGACGTACACATTCTCGGCGTCTCGACGCTGGCCGCAGCGCATCTCACCGCCGTCCCTGAGCTCAAGGCCGAATTGGAGAAACAAGGACGGCCCGACATCATGATCGTCGTCGGCGGTGTGGTGCCACCGCAGGATTTCGACGTGCTCGAGCGCGCCGGCGCGGAAGCGATCTTCCCGCCGGGCACGGTGATCGCGGAGGCCGCCGGGGAACTGGTCGAGAAGCTCAACCGGCGGCTTGGTCATGGGCAGGCGGCAGCGGAATAGATGGCGAACTCGGATTCTCGTGGCGTCACGCTGCGATCGAAGCCCGCGAATGCCAATGTCGTTCGATTAACCCGCGCGATTCGCAGCGGTGATCGCGCAGGAATTGCCCAGGCGATCACGTTGATCGAAAGCAAGCGCGAGGATCATCGGAAACTCGCCTTGGCGCTCGTGCAGGAAATTCTTCCGCACACCGGAAAGGCAATCCGTGTCGGTATCACCGGCGCCCCCGGCGTGGGAAAGTCGCTGACCATCGATACGCTGGGAACCCGTCTCACGGCGCAAGGTCGGAAAGTGGCCGTGCTCGCCGTCGATCCATCGTCGGTGCGGACTGGCGGCGCGATCCTGGGCGACAAAACCCGCATGGTGCGGCTGGCCAACGATCCGAATGCGTTCGTACGCCCCTCGCCAGCCGCCGGCACGCTTGGCGGCGTTGCCGCAAATACGCGCGAGGCCATGCTGATCTGCGAGGCCGCCGGTTTTGACGTGGTGCTGGTCGAGACCGTCGGCATCGGTCAATCGGAAACTGCTGTAGCGGATATGACCGATTTCTTCCTCGTGCTGGTGCTGCCGGGCGCGGGCGATCAACTGCAAGGCTTGAAAAAAGGCGTGATCGAGCTTGCCGACATGATCGCGGTCAACAAGGCCGACGGCGACAATGTGAAGGCCGCAACCGCGGCGGCGGCCGAATATCGCGCGGCGTTGCAGATTTTGAGCCCGCGCTCGGCCAATTGGTCGCCGCCGGTGGTCACCTATTCGGCGCTCACCGGTAGCGGCATTGCCGAGCTTTGGACGCAAGTCGTCCTGCATCGCGAACGATTGACAGCGGACGGCGCATTGGCGGCGCGCCGGCGCGAACAACAAATCAAATGGATGTGGGCGATGATCGAACAACGCTTGTTCGACAGGCTGCATTCATCCGCGGCGATCAAGGCAAAGCTGCCGGAGATAGAGACTGCCGTGGCGAGGGGAGAACTTTCGCCGGCGCTGGCAGCGGCTGAGATCATCGCCATGACCGGACTGGGCGGCAGCACTTCGCACAACCGATAAGGCCTTGTCCAGCAGGCAAAAAATTGCTGTGTCGCGGTTTTAATACCTTGGCAAAGCTTTCTACCTAGACTTGCTCGATCGACGGTCTCTCGTTCATTGCTGCCGGTTGATCGATGTCGAAATACAAAGAAAAACGCAAACAGCCACGGCGGCCGCTCTCCTATCCGGCAAAGCTCGATTTCGGTGACGGATTGCCGCTGCGCGATTGCCGGTTTCGCGACATTTCGGTGAACGGCGCGCGGCTCTTGATCGGCGAAAAAGTACCGATCCCCGACCGATTTACGCTGCTGCTTTCCACCTTCGGGAAGCCGTACCGACGCTGCCGCGTCGCCTGGCGATCGGATACCGAAACGGGCGTGCGGTTCGAAACCGACCGCTAATCGGCAACACCAGTCGACCATCCCAAACGCTCTCAAAGCCGTACGTTCGTGGCGAGGTATTCGCTTCGTGTATAGTGGCGATCCGAATGCCATTGACGTTGCTCATCACCGGCTTCGGCCCGTTCCCGGGCGCACCGACAAACCCGAGCGGGCCGCTTGCAAAGCGACTCGCGCGCCGGCGGAGACCGGTATTCGCGGACACGCGACTCTTTGCGCACGTATTTCGCACAAGCTATGCGGCGGTTGAACGCGAACTCCCGGCACTCCTCACCCAATATCGACCCGACGCCGTCCTGATGTTCGGGCTTGCGACGCGGACGCCGCACTTGCGCATCGAAATTCGGGCGCGGAACGTCGCATCGATGATGTTCGCTGACGCGGAACGCCGCAAGCCTGCGGCACGGCTGCTCACCCGCTCGGGGGTGGGTGCGATGGCGGTTCGAGCGCCCCGCGCCAACCTGCTGCAGGCGGCCCGCGCGGCACGCGTACCGGTGAGGCTTTCACACGACGCCGGCCGTTATCTCTGCAATGCATTGTTCTGGCGCGCGCTGGAAGCGGCCGATCAGCGCAAGGGCCCGCGCGTGGTTGCCTTCGTGCATGTGCCGCGGCTGCGGCGAAATCTCTCGCTTGCCGATCTCGCGCGCGGCGGCGAAGCCATTACGGCCGCCATTCTCGCTACGGCACGCCGGCCGCATTAACCGTACCGCATAGGGACAGAGCTGTTTCGAACCGGAACAGTTTTCATGGCCCGGAACTTGAACCTTCCGCTCCGACATAAAACCGGAGCCGGACCATGGGTCTCGACCGCCGCGAATTTTTCAGACTTTCTGCGATTACGACGGCGGTGCCCGCCGTCACCCTTGCGACTCCTTCAGCCGCTGCGCCGATGTCGATCCTCGGCATGGATGCCGTTCAGCTCGGAATCAAAGCGGGCGGCACGATCGATCAGACCAACGCGTTGCAAAACGCCATCGATCAGACGGCGGGCGCGCGGGTACCGCTGGTGCTCGGTCCCGGCGAATATCGCGCGGGCGAACTCAAACTGCCGACCGGCACGCAGATCATCGGCGTGCGCGGCGCGACACGACTGTTGTTCGAAGGCGGCGCCGGGCTGATTTTTGCCCGCGGCGCCGCCCACGTGACACTCTCGGGCCTGACGTTCGACGGCAAGGGCAAGCCGCTCGGTGAAAACCGCGGCCTGCTGCAGCTTGCGCAAAGCTCCGATGTGCGGATCATCGATTGCGACATCGTCAATTCCGGCGGCGACGGCATCGTGCTGGAAGAGGTCGAGGGCGTCGTTTCCGGCTCCATGGTCACGGGCGCGGCCGACACCGGCATCGTATCGCGCAACGCCCGCGTTCTTGCGATTCAGAACAACATCGTGCGCAACATCGGTAATGCCGGCATTTCGATCTCGCGCAGCGAGAAGGGCGAAGACGGCACGCTGGTGCTCGACAACCGCATCGAAGACATTGCGGCCACCCGCGGCACCTCAGGTCAGTTCGGCCATGCCATTGAAATCCTGCGGGCCGGGAATGTGACCGTGCGTGGCAATCGCATCAATCGCGCGGCATTCACGGGCATTCGCGGCCAGGCTGCTTCAAACCTCCAGATCACCAACAATATCGTGAACGACGTCGGCGACGCGGCGATCTATTCCGAATTCGACCTCGAAGGCGCGCTGATCGCCAACAACACCATCGTCAATGCGGCGCGCGGCGTGGCGGTGGTCAATTTCAACGAAGGCGGACGCCTTGCGGTGGTTCAAGGCAACATGATCCGCAATCTCAAGACCAGGCGGCCGATTGACGGCTCGCAAAGTGCTGGTGCAGGCATCGGCATCTCCGTCGAGGCCGACGCCGCGGTTGCCGGCAATGTGATCGAAGGAGCGTCGGATACCGGCATCAGGATCGGCTGGGGACAGTATCTGCGCGACGTCACCGTCACCGGCAACGTCGTGCGCAACGTCGGC
This sequence comes from Xanthobacteraceae bacterium, assembly GCA_035501735.1. Taxonomy (GTDB): domain Bacteria; phylum Pseudomonadota; class Alphaproteobacteria; order Rhizobiales; family Xanthobacteraceae; genus PNAI01. The sequence goes on along the minus strand of DATJVR010000014.1, from coordinate 15,755 downwards.
TTCGGGATTACGGCATCGGTGTCCACCGGTGCGGGCCAGGCCTGCATCGCCGGCAACATGGTCGCCGAAGCATCACGTGGTTCGATCGTCGGCATGGATTTCGCCGAAGTCCAGCCGGATGACCTGAGCAAGAACACCACGCGCTACGCTCATCTGGCGATCAAGGGCAACAAAGTCCGCTAATCACCCGTCGCGGTTTTAATCCCCCATAGTGGGAGGCCTCCCCGCTCGTGCGCGCGCCATGCTAATATGCGCGCGCACGCGGGGAGGCAAACTATGCAGGTCGGCGCGAGTTCCGTTGACGAACAGCTTTCGGGCGCCGCCATCATCCGCGAGATCAAGGCGAGCCGAATCGAGTTCGTCGTTTCGGTGCCGGACATCACCACAAGCGAAGGCTTGCTGCGGCCGTTGGCGCGCGAGACCAATCCCCGCCTGATCCGTGTGTGCAAGGAAGACGAAGGGATCGGCATCTGCGCCGGCCTGTCCTATTGCGACAAGCGCGCGCTGATGCTCATCCAGCAGACCGGCATGCTTGATTCCATCAATGCGATCCGCGGCGTCGCGGTGGAATATTCACTGCCGATCTGCCTGATGGTCGGGCTCCTGGAAAAGGAGCCGGGCGTGCCACCGCGCCAGTCCAAGCGCTACGGCGTGCGTATCGTCGAGCCGATCCTGGAGGCCATGGGCATCGCCTATCACGAGATCGAAGCCGAGCGCGATATCGCCAAAATAAGGCCCGCGATCGATGCGGCCTATGCGAACGCGCGACCGGTCGTGCTGCTGATCGGGAGACGGCCGGTATGATGAAACGCGACGAATACCTCAAGGCACTGGCGCGGCACATCACCGACGCCGATATCGTGCTTCCGGTCTATTCCACGGCGTTCGACTGGATCGACATCCGGCCTCACCCGCTCAACTACCTTTCGCATGGCGCGATGGGGCTCGCATCGTCGCATGGGCTCGGGCTTGCGCTCGGCCGTCCGGACAAGCGGGTGATCGTGCTCGATGGTGACGGCAGCCTGCTCATGAACCTCGGCACGCTGGTGACGGCGGCAGAGGCCGCGCCGAAGAATTTCTATCATTTTGTATGCGAGAACGGCACTTATGAGGCAAACGGCGGGCATCCGATCCCGAACCGCGAGCGGGTGGATTTCGCCGGCTTTGCGCGCGCGGCGGGTTATCGCAACGTGCACGAATTTTCCGATTTGAAGATGTTCGAGCAGCAGATCGCTTCCGTATTGGAAGACGCGGGACCGGTCTTCGTCGCGCTCAAGTTCCTCCCGGGTGGGCCACAAGAGCGGGACTATTCCCGCCTGCATGGCGCGCACGTGCGCAAGGCTTTCAGGGACGCGCTGTCAGCGGGCTAGATTGCTGCGGTCGGACGAATTTCGCCGACGAGCGTGCCATTCCAATTGCGCAGGGCCGGGCGGATGAACTTTTCGAGCGCTGCGCGATCGGCGTCCGCATTCAGCACGCGCGCCAGCGTTGCCGCCATCATGACCTCGCCGGCGCGGCCGGCGCCGTCGTCGCATTTTACCGCAATGCCCAGTCCTTGTTCGGGCAGCCCGGCGCAGCACATGCCTTCGGCGCCGGATTTAACGTATACACGCGGACCGAAGGCGGTCATGATTTCGGTGCAGAAGCGGCCGGTTCCGGCTGTGTACCACGGCTTGTCGACGCAGGCGGCGCGCAATCGTTGCGCGGCTTTCGAACGGATAGGCGACATGCCCCGCCCCGTGGCAAAGCAAGCAAAGGCGCGGGCGACGGAAGCGAGCGGGATTGCCCAAGTCGGCACCGAGCAGCCGTCGATGGCGCAGTCACTGTCGGAGATTTTCAGCGACGCCATGTTTTCGAGCACAGCCTTGACCTCGCGCTGCACCGGGTGTGTCGGCTCGAAATAATTTCGACGGTCGGCATCGAGGACGCAGGCCGCGCACAGGAATCCTGCATGCTTGCCCGAGCAATTGTTGTGCAACGGCTTGGCCGTGCCGCCGGACCGGGCGAGCGCCTGGGCCGCGGGTTGATACAGCGGCCAATGGGCGCCGCATTTGAGTGCGGTCTCGTCGAGACCCGCGCGTGCGAGCATTCCAGTGACGACCGAAACATGGCCCGCCTCGCCACCATGCGAGGCACAGGCAAGCGCAAGCTCTTCCGCGCCAAACCCGAAGCGGTCGGCGGCGCCGGTTTCGACCAGCACAAGCGCCTGCAAGGCTTTGACGGCGGAGCGCGGAAAAACCGGCTGCTCGACATCGCCGAGCCCGAACACGCGCTTTCCATTGGAGTCGACAACCGCGACGGCGCCGCAATGCCGGCTTTCAACGCGCCCGCCGCGGACAACTTCAACCAGAGCTGGATTCGCCATCGTTGTCGATGCTTCTGCCGCTTGCTTCAGTTTAAGAAACTATCACTATCAAATCCCGATCGCGAACCTAAGCCAAAGCAGCGGCGTTCCAGCGCGCATCCCGTAAATCTTTACTGCAATCGAATGGATACGAGGCCGGCGACGATCATGAGCGCGGCGACGACTCGGGTTGCACGCAACGGCTCGCTCAAAAACACCACCGCGATCAATGCCCCGAACAGCACGCTGGTCTCGCGAAGGGCGGCCACGATTGCGATCGGCGCTAGCGTCATGGCCCAGATCGCGATGCCGTAGGAGCCGAGCTGCAACGCGCCGCCAAGAAGACCGGTTTGCCAATAGCGCGCCATGTCCGTCAGCACGCCGGAACCGCTGCGGACGAGGGCATAGAGGACCATCACCGGAGCTATGCCGACGAACAGGGCGACCGAATAGGCGTTGGCGCTGCCGGAACTGCGTGCCCCGATGCCGTCAACGAGCGAATAGGCGCAGATGGTCAGCGATGTCAGCAGCGCATAGGTGACGGCGCGGCGTTCGAGCTTTGCGAGATCGCGGCCACCGCGCAGCGAGAGCAGGAATACGCCGCTCGCAAGCAACAGGATGCCGGTCCAGGCCAGCACGCCGACACGCTCGCCGACGACAATCGGGCTCGCGAGGCCGGTGAGCAGCGGCGCCGTGCCACGTGCAATCGGGTAGACCTGCCCCATGTCGCCGGTGCGGTAGCTTTCGATCAGGGCCGCGAAATAAAGCAAATGGATGATGACCGAAGCGACGACCCAGGGCCATGCGGCGGCGTTCGGCAGTCCGACGAACGGAACCGCTATGAGAGAGACCAATGCGGCGCCAATCGAGATGAGCACGGTGGTCGCCAGCGGATCGAGCGTGCGCTTGATGGTAGCGTTCCAGCCGGCGTGACAGGCCGCGGCAAATAAAACGGCAGTAAAGACGAAACTGTCCATAAAGGTGCGCGCCAGCTAGCTTCGCATCGCCGCCCCTGGCCAGAGTTTTGGGCCGGCGCGCTGATACTGCGGCACGCGTGGGACCTCGGCGCCAAGCGCCTGCGCGGCATGCCAGCCCCAGCGCGGATCGTCGAGCATGGCGCGGGCGAGCGTGATCATGTCGGCCTTGCCGTCAGCGACAATGGCCTCGGCCTGGGCCGGAGTGAGGATCAGGCCGACCGTGCGCGTGGCAATGCCGGCCTCGCGCTTCACCCGTTCGGCGATCGGCGCGTTGTAGCCAGGTTCGGTCGGGTTGCGGGTCGCGGCCGTGATGCCGCCCGAAGATACGTCGACGAAGTCGAGGCCGTCCTCCTTCAGCGCCTTGGCGAAAGTCACCGCATCGTCCGGCGTGAGGCCGCCGTCCATCCAGTCGCTGCCGGTGAAGCGGGCACCGAGCGCAATGGATTTCGGCACCACCGCCCGCACGGCTTGCGCGACTTCGCGCGGGAAGCGCATGCGGGCGGCAAATGGGCCGCCGTATTCGTCGTTGCGCGTGTTCGATAGCGGGGAGAGAAACTCGTGCGCGAGATAGCCGTGGGCGTAATGCAGCTCGATGGAATCGAAGCCGATACGAACCGCGCGCTTGGCCGCGTCCACGAAGGCAGTGCGCACGCGCACGAAATCCTCCCGTACCATTGCGCGCGGCGTGTGCCAATTCGCGCCGAACGGCAGCGCGGAGGGCGCGATCGTCGGCCAGGGGTCAGCGTCGGGCTTGAGCGCTCCACCGCCTTCCCACGGGCGCTGCGCCGACGCCTTTCGGCCGGCATGGGCAAGCTGGATGCCCAATTTGGCAGTACCCGCGCGCCGGCAATAGGCGACGACGCGCGCCAGTGCGGCCTCGTTGTCGTCGGAATAAAGACCGAGGCAGCCATGGGTGATGCGACCATGCCGCTCGACATGGGTCGCCTCGACCACGACAAGCGCCGCGCCGGAATTGGCCAGCATGCCGAGATGGCCGAGATGCCAGTCATTGGCGCAACCGTCATTGGCGCTGTACTGGCACATGGGCGAAACGACGATGCGATTGGCGAGCTCCAGGCCGGCCAACGTTATCGGAGAAAACAGATGGCTCATGGGTTTCCTGATAGAACTTCAATGAAATCAATGGCTAGGGCTGTGGATCAGATGACGGCCGGGCTATAAATAAATGCCCCGCTGTGGCGGGGCAAGGAAAAGGAAGAAGACCAAAGGTGCCGGCAACAATTACTCAGCTTGCCGGCTGCTCGGTATTGGCCGGCGCCGGGGCACCGGTATTGTCGTTGTCCGGTTTAGGTGCGATCTCGGTCCACCGATCGGCGACGCTCATGGCATCGCGGAAGCGCGCCTGGAATTGCTCCTCGGAATAGTAATGTTTCCAGCGGCCGGTCAGATAGAGATCGATGAAATGCGCGCGGCGGCGTTCGATCAGGTTGCGCCACTTGATTGCTGCCGAATTGAGCGCCTGATTGGCCAAAGGCTGCACCAAATCCGATGGAGATTTTTTCTGCTCTGACATGGCCGCCGCCGCAGGATGTGACGATCACTTAGCGTAAGCTGACGAGATAAGCGAGTCGGGTGAGAATGGTTGCAAGCGCGGTGATGATTTTCATCCTTTGTTCGCATCTTGTGCACCCATTTTTTTCGAGCGCAGCAAAGGTTCCGCCCGCGAATGGCCATAATATGTGCCAATTCGACACGAACACCCGCACGCAACGATTCTCGATTTAAAGCGAAATGGTTTTGCGCGCCGCTGTTACGGTTTGACCGCCAACACCGCCTCAATCTCGACTGAAATCTGGTTTGGCAACGAGCCCATGCCCACGGCCGAGCGGGCGTGCTTGCCGGCCTCACCGAGAACCTCCACGAACAGGTCGGAACAGCCGTTGATCACCTTGGGGTGATCCTTGAAATCGGGGACGGCGTTGACCATGCCAAGCACCTTGAGCACAGCTTCGACGCGATCGAGGGTGCCGAGGGCCTGGCGCGTTGCAGCGAGCAGACCAAGTCCAATGAGCCGCGCGCGTTTGTAGCCCTCCTCGACGGAAACGTCGGCGCCGACCTTGCCGGATAAAGCCTGGCCCTTTTCATCGCGCGGTCCCTGGCCAGAGAGAAACAGCAAATTGCCGGCGAGCCGGTAAGGAACATAGTTCGCAACCGGCGTGGGAACATTCGGCAGCACAATCCCAAGCTGTTTCAGGCGGGCCTCCGCGCTCATATTGGTCTCCCCCTTTTCAAGTCGAATTGTCAGTCCCGGTTTCCTCGACCGCCGTCACAGACGGATGCGCAAGACATTGGCGAGTTCGCCTATGATTCCGCGCCGAAACAATAACACGCAAGCGACAAAGATCACGCCCTGGATCACGATGACCCATTGGCCGGCCTGCGCGAGATAGTTCTGCATGGTGACAATGAAAAAAGCGCCGGCGACCGGGCCGAAGACCGTGCCCAGCCCGCCGACCAGCGCCATGAGCACAACCTCCCCGGACATCGGCCAGTTCACATCGGTCAACGAAGCTATCTGCAGCACGATCGCCTTGGTCGCGCCGGCAAGGCCCGCAAGCGTCGCCGACAAAACGAAGGCGACGAGCTTGTAGCGGTCAGTCTTATAGCCGAGCGAGATCGCGCGCGCCTCATTTTCCCGGATGGCCTTGAGCACTTCGCCGAAGGGCGAGTGAATGATGCGATAGATCAGCAGAAAGCCTGCGAGGAAAATGACCAGCGTTGTGACATACATGCTGGTCTGGCCGGTAAGGTCGACGAGGCCGAAGAGTTTGCCGCGTGGCACGCCCTGGATGCCGTCTTCGCCCCCCGTGAACTTCGCCTGCAGGGCAAAGAAGTACATCATCTGCGCGAGGGCGAGCGTAATCATGGCAAAATAGATGCCCTGGCGACGAATCGCGAGACTGCCGGCAATCAACCCAAGCAGCGCGCCGGCGAGCATGCCGCCCAGGATCGCGAGCTCCGGCGAAAGCGGCGGCAACGGAATCGCGACCCAGATCCACGCGTGTGACCAATACCAGACCGGAAAACTGATCGCGCCGACCTTGGCGAGGTGTGCCGCGATGTAGCTTGCCCAGCCGAAATAAAGGGCGTGGCCAAAGGATAGGAGACCGCCATAGCCAATCAGAAGATTGAAGGCGCAGGCGAACAGCGCAAAACAAAGGGCCTGCATCAGAAATTGCGGATAGGCGAAGAACGGCGCGATCACGAGCAGCGCAACCATGATTGCGAATGCGATCGGCTCGGCGCGCGAGCGTGTTCTGTCCGTCGCCAATGTCGCCGGGTCGACCCTTTGCAACACCTCAGGCCCTCCGTCCGAACAGGCCAGCCGGCCGAATCAACAGGACGATCGCCATGATGACGAAGATGACGGTGCTCGAAGCTTCGGGAAAGAATACCTTGGTTAAGCCCTCGATGATGCCAAGACCAAAGCCGGTGACGATCGAACCCATGATCGAGCCCATGCCACCTATCACGACCACAGCGAAAACAACGATGATGAGATCCGAGCCCATCTGCGGACTGACGTTATAGATCGGCGCGGCCATGACGCCGGCGAGCGCTGCAAGCGCGACGCCAAATCCATATGTGAGCGTGATCATGCGCGGAACGTTGATGCCGAAGGCCCGCACCAGCGTCGGATTTTCGGTTGCCGCCCGCAGGTAAGAGCCGAGCTTGGTGCGCTCAATCACGAACCAGGTTGTCAGACAGACAAAGAGCGAAAATACCACCACCCAGGCGCGATAATTCGGCAGGTACATGAAGCCGAGATTCTGTCCGCCGGTCAGCGATTCCGGCATCTGATACGGCAGGCCGGACGCGCCGAAATAGTTGCGGAATACGCCTTCAATGATGAGCGCAAGCCCAAAAGTCAGGAGCAGGCCATAGAGGTGGTCGAGCGTGTAGAGCCATTGCAGAAACAGCCGCTCGATCACCATTCCTAAAATACCCACCGTGACCGGCGCAACGATGAGGGCTACCCAATAGCCGAGGCCAACATATTGCAGCAGGAAGAATGCCGTGAACGCACCCATCATGTATTGGGCGCCGTGAGCGAAATTGATGATGTTGAGCATACCGAAAATGACGGCAAGCCCAAGACTCAACAGCGCGTAGAAAGAGCCGTTTATCAACCCGAGCAGAAGCTGCACCAACAGCGCCTGGGAAGAAATGCCGAAGATTTCGAACACGCCTGCGCCCAATGTTTCGCCCTCATCCCGAGGAGGCGGCAAAGCCGCCACCTCGAGGATGAGGGCGCAAACCTAACATCTCACCCTTCGCGACGCGTGCTGCTCGGGGCGAGGTTGCCGTTGTGCGTCAACCGCTCACCAGCGGACAGCTGCCCTCTTTCAGCGGGCGGAACGCTTCGGCCGCCGGGATCGTCGCTTTCAGCTTGTAGAAGTCGCCGGGATATTTGGATTCGCCGGGCGCCTTGACTTCGAACAAATAGGCGTCGTGAAGCTTGCGGCCATCAGGGCGGATGGTGCCCTTGCCGAACAACGGGTCGTCCGTCGGCATCGACTTCATCTTGGCGACCACGGCCTTGCCGTCGGCAGAGCTCTTCAGCTCAGCGACCGCCTTGAGGTAGTGGGTTACGCCGGAGTAGACACCGGCCTGCACCATGGTCGGGAACTTGCCCGGCCGCTCCTGCTGCCAGCGTTTGGTCCAAGCGCGGTTGGCGTCGTTGGCATCCCAGTACCAGGTTTCCGTCAGCGTGAGACCCTGCGCGGTCGGCAGACCGAGCGCGGCCACGTCGCTGGCAAAGACCAGCAAGCCAGCAAACTTCTGACCGCCCTTGACGATGCCGAATTCCGCGCCCTGCTTGATCGAATTGATGGTGTCGCCGCCGGCATTGGCCAGGCCGATGATCTTGGCCTTCGATTGTTGCGCCTGCGCCAAGAAGGAGGAGAAGTCGTTGGTGTTGAGCGGATGGCGAACCTTGCCGAGCACCTTGCCGCCGGCTTTCTCGACCGCGGCCATCGTATCGCGTTCGAGCGCGTGGCCGAACGCATAGTCGGAGGTCAGAAAGAACCACGTGTCGCCGCCGGTCTTGACCAGTGCGGTGCCGGTGCCGTTCGCAAGCATCCAGGTGTCGTAGGTCCAATGGATGGTATTGGCGTTGCATTTCGGACCGGTGAGGTCGGATGCGGCCGCGCCTGAGACGATGAACAACTTATTCTTGTTGGCCGCGATTTGGCTGACGGCGAGCGCGACACCGGAATTCGGCACATCAATGATCATGTCGACCTTGTCGACGTCGAACCATTGGTTCGCGATGTTGGTGCCGATGTCGGGCTTGTTCTGATGGTCGGCGCTGAGCAGCTCGACCTTCACATCCGGATGGGCCTTTGTGAAATCTGCGATGGCCATTTTGGCTGCTGCCACCGAGCCGGGCCCGCCGATGTCGGAATAAAGGCTCGACATGTCGCTCAGCACGCCAATTTTGACAGTTGTCTGCGCCTGCGCCGTTCCCGCGGCGAGGACGGCCGCCAGCGCGGCCAAACCGATGTAACGCTTCATTGCATTTCTCCCTGTTCGACGGCTTGCGGCCGGCGTGTTCTTTCACACTTCGTGGTAATTCTTTCAAACTCCAAGGTAATCGTGGAGCTTTTCGGCATTGGCGTCCAGTTCGACGTTGGTAAAACCTTCGACAACCTTGCCGTGCTCCATGACATAGTACCGGTCCGCCACGGTCGCGGCGAACCTAAAGTTTTGTTCTACCAACAGAATCGTGAAACCTTGCGATTTTAGCGCCCGGATTGTCTTCCCAATCTGCTGGATGATGACGGGGGCAAGGCCCTCGGTCGGTTCATCGAGCAGAAGCAGGCGCGCGCCGGTGCGCAGGATTCGACCGATCGCCAGCATCTGCTGCTCGCCGCCGGACAGCTTGGTGCCCTGACTGGAACCGAGGCGTTCCTTGATATTGGGAAACAGCTCGAAAATGCTGCCCAGATTGAGGCCTCCGGATTTGACTTCCGGCGGCAGCAGAAGGTTTTCCGCGACATCGAGGCTTGCGAAAATTCCCCGCTCCTCCGGGCAAAAGGCAATGCCGGCGCGGGCGATTACATTGGATGGTGAGGCGATCAATTCGCGTCCGTCGAAGCGTACCGAGCCGGTGCGTTTACCCACGATCCCCATGATGGATTTGAGCGTCGTGGTTTTTCCGGCGCCGTTACGGCCGAGCAGCGTGACGACTTCGCCGGCGCGCACCTCGAATGTCACCCCATGCAAAATATGCGACTCGCCGTACCAGGCGTGCAGGTCTTCGACCGCGAGCAACGGCACGGACGCCTCAGGCATGGCCGACTCCCAGATACGCCTCGCGCACGTCGGCATTGCTCGAAATCGAATCGTAATCGCCTTCCGCCAGGACCCGCCCGCGCGTGAGCACCGTAATGCGATGGCACAGGTTTTCGACGACGCTCAGATTGTGCTCGACCATCAGCACGGTGCGGTCGACGGCGACCGACTTGATCAAGCCGCTGATGCGGTCAATATCGTCATGGCCCATTCCGGCGGTCGGCTCATCGAGCAGCAGCATTTCGGGGTCGAGCGCTAGCGTCGTGGCGATTTCGAGCGCGCGCTTGCGGCCATATGGCAATTCCACCGCAGGGACATTCATCACGTCAGATAGGCCGACGTCGGATAGAAGCGCGGCCGCGCGCTGATTGAACGAGTCGAGCACGCGCTTGGAGCGCCAGAAATCGAAAGATCCGCCGCGCTCACGCTGCAATGCAATGCGGACATTTTCCAGCACGCTCAAATGCGGAAACACTGCCGAGATCTGAAACGACCGCACCATTCCCAATCGCGCGACTTCGGCCGGCGCGAGCGTGCTGATGTCGCGGCCCTTGTAGATAATGCGGCCGTGCGTCGGCTGCAGAAACTTGGTGAGCAGATTGAAGCAGGTGGTCTTGCCGGCGCCGTTCGGCCCAATGAGGGCATGAACGGTGCCGCGTTCAACCTGAAGGTTGACCCCGTTCACCGCGACGAAGCCGGCGAATTCCTTGGTCAGATCCTCGGTTTCGAGGATGATTTCACTCATTCGAAACGTCAGTCCCCCTGAAGACGGCGGCATTGTCGGCATGTTTTTCGCAATCGTCCAGGGTCGTTATGGGATTCGCTGCTCCTCCTTTAGGTGGGTAGGTCGGAGGTCGCGGCCCGCTCGGCAGGCATGCTCAGGCCGCCATTGCTCCCCAGGCGTGGGCACTATAGGACCATGCGCCGAAGCCTAACGCGACGAAAGCAAAGGACCCCACGTGATCGACCTCTACACCTGGACCACTCCCAATGGCCGGAAAATTTCCATCGCGCTCGAGGAACTCGGACTGCCCTACACGACGCATCCGGTCGATATCGGCAAGGACGAGCAATTCAAGCCGGAGTTCCTCAAAATCAGCCCGAACAATCGCATTCCAGCGATCGTGGACCGGGACAATGGCATGTCATTGATGGAGTCGGGCGCGATCCTGGTCTACCTCGGCGACAAGACCGGCAAGCTGCTACCGAAGTCGGGCGAGGCACGCTACCGCGTGATCGAATGGCTGATGTGGCAGATGGGCGGGATCGGCCCCTTTCTTGGGCAGGTCCACCATTTCGTGAAATACAACAAGGGCAAGGCACCCTATGCGGAAGAGCGTTATTTGAAAGAAGCCCATCGGCTGTACGGCGTGCTGAACAAGCGGCTCGAGGGCCGCGAATTTGTCGCCAATGACTATTCGATTGCCGACATCGCGATCTGGCCGTGGATTTCGCGCTTCGAATGGCAAACGATCGATCTCAACCAATATCCGAATGTGAAACGCTGGTATGTGACCATCGCAAAGCGTCCGGCGGTGGAACGCGGCTACGCCGTGCCGAAAAAAGTCAATGAAATCCCCATGCCGGCATAGGCCGCAGGGATGGTCGCCATTCTCGATCCGGAATTTGGATGACATACGGAAAAAGCTTTCACTACGGTTGGATCGTTGTCGGAGCGACATTCCTGACGCTGATGACCGGCGCCGGCGTGCGCTCGATGCCCGGCATTTTGGTCGTGCCGCTTGAGAACGAGTTTCATTGGTCGCGGGCGACGATCTCGCTTGCGATATCCGTCAACCTCCTGCTCTACGGCATAATGGGGCCATTCGCCGCTGCGTTGATGGAGCGGTTTGGTATGCGTCGCGCGATACCCATCGCGCTGGTGATCATCGGGACGGGTGTCGCGCTCACCTCAGTGATGCGCGAATCCTGGCAGATGATCTTGCTTTGGGGCCTGATGGTCGGCATCGGCGCCGGTGCGGTCGCAAACGTGCTCGCCGCGATGGTGGCCACGCGCTGGTTTACGGCACGCCGCGGCCTTGTGCTCGGATTCATGAGCGCGAGCGTTGCAACCGGGCAATTGCTGTTTCTTCCGACATTCGCCAGCATCACCACGAATTACGGCTGGCGCGCGACCGTGCTGACGGTTGCCTGTATCGTGTTGGCGATTTTACCGATCGTCGCGCTCCTGATGCGCGATCGTCCGGCGGATGTGGGACTTGCGCCCTATGGCGATACGGGCGGCCCGAAGCCTTCCTCGCCGGTATCCGGCAACCCGATAGCGCTGGCATTTTACACGCTGCGCGATGCCGTTCGCGTGCGCGATTTCTGGCTGCTGGCTGGCACATTCTTCGTGTGCGGGGCATCAACCAATGGACTGATCGGCACACATCTCATTCCTGCCTGTCTCGATAACGGCATTTCGGAAGTCACTGGTGCGGGCCTGCTCGCGGCCATGGGTGTGTTCAATCTCATCGGGACTACGGGCTCTGGCTGGCTTAGCGACCGTGTGGATAGCCGAATTCTGCTTGCGGTTTATTACGGCCTGCGCGGGCTGTCGCTGATCTATCTGCCGTTTTCTTTCGTGTCACCGAACGGATTGATGCTGTTCACGGTATTCTACGGGCTTGACTGGTTCGCCACCGTGGCGCCGACTGTGCGATTGATCGGCAACGCATTTGGCAAGGAAAAAATCGGCCTGGTCTATGGCTGGATCTTTGTCGCGCACCAATTCGGCGGGGCGTCGGCGGCTTTTTTCGGCGGGGTGCTGCGGGAGAATTTTGGCACTTATCTGGAGTCGTTCGTGCTCTCCGGACTGCTGTGCTTGATCGCAGCCGTTATGGCCCTGTTCATCGGTCGGGTGCACAAAGGCGAAGCGCCGGCGCTTAACGCCGCGACGTGATTCACGTCACTTCAAGAGCCTGATGGTGGTATCGACACTGCCGAGGATGAAAGCCTCAACTGTCTTCCCCTGATCTTGCTCGGCGACAATTTTGCTCGAAAGCGCGATGGCCGCCAGAAATTCGTGGGTATGCGTGTGCCCTATCGGAGGCATTTCCGGCAGCGTCATGCCCTCCGGCTCCGGATAGAGCGTGATGTAGAAATAGGGCTCGTCGTAATAGTCGTCTCCGGGGGAGAAGCCGAGGCCGGTGGTCTTGTCGCCGCCCAGCGATATCAAGCTGTCAAGATCAAAGTGATGCGGCCAGCAGCGTATGATCGGGGGCTTCAATCCTCGCGTCGCGAGTTTCTCGCGCGCGTCGACCAGCGCGCCATTGGCATTCGAGTACCAGGTGGCGAGGTCATGCAGAGCCGTCGAAATTTTTCCAGTCGAATATGTGCCGCCACCCGCGACCGCATGAGCAGGCATTTCGTAGGGCGATGGCGCGTCGAGCTTGTGCTCGTCCAATCCTTGGGCTTGCAGCCCCAAACCAAGCCAGGCGCGCGCCTCGGCGTCAGTGCGGCCGTCGAGACTGAATTGACCCTTGGCGGCAGTCAGCGTGAGAGATAGATCGGCGATACGTAAGGCGAGCCGCGCACCATCGGCAAACGGATGCGTGACAAAGCCGCCCAAGGCGTCGTCCCAGCCCAAATTCGTATGACTGTCGTCGGGTCGCGGCGGAACATAGGCGCGGGCGCTGCGCGCAAGCCACTGCACGGCATGATGGGCCTGCAACCGCGCCTCATGAAGAGGCGCGCGATCAAGTCCGGCGATCGGCCGCCAAGCGTGTGCACCCATAGGTCTATCCCACTACCCTGCCCATGCTGGATCAGCGAATATGATGCTCGGAGGGCGTTTACGCGGCATAGCATCCGCCGCGCTCAAGTGAAATTGACAGATCAGTGAAGAGATCAGCCAGAGGACCCATGCCTGCGTTCATTTGCACCGCCTGTGGAATGCAATTCGCGCCGACGCCGCAACCGTCCGCCGAGTGCCCGGTCTGCGAAGACGAGCGGCAATATGTGCCGCCCGGTGGACAAGACTGGGTCACGCTCGACGAACTGTCACGCTCGAGCTCAAACGCGTGGCGCGTGCTCGAACCGAATTTGTTCGAGATTGTCATCATGCCGGCGTTCGCGATCGGGCAGCGCGCGCAGCTGTTGCGCACGCCGGCCGGAAATATCTTGTGGGACTGCCTTTCGCTGGTGGATAGTGCGACGATCGAGCTGATCAAGGCGCTCGGCGGAATCAAAGCGATCGCGATCTCGCATCCGCATTACTATTCCAGCATGGTCGAGTGGAGCCAGGCGTTCGGCGGCATTCCCATTTATCTGCACAAGGCCGATCAGGAATGGATTTTCCGCCGCGATCCGGCGATCGCATTGTGGGAGGGCGAACGCAAGGAGCTGATGCCGGGCCTGACGCTCATTTGCTGCGGCGGCCATTTTCCCGGCGGCGTGGTGCTGCATTGGGCCGCCGGCGCCGGCGAGCGCGGCGCGCTGCTCTCCGGCGATATCGTGCAGGTGGTGCAAGACCGCAAGACGGTCAGCTTCATGCGCAGTTTCCCGAATTTCATTCCGATGTCGGCACCCGCGGTCGAGCGCGTGGTGAAAGCGCTCGCGCCGTTTCCGTTCGAGACCATCCACGGGGCATTCCCGACGCGCACGATCTGGAAGGATGGAAAGAGCGTGTTGCAGAAATCCGCCGAGCGCTATCTCGCCTACATACGCGGTGACGGCTCGGCAGAGCTGCGGTGATCAATCAGGCTTACGCGGCGATTTGACCCCGTCGCGCGGCCGCGGTGCTGCGACGCACCGTGATCTCGATCGCGCCGGCAATCTGCTTGCGGTCTGTCTCGCCGTCAAAAGCAACCGGCTCGCCCCAGGTGAGGATCACATCGATGGCCCCGCGGCGAAGAACGTTCATGAGATGCGGCCAAAGCTCGATGCCACCGTACCAGGCGAGCGAGCGGCGCTCGACCCGTCCCAACGGCATGCCATGGCGGCCGACATAAGCAACGGACAGCGGCTGAATGGATACGTGGCCGAGCCGAGCCGACGTCAGCGCGGTATGGGCGGCGCCGATCAGCGCGGTGCGGAACGGAAGGACGCGATTGCCGTCGCTCGACGTACCTTCCCCGAACAGGACCACCGGATCGCCCTCGATCAGCCGTTGCGCGATCTCGGCATTCACTTCGCCCGTCTTCTGCCGGCGCTGGCGATCGACGAAGATCGAGCGCTGCAGCTTGGCGCAAAGACCAAAAAACGGCCAACTTGCCACCTCGCGTTTGGCCACGAAGACGACAGGCGCCGCCGCAGAGATGATGACGATGTCGAGCCAGGACGAATGATTGGCGACAATCAACAGCGGGCGCCGTTTCTGGCATTCGCCGATCACCTTGATGCGAACGCCGATCAGGCGGCATACCATCCGGTGATACATCACCGGAATCCAGCGTCGGCTTGGCCATTTAAAGTAGACCGAAAGTGCCTGCGCCGGCATCAAAACGACGGTCAGCAGTCCGAAAAGGAAAAGCCGTAGCCATGCCCGAAACATTGTGAATCGTCATCCACAGGTCAGCGATCACGATTGAATAGCCGACATGCCGGCGAAAGGCTAGCGCGAGAGACGCTCAAGTTCGGGGAACGGCTTCATGGCGATGTCTTTGCATTGCTGGCGGATCTCACGGGCATCGCCAGGGTTGCGGGACGGGTCGAGAATGCGATCGAGACGTCCATCGCGAAATGTCATTAAACCGTCTTTGCTGCCGGCGTATTGACCGTTGCTTTTCTTGGCGTTGTAGCGGACGCACACCGCATAACGACCGGCGCCGTCGATCGTCATGACCGCCGGATCCGAGATCAAAGCGTCGCGGACCTGAGTGGGGTCGTTCAAATAGGTGCGCAGCAGAGTCAGAATCTCGGATTTGTAATTTTGCGGGAAGGTCTTGTTCGCGGCATCGTTATAGGCGGTAACCTCACGCAACTCGTCATATCGGCTGCAGGCGCTAAACAGGAGCACGAAGACTAATAGCGAATAGCGCATGATCGTTCTCAAACGTCAGTTCTCAGATTAGTTGTGAGAAAACCTTTACGAGCAAATTCGGTGGCTTCGCGAACTGGTCAAACGGGCTGATGCACATTTGAATCACCAGCGCCGTTATTCACTAACACGATAT
>DATJVR010000013.1:0-38430 GCA_035501735.1 Xanthobacteraceae bacterium | reverse complement strand
ATCTCGCCCGTACCGACGAGGAAAAGGCGATCCTGTCGCTCCTGTTCGCGCGGCAGGTCATGGCCTGGCCCTACGCCGCCCCGCCCGGCGTTCCGGAGGACCGTGTCGAAGCCTTGCGCAAGGCCTTCGACGACACCATGCACGACAAGGACTTCCTGGCCGAAGCCGAAAAGTCCAACCTCGAAATCACGCCCGTCACCGGCGTCGCGATCCAGAAGCTCGTGCAGCAGGTTTATGCAACGCCGGCGGACACGGTCCGAAAGGCAACAGCGATGCTCAAGTAATGCGGAGCGGAGCCCCCAATAAAAAATGGCCGGGACGAGCCCCGGCCATTCTCAACTTTGCCTCGCGCTCAATCAATGCGCGGTCAGTCCCGAAGAATCCTCCTCGACCACCGGCTCGGGGACATCGACGGGCTTCGCCGCCGCTTCCTCCCAGGTGATCGGCTCGGGCTTGCGCACCAGCGCACGCGCCAGCACCTCGTCCATGCGCGAGACCGGGATGATGTCAAGGCCGCTCTTGATCGAGTCGTTGATCTCGACCAGATCCTTGGCGTTCTCTTCCGGAATCAGCACGGTCTTGATGCCGCCGCGGTGCGCCGCAAGGAGCTTCTCCTTGAGACCGCCGATCGGCAGCACGCGGCCGCGCAGCGTGATCTCGCCGGTCATGGCGACATCGCGGTGCACCGGGATGCCGGTCATCACCGAGACAATGGCGGTGACCATGGCGACGCCGGCCGACGGACCATCCTTCGGCGTCGCGCCTTCCGGCACGTGCACGTGGATGTCGCGCTTGTCGAACGACGGCGGCTCGATGCCGAAGGCGGTCGCCCGCATGCGGACATAGGACGCCGCCGCCGAGATCGATTCCTTCATCACGTCGCGCAGGTTGCCGGTGACGGTCATCTTGCCCTTGCCGGGCATCATGGCCGACTCGATGGTGAGAAGCTCGCCGCCGACATCGGTCCAGGCCAAGCCGGTGACCACACCGACCTGATCAGCATCCTCCACCTCGCCGTAGCGGAACTTCGGCACGCCAAGGTAATCGGCGAGCGTCTTGTCGGTGACCGCGACCGATTCCTTCTTCGAGATGGTGAGCTCCTTCACCGCCTTGCGGATCAGCGTCGAGAGCTCGCGCTCGAGGTTGCGCACGCCCGCCTCGCGGGTGTAGCGGCGGATGATGGTGAGCAAGGCCTCGTCGTCGATCGACCATTCCTTGGGCTCGAGGCCGTGCTTGACGACCGCGTGCGGGATCAGGTGCTTGCGGGCGATCTCGACCTTCTCGTCCTCGGTGTAGCCGGCGATACGAATGATCTCCATGCGGTCCATCAGAGGCGGCGGAATGTTGAGCGTGTTCGCCGTCGTGATGAACATCACGTTGGAGAGATCGTAGTCGACCTCGAGATAGTGGTCGTTGAAAGCGTGGTTCTGCTCGGGGTCGAGCACTTCAAGCAAGGCCGATGACGGATCGCCGCGGAAATCGGCGCCCATCTTGTCGACTTCGTCGAGCAGGAACAGCGGGTTCGACGTCTTCGCCTTGCGCATCGACTGGATGACCTTGCCGGGCATCGAGCCGATATAGGTGCGCCGATGGCCGCGGATCTCCGCTTCGTCGCGCACGCCGCCGAGCGAGACACGAACGAATTCGCGGCCCGTCGCCTTGGCGATCGACTTGCCGAGCGAGGTCTTGCCGACGCCGGGCGGGCCGACCAGGCACAGGATCGGTCCGGTCAGCTTGTTGGCGCGCTGCTGCACCGCCAGATATTCGACGATGCGCTCCTTGACCTTCTCGAGGCCGTAGTGGTCGGCATCGAGAATCTTCTCGGCGAGCGGCAGGTCCTTCTTGATCTTCGACTTCTTGTTCCACGGGATCGAGAGCAGCCAGTCGAGATAGTTGCGCACCACGGTGGCTTCCGCCGACATCGGCGACATCTGCCGCAGCTTCTTGATCTCGTGCTGCGCCTTCTCGCGCGCTTCCTTCGACAGCTTGGTGCGCTTGATCTTGTCTTCGAGCTCGGCGACCTCGTCCTTGCCGTCCTCGTCGCCAAGCTCCTTCTGAATCGCCTTCATCTGCTCGTTGAGGTAGTACTCGCGCTGCGTCTTCTCCATCTGGCGCTTCACGCGCGTGCGGATGCGCTTCTCGACCTGCAAGACCGAGATTTCGCTTTCCATCAGGCTTAAGACCTTTTCCAAACGCTGCGTGGCGACCGTGGTCTCCAGGATCGCCTGCTTGTCGGGAATCTTCACCGCCAGATGCGAAGCCACCGTATCGGCGAGCTTGGCATAGTCCTCGATCTGCTGGACCACGCCGATCACTTCCGGCGAAACCTTCTTGTTGAGCTTCACATAGCTCTCGAACTCGGTGACCACGGAGCGTGCCAAAGCTTCCGCCTCGACCTTCTCGCCCATGGTGTCTTCGAGCACGACCGCATCCGCCTCGTAGTATTCGGCCCGATCGGTGTATTTGAGCACTTTGCCGCGCTGAGCGCCCTCGACCAGCACCTTGACGGTGCCGTCGGGCAGCTTCAGCAGCTGCAGCACGCTGGCGAGCGTGCCGATTTCATAGATCGCGCTGGTCGCCGGATCGTCGTCGGACGCATTCTTCTGCGTCACCAGCAAGACGAACGTATCCGAGCGCATCACCTCTTCGAGCGCCTTGATCGACTTCTCGCGTCCGACGAACAGCGGCACGATCATGTGCGGGAACACCACGATGTCGCGCAGCGGCAGGACCGGATAGGCCCTGGTTTCACCAGGGGTCAATGGCGGGCGTGGTTTTGCGAGCGTCATTTCCAGGATTCCTTTTGTTGTGCCCCTCCTTCGCAGCCCGTGATTACGCTGCCACAAGGGAGTGCCAAGAAGCCGGGAAGGTCGCTGCGGGGTACGCCTAAGAACTCCGATCAGAACGCACGAAGGTAGCCAAGAACCCGCCCGGTAAGATTAACTCTCATTCACGTGTAGCGGCTTCACTACACGTTTTTCTTCATCCACCATTAGGTGGATATAGCGAGCCGCACTGTCAAGCAAAGCCGTGTTTTCAAGTAAATACGCGCCGATTAGCCCTCGAAAACGAATCAGGGCCGGAGATTTACTGACGGTATCGTCGCGACTCACGCGCTCGCACCGGCGTCACTGGCCCGGTCGGCGTAGATGAAGAGCGGACGGGCAGTGCCCTCGACCACTTCCTTGGAGATCACCACTTCCTCGACGCCTTCCAGGCTCGGCAGATCGAACATGGTGTCGAGCAGGATGCCCTCCATGATCGAGCGCAAGCCCCGCGCGCCGGTCTTACGGTCGATCGCCTTGCGGGCAATCGCGCCGAGCGCTTCCTCGGCCAGCGTCAAATCGATCGACTCCATCTCGAACAGCCGCTGGTACTGTTTCACCAGCGCGTTCTTTGGCTCGGTCAGGATACGCTTGAGCGAAGGCTCGTCGAGGTCTTCGAGCGTGGCGACCACCGGCAGGCGTCCGACGAATTCCGGGATCAAGCCGTATTTCAGCAGATCTTCGGGCTCGACTTCGCGGAAGATCTCACCGGCCTTGCGGTCTTCCGGCGCCAGCACTTTTGCCGAGAAGCCAATCGAAGTAGACCGCCCCCGCGCGGAAATGATCTTCTCCAGGCCCGCAAACGCGCCGCCGCACACGAAAAGAATGTTCGTGGTATCGACCTGCAGGAACTCCTGCTGCGGATGCTTGCGGCCACCTTGCGGCGGCACCGAAGCGATCGTTCCTTCCATGATCTTGAGCAGCGCCTGTTGCACGCCCTCGCCCGACACGTCGCGCGTGATCGACGGGTTGTCGGACTTGCGCGAAATCTTGTCGATCTCGTCGATATAGACGATGCCGCGCTGTGCGCGCTCGACGTTATAGTCGGCGGACTGCAGGAGTTTCAGGATGATGTTTTCCACGTCCTCGCCGACGTAGCCCGCTTCGGTGAGCGTCGTGGCATCCGCCATCGTGAACGGCACATCCAGGATGCGCGCCAGCGTTTGCGCCAGCAGCGTCTTGCCCGAACCGGTCGGACCGATCAGCAGAATATTCGACTTCGCCAGCTCGACGTCGTTGTGCTTGGCCTGATGGTTGAGCCGCTTGTAGTGATTGTGGACCGCGACCGCCAAGACCTTTTTGGCGTGATCCTGCCCGATCACGTAATCGTCGAGGACTTTACGGATTTCCTTCGGCGTCGGGATACCATCGCGCGACTTTACCAGCGAGGATTTGTTTTCCTCGCGGATGATGTCCATGCAGAGTTCGACGCACTCGTCGCAAATGAATACGGTCGGCCCGGCAATAAGCTTCCGCACCTCATGCTGGCTCTTGCCGCAAAACGAGCAGTAGAGCGTATTCTTTGAATCGCTACCGCCGACCTTGCTCATTCCCTTCTCCATGCCCCGCAGACAAACAGGGCCGACTCTTTCATACCAGTAATCCGACTAAGAAACCGTAGCGCCGAAGACACACTTGAACATGAACAACCGCCCCAAGACGAACGAACCAAGTTAAGGCAGCAACAACCAAGAATTCATTAATCCTAACGCAATCCAGCGGTGATGGCTTTTTCAGGGCCTTCGCGAAACCCCGCAATTATGGCTTGGTTCCTGCTTCCTCCGGCCGCTTGGCGATCACCTTGTCGACGATGCCGAAGTCCCTCGCACCCTCTGCGGTGAGAAAGTAATCCCGCTCCAACGCATCCTCGATTTTCTTGATCGGTTGACCTGTGTGTTTGACGTAGATCTCGTTCAGCCGCTTCTTGAGGTTAAGGATCTCCTGCGCGTGCAGCATGATGTCGGTGGCTTGGCCCTGGAACCCGCCCGAGGGCTGGTGCACCATGACGCGAGCGTTCGGCAGCGCGAAGCGCAAATCCTTGGCGCCGGCTGCGAGCAGCATTGATCCCATCGAGGCCGCTTGCCCGCAGCAGAGCGTCGACACCGGCGGACGGATGAACTGCATCGTGTCGTAGATCGCAAGACCCGCCGTCACCAACCCGCCCGGCGAGTTGATGTACACGGAAATCTCCTTTTTCGGATTCTCGGCTTCAAGGAACAGCATCTGCGCGACGACGAGCGTCGCCATGCCGTCCTCGATCGGACCGGTCATGAAGATGATCCGCTCTTTCAGCAGCCGCGAATAGATGTCGTAGGCCCGCTCGCCGCGATTGGTCTGCTCGACCACCACGGGGACGAGATAGTTCATGTATGTGTCGAGGGGATCTCTCATTGCTTCCTCCAGCCCCTTGGCCGATCGAATCGCTCAACGGCAAAGGAATATATAGGTTCCCTGACGAAGGAAACGACGTCAGTAAATCCCGCCAGTTTACTGACTGCCGCCGTCGCCGATGATCGTGTAGGGCGCCCAAAACAGCGGATGGCCGTAGGCGAAGAGCATTTTGCCCTGAGCGTCGGCAAATCCCTTACCGTCAAGTAAGGCCATCATCGCCTGGCGCAAGGCCTCCCCGCGCGTGAGCTTGGGATCCGCGGCCTGACGGCGGAACAGGTCGGTTACGAGTTCGCGTGCCGATTCCGAATGCACCGACCAATTGGTGACCAGCAACGCCCGTGTTCCGGCATAAAAGAAGGCACGCCCGAGACCCGAGGCGGCTTCCGCGCCGGCGCCCGCCCCGCTTCCCGTGTTGCAGGCCGAGAGCACCACCCAGTCGGCATCGAGCTTGAGCGAGAGGATTTCTTCCATGGTCAGAAGACCGTCGCCGTCGACGTCGGCCACGTCGGGCGCGGTGAGTGCAAGCGCGGGTTGTGTCAAACCGTTGAGTTCGCCGGGCACCAGCCCGTGCGTCGCAAACACCACGACGCGGTATTTGTTGAGCGGCGTCGTTTTGACCTCGCGCTCGTTGGCGTCCTTGCCGAGATGCAGCACCTTCGAGGGGTCGGCCTGCATGGCAATGGCGATCGATTTCAGCTCGGCGGCGGTGTCGGGTAGCCGCGGCAGCTGGCTGAGTTCGGCGCTGTCGACCCCTTGCGTCTGCGGTGCGGCACGCCGCCCGAGCGGGATGCCGCGCATCGTGGCCTCGGCCACCTGAGTTTTCGCGTCCGGCTTGATCGTCTCCGCCGCCTGCTGCGCATTGAAGTAAGGATCGCCGAACCCGATCATGCGCTCTCGCTTGTCGGAGCCCGGCGGCAAGTGCCGCAGTGTACGCAGCGCCGACGCCGACGGGATCATGGTCACCGCATGGGTCCGCGCGAGCCACGGCACCGCGCGGTAATTCGCGAATGGCGGCCCGCCATCCGCCTTGAGCTCGGCCGGCGCGGTCGGCAAGAGCGACAGCGGCAACAGCCCGAGCGCGCCGTTGGTTGCGACGATGAGACTCTTTGCATTCTTCCAGGCGCCTTCCACGGGTTTCAGCAGCTCTACGTAAAGCTGATACGCGAGCGCCACATCGAACGGCGGAATGTCCGATATCATTGCCGCCTGCGGTTCAAGAGCCTGGCGCAGCTTGCGCACGCTGTCGTTGATCGTTCTAAAGCTCGGCTTGACCGCGGCAAAGGCCACCGGCCCTTGCTGCGGCACGACCCAGACGAACCCGCCATTCGATCCGAAATAGAACGAGACGAAAGCCTCACCCGGTTTTAATGCCGCTTGAACTTCAGCGGCCGTCGGCGGCTTTGGTTCGATCAATTCGGCGTAGTGGGGAAACCGCTTCTGGATGTCGCGCTGGGCCGCCGTGCGACTGGCTTGCAGCTTGTCAATCTGGCTCCGCAATGCGCTGATCGCCTTGTCGTCGCGCTCCTCCGGAGGCAGCGAGAGCATATTGGTCAGCGATCCGAGCTGCGCACTGATCTCCTTTTCCAAATCCTGTTCGTTGCGGACAAGTTCCGCCAGCGCTGGATCGGAAGCCGCCGCACGCGCGCTCGAGGCCGTGAGCGCCCTCTGCACCGATTGGCCGCGAATGACGTCGGCAATGCGGAAGGTCTCGGCCGCAATCTCCGGCGTCACGCCCGTCGGCGCGCGCGCCAAGAGCCCGATATAGGCTTGCACGATCGAGCGCACGCGCTGCTCGCGTTGCACGGTCCCGACATTGTCGTCATCGTTCTCACGCGACGCCGAAATCAGGATCGGTATCGAGGC
The DNA here is from genome assembly GCA_035501735.1 of Xanthobacteraceae bacterium. Classification (GTDB taxonomy): domain Bacteria; phylum Pseudomonadota; class Alphaproteobacteria; order Rhizobiales; family Xanthobacteraceae; genus PNAI01. The sequence goes on along the minus strand of DATJVR010000013.1, from coordinate 31,351 downwards.
CTTGAAATGCGGCAGCGCCTCGGCGTCGCGACCGGCGAGATAGAGCCCGAGCGCCAACGTACCGCGCGCGATTGCCGTATCAAAATGGTTCTCACCGAACCGCGATTTGGCGCGCTGGTACATCACCGTCGCGGATTCGATGCCCTCAGGAACCCGGTTCACATTGTAGAGCGTGTAAATCAGTCCCGGATTGGCGCGCAGATTGTCGGCCCGCGTGCGGTCCCAGCTCTTAATTGCACGATCGATGGCTGTGTAGATTTTCGCAGCCTCGGCATATCGCGCCTGCACCTGCAAAGTTCCGGCGAGCAGCGTCAGGCCGTTGACGACCTGAACCGAATCCTCTGCCATGCCGATGTCGCGATAGATTTCGACGCCGGCGCGCGCGAGTTCCTCCGCTTCCTTAAACCGCCGCTGTTCGATCATCGCCCGCGTCAACGCGAATATGAACTGCGGTGTCAGATTGTTGTACTTTCCGGAAATCTTGAGACGGTTGAGCAGAGCACGCCGGATATCCGCCTCCATCTCAATCAGCCGTCCCTGCTTGCCTTTGACCCGCGCGGCGAAAATCGCGAGGAAATCCTGGTTGAGCTCCAGGCTGAAACGCGGCGGCGGGTTCGGCCACGAGGCCGATAAAGTGATCACTCGCGCGCCCAGCATCCGCGACTTGTCGTAGGCGGCTTCAGCGTCTTTGTACCGACCGCGGACTTCGAGCACCCGCGCCCGCGCGTCCTCAAGGTCGGCCTCCCACGAAATCCGGAATTGCTCCACACTGGGCCACGAACGCGATGTGTTCATCAGCGACCGAAGCCTGCCCAGCGCGGCTTCGGCCTTCCCGATTTCGCCGAGACTTGTGTGACCGATGACCTGCCAACGATAGGCATTGAACATCCGGCCCTTGCGGCCCGGCACATCCGACTCCGCTGCGATCTGGGTGGCGAGCGCGACCACCTCCTTGGCCTGACCCGTGTTCGCGTATTCTTGGAGCAAAAATTGCTGATACCGGATCAGATCAGCCCCTTGTTTGCGGCCGATCTCCATCGCCTGCTTCGTGTCGGCGATCGACTCCACGGAACGGCCCAGATTCCAGCGAGCCTGCGCACGCCGGAAATAGAAGTCGACGAGATCGCCGCCACTCGGGACCGCACCATCGGCGTCGGCCCGCAATTTGGCCGCCCGTGCCGGATCCGGCTTCTGCTGGTCGAGGATCGCCGTGATGTCGGCGATTGTCCGCGGAGGCGCAACGAAAGCAGGCGTCGTCTGCGCATATGTGACAAGGGGAACAGCAGCGATGACCATCACCGCCGCGAGCCAGCCCTTCAAGCGCGCACCACCCATCATCATTGATGAGCCTACCATAGATCGTGGCAGCCCGATGCCGTGACGGTCAGGTTGCCTTGGTCTCCTGATCCCCCTTGTAGAGCTCGTCACGCGAAACGGTCTTTTCGGTGACCTTCGCCAGTTCAAGGACGAAATCGACCACCTTGTCCTCGTAGATCGGCGCCCGCAGGCTCGCCAACGCATTGGGGTCCTTGCGGTAGTGATCCCAGACCTCCTGCTCCTTGCCTGGGAACCGGCGCGACTGCTCGACCACGGCGCGAGTCAATTCCTCGTCGGACACCTTGATGTTGTTGCGCTCGCCGATCTCCGCGAGCACAAGGCCGAGCCGCACGCGTCTTTCGGCAATCGCGCGGTACTCTTCCTTCGCCTTCTCTTCGGTCGTGCCCTCGTCCGCGAAGGTCCGGTTCTGCGCCTGCAGCTCGTCCGTCACCGCCTTCCAGACGTTGGCGTATTCATCCTCGATCATGGTCGGCGGCAGGGCGAACTTGTGCAGCTCGTCGAGTTTGTCGAGCAGCATACGCTTGAGCCGCTGGCGCGAAATCAGCCCGTGCTCCTGTCCGATGCGCTCCTTGATCATGTCCTTGAGTTTTGCAAGCGATTCAAGGCCCAGCGATTTGGCAAATGCGTCGTCGATCGTGACCGTCCCCGGCGTCTCGATGGTCTTGGCGACCACTTCGAAAACCGCGGGCTTGTCGGCGAGATTTGCCGCCGGATAGTTCTGCGGGAACGTCACGTTCACCGTCCGCGTTTCACCCACCTTGATCCCGGTGAGCTGTTCTTCGAACTCGGGGATGAACGAACCGGACCCGATGAGAACCGCAACGTCGTCGCCCGAACCGCCTTCGAACGGTGCGCCGTCGATCATGCCTTTGAACGAAACCGTCAGTCGATCGCCTGAAGCCGCGGCACCGTCCTTGGGGCTGAACGGCTTGTTGCGCTCCGCGAGTTCATTGACCGCCGCATCAACCTCCCCATCGCTGACCGGGGCGACCTGCTTTTCCAACGTCAGCCCTTTGAAATCCGCCAGCTCGATCTTGGGCAGAATCTCGATCGCGACCGTATAGGAAAGGTCCGATTTTCCGGCGATCATCTGCTCAATCGCACCCTCCTCCTTCGGCATCGTGACCGAAGGCTCGCGCGCGAGCTTCAGGCCGCGATCCGTGACGATCTTCGCATTGGCTTCGCGCACCGCGCCTTCGATCGCCTCTGCCATCGCCGCGCGGCCGTAGATGCGCTTGAGGTGCTCGACCGGCACCTTGCCCGGCCGAAAACCGTTGATGCGGACTTGGCTCTTGAGCCCCACGAGCCGGTCGTTGGCTTTGGCCGCAATATCCGCGGCCGGCACCACAACCTGAAATTCGCGCTTCAGGCCTTCACTGACAGTTTCGGTAACTTGCATACGGGATCTTCTTCTCTACGCAGCGTTGACGCATCCATTCTTGGATTGCGCCGATTGATAGCTTTACCTGGGCATACGGCGCTCGTGGTGCGGGCGGAGGGATTTGAACCCCCACGACTTTCGTCACGGGAACCTAAATCCCGCGCGTCTGCCAGTTCCGCCACGCCCGCCAGCCCTGCGCGGCGCCGCCTGGCGGCCGAGCGGCGCGGCTTATAACACGTCGGATGCAGCGCCACACCACAAGAATAGGATCGGCCGCTCCGTCATGCAATTACGCGTTCCGCCGGTCACTTCGGGCGATCGGCGAGATCAGCGAACAGCCGGCGATAGATCGCCGGTAAAACCTCCGGCAAATCCTCCGCGATCAGTCCGGGCCCGGCTTCGTTACCGGCTTCCCCATGCAGCCAGACTGCGGCGCAGGCCGCCGCGAAGGCCGGCATGCCTTGGGCAAGCAAGCCTGCCACCAGGCCGGACAGCACATCCCCGGAGCCTGCCGTGGCAAGCCAGGGCGGAGCATTCTCCGAAATGGCGACGCGTCCATCCGGCGCAGCCACGACGGTATCCGGACCCTTGAGCAGGACCACCGCGCTCGAGCGCGCTGCGGCGGCACGGGCACGCTCGTATTTTGTCATCGACTCAAGGCCCTTCTCCAATGTCCCGAACAATCGCGTGAATTCACCCTCATGCGGCGTGAGAACTATTTCACGTGAAACATGAGAAGAATTTTCTGAAAACTTTGATTTAATTGATGAAAATAGCGTTTCAGCCGCTTCGGAAAAGCTCGTGAGCGCATCCGCATCCAGTACCACGCCCCGTTCCCCAGCCAGCGCCGCGAGCACCATCGCCCGCGTCGCCTCCCCGACCCCGTTGCCAGGGCCGAGAACGATGGCGTTGTAGCGCCGATCGGACAGCAGCGACGTGAGTTCGCCTGCGCCATCGACCTGGCGCACCATGACCGCTTCGTTGGCCGCGGCATTGACCGCGAGCGCTTCGCTCGGGCTCGCAATCGTGACCAGACCTGCTCCGGCGCGCAGCGCGGCCCGCGCCGCCAGCCGTGCCGCCCCCGTCGAGGCCAGCCCGCCCGAAACCACGACCGCGTGACCGCGGGCATATTTGTGCGCATCGATTTTTGGAATTCGAAATTGCTCAGCCCACAGCGCGGGACTGTTCGCCCAGATGCGCGGACGAATGCGGTCGAGCACGCTTGCCGGAATGCCGATGTCCGCAATTTCAATCGTACCGCAATACGTCCGTCCGGGCAGCAAAACATGTCCGGGCTTGCGGCGGAAAAACGTCACCGTCGCCTCGGCCTGTACGGCCGCGCCCATCACTGCGCCGCTCGTCCCGTTGATGCCGCTCGGCAGGTCGACGGCGATGATCGGCGCCTCGCTCGAATTCATCGCCGCGATCATGGACGCCGCCGCCCCTTCCACCGGCCGGTCGAGGCCAGCCCCGAACAGCGCGTCGACGATCAGGCCACAACCTGCGAGCCCCGATGGGGCAGCGGGCGCGATCTGGCCCTGCCAGCGCTGAGCCGCCTCGGCCGCATCGCCCTTGAGCCGGCCACGCTCACCGAGCAGCAGTACCCGCACCGGGAATCCGCGCTCGGCCAGCGACCTCGCCGCGATAAATCCGTCCCCGCCATTGTTTCCCGGCCCCGCCACCACGCAAATCGGGGACCCGTCGCGGGGGCTCTGGCGCGCGGCTGCGTCTGCGACCGCCCGGCCGGCATTTTCCATGAGCTCGATACCGGGCACCCCGCCGGCGATTGTCAGCCGGTCCGCCTCGGCCATTTCGGCAACGGTCAGTAATTCGATCATGAATTGTGGACAGTAACGGCCAAGCCTTTTTCCGACAAACGCGACAGGGTTTTGACTGTGTGTTATGCACTATGCTCAAAATCTAGGCGCGGATCGCTGCAGTCCTGCAGCGGGCTCGCGCAGAATTCCGCTAATGATCTGAAAACATTGACAATCTTGCTGCTTCGAAGCTTGGCACGCTGCCTGCTAGCGGAAAGCGCGGCATTGCCGGGAAATTTCGGGCGGCCTGGGAGAGAGAAAACACAATGAAAAAGATCGAGGCCATCATCAAACCATTCAAACTCGACGAGGTGAAAGAGGCGCTACAGGAGGTGGGACTGCAAGGTATCACAGTGACGGAGGCCAAAGGGTTCGGTCGCCAAAAAGGCCACACCGAACTCTATCGTGGCGCCGAGTACGTCGTCGATTTTCTTCCTAAGGTGAAAATCGAGATTGTGCTTGGCGACGATATGGTCGAAAAAGCCATCGAGGCGATCCGCCGCGCTGCTCAGACCGGGCGCATCGGCGACGGCAAGATCTTCGTCTCGAACATCGAAGAAGCCATTCGGATTAGAACGGGGGAATCCGGGTTGGATGCGATCTGACGTGGATGCATGAGCACGCGTCGTAAGTTTGTCCCCTCACGAAAGGGAAGTTAATCCATGACGACCGCCAAGAATGTCATGAAGATGATCAAGGACAACGACGTGAAATACGTCGATTTCCGGTTCACGGATCCGCGCGGAAAGTGGCAGCACGTCACGTTCGACGTCACCATGATCGAAGAGGATACGTTCGCCGAAGGCATTATGTTCGACGGCTCCTCGATCGCCGGCTGGAAGGTGATCAACGAATCCGACATGACTCTGATGCCCGATCCGGGCTCGGCGAGCATCGATCCGTTCTTCGCCGAAACCACGCTGGTGCTGATCTGCGACGTGCTCGAGCCGACCACCGGCGAGCCCTACAACCGCGACCCGCGCGGCATCGCCAAGCGCGCCGAGGCGATGGTCAAATCGCTGGGTGTCGGCGACACCGCCTATTTCGGACCGGAAGCCGAGTTCTTCGTGTTCGACGATGTGCGCTACGCCGCCACGCCGTACAACACCGGCTTCAAGCTCGACTCCATCGAGTTCCCGAGCAATTCCGATACCGCCTACGAGGGCGGAAATCTGGGCCACCGCATTCGCACCAAGATGGGCTACTTCCCCGTGCCCCCGCAGGATTCCGTGCAGGACATGCGCTCGGAGATGCTCGCCGCCATGGCGCGCATGGGCGTCAAAGTCGAAAAGCACCACCACGAAGTGGCGTCCGCCCAGCACGAGCTCGGCATGAAGTTTTCGCCGCTGACCGTGATGGCCGATCAGATGCAGATCTACAAATATTGCATCACCCAGGTCGCCAACATCTACGGCAAAACCGCCTGCTTCATGCCCAAACCGGTCTACGGCGACAACGGTTCCGGCATGCACTGCCACCAGTCGATCTGGAAGGCCGGCAAACCGGTCTTTGCTGGCAACAAATACGCCGACCTCTCCGAAACGGCGTTGAGCTACATCGCCGGCATCATCAAGCACGCGCGGGCGATCAATGCCTTCACCAACCCGACCACCAACTCATATAAGCGGCTCGTGCCCGGCTTCGAGGCGCCCGTGCTGCTCGCCTATTCGGCGCGCAATCGCTCGGCCTCATGCCGCATTCCGCTGGCGTCTTCGCCCAAAGCCAAGCGCGTCGAAGTCCGCTTCCCCGACCCGCTTTGCAATCCCTATCTCGGCTTTGCCGCGATGCTGATGGCGGGTCTCGATGGCATCAAGAACAAGCTCAATCCGGGCTCGGCAATCGACAAGGACCTCTACGACCTGCCGCCAGCCGAGTTGAAGAAGATCCCGACCGTTTGCGGCTCACTCCGCGAGGCGCTCGGCAATCTCGATAAGGACCGCGCATTCTTGAAAGTCGGCGGCGTGTTCGATGACGACTTCATCGACAGCTATATGGACCTGAAGATGCAGGAGATCATCCGCTTCGAGCACACTCCGCATCCGGTCGAGTTCGAAATGTACTACTCAGCGTAACGCGTAACACCAGCGATGAACCTCCAATAGGGCGCTCTCCGGAGCGCCCTTTTTCTTTGTCGCCGATGGGGAGCCGTGCGCTCTCAGGCAAAGCGAATGATCAGCACAATCACTGCGATGATGCCGGCCATGACCGCAGCGATGCGAAGCCATCGCGCGTTGCGTTTCGGCCCATAGGCACCGGCGGCGCGTCGCTCCGCGATCAGTTCGGCTTCGTATTCACCCGAATTTGCATAGCTGCAGGCAAGCGCGCAGCCGGCGCGAACGGCGTTGTCCTCCAACGCCAAGACGCGGTGGGAAAAGTCCTGCGCCGCAATCTTTGCGGCTTGCTGTTCCTGCGTACCCCACCACCTCATTCGGCGATGATAGATTTGGTTGGGTAAACACAATGTTTCCGCCGGGAAGCCATTGGCGCATCCGGAGAATACCGTCTTATCAATGCCTTGAAAGCAACGATGCGGGTCGGCCCCGATGTTAAGCGGCGGCTGCGGGTGACACGGGCTTTTCAGGCTCGTCCGTGATAACGCGGTTGCGGCCCTCGTGTTTGGCGCGATAGAGCGCGGCATCGGCGCGCCCGAGCAATTCCCCGAATTCGGCGAGCGGCGGACCGGCTTCGGCCACGCCGATGCTCACGGTGGCGCCGATGCGATTGCCCGAAATTTCCACGCCGGCCTTTTCAAAGACCGCGCGCACGCGCTCGGCCACCACGACCGCCTCCGCCATGCTGCCCGGCAGGATCGCCACGAATTCTTCGCCGCCAAGGCGTCCGATTACGTCGGTGACGCGCATGTTGGCGCTTGCGGTTGACGCGAAAAGTCGAAGCGTTTCGTCGCCGACACTGTGCCCGAACCGGTCGTTCACCGACTTGAAGTGATCGAGATCGAAAGCGAGTACGCTGACCTGCCGCTTCTTGCGGATCTGCGTCGCGATCATCGACGTCGCCGCGGCAAAGAATGCGCGTCGGTTAAACAGTCCCGTCAGCGGATCCGTCATGGCCGCCGTCTTATACTGCGCCGTGGTGCGTTCATTGGCCATCACCACGACCACGAAGGCGGTGCCGACCACGTACAACAGAGTTTGCAGCGCGAATACTGCAAACCAGCCGTCGGCGCTGGCCTCGCGCGGCCAGAGCAAGGTGAGCACGATCGGCGAGAGGAAGACCAGGCCGTGCATGGCGGGCGCGCCGATCGTAATCCATTGCAATGACCGTCGGCGCTCGCGCCGAAGTTCAACCGAGGTGAGGAACGTGTAGGTCGCGATGATCAGCGAAGACAGGATGATCCGCCCGTCGTTCCATGCCGCGAAGCCCGCGAACTGGCAGGCTATGAACCATAGCCACGCTCCCGCCAGCAATGCGCTCGGCAGCACCCGGCGACCATGAAACAGCCGCGCGCCGTTCCAGATCATTCCACAGGCGATGAACAGCAGCGCGTCGGGTAACTCGGTCAACAACGGGATATTCGGCTTATGCATTCCCCAGAGTTCGACGGCGAACGCGCCGATCAGATAGGCGCTCCCCCACCACGCCATCGCGCGGACCCCGCGCTCCTGGAACCAGACGACCAGAAGGAAGATCCCGAGCAAGCCTGTGATACAGGTCGAAGCAGTGACCAGCGTTGAAGTATCAAGCAGCATAAATTCCGACCAGTAATTCGCGCGTAACCTTGCCCACGCTTGCCAGTCGGGTGGCAAATCTCCAAACCGCCAGCAGCCGGAAGATTGCAGAGATCTAAGTAGGAACCGTTATGCGTGCCGCACGATTTTTCACTGAAACAATCGTAAAAATCGGAAACAAGATGAAAAGCTGTCGGTAATAATTCGATCCCGGCCGGCCGCCGGGATCCTAAAACCCTTTGAAAATGGGCGTTTAGCGCTTGGAGAACTGGAACGAGCGGCGGGCCTTGGCACGGCCGTATTTCTTGCGTTCCACCACGCGCGGATCGCGGGTGAGAAAGCCCCCGCGCTTGAGCACCGAACGCAAATCCGGCTCGAAGTACGTGAGCGCCTTGGACAGGCCGTGACGCACGGCGCCGGCTTGGCCCGAAAGCCCGCCGCCTGAGACCGAGCAGACCACGTCGTACTGGCCGTTGCGGTTGGTGGCGATCAGCGGCTGCTGGATCAGCATGCGCAACACCGGACGCGCGAAAAACACCTCGACCGGCCTGGTATTGATGGTGATCTTGCCCGGTCCCGGTTTGATCCATACCCGCGCGACCGCGTTCTTGCGCTTGCCGGTCGCGTAAGCGCGGCCCTGACCATCGAGTTTTTGCACGTATTTCGGGGCTTCCGGGGTCGCAGGCTTGAGCGCCGCAAGTGCGTCCATCGATTGCGCGGTCTCGGCCATCAGTCGCTCCACTTGTTCTTGCGGTTCATCGCACCGACATCGAGTTTCACCGGCTGCTGCGCGGTGTGCGGATGATCGGGCCCGGGATAAACCCTGAGGTTCCCCATCTGACGGCGCGCCAATGGTCCCCGCGGCAGCATGCGTTCGACCGCCTTTTCGACCACTCGCTCGGGGAATTTGCCTTCGAGCACCCAGCGCGCGGTGCGTTCCTTGATCCCGCCGATGTGACCGGTGTGATACTGGTAGATTTTCTTCTCTCGCTTGCGCCCGGTGAGCGCGACCTTGGCGGCATTGATCACGATGACGTTGTCGCCGCAGTCAACATGCGGGGTGAACGTCGGCAAGTGCTTGCCGCGAAGCCGCAACGCGATGATCGAGGCAAGCCGCCCAACGACCAGGCCGGTGGCGTCGATCATCACCCATTTCTTTTCAACTTCGGCTGGTTTGGCCGCATAGGTTGTCATGGCGTTCTAAGATCCGTACCAGGCTGCTTTGATGCCGGGCCTTCTATACGACGGAACGAAATCGGTCAACGAGTTCTTCGATATTTTATTTCATAAAATCAAAGGCTTGAAAAAATGGCAATATATTACCGCCGCGCAATCTCAGTCCCTGCTTGGGATTGAATAGGTCGCAGTGGCATGCGCCACCAAGTCCTCTTCGCCCTCCGAGCGCACGCCAATGTCGCCGATGGCCAGCCGTTTTCCGAGCTTGATCAGTTTCGCCTCGGCCACCAGATCGCGCTGCGCGGGCTTGCGGAGAAAGTTGATGTTGAGATTGGTCGTGACCGCGAGCGGCACCCAACCGATCGAGCCGAGCAGCGCGACATACATGGCGACATCCGCAAGCTCCATCATCGTGGCTCCGGACAGCGTGCCGCCCGGTCGCAACGATGTGCTGTGGTACCGCCGACGCACGCGCGCGCGGCCGTGCTGGACATCTTCGATAACATAGGGGCCGTCATTGCCGTTGCGCTGGAACAAATGCGGGAATTCAGCGCTCAGCGCCTGCGTGAGCTCATTGACCGTCATGGCTGGTGGCTTCATAGCGACCCCAAGCAACCCGTTTATTCGCACTCGCGCGCGCACCCGGATTGGATACAATGGATCGCATCAATCGCATAGATTCTGGATCGGGTCGATGAACGCACAAAGCTCCGCCGCCCGCGCTGCCGCCAGCGAACCGGTATTGCTGCGGGAGACGATCGGCCCGATCGCCATCGTCACGCTCAATCGTCCGGCCGCCCGCAACAGCCTCTCCGAAGCGCTTATCGCCGCGTTGAGCGAGACCTTCACGGCCCTCGCAGCCGACAAGGCCGTGCGCGTGGTCGTACTCGCCGCCAATGGACCGGCATTCTGCGCCGGCCACGATCTCAAGGAACTGACCAGCCGCCGCAGCGATACCGACGGCGGCCGCGCGTATTTCGCCCACATCATGACGAGCTGCAGCGCCATGATGCAGCAGATCGTGCGCCTACCGCAGCCGGTGATCGCCTGCGTGCAAGGTGTCGCGACAGCGGCCGGCTGCCAGCTCGTGGCAAGCTGCGATCTCGCCGTTGCATCAAACGCCGCCAAGTTCGCCACGCCCGGTGTCGATATCGGGCTGTTCTGCTCCACTCCCATGGTCGCTCTGTCGCGTAATATCGCGCGCAAACACGCCATGGAAATGCTGCTCACCGGAGAATTGCTGTCTGCCGAAGACGCAGCCCGCATGGGCCTGATCAACCACGCAGTGTCGCCCGGTACCGAGCGCGACGAAGCCATCAGGCTTGCGCGCCAAATCGCCTCAAAATCCTCGCATGTTCAGAAGATCGGCAAGGAAGCGTTCTACCGCCAGCTTGAGCTTTCGTTGGCCGACGCCTATCGCTACGCCAGCCAGGTGATGACCGAGAACATGATGGCGCGTGACGCCGAGGAGGGCATCTGCGCCTTCATCGAGAAACGCACCCCAAAGTGGGAGGACCGATGATGACTGCGACGACCGTCAAATCATTCGACTGGCGAAAGCTGTGGCTGACCAGGTCCGAGCTGCAACGCCTGCTGCTTGCTGGCACAGCATGGGGCCTCGCCATGTCGGTCGGCCTAACCGCCATGACGGCATGGCAATACGGCATGGTCTGCCTGGATGACGTCGCGTTCACAACGGTGGTTTCGGTAATTGCCGGCATCCTCGCGATCGGACCGATTGCCGCTTATGGGCGACGCTAGGTCCTTCAGCTCTTTCAGTCGCAGCGGCGCGGACCTATATCTGAAGCCTCGATTGCAAGCGCGCCGCCGCCAATGAACCACGACGATTACTCCGACAGCTACATTCGCGGCATCCTCAATACCGTGAAGACCATTGCCATGGTCGGCGTCTCGCCCAAGGACAATCGTCCGAGCTATTTTGCGTTCAAATATCTGCTCGGACGCGGTTACCGCATGATCCCGGTCAACCCGGGCCAGGCCGGCAAGGACATCCTCGGCCAGAAGGTTTATGCCAAGCTCGCCGACATCCCCGAGCCGATCGACATGGTCGATATTTTTCGTTCCTCGCAACACGCGCTGCCGGTGGTTGAGGAGGCGCTTGCGCTAAAACCCCGGCCGGGCGTGATCTGGATGCAACTCGGCGTGCGCAACGATGCGGCGGCAGCGCTGGCCGAGGCGGCCGGCGTAAAAGTCGTGATGAACCGCTGCCCCAAGATCGAATACGGCCGCCTGTCGTCGGAGATCGGCTGGATCGGCGTGAACTCCCGCACGCTGTCCTCGAAGCGAGCTCCGCTTCTTGGCAAGGGGGTTCAGCGCATGTCGCTCAATCGCACGACCATGAGCGGCGGCGCGACCGATGCCGCCAATCGTGCCCAGAACGAACAAGAAAATGATCGCTGAAAGCGATCGCGGATCGAGAATAGCGTTCTAAGCCAATAGCAATTTGCGACATTCGGTCTGTAACCTTTCCGGTAGTCCGCTCGAATAGGACGGTCACACTCGTTCGCGCCTTGACGCCATCCGTTCGTTCGCTAAACCAGCAGCAGCCGCGGGTCGTTCGATAGGCGCGGCCACCAAATGGGGACCGCCACGATGACCGAACGCAAACCTGGTTTTTCGACGCTTGCCATCCATGCCGGCGCGCAGCCCGATCCCACCACCGGCGCACGCGCGACGCCGATCTATCAGACCACCTCGTTCGTGTTCGACGATGTCGACCACGCCGCCTCCCTGTTCGGCCTGCAGACTTTCGGCAACATCTACAGCCGCATCGGAAATCCGACCAACGCCGTGCTCGAGGAGCGTGTCGCGGCGCTCGAAGGCGGCACCGCGGGTCTGGCGGTCGCGTCCGGCCACGCCGCGCAGGTGCTGGTGTTCCATTGCTTAATGCGGCCGGGCGAGGAATTCGTCGCGGCAAAGAAGCTCTACGGCGGCTCGATCAACCAGTTCAATCACTCGTTCAAGAGTTTCGGCTGGAACGTGGTCTGGGCCGATCCCGATGACATCAGCACCTTCGAACGCGCAGTCACCCCCAAGACCAAGGCAATCTTTGTCGAGTCGATCGCCAACCCGGGCGGCATCATCACCGATCTTGCGGCGGTCTCGCAGATCGCGAAGCGCGCCGGCGTGCCGCTGATCGTCGACAACACGCTCGCCACGCCCTATCTCTGCCGGCCGTTCGAGCATGGCGCCGACATCGTGGTGCACTCGCTGACAAAATTTCTCGGCGGCCATGGCAATTCGATCGGCGGGCTGATCGTGGATGGCGGCACCTTCAACTGGTCGCGGGAGGGCCGCTATCCCATGCTGTCCGAGCCGCGGCCCGAATACCACGGCATCGTCTTGCACGAGACCTTCGGGAATTTCGCCTTTGCCATCGCCTGCCGGGTGTTGAGCCTGCGCGACATCGGGCCGGCCTTGTCGCCGTTCAACGCCTTCCTGTTCCTCACCGGCATCGAAACCCTGCCGTTGCGCATGCAGCGCCACTGCGACAACGCCAAGGTCGTGGCCGAATGGCTCGCCAAGCATCCCAAGGTGGCCTGGGTGAGCTACCCCGGCCTCACCGGCGACCGTTACAACAGCCTTGCGAAAAAGTACGTTCCCAAGGGGGCCGGCGCCGTCTTCACGTTCGGCCTCAAAGGCGGCTATGAGGCCGGCGTCAAGCTTGTCTCAAACGTTAAGCTGTTTTCCCATCTCGCCAACATCGGCGACACGCGCTCGTTGATCATCCACCCCGCGTCGACGACCCATCGTCAACTTTCCGACACACAGAAAGTGCAAGCGGGTGCCGGACCGGACGTGGTGCGCCTGTCGATCGGACTGGAAGACCAAGAAGACATCATTGCCGATCTCGCGCAGGGGCTGGAAGCAGCCTAAGGAGCCTCTTACACTGCACGCATTCTGTCTCGGTCCTTGCCTGCAGAATTCTTGCATGGCTGGTACATCGAGGGCGTTCAATGTGGAGTCTGCGAGTTGCAGCCGTAGTTCTGCTCGCGTTGCCGCTTGCCAGCGCATCTTCAATTTCGGCACCGCGGCCGAGAACCAATCAAACTCAGCAGCCCGCCCCGCCAGCGACGCAAAAACCAACCCCGCCAACAGTGCAGAAGCCTGCCACCCCCGCCATGCAGAAAACCACGCTCGTTCTCGGTACCGCGACGCCCGGCGGCGGCTTCCCGCTGTTCGGCGATGCTCTTGCCGCAGCAGTCAACGAAACCGACTCCGTTTTCCATCTCGAGACGCGCAATACCAAGGGCAGCGCCGAGAACATTCCTCTTTTGGAAAGCAGCAAGCTCGACATCGCTCTGGTCGCAGGCGAGCCGGCTTATGAGGCGTTCGCCGGCATCGGCCGCCCGATCACGAACATCAAGATCATCACCGCGATCTATTCCAGCCCCGGCATGTTCGCGGTGAAGCCCGGCAGCTCCTACCAGTCGGTGCAGTCATTGCTGGGCCAGCCCATCGTATGGGGCACGCGCGATTCCGGGCTCACGCTTCTGGGACGCTACGTGATGGACGGTCTCGGGCTGGATCGCGACAAGGATTTCCAGGCGATCTATCTCGATCGCGCCGGCGACGGTCCTGCGATGGTGCTCGATGGTCGCGCCGCGGCGCTCTGGGGCGCGGGCGTTGGCTGGCCGAGCTTCACCGCTGTGACGCAGGCGGGCGGCCATCTCATCGGCTTGAGTGCCGCCGAAATCGCCCGCGTGCGCAAGAAGCACAATTTCCTGAAACCGCTGACGCTCCCGGCCGGCACCTATCCGAACCAGAGCGAGATCGTCACATCGGTCGGCTCGTGGAGCTTTGTGGTTGCGCGACCGAGTCTCGACGACGACACCGCCTATCACCTGGCGAAGGCGATCCACCGCAGCTACGACGCGCTGGTCAAACGCGTGGCGCAAGGCCACGAAACCACGCCGCAGAACACCGTCGCCGCTGCACCACGCCTCGTCAACATTCATCCCGGCGTGCAGAAATATCTGCGCGAGATCGGAATTATTCGTTGACGCGGTTCGCTACTTTTTCAAAGTGCGGCTCACGTAATCCCGGATCGTCGCGGTTGTTTCCGGCGCAGCCCAGATATCCGTCACCTTCGCATCGATCGCACGGCCCTCGCGCGTCATCCGCTCGTTGACCGGCATCTGCAGCTGCTGCTTGGTCATCGCGAAAGTCGCGGCCAGCAGCGCGGCCAGCGTCTGCGCCACAGCGATGCCGCGATCGATCAATTCCGCGGGTGGAACGATATCTTGGACCCAGCCGCGCGCTACCGCATCGTCCGGCAGATATGTCTCACCGTGATAAATGGCCTTGGTGAAATGGCGCGGCGCCGTGACGAAGCGCATGATCTCGAACGCGAGCGCCGGAAACGGCAGGCCCACGAGCAGCTCGGTCACGCCGATCCGGCCATTGCCTGCCGCCATCAATCGACGATCGGCGCAGCACGCCAGCACGCAACCGCCGGCGATGGCATGCCCGTTGATCGCGGCCACTACCGGTTTTGGAAAGTGGAACACTGCGTCGAACATGGCGTTCAGCACTGGTAGAAATTTGCGAATGTAGGCCGGCCCGCCTGTGCTCGTGCGCACAAGATCGACGCCGGCCGAGAAGATGCCGCCCTGCCCCGTCAGCACCACGGCCTGCGGCGGCGCCGACCGGAGCTGGTTGAACCCATCGATCACCGCCTGGCACAGCTCGATATCCATCGTGTTGGCCTTGCCATGGGCCAACCGCACGATTGCGATATCGCCCCTGTCGCTCCGCTCGATCACCGCATTCTCCCGAATTTTGTGATGGCTGTTTCAAACGATTATGGGCGTGAAGGCGCCGGCACTGGACCGATTTGCTCCGCCGGCCTGCCCGGCACCAGCCGCTCCGCGTGCGCGACCGCAATAGTGAGCACGACGATCGCCATTGCCTGATGCAAGAGCGAGAGCGCGAGCGGCGCCTGACTAACAAGCATGGCAATTCCAAGTCCCGCCTGGACCGTGACGGCAACGGCGAGCATAAGCGCACCGTTGAACGCGACCGCTGCCCGCCGCGCCGTCACGTCGACGAGATGCGCCATCGCAATCAGCCACAGCGCATAGGCTGTCATGCGGTGCTCGAACTGCACCGTTAGTACATTATCGAAAAAATTGCTCCAGCCCGGCGCAAGAAACATGAGTCGCTCCCCCGACGGCACGATCGTTCCGTCGATCAGCGGCCAGCTGTTGTAGACGAGACCGCCGCCCAGCCCCGCAACCAGCGCACCAAGAAATATTTGCCCCAGCACCAGGATGAGAAGCGCACAGGCGCCAAGACGGACGCTCGCGGGTACCGCAAGCGGCTCACCGTCGCGCAAGCGCCGCAAAGTCCAGACGATCGCCGCATAGATGATGCAGGCAAGCGTCAGGTGAAATGCCAGCCGCTCATGCGCGACGCTCACGCGCACCGCGAGCCCGGACTTCACCATCCACCACCCGACCGCGCCCTGCAGCGCACCGAACCCGAATATCGTCCAAAGCCAGGCGCGTAATCCCGGTTCGATCCATCCCCTCCACAGAAAGCATAGAAATGGCAGCAGAAACACGACGCCGATCAGACGCCCGAGCGCCCGGTGCGTCCACTCCCACCAATAAATGGTCTTGAACGCATCAAGGCTCATGCCGGCATTCCGCTCGCGGAATTGCGGAATGGCCTGATACTTCTCGAACTCCGCCGTCCACTCCGCCTGCGACAGCGGCGGTATCGTGCCCGTGACCGGCTGCCATTCGACGATCGACAGTCCTGAGCCCGTGAGCCGCGTCGCCCCGCCGATCACCACCATGACGAAAATCAGCGCCGCGACCGCAAGCAGCCAGCGCCGGATGGCGCGGCGGCGATAGGCATTTGTATGCGCGTCGGTCATGCGTGCTGCGGGGTTGCGCGATTCATATAGTCCGGTCCCAGTCGCCGCCGCAACATGAGGAAATTCAACGGCAACTTGCGCGCCGCCGTTTGGCAGCGTAGTTGTCATGCTCAGTCGGAGCGTAGCGCAGCCCGGTTAGCGCACCAGTCTGGGGGACTGGGGGTCGCGAGTTCAAATCTCGCCGCTCCGACCATAATAAATTCAACGATTTGCCGGATTTCAGCGGCTCGATTTTTTCGATTGAAGAAAAGCCGGCAGCAACCATTGAGCAACCGCAAGGGACAAACGCGGCTGGATGTCAGCTTGGCGTAAGCATCCATCGATAACATGCCTGTGGGCGACTTAAACTAACAGGCGACTGCTCAATGTCACAGGCACATGTTTCCGAATTCTGGAAGCAGCACCAGGGCGGTATCATCATTGGTCTCGCCGTGGCTGTTCTGACCATCGTCCTAGTGATCGGCTGGTTCAGTTAAGCAGGGAGCCGCTTTTCGCGCTCGCCATTGGCCGGCGCAACGACAAGCGACATCCCGCAGCATTTATTTTCGTGACCGCGGCCCTGTTCACATCTGTATCAGCGCGATCAAGCCCTTCAGAATTGCTGTCGGCGAAGGTGGGCAGCCACGAATGTGGAGATCGACCGGAATCACATCGTTGACGCCGCCCGCGACCGCATAGCTGCCGGCAAAGACCCCGCCATCGACCGCGCAGGCGCCGAGCGCAACCACCCATTTCGGATCGGGCGTGGCATTGTAGGTCCGCAGTAAAGCTTCGCGCATGTTCTTGGTCACCGGTCCGGTGACCAGCAGCACGTCGGCATGGCGTGGCGAGGCTACGAAATGGAGGCCGAAGCGCTCGAGGTCATAAAAGGCGTTGCCGAGCGCGTGGATTTCTAGCTCGCAGCCATTGCAGGAACCGGCGTCAACTTGGCGGATCGAGAGCGAACGGCCGAGCTTGGCGCGCGCCACGCGATCAAGACTTTTGGTGAGCTCCGCGAGCGCCGCGTCGTCCGGCGCGGGCGGCGGCTCGGTGAGCGGACCGTGGATGAAGCTTTCGAACAGCGTCCGACGCATCTTCAGGCGTTTCCCTTCGGTATCATGCGCTAAAGGTCATGTCCCGAATACGAGCAGTTGAACGACTTGTTGCAGAGCGGAAAGTCGGCGACGATATTGCCTTCGATCGCGGTCTCCAGCAGCGGCCAGTGAAACCATGAGGCGTCGCGCAAGTGACAGCGTGCGACGCGGCCGGCGCCATCGATGCGAAGCCAAACCAAGACGTCGCCGCGGAATGCTTCGGCCAGCGCGAGCCCTTCGCGAATCTCACCCCGGCTTTTTACGTCGGCCACAATGCGGCCGTCCGGAAGCTTTTCGACAATCTGCTCGATGAGCAGGAGACTTTGCTCGACCTCGCGAATACGAATCCAAATCCGCGCGTTAACGTCGCCGGCATCCAGCACCGGCACGTCGAAGGCAAGCTCGTTGTACGGGGCATATCCCGGCATGCGCCGCGCATCGACACTGCGCCCCGAGGCGCGTCCGACGTATCCGCCGGCGCCGAACTGCCGCGCGTAGTCCGGCTTCACGATGCCCGTGGTGACGGTGCGGTCCTGCAGCGAGGCCGTGTTGTCGTAGAGCTCGATCAGGCGCGGAAACACGCGTCGGTATTCTGCGACAAGGTCCTTCACCCGCCTGTATCCATCCGAGCCGAGATCGCGGGCCACGCCGCCGGGCACGATGACGTCCATCATCAGCCGGTGGCCGAAGCAGGCATTGGCGGCGCGCAAACAGCGCTCGCGCAAAATTCCGCATTGCGCGTGCATCAGCGTAAATGAAGCATCGTTGCAGATAGCGCCGATATCGCCCAAATGATTTGCCAGCCGTTCCAACTCCGCCATCAGCGCGCGCAAATATACGGCGCGCGGCGGCACGGAGACTTGCAAGGCGGCCTCGACCGCCTGCGCGAAGGCGAACGCGTATGCAACCGTGCTGTCGCCGGAGGTGCGTGAGGCGAGCCTTGCCGCCTGTTCGAGCGAAGCGCCGGCCATCAGGGACTCGATGCCTTTATGCACATAGCCGAGCCGCTGCTCCAGACGCACGACATGTTCGCCATTGGCAGTGAATCGAAAATGTCCGGGCTCGATGATGCCGGCATGCACAGGCCCGACGGGAATCTGATGCAGCCCCTCGCCTTCGGTCGGGAGAAACGTATAGGGCGCGCTCTTCGGCGCAGGCGCCGTTGTCCCAAGGGGATGGCGGACGCCCCAGTTGCCGAGATCGAGCCAGGGCCGCGTGTCCGGCGAACCGCGAGCTTCCAACCCGAACAAATCGCGTATGGCGCGCTCTAACCGCAACGCCGGCGGAAGCTTGGCCCCGACGCTGGGGTAGCTGCCGCCCTTGCACACATAGCTCACCACGGTAACGTCACCGGAGCCTTCGTCGAGCAGCGCCATATGCACGGTGTCGGCATCGCCCCACAGTCCAAGCAGTGCGCAACCGCCGGCCGCAAGCGCGTCGATGGCATGCCGCCAGCCGTCTTCGCCCACCGTCGCGCGCGGCCAGGGCCGATGGTGCTCGGCCTTCTCAACGTGCGGGATGCGGTCGAGCAAGGCCATGGCGCTATCCCAACTGCCGCGCGACATTTTCGAAGCCGAACACCAGCGCGGCCGGCATATAGATGCCGGCAGTACACACAATGGCGAGATGCGCAAACATCGGCACGTAGGAGGCTTGTGTCGGCGCGGTCGATCCGCGCGGTTCGCCAAAGGCAATGGTGTTGAGCCGCATGAACAAGCCGCCGAGCGCGACCAAAATGCCCAGCGCCAGAATGGTCGCGAGCCAGGGTTCGCGTGCAAAGGTCGAGCTGACCACCAGGAATTCGCTCATGAAAATGCCGAGCGGAGGCAGTCCGGCAATCGCCACCACGCCGAGCACCAGACCCCAGCCCAGCACCGGATGGGTGACGGTCAGTCCGCCCATATCGGCGATCTTCTGCGTGCCCTTCACTTGCGAAATATGGCCCACCGCAAAGAAAATCGCCGATTTGGTCAGCGAATGCATCGTCATGTGCAGGAGGCCGGCGAAATTGGCGAGCGCGCCGCCCATGCCGAACGCGAACACGATAATGCCCATGTGCTCGATCGACGAGTACGCGAACATGCGTTTGATGTCGCGCCGCCGGTACAGCATGAAGGCGGCGAACAGACAGGAAATCAGGCCCATCGTCACCATCAGCGGGCCGGGCGCGATCGCTGCCGGGTTGAGCGCCAGCAGCATCTTGAAGCGCAGCAGCGCATAGAGCGCGACGTTCAAGAGCAAACCCGAAAGCACGGCCGAAATCGGGGTCGGGCCTTCGGCATGTGCGTCCGGCAGCCAAGCGTGCAGCGGCGCAAGGCCTACCTTGGTGCCGTAACCGAGCAGCAGGAAAACGAAGGCGAGGTTGAGCAGCGCGGGATCGAACTCCGCCGCGCGCGTCACCAGCACGGTCCACACCATCGCCGACACGCCCTCCCCGATCACCGGCCGCGCCGCCATGTAAACGAGGATGGTGCCGAACAGCGCCAGCGCGATGCCGACGCTGCCGAGAATGAAATATTTCCACGCTGCTTCCAGCGCTTCATGAGTGCGATAGATACCGACCATCAACACGGTGGTGAGCGTCGCCATCTCGATCGCCACCCACATCAGGCCGATATTATTGGCGATGAGCGCGAGGTTCATCGCAAACATCAACACCTGATACATGGCGTGATAGAACCGTACGAAACGCGGCGTGAGCCGGCCGATCTCGATCTCGTGGCCGATGTAACTCGCGCTGAACACGCTGGTGGTGAAGCCGACGAACGTGGTCAGGACGATGAACACCTTGTTGAGATCGTCCACCAGCAGATAAGGCCCGGATATGGGATGGACGACGAACAGCGACACGGCTGTCAGGAAGGTCAGCAGGGCCGCCAGAACATTGATCCGCGCAGTCACACGATAGCCGGGCAGCGCCGCGAGCAGCACTGCGGCAACGGCAGGAATGAGCAATACGCCAGCGAGCGCATCGAAGCTCATCGCCGCTCTCCCCGGAAGCGATCGAGCGCCTGCACATCGACCGTGTCGAATCGTTCGCGAATGCGGAACAGGAAGATGCCGATCACGATGAAGGCAATCAGCACCGAGAAGGCAACGCTGATCTCGACCACCAGCGGCATGCCTTTGGCGCCGGTCGCAGCCAGCACCAAACCATTCTCAAGCGACATGAAGCCGACAACCTGGCTCACCGCATTGCGCCTGGTTATCATCATCAGCAGCCCGAGCAGCACGACCGAAAGCGCGAAAGCGAGATCCTCGCGTGCCAGCGGATCGGCTTCCGCGGTTACCCGCAGCATCACCACCATGGACAACGCAACCAGGCCCATGCCGAACAGCATGGTGGGACCGACGCCGACCACGGTCTCGATTTCCCGGTGGATCCCGAGCCGCATGATGATCCGATGCAGCGCGGTCGGAATGATGATCGCCTTGAACACGAGCGCAATGACGGCGGTGACGTAAAGATGCGGCGCGTCCTGAATGAAGGCCTGCCAGGCGACCGAAGCCGCCAGAATGAGCGCATGCAGCGCGAAGATATTCAGCAGCGCATAGAGCCGGTCTTGATAGAGCTGCATGAAACTCACCAGCACCAGCGAGCCGGCAAGCAAATGGGCGACGTCGAAGGTGAAACCGCGCATGGTCACAGGCTCCGCGAGACGAACATCAGCAGCGTGGCGAGCAAACCGAGCATCAGTGCAGCGCCGAGGAATTCCGGCACCCGAAATACGCGCATCTTGGCGATCGAGGTTTCGAACAAAGCAAGCAAAAATCCGCCAGCTGTCAGCTTCAAGACATAAGTGGCGACGCCGACGACCAAAGCCTGCGGGCTTGCCGCCGCGCCGGAGATGCCCCACGGCATGAACAGGCAGCCGATGAGCGAGACATAAAGCAACAGCTTGAGTTCGGCCGCGAAGTCGATCAACGCCAAATGCCGGCCGGAATATTCCAGCACCATGGCTTCGTGCACCATGGTGAGCTCGAGGTGTGTGGCCGGATTATCGACCGGAATGCGTGCATTTTCCGCAATCGCCACCATGATCAGCGCGATCACGGCAAGCCCGAGCGACACTCGCAGGCCGACCTCGGGCGAGATCATATAGGACGCCATGGTCGAGAGCTGCGTCGAGCCCGCGACCAGCGCCAGGGTGAATACGATCATCAGCATGGCCGGTTCGGCGAGCGAAGCAATCATCACTTCGCGGCTGGAGCCGATGCCGCCGAAGCTCGTGCCGACATCGAGACCGGCGAGCGCGAGGAAGAAGCGCGCGCTGCCGATGAGCGCAATGATGGCGATCAGATCGGCCGACCAGGAGAACAGCAGGCCGCTCCCGAATGTCGGCACCAGGGAGGCGGCGACCCAAGTGCCGGCGAACACGATATAGGGAATGACGCGGAACAGCCACGAGGCGCTCTCCGCCAGCACCACGTCCTTGCGCATCAACCGTATGAGATCGCGATAAGGTTGCAACAACGGCGGTCCTTGCCGGCGCAAGAGCCGCGCTTTCACCTTGCGGACAAAGCCGGTGAGCAGCGGTGAGAGCAGAAGCACCAAAAACATCTCGGCGCCTTGCAATGCAAAATCGCGGATCATTGCCATATCGCGAGCACCAGCAGGAGCAGCACCAGCGCCGCGAACACCAGCGTGAGGTAGCGGCGAATGGTGAGGAATTGCATGATATTGAGTCGTTCGGCGGTCGCAGCGATGAGACCAGCGATCGGCGCGTAGCCCGTATCCCAGACCGGATCGCTCATTTCGACCGTCAGTCGCGCCGGCGCGACCGCCCCCGGTGGCGGCATTTCGCCGATTTCGCGCGCGCGAAAAACGAGCGTGCCGTAGACGCGGCGGATCGGCTGCGCGAAACTCGAAGCGGTGTATTGCGTCGCCGGGTTCATGTCGGGGTAGCCGCAATCCCAGGCCGGTGCGCGCCGCAGCCTGTCTGACGCCAAGCGATGAATGGCGAAGGCCGCGATCGAGCCTGACAACACCACGAAGATGAAAACCAAGAGTCCGTTATAGGAGCTGCGACTTTCCGCGATCGGCACGATCGTTAGCCAGGACAGCCCCGATTGATGCGGCATTGTCTCCCCGACGAGCGTCTTGGCGACCGGCGCCAGCGCATCGAGGAAAATGCCAGGCAGCACGCCGGCGACGAGGCACAGCGCCGCCAGGAAGAACATGGCGGACAGCGAATGGCTGTCGGTCTCTTGCGCGTTTGCCGCGGCCGGCGTGCGCGCACGTCCGAGAAAGCTCACCCCAAAGGCCTTTACAAAGCAGGCAGCGGCAAGGGCCGCCGACAATGCCAGCAGAGCGCCGACCGCGGGCACCAGGAATTTCAGCCCCCAGGATGGCAATTGCGGGCTGAGCAGGATGGCTTGGAAAGTCAGCCATTCGGAGACAAAACCATTGAGCGGCGGCAGCGCCGAGATTGCAACGCAGCCGACAAGAAACACGAAAGCGGTCTGCGGCATACGGTGGATCAGGCCGCCGAGATGCTCCATGTCGCGCTCGCCGGTCGAACTCAACACGTTGCCTGCGCCGAAGAACAGGAGACTTTTGAAGACGGAATGGTTGAAGACGTGGAACAGGCTGGCGGTGAGCGCGAGGGCGGCGGCAAGCGCCATGCCGTGAGCCTTGAAGGCGAGCGCGAGTCCGAGACCGATATAGATGATGCCGATGTTCTCTACGGTATGATAGGCGAGTAAGCGCTTGAGATCGTGCTGCATCAGCGCATAGAGCACGCCCATGATCGCGGTCACGCCGCCGACGGCAAGCACCACCATGCTCCACCACCAGTCGGGAGCACCCAAAAGGTCGAATACGATGCGCACAAAGCCGTAGACTGCGACCTTGGTCATGACGCCGCTCATCAGCGCGGAGACATGGCTCGGTGCAGCCGGATGCGCGAGCGGCAGCCAGGCATGCAGCGGCACCACGCCGGCCTTGGAACCGGCGCCGATGACCACCAGGATCAGTACCAGCGCCGCCAGCGCGGTCGAAGGATGTGCCGCCCGCATGGCGTCGAACGCATAATTGCCCTCGCTTCCCGCGAGCAGACCGAAAGCGAGCAGCAGCGCCAAGGTGCCGAAACTCGCCATCAGCAGATAAACATAACCCGCGCGCATGTTCTCCTGTTCGCGGTGGTGCGCGATCACCAGCGCCCAGGAAGTGAGCGACATGAACTCCCACGACACCAGGAAGGTGAATGCGTCATTGGCGAGCACCACCAAGTTCATGCCGGCGATATAGGCAGGATAGAAGGGCAGCACGCGCCAAGGCGCATCCTCATGGCGGCCATAGCCGAGCGCGAACAGGCTCGCTGCCGCACTGCCGAGATCGACTACCACGAGAAAGAACGCGGAGAGAGCGTCAATGCGGAAGTGCGCGCCCAGCCACGGCAGGCCGAGCGGAAGTACGACAGTCGTGGCTCCAGCAGAATAGCCAAACAGGTTCAGCGCCGCGATCACGCCCAGCGTGATCGTGATCACGAGGCTGACGCCATAAACGATGATCGTCCCATGCGAGGAACGAGCCAAACCGATCGCAATCGGGGCCAAAGCGAGCAGCGCGGCCACGCCGCAGAGCGCGCCAACGACCATCAGGGCCTCCGCCGCGTGCCGCGGGAACGCTGTACGTTCATAGTGAGACGGACGCCGCGTCCGCCGCTGCTTGAAGTGGCGTCCTCGCCGATGAGCTCGATGCCATTGGCGGCGAGCGCATTCACCAATTTCATGAGTGAGTCGACGTTGCCGCGCACCACGCCGTCGCTCGCTTCCATACGCTGAATGGTTGGAAGAGACAAGCCGCAGCGCTGTGCCAGCTCGCGCTGGTCAATATCCAGTAAGGCCCGTGCGGCTCGCAGTTGGCCCGCGGTGATCATTCAAATGGAATCATTTCAGATATTTTGCGCATGACATATGATATTTTGAATCTTCATTATGATATGTCAAGCCTCATAGCCACGACCTCACACGCGCC
Source organism: Xanthobacteraceae bacterium (assembly GCA_035501735.1). Classification (GTDB taxonomy): domain Bacteria; phylum Pseudomonadota; class Alphaproteobacteria; order Rhizobiales; family Xanthobacteraceae; genus PNAI01. The sequence continues at coordinate 6,997 of DATJVR010000013.1, read as the reverse complement.
GCAAACGTGCGTTGCGCCCCGACACGTTGCCGGATTTGCAATGGAAGATTCGCGCGGGAAAATGTGTCAGCGGCACAATGTTATGCGATCGCCTTCGCCTGACGGTTCAGTGAGGCAAGAAATTCTTTGGTCTCTGCTGACGGTTTGGGTTGACTGAAGAAGTAACCTTGAGCTTCGCTGCATCCTTCGGTTCTCAATATCTCGAGTTGCTTCTGCGTTTCGATGCCTTCGGCGATTGTGACAATCCCGAGACTACGGCCGATGCCGACGACCGCACGAAGAATTGCCAAGCTGTCCTTATTCTTTGACAAGTCCTGAATGAACGACTTATCAATCTTGATCTTGTCGAATGGGAAGCTGCGCAGATAACTCAACGACGAATATCCGGTACCGAAATCATCCATCGCAATACTGACGCCGAGATTCTTCAGCTTATGAAGGGTATCCAGGACTGCGTCGTTGTCTTGCATGAGAACAAGCTCGGTAATCTCGAGCTCCAATCTGTTTGCCGGCAGATGTGACTTCTCAAGCGCATCGGTCACCGCGTTGATCAAATTTGAGCTCTTGAATTGCGCCGGCGAAACGTTGACCGCTACGGTATAATGCCCAGGCCATTCTGCGGCATCCGTGCACGCACGACGAAGCACCCATTCTCCAATCGGAATGATGAGACCGGTTTCTTCCGCGATCGGAATAAACTCCAGCGGCGAAACCAAGCCGCGTTCGGGTTGGTGCCAGCGAATAAGCGCCTCGCAAGTCGTAACCTTCCCGGTCTTGAGGTTGACGATTGGTTGGTAATTGAGCGCGAACTCATCATTCACCAGCGCCTTGCGGAGATCCAACTCCAGAGCGCGGCGTGCTTGCATGCACGCGTCCATCTGCGGCTCGAAGAACCGATATGTATTGCCGCCGTCCGCCTTGCAGCGATAGAGCGCCAGATCGGCATTCTTCATGAGCTGATCCGGATCGGTGCCATCGGCAGGAGCGATTGCAATACCCACGCTGGTCCCCACGACCACCTGATGGCCGTCAAGCTCATAGGGCGCAATGACGGCATCAATCACCCGTTTCGCGAGCGACGTGACATCTGCCAGCTGCTCGAATCGGATTTGCACGATTGCGAATTCATCGCCTCCGAGTCGAGCGACGGTGTCGGTATCACGGATGGTGTCTTGCAAGCGCTTGGCCGCGGCCTGCAGCAATTTATCACCGATCGGATGCCCAAGCGTGTCGTTGACGTTCTTGAAGTGGTCCATATCCAAACTAAGAACTGCAAAACTCCTGCTCTTCGATGCGTGTGAAAGAATGGTTCCCATCTTTTCATAGAACAGCAAGCGATTCGGCAAATCTGTCAGCGCATCGTAATGCGCCATGTGAAAAATTTTTTCTTCGGCTTGTCGTTTCTCTGTGATGTCGTCGAACGTCACGACAAATCCCCCATCGCTCATTGGCACGCAAGAAGCCATGAACGTACGGTCATCAGTGCGTTCAACGATCATCGTGGTTGGCTCACCACGATCGAGCATGCTCCTGAGACTGGAAAGAATTTGTGCGGGATCTTTTTCTGTAACGTTGGTCAATTCATGCGCGAGTTTCATCCCCTCGGGGACTGTCAGTCCGATAGCCATAGCTTTCCACGTATCCCAGGGAATACCGAAAAGTAGCGCGAAGCGCTGATTGGTTACGATCAGTTTGCCGGCCGAATCGTACATCAAAAGTCCTTGCACCATGTTATTGAGCGCCGCGTCGAATCTTGAATTTTGTTTCCCGATTTTTTCGTTGGCGACTTCAAGATTGCGGGCGTGCCGACGCGATGCCCACACGAACGCTGTCAGACCGGCGCTCAACAAAAGCCCGCATATGAGGACGGTCGCCGAGCTGCTGTGCCCGCTGAATGCCAGGCCGGTTGGCTCCGGTGTGACCACCAGCGTCCACGTGACATCGCCAAAATTAATCGAAAAAACTTCTCGCAGACCTGCAGCAAGTTCCGACTGTGATTTTGGCTCGATTGTGCTGGCGCTCAGACGCGACGCAGAATAAACGGGCGGATCATTCGCATTGGCGCCGGGTCCGAAGAGATAAACACGCACAGGCGTTTTGACAGTGCTGAGCGCCGCGTCGATCAAAATTTTGACCTGAAAAACACCCTGGACAAGACCGATCAGATTGCGGCGTCTCTCCTCGACGGTGTTGTGCGGCATTCCCCGTCTGTAGACGGGCAAACCGAGCCAGAATCCTGTGCGATCTCCTTCCCCGGTCTTGAGCAGGAAGGGAGGTGAAGATGATAATACATCGGCATCGCGAATATGGTTGAGCGTCCGCTCGCGCAACCCGCCATCCTTGATATCCAGGCCATAAACCGGAGAAGTTTTTGATTCGGTCGAATAGAATTTCGGAAAATATTCGTCCTGCTCCGGCGCAATGATCAAACTGCCGTCAGGCTCAACCGACCGGATATGATAGTCAGGGATGCCATCGCGGACGGCCGAAAGCTCGTGCTCCGCGCGTTCTTCGCGCAGGACGCGCGGAATCCACGCCACATTCAGGATTTCCGGATGATCCGGTAAGAATGAGCTTGTATAGCGTTCGAATTCCTCCCGCATGATTGGGTGATTTGCCGAATTGAAGAGAGCTCGCAGGCCGTAAAGATAATCCCAGTTATCTTCGATCTCGCTTTGCAAAATGACCGCTTGATTCTTGGCGTGCCCCGTAAATTCCTGGACCAAAGCCTGACGTTCCGATGTGAAAGTCAGGTGCCAAACGGTGAAAGTGGCCGCCACTGTAATGATTGCGACTGCGAGAGCCGGTGCAAAGCGCCACCATACTTTCCTGTTTTTATTCTTGATCGACACCCTCGCGATCACGAGGGCCGCTTCGGCATATTTGAATATTGCTTTCTGTATCGCGCGCACTTGCCACCATCCGGTTCAAGCTGACAAGATGTTTATGGCTGGGCGTGGCTATCGCGTCATTCCGATACTGTACGTAGTTTGCGCAAAGCTCCTCTTGTTGGTTAGAAAGTATTTAATTGGAATGACGCGACAGAGCAGAATTGATTGCCGTAAAATGTTTCCGAAAATTATTTGGATCGAATGAGCGAACGCTTTGGCATGGGGGACATTGAGCGCGACTTACGCCGCGACACTGCCGAGGAAGCTCTCGACCTCACGGCGAAGGTTTTCGACCGCATCCTCGACGGATTTCGAGGACGTCAGCACGATTTCTGCGGATGCACGCGTTGCGATGGCAGCATCGGCGACCTCGCCCAGAACAGAAACGATCTTATTCGTTTCCTCCGCAGCATTGGCGACGTTCTGGGATATCTCCAAGGTCGCGGCACGCTGCTGTTCGATCGAAAGCTCGACCGCCGACGTGTACGAGCTGATCTCCCCGATATACTCCTCGATATTGCCGACCGACTGAATCGCGCCCTTGGTCGAGGCCTGCACCGCCGAAATTTGACCGGCGACGCCTTCGGTCGCCTTGCGGGTCTGTAGCGCCAGCGATTTTACCTCGGCGGCAACCACGGAGAAGCCTCGTCCCGCCTCCCCCGCTCGCGCCGCCTCGATGCTCGCGTTGAGCGCGAGAAGATTCGTCTGCCCGGAAATTTGTTGGATTAATTTGATGACATCGCCAATGTTCTGCGCCGCATTCGAAAGACCGGTAAATTCGTCGTTGGTCGCCTTGACCCTGCTGACCGCGCTCCGCACCACCTTGGTGGTCTGACCGATCTGCTGGCTGATTTCCGCGGCCGAACCCGACATTTTACGCGTCGCGTCGGCAGCGTTCTGCACGCTGACCGATGCCCCGTGCGTTGCCTGCACGATCCCGCCGGCGCGATGAGAGGTCTGCTCCGAGGAGCCAAACAGATCGGTCGCTGTCGATTTCATCGCGATCGTACAGTCCTTCACCGTCTGCAGCACGCTTTCCACGCGCGTACGGAAAGATGCAATCGCTGAATCGATCGAATTGCGTCGCGTTTGCTCGGATGCAAGTTGGATTCGTTCGGTTACGTCCTCATGAATTGCAATCCATCCGCCGCCCGGCATCGGATCCCGGGTGACTTTGATGAGCCGCCCATCAGACAGCTTATCAACGCGGCTTGACGTCTTTTCGCTGGAATGTTTGTTCAATTCCGCAAGCTTGTTGCTGACCGCACCATCGTTTTTCTCACCTGCCAAAATGCCGTGCGAGACGCGATGCCCTATGATCGCCTCATGTGATGTACCGGAGCGCAGCAACTCGGGCGGCAGTGCATACATGCTGCCGTATTGCTCATTGCACACAAGGAGCCGCCGGTCGGCATCGAATATGCACAATCCCTGAGACATGCTGTTCATGGCAGCACTGAATCTCATGTTCTGAAGTTGCAGCTGCGATTCCGCTGATTTGCGCTGGATCAATTGACGGAAATGAAGGAGCGCAATCGCCAATCCTATCGCAACCAGCGCAACGAACAGACTTCCCGCAACGATGGTGCTTTGTACCTTGATGCCCGCCAGTGATGGCCCGACCGGTATATCAATAGCGAACGCACCCATGACATCGTTCAAATGCCATTGTTGGCCCGGCTGCAATTGATTATGGCAATTCACACAGCTCTGTTCGCTAGCGAGCGACGGATAGATTGTTCGCAACACCTTCTGGCCATTGATATTCGTCAGCTCCGATTTGGGTTTGCGGTCGTCTGCCGAGACATAGTCCTCGATCGCCTTGGCCATCGCGGCATCGACCGGTGCCGTCTTGATTTGCCGGCCTTCGCGCCCCACCCACCGCAGTACGAATGGACTGCTTGAACCCAGCAGTTTGTTGAAGCTGTCTATGGAATGGGCGCGAAAAGTCGCCGGCACCGGCGCATCCGGCCCGTACTGCGAGCGAAAGCGCGAATACGTTGTAACAAACGCATCGACCAGTTGCAGTGCCGTGGCCTTTTCATCGACCTTTTGGGCTATGAATTTATCCAAGCCCTCGTCATACAAATAATTGGCGATGACTGCGCTGATGACGCCGCACAGCAAAAAATAAACAAAAAACATCCGCCCGGATATTGAGCGAATGAAGTCGCCAAAGAAATTCATCGCGCACCAAGGCTCGTAAGTATTTGCGCATATTCAAACCAAATGGTTAAAATTTCTCTGAGCAGATAAGGGACGTGAGCGAAATCGAAGTATCAAACTAAGATTTCGGCTTGCGTTCCTTGACGTTACGCACTTCCGTATTCATGCGCACGTCCTTGCGACGTCGCTTTTCGAGCGTCCCGCCCGTTTCAAAATATTCCCCGCGCGTGGCGCGCTTCGCGGCCTCGTCCAATTCCGCCGACCATTCCCCTAAAGAGTAACCGTACCACGGCGCTTCCGGCTTGAGCTTGGGCAGGCCCAATTCCTCCCAGATCACCTTGGCGCGCTCCATATACTCGCGCTTGGGCAGCGAGATCGGCGGAAAATTCTCCTTCAGGGTCGCGTCGATGAGCACCGATGCATCCTGCCCATCATTGCGTTTGCTGCGTGGGCCGTGGCCCTGATCGCGATGCGGCAAGATATGCATGTCGAGATTCGGGTTGGCCCGATACGACATCGCCCACAGGATCGCGTCGGCGTTTTCCGGATCGATGTCGTCATTGAGCGCGATGACGTATTTTCCGGCGGCGCGGTGCAGCACCGCTGCCCCATAGAGCGCACGCCATATTTCGGTTGTCGGCATGTCGCGCTCGCAAATCAACGCAATCACCTTGCGGATATTGGTGAGCGGCTCGTGCATCGACACCCGCTTGACGCCTTTGATGCCGAGCGTGTTGCGCAGGAAATTGAGGAACAGCGGCTCCATGCCGATGCGCTTGATCAGGCTCGACTCCGACGGCGTCACCTGCGAGATGATCGAGGTCAGCACCGCGTCGCGTCGGCGCGTGATCGCCGTCACGTCCATGAAGGCGTTGAATTCCTGCAGGTTGACGTGGCCGTGCGACTCGCCGAACGGCGCCTCGGGCTCGAGATACTCGGTGTCGATGAAGCCTTCGATGACGATCTCGGCCTCGGCCGGCACCATGAGGTCGACGGTCTTCGCCTTGACCACGTTGATGGGCGCGCCGACCAGCGCGCCGGCGACGTGCAGCTCGTCGAGCCGCTCGGGGATCTTCTGCACCGACGCGAAGGTGATGCAGGGCGGCGCGCCGAGCACCACCGCGCAGGGCAGCTTCTTGACGCCGCGCGTGCGCAGCTTTTCCCAGTGATTGTAGATGCCCGGCCGCAGCTCGAGCGACGGGTTCATGCCGAGCCGGCGCCGCGTCTTCACCTGGCCGCGGTAGTTGCCCATGTTCTGCACGCCGGTGTCGGGATCGCGGGTGATGTACTGCGACAGCGTCGCATAGGGCGCGATGTCCCAGCCCGGCGTCGAGATCGGCAGCGGCAGGCCGTCGAGGCCCTGGCCCGGCTTGTCGAGCGCCTTGCCGGCGACGACGATCTCCTGGCACGGGGCGCTATCGACCACGCGCGGCGCGATGGGGGAGTTGATCGCCCGCACCCAGCGCGCGTCGATCTCCTCGAACGGGCAGCCGATGCCGATGCGATAGATCTCGCGGTTGGCGGCCAGGCCGCCGACCAGCACCGGGATGTCGTACTTGCGGCCCTTGGCGTCGACCACGTTGGTGAACAGGAACGCCTTGCGGTCCCGCTCGGCGATGCCGCCACGGAACTGCCAGCGCACCAGCGGGTGCATCTCGGTGTCCTTGTTGATCGGCCGGTCGACCCGGATCAGCAGGCCGGCGTCGTCGAGCGCGCGGATGTGGTCGTGCAGGTCCGGATAGGCGCGGCCGGTCGCCGACAGGGATTTTCGCTTCGGCTTGGTGAGGGCGTCCATGGGGTACGTTTCGGAAGAGGGATCGCGCGGCCGCTTGCTCGGCCTGCTCCCTCCCCCCTTGTGGGGGTGGGCTGGGGAGGGGGGTAGTCGCGATTTTGGGACGCTAGTCGACCAACCGCTACCCCCACCCCCCACCCCACCCCCC
>DATJVR010000012.1:0-66364 GCA_035501735.1 Xanthobacteraceae bacterium | reverse complement strand
TGCTCGATGGCAACTCTGCTCAATCGGAATTGCGCGCGAGCAAACCGGTATCAATCCGGCTTGATGTTTGCGAACTTGATGACCTTGCCCCATTTGGCGACCTCGTCGGCAGTAAACTTGCCGAACGCAGCCGGCGTGCCCGAAATCACCGTGCCGCCGAGGTTCGCGATCTTCGTCTTGATTTCGGAGTCTGCCAGTCCGTTATTGATCTCGCGATTGAGCCGCTCGACGATGTCGGCCGGCGTGTTCTTTGGCGCGGCGATGCCGATCCACTGGCTGGCCTCGAATCCCGGTACGAAGTCGGCCACCATCGGAACATCCGGCAGCAATTCGGATCGGGCCGTACCCGTCACGGCGAGCGCACGCAATCCGCCGGATCTGATGTGATCGATGGTCAACAGGACCGTGCCGATAGCGCCTTGGATTTGACCGCTGAGAGCGTCGGTGATTGCCGGAGGACCGCCGCGATAAGGCACGAGCACGATGTTGGCTCCGGTCATCATCTTGAAAAGCTCGCCGCCGACGTGCTGGGGAGAGCCGATCCCGGGCGTCCCGATGTTGATCTTGCCCGGGTTCTCTTTGGCGCGAGCGATGAGCTCGGGCAAGGTTTTTATGGGCAACGCCGCGCTTACCGTCATCACCATGGGAAACGAGACAACACCCGCAACGGGAGCGAAGTCGTTCAGCAGATTGAATTTGAGGTTTTCGTAGAGGGTGACGTTGATGGCGTTCCCGGCGCTGGTAAGCAGCAGCGTGTACCCATCCGGAGCCGCCCCGGCGACATCCTGGGCGGCGAGGTTGCCGCTGGCCCCGTTTCGGTTCTCGACGAAGAATGCTTGGCCAAGCCGGCGCGACAGCCAATCGGCTACGAGCCGGGCGATGACATCAGGCGCGCTTCCGGGTACGGCGCCTACGACCACGCGCACTGGACGGGACGGATAGGCCTGCGCACGCGCAGTCGCGGACAGCGACAAAAGGGCCGGAGCCCCTGCGGCCAAGTGTAGAAATTCGCGCCTTCGAATTTTCATCGGTCGTGTTTACCAGATCGCGCGCCCGCCGGACATCGGCGTGGATCAGGACGCGCCCCCTCGCGCCTCGGGCGCCTGTCGCTGAACGTGGCGAAAGCCGGTTTCGCCGGATAAGGACGCCCGACGACGGCGACCGAGACATGAAGGTTGCGTCATGAGGGCGCATCCATATATAAGGCGGCCTAACTCACACGCGGACCTTGGCTTTCCGTTGGAAAGCCGTCCGGTGCCGGCCCCAAAACGGGACAGGCTCATCGGTCCGCGGCGGATCAACCGGAGAACCACATAATGGCGCTGCCCGACTTCAGCATGCGCCAGCTTTTGGAAGCTGGCGTGCACTTTGGCCATCAGGCCCATCGTTGGAACCCGAAGATGGCGGAGTACGTCTTCGGCACCCGTAACAACATTCACATCATCGACCTGACCCAATCCGTGCCCATGATGCACCGGGCGCTGCAGGCGATCAGCGACACCGTCGCCAACGGCGGTCGCATCCTGTTCGTCGGCACCAAGCGGCAGGCGCAGGATGCCATCGCCGAAGCCGCCAAGCGCTCGGCACAATATTACGTGAACTCGCGCTGGCTCGGCGGCACGCTGACCAACTGGAAGACCATCTCGCAGTCGATCGCGCGTCTGCGCAAGCTCGACGAGATGCTCTCGTCGAACGAGGCTCAGGGTTACACCAAGAAGGAGCGCCTTACGCTCACGCGCGAGCGCGACAAGCTCGAGCGCGCGCTCGGTGGGATCAAGGACATGGGCGGGTTGCCCGATCTGTTGTTCGTGATCGACACCAACAAGGAGGACATTGCAATCAAGGAAGCGAGGCGACTCGGCGTGCCGGTCGCCGCCGTGGTCGATACCAACTGCGATCCGGACGGGATCACTTTCGTCGTGCCGGGCAACGACGATGCGAGTCGCGCGATCACGCTCTATTGCGATCTCGTGGCCAAGGCGGCGATCGACGGGATTTCACGGGCGCAAGGCCACGCCGGGATCGACATCGGCGCTGCGCCCGAACCGATTGCCGAGCCGCTGCCGGCACCCGAGATGAACAAGGTCGGCTTTGAGCCGCTCGCTGGCCCGCGCGGTGTTGCCGACGATCTTAAGAAATTGCCGGGCATCTCGCCTGCGATCGAAAAGAAACTCAACGATCTCGGAATTTTTCACTACTCGCAGATCGCCGAATTGAGCGCGACGGCCGCGCACAATGTCGGCGAGGAGGTCGGCCTGCCGGGCCGCGTCGATAGTTGGATCGCCAAGGCGAAGGAACTGACGGCCGAGTAAGCCGTTTCGCATTACGTCTGACTTTGCGGACTGACATTGCGGCATCGGAACAGGAACCATGGCAAACATCACAGCCCAGATGGTCAAGGAGCTTCGCGAACGAACCGGCGCGGGCATGATGGACTGCAAGACCGCGCTGATCGAAACCAACGGCGATATGGAAGCGGCCGTTGATTGGCTGCGTAAAAAGGGGCTGGCGAAGGCGGCCAAGAAAGCGGGCCGGCTTGCCGCCGAAGGCCTCATCGGCGTTGCGGTGAAGGACGGCAAAGGCGTGTTGGTCGAAGTGAATTCCGAGACCGATTTCGTTGCGCGTAACGACCTGTTCCAAGGTCTGGTGAAGATGATCGCCAATGTGGCGCTCGAAGTCGGCGACAATGTCGACAATATTAACGCGCATAAAGCCGGCAGCCTGACGATTGCCGATTCAATCGCGGAATCGATCGCGAAGATCGGCGAGAACATGACACTGCGTCGCGCAACGTCGCTGTCGGTCGGCAAAGGCGTGATCGCGAATTACATGCACAATTCGGTGTCGGACGGACTCGGCAAGATCGGCGTGATCGTCGCGATGGAGTCCAACGGAAAGGGCGACGAGCTTGCCAAAGTCGGCCGCATGATCGCCATGCATGTCGCGGCGTCGAATCCGCAGGCCGTTGATTCCGCCGGGCTCGATGTAAAGGTCGTCGCCCGCGAAAAAGAAGTCATGGCGGAAAAATTCAAGGCGCAAGGCAAGCCCGCCAACATGATCGATAAGATCGTGGAGTCGGGCTTGAAGACCTTCTACAAGGAGGTCTGTCTCGTCGATCAGGCCTACATCCACGATCCGGCGAAAAACGTGGCGCAGGCGTTGAAGGAAGCCGAGGCGACTGTCGGCGCGCCGGTCAAGGTTTCCGGTTTCGTGCGCTATGCGTTGGGTGAGGGCATCGACAAGCCGGAAACCAATTTCGCGGCGGAAGTCGCAGCGGCTGCGGGTCAACGCTGACGACGGCGGCCCCGGGGGAGATCATTGGCGATGGCCAAGTCAGCCTACCGTCGCGTGATCGTGAAGGTTTCCGGTGAGGCCCTTACCGGTCCTGCCGGCTTTGGCATTCATCAACCGACGATCGACCGCATCGCGCGCGATATCGTTGATGCGCATAAATCGGGCGTCACGCTCGGGGTCGTGGTGGGCGGCGGCAATATTCTGCGGGGCGTGCAGATTTCGGGAAAAAATCTCGCGCGGCCCACGGCGGATGCCATGGGCATGCTGGCGACCGTGATGAATTCGCTCATGCTGGAGGCGGCGATCGAGCGCGCGGGATCGCCGGCGCGCAGCATGTCGGCGCTCACCATGCCGCAGGTCTGCGAAACCTATGAGCGCGCGCGCGCGCTCCGCCATCTGGAAGAGGGACGCGTCATCGTGTTTGCGGGCGGCACCGGCAATCCGTTTTTCACCACCGACACCACGGCGGTCCTGCGCGCGGCCGAGATGCGCTGCGATGCCGTGCTCAAGGCGACCGATGTCGACGGGGTCTATAGTGCCGACCCGAAAAAAGACCCGAAAGCCAAACGCTATGCCCAGTTGAGCCACCAGGAAGCGCTGGATCGCGACCTCAAGGTTATGGACGCCACCGCCTTCGCGCTTGCCCGGGAAAACCGTATGCCTATCATCGTGTTTTCGATCCGGGTGCCGGGCGCCATCGCGGCGGTGTTGCGCGGCAAAGGTCGCGCGACACTGGTCGGCGGTTGAGCAAGCTGGCGCGGCAAGCGGGCCGTCCATTGGGTGCGTTGCGGGAGCGGACCTCGCTCAGCGTTGCTTGGAGGGGCCATGAACGTTCAAACCTATGACATCAACGAATTGAAACGACGTATGCAGGGCGCGCTGTCGGTGCTCAAGCAAGAGCTCGGCGCGTTACGAACCGGGCGCGCATCGGCGCATCTGCTCGATCCCATTCATGTGGACGCATACGGCCAGAGCATGCCGCTCAATCAGCTTGCCACGGTGAGCGTGCCGCAACCGCGCATGATCAGCGTGCAGGTTTGGGATCGCGCGATGGTTCATGCGGTCGAAAAAGCCATCATCGCGGCCAACCTCGGACTCAATCCATCGACAGAGGGTCAAGTTCTGCACCTGCGCATTCCGGAGCTGAATGAAGAGCGGCGCAAGGAATTGGTTAAGATCGCGCACAAATACGCGGAAACCGCGAAGGTTGCAGTGCGGCATGTCCGGCGCGACGGAATGGAGGTCCTAAAAAAGATGGAAAAGGACCATAAGATCAGTCAGGACGACCACAAGCGGATGGATGCCGAAGTGCAGAAGGCCACCGATCAGGCCATTACCGACATCGATCATGCGATCGCTGCCAAAGAAAAGGAAATCATGACGGTGTAAGGACAGGGGCTAGGAGCCCCCGATTGATGACCGAAGCCTCGTTGGCCAAATCCGTACAACCGTTTGTCGTGCCGCGGCACGTTGCCATCATCATGGATGGCAACGGACGCTGGGCCGCCAACCGCGGCTTGCCGCGCGTGGAAGGTCATCGGCGCGGTGTCGAGGCGCTGCGGCGCACGGTGCGAGCTGCGGCCGATATCGGCATCCAGGTCCTCACCATCTATTCGTTCAGCGCGGAGAACTGGGCACGGCCGCCGGCCGAGGTGAGCGAACTCATGGGCCTGCTGCGGCGTTTCATCCGTCACGATCTGGCGGACTTGCACCGCAGCAACGTGCGCGTGCGGGTCATCGGCGAACGCGAAGACTTGGACCCGGAGATCCGGAGATTGTTGGAGGAGGCCGAGGAGTTAACGCGCGAAAACGTCAAGCTCACGCTCGTGGTTGCCTTCAACTATGGTTCGCGCCAGGAGTTGGCGCGCGCGGCGCAACGGATTGCGGGCGAAGTTGCGGCGGGCCGGTTGAGCACGGACGCGATAACGCCCGAACTGCTGGGCCGCCATCTCGATACCGCGGATCTGCCCGATCCCGATCTGATCATCCGCACCAGCGGCGAGCAGCGATTGTCCAATTTCCTGCTTTGGCAGGCGGCCTACAGCGAACTGGTCTTCCTCCCGATTTACTGGCCTGATTTCGACCGGGCTGCGCTCGAGAATGCGATCGGCGAATACCGCCGCCGCGAGCGCCGCTTCGGGGGTCTCGCCGCCCAACAGGGGTCTTGACCCATGGCCGGCGCCGATCAGATCACTCCGCCCCAGACGGTATTACCGCAGGCCGGCAACAGTAACCTCGTCTTGCGCATCCTATCCTCGCTGGTCATGGCGCCGCTCGCGTTGGGCGTTGCCTATGTCGGCGATCAGGTATTCTTGCTGTTTTGGACGATCGCCGCGCTTGTCGTGCTGTGGGAATGGGATGGAATGGTCTGCACGCACGACAAAAACCCGGTTTTTGCCATCGGCTCCATTGCCATCGTGGGCACCAGCCTGCTTTGGGCGATGAGCCGGCCGGTCCTGGCGCTGATCTTGATCTCGCTTGGCGCGCTCGGCGTTTCGACGCTGGCCACAAAAGTGCGTCGCTCCTGGTCGGTCGTCGGTCTCGCCTATGCGGCTGTGCTTCTTGTCGCACCGGTGGTCTTGCGTGCGGACCCGATGTTCGGTTTCAGGGTCATCGTATTGGTGTTTGCCGTGGTGTGGTCGACCGACGTTCTGGCCTACGTGGTGGGCCGCACGTTCGGCGGACCGAAATTGATTCCGCGAATATCGCCGAACAAGACTTGGGCCGGCGCGATCGGCGGGCTTGCAGCCGGCATTGGCGCGGGAATCGCGGTGGCGAAATATTTCGGCATGGAGGATATCGCGGCGATCAGCTTGGTTGCTTTCCTGCTGTCAGTCGCCTCGCAGTCCGGTGATGTCCTGGAGTCGGCGGTCAAACGCCAATTCAACGTCAAGGATGCGAGCTGGCTCATTCCGGGCCATGGCGGTCTCATGGATCGGCTCGACGGATTTATGGCGGCGAGTTTGCTCGCTGTTATCATCGGGCTTGCCCATGGCGGGGCCGTGGCGCCGGGACGCGGACTGCTGGTATGGTGATTGATGGTCGCGCGTAGCACGAAGTTTCGCTCCGAAGTTGGCCCGGCGCTCGCGGTGCGCGGCGTGACGGTGCTTGGTGCGACGGGATCAATCGGCGCCAGCACCATTGATCTGATCAAACGCAGGCCGGAGCGGTTTCGGGTCGAGGCGTTGAGCGCCAACCGCAACGCACAGAAGCTTGCGCGGCTCGCGCGCGAACTGGGTGCGCGCTATGCCGCAATCGGCGACGCGGACGCCTATCGTGAGTTGAAGGACGCGCTTGCCGGCTCGGGTATCGAGGCGGGCGCAGGCGAAGGCGCCTTGATCGAAGCCGCCGAACGGCCCGCCGAATGGGTGATGGCGGCGATCAGCGGTGCGATCGGATTGAAGCCGACTTTGGCTGCGGTCGCGCGTGGCGCGACCATTGCGCTTGCCAACAAGGAATGCCTGGTGTGCGCGGGCGGCTTCTTCATGCGGGCGGTGGCGGCGGCGCGCGCGAATATCCTACCGGTCGATTCCGAACACAATGCTATTTTCCAGGCCTTGACCGCGGGACGCCGCGAGGAAGTGCGGCGCGTGATCCTGACCGCTTCCGGCGGACCGTTCCGGACTTGGTCGCTTGAGGCGATGCGCAGGGCGACACCGGACCAGGCGATGCAGCATCCCAATTGGTCGATGGGGCGGAAGATCACGATCGATTCCGCAACCCTGATGAACAAGGGGCTTGAGTTGATCGAGGCCCATCATCTGTTCGCGCTCACCCCGGCGGAACTCGAAGTGCTTGTGCATCCGCAGTCCATCGTGCACGGCCTCGTGGAATATCGCGATGGATCGGTGGTGGCCCAGCTCGGCGCACCCGATATGCGCATCCCCATCGCCCATTGCCTCGGCTGGCCGGAGCGCATCGACGGCCCGGCGCCGCGGCTCGACCTCGCCAAGATCGCGAACTTGAATTTCGAGCAGCCGGATCTGGATCGGTTTCCCGCTTTGGGACTCGCACAGCAAGTGCTTGAGACTGGCGGGGCGGCTCCCACCGTGCTCAACGCAGCCAATGAGGTGGCGGTCGGCTGCTTTCTTGCCGGAAAACTCGAATTCACGGCGATCGCAAGCCTGGCTGCGGCCACTCTCGATGCGGCCGCTCGCCGCGGTGTGACCCATGAGCCACTAAATGCAGAAGAAGCACTCGCCGTTGACCATATTGCAAGGTCGCTGGCGCATGATCTCTTGCCAGAAATCGCCGTAAAGGCATCCTAGAAGCTTGTTGGGGATTCGTGCGTAGGAAACAATAATCATGCATTTCAATATCTTAGATAGTCTTGGTTCAGTCGGCGGCTATCTGATACCCTTCGTCTTCGTCCTCACGATTGTCGTGTTTTTCCACGAATTGGGTCATTTCCTGATCGCCCGCCTGTGCGGCGTGCGGATTTTGGTATTTTCCATCGGTTTTGGTCCGGAATTATGCGGTTTCAACGATCGGTATGGGACCCGTTGGAAAATCTCGGCCATCCCGCTGGGCGGCTACGTCAAGTTTTTTGGCGACGAAAACGCCGCCAGTGTTCCGGACACGACTGCGGCGGCAGCCATGAGCCCCTCCGAGCGGTCGGAAAGCTTCGTCTATCAAAAGCTGCCAAACCGTGCAGCGATCGTCGCGGCTGGTCCAATCGCAAACTTCCTCCTGGCGATCGTAATATTCGCGGGAATTTTCACGCTTTACGGCAAGTCTTCGACGTCGCCGCGGGTTGACGGCGTGCAAGCGGATAGCGCGGCGGCCGCCGCTGGTTTCATGCCTGGCGACGTCGTGCTTTCGATCGACGGCCACAAGGTTGCGACATTCGCCGATATGCAGCGGATCATCTCGATCAGTGCGGGTCAAACGCTCGAGATGGTGGTTGATCGCGGGGGCGTTCAGAAAACGCTCAAAGCCACGCCGGCGCTGAAGGAAATCAAGGACAATTTCGGCAATCTGCATCGCATCGGCGTGCTCGGCATCAGCCGCTCGATGGCTGGAGCCGATCATCAATTGCAGAGGGTCGATCCTCTGACGGGGATCAGCCTTGGAATCGAGGAATCCTGGTTCATCATCGACCGAACCCTGGCCTATATCGGCGGCGTGGTCGTGGGCCGCGAGTCGGCAGATCAAGTTGGCGGCCCGGCTCGAATCGCGCAAGTTGCGGGTCAGGTCTGGCAGGGCGGGCTCAGTTCCGGGGGTGCGGGGGCGGCAACGGTCGGGCTGCTGAATTTAGCCGCAGTATTGTCGGTTTCGATTGGTCTACTCAACTTGTTCCCAGTCCCGTTACTGGATGGGGGTCACCTTTTGTTCTACGGGATTGAAGCAATTCGTGGCCGTCCTCTTTCGGAACGCGCGCAAGAGGTGGGGTTTCGCATCGGACTCGCGATCGTGGTGATGTTGATGATCTTTGCAACCTTTAATGACATCATCCATTTCACTGCTTCGTAAGGTCTGTGGCGCTTCGGTAACGCTATTGGAGTATCCGGAATCCGCCAATGAGTAGCTGTGGTTGGCGGGGCAAAGTGTGTTGCAGTGCGAGTAAAAGCTTGTACAAACATGATTTCGCGTGAATCCCAACCCGCTGCTCGAGCGGACAAAAGGACTCAACAGGGCAAGTCGCGCATGGATGTGTGGGTACGGCTTATCCGAGGGTTGGGCGTCGCCGGCCTCATCCTCGCCGGGAGTGTTTTGTGCGTTGTCGCCATTGCGGTGGCAACGACTGATATCGCCGTAGCACAGTCCGCAGATTCGATTGTCGTCCAGGGCAACCGGCGCGTCGAAGCCGATACCATCCGCTCCTATTTTCGGCCAGGGCCGGGCCAGCGCCTCGACGCGGCCAAGATCGACGAAGCGCTGAAAGCGCTCTATGCGACCGGCCTGTTCCAGGACGTCCACGTCAATCAGACCGGCGTACGGCTCGTGGTCACGGTTGTCGAAAATGCGGTGATTAACCGCGTGGCCTTCGAGGGCAACAAGAAGGTCAAGGACGATCAGCTCCAGAACGAGGTGCAATCCAAGCCGCGCGGAACCCTGTCGCGTTCCACGGTGCAGGCCGACGTGCAGCGGATTACCGAAATCTACCGGCGCAACGGCCGCTACGACGTGCGTGTCGAGCCGAAGATCATCGAATTACCGAACGGCCGGGTCGATCTCGTGTTCGAGATCAAGGAAGGCGACAAAATCGGCATCAAAACGATCCGGTTTGTCGGCAATAATTCCTATTCGTCCTCGCGATTGAAGGAAGAGATCAAGACTGCGGAAACCGGACTGCTGGCATTTTTGCAGACGACCGACATTTACGACCCGGATCGCATCGAAGCAGACCGGGATCTGTTGCGGCGGTTCTACCTCAAGCACGGGTTTGCGGACGTCCGCATCGTCTCCGCTGTCGGCGAGTACGATCCGGAAGTGAAACGATTCATCATCACCTTCACGATCGAGGAAGGTCCGCAGTACCGGTTTGGCAAAGTCGACATTCAATCGAACGTGCGTGCCGTGCCTGCAGAGTCGCTGCGGCCGATGCTCAGAACCGATAGCGGGGCGATCTACAACGCGGAAGCGGTTGAGAAGTCGGTCGAATTCATGTCGATCGACGTAGCCAAGCGCGGCTATCCGTTTGCGGTGGTGCGTCCGCGCGGGGAGCGCGATCCGGCCACAAAGAGGATCAATCTTGTCTACACGATCGATGAAGGGTCGCGCATCTACATCGAACGGATCAACATACGCGGCAATGTCCGCACCCGCGACTATGTGATCAGGCGCGAGTTCGATATCGCCGAAGGCGATGCCTATAACCGCGCCTTGGTCGATCGCGCCGAGCGGCGTTTGAAGAACCTCAACTATTTCAAAAACGTCAAAATCACAACGGAACCGGGTTCGGCGTCCGACCGGGTTGTCTTGAACGTGGACGTCGAAGAAATGCCGACCGGCGAAATCGCGGTTGCTGCCGGGTACTCCACGGCGGACGGCGTGATGGGCGAATTTTCCATCGGTGACCGCAACCTGCTGGGCCGCGGCCAGATCGTCAAAGCGGCCATCATGTACGGCCAGCGTGCGCGCGGATTCGAACTGTCGTATCTCGAACCGTATTTGCTTGGCTATCGGATGTCCGGCGGTGTTTCGCTGTTTGCCCGACAGACCTTGGCCTCAAGCTATTATTCCTACGACAACAGAACAATCGGCAGCACGCTGTCACTCGGATTTGGGTTAAGCGAAGAATGGGCGCTGCAACTGCGCTACTCGATCTATCAACAAGAAATCACGCTGCCACTACAACTTAACGACTGTATCTACTCGTCGGCCGCCAAGATAAATGGCGGCACTGGGGTGCTGCCTAGTGACGCCTGCTATACCGACGGCGAAGCATCACTCGCAGTGCGCAAAGAACTGGCCGCGGGGGCGGTCATGGTTTCGCTGCTCGGTTATAGCGTGATCTACAATACGCTCGACAACAACAAAAATCCGAGCGAGGGCCTGTTCGCCGAGTTCAGGCAGGATTTCGCCGGGGTCGGCGGCGATGTGAATTTCATCCGCACGACTGCTGATGCGCGTGCCTACCACGAGGTTTTCTCCGACGTCGTTAGCGTCCTTCACCTGCAGGGCGGATATATTACGGGTTGGGGCAGCAAAGATTTGCGAATGCTCGATCATTTCCAGATGGGACCCAATCTCGTGCGCGGATTCGAACCGGCAGGCTTCGGACCGCGCGATTTGACCTTTGGAACATCGCAGGACTCGCTCGGTGGCACAATGTATTGGGGCGCAAGCGTCGAAGCGCAGACGCCGGTATTTATTCTTCCGAAAGATGCCGGCGTCAAAGCGGCGCTGTTTGCCGATGCCGGATCGCTCTGGGGTTACAAGGGGCCGACCAGTTGGGATGTGACGGGGGAGACAATTTCACCGGCGGATTCAAAATCGATCCGCGCCTCTGTCGGTGTGGGCGTCCTATGGGCCTCGCCGTTTGGCCCGTTGCGCTTCGACTTCGCAATCCCCGTCATGAAGCAAGACTATGATCGCACCCAGCAGTTCCGCTTCAGCGGTGGCACCCGATTCTAAGTCTGGCGATGGACGTGGCCACGGCATGGTGGCATGACCGAGCCAATCTTCTTCCAGCCGAGCACGGGTCTGACCGTGAGCGAGATCGCCGCGCTGACGAAGGCATCGGCGCACGCGGATGCCCGGCTTGACCGGCGCATCACGAATATCGCTCCGGTCGAGCTTGCGGGACCGGGCGATCTCACGTTCATCGACAGCGCGAAATTTGCCGACGATCTGAAAGAAACGGACGCCGGAGCCTGTCTGCTGACTGAACAATTCGAGGCCATCGCACCGAAGCACGTGGCGCTATTGCGCGTGCGCGAGCCCTATCGTGCCTTTGTCATGGTGGCGCGAGCGCTTTTCCCGGATGGCACGCGACCATCCTCGTTGTTCGAGGCGAGCG
Source organism: Xanthobacteraceae bacterium (assembly GCA_035501735.1). Classification (GTDB taxonomy): domain Bacteria; phylum Pseudomonadota; class Alphaproteobacteria; order Rhizobiales; family Xanthobacteraceae; genus PNAI01. The sequence continues at coordinate 54,606 of DATJVR010000012.1, read as the reverse complement.
GAATTTCGGCCGATGCAAAAGTGCATCCGGCCTCCCGGCTTGAGAGCGAGGTCACCATCGATCCTGGCGCTGTTATCGGTCCGCGGGCCGAGATCGGCGCCGGCAGCGTGATTTCCGCGGGCGCGGTCATTGGGCCGGAGGTCCGTATCGGACGCGATTGCGTCGTGGGTGCGAACGCTTCAATCGTGCACACCATCATCGGAGACCGCGTCGTCATTCATGCCGGATGCCGGATCGGACAGGATGGCTACGGCTATCTTCCCGGATTGAAAGGGCATGAGAAGATCCCGCAACTCGGCCGCGTCATAATCCAAGATGACGTGGAAATCGGCGCAAATACCGCAATCGATCGCGGCGGCATCCGCGATACCATGATCGGCGAAGGCACTAAGATCGACAATCTCGTTCAAATCGGTCACAACGTGATCGTCGGGCGGCACTGCATTCTGGTGGGCCAGGTCGGAGTTTCCGGTAGCGTCAGGATCGAGGACTACGCCATGCTCGGCGGACAGGCCGGCATTGCGGATCATGTTACGGTTGGCGAGGGTGCAAAGGTTGCGGCCAAGGCAGGGGTGATGTCCGATATTCCACCCCGCGGGCGTTGGGGCGGCATTCCGGCCATGTCGATGCGTGAGTGGTTTCGGATGACGGCCACGCTGCGTCAACTGACGTTCGGCAACGCGCCGGGTTCGCGTAAAAAGGACGAAGGAGACGGGGGATGAATGGCGAAACACTCGGAGCCGTGGGGATCCGTGAGATCTTGGCGGCCCTACCGCACCGCTATCCATTCCTCATGGTCGATCGCATCATCGATATCAAAGGCGATGAGCACGCTATCGGCATCAAAAATGTCACGTTCAACGAGCCGCATTTTCTTGGCCATTTCCCCAATAACCCGGTCATGCCGGGCGTGCTCGTGTTGGAAGGCATGGCGCAGACGGCGGGCGTGCTCTGCATCCGGGAATCCTTCAATTCCAAGCCCGCGCGCGTTTATCTGCTCACGATCGACAACGCGAAATTCCGCCGACCGGTCGTGCCCGGAGATCGACTCGAATACCATATGAACCGCGTCGCGCGGCGGCGAAACATGTGGTGGTATCAGGGCGAAGCCAAGGTTGACGATGACCTCGTGGCGGAGGCCAAAATCGGCGCGATGATGGAAGAGCAGTAGGCGTGCCGCACATCGATCCCACGGCAAGGGTGGCGGATGGCGCCCGGCTGGCTGATGACGTCGAGATAGGCCCTTTTTGCGTTGTCGGGCCGCAGGTCGAATTGTGTGCCGGCGTGCGGCTTCGATCGCATGTGAACGTGACTGGCGTTACCGTGGTCGGCGAACGAACGGTCGTTGCTCCGTTCGTTTCGCTCGGCACGCCGCCGCAGTCGAAGAATTATCGCGGCGGAGCAACACGGCTCGTCATCGGGGCTGATTGCGATATTCGCGAGAACGTCACCATGAATACCGGTACGGAGGACGATCGCGGGATCACCGAAGTGGGCGATCGATGCATGCTGATGGTCGGCACGCACATTGCGCACGATTGCAAGATCGGCAGCAACGTGACATTTGCGAATAACGTCGTGCTCGGCGGGCACGTGACGATCGGCGATCATGTGGTGTTCGGCGGGCAGGCGGCCGTCCGGCAGTTCGTCCGCATCGGCGACGGGGCGATGATCGTGGGACTGAGCGGCGTGCGCGCTGACGTCATACCGTTCGGTCTCGTCCACGGACCGCTCGCCGATCTTGTCGGCCTCAATGTGATCGGAATGAAACGCAGAGGATTTGCACGCACGGACATTCATGCGCTGCGGCAAGCCTATGATGCATTGTTCTTCGGCGAAGAGACGTTTCGCGAACGGCTTGATCGTCTTGCCGCCGGCAACCAGAATGAACTGGTCGCGGATATGATTGCATTTATACGAAGCGGCACGCGACCGATCACGATGGCGATCCGGCGGGCGGAAGCGGACCAGGAGCCATGAACGCGCAACTGCCGACGACACCGGATACGACACCGCTCGCCATTATTTGTGGAGCCGGCAGCCTGCCGTTCGCGGTGGCCGATGCGGCCGTGCGCGGCGGGCGACGCGTGGTGCTGTTCGCTTTGAAGGGCGCGGCGGATGCGGAACGCATGACCGGCTATCCGCACCACTGGGTGCGGATCGGGCAGTTCGGCAGCATTCGCAGGATCGCTCGCACGGAGGGCTGCCGCGACGTGGTGTTCATCGGCAGCTTGATCCGGCCGACAATCCGTCAGCTTTGGCCCGACTTTACGACATTGTTTCTGGTGCCTCGGCTGATCAGGCTTCTCCGAGGCGGTGACAATCGGCTGTTGCTCGGAGTGACTGAAATCTTCGAAGAGAATGGATTTCGATTGATCGGGGCGGATCAGGTTGCGCCGGAAATTCGCATGCCGCGCGGGGCGCTCGGCAGACGTGCGCCGATCGAACGTGATTGGGCCGATATCAAATGCGGGTTGGCGCTGCTGCACGCGACCGGCCCATTCGATGTTGGCCAGGCCGTTGTCGTCGCGGACAACCGCATCCTTGCCATGGAAGCGGCGGAAGGCACCGACGAGATGTTGGCGCACCTGGCCGAAATGCGCCGCAACGGTCGGGTTCGTTCGCCGGTGGGCGTGGGTGTGCTGGTCAAGGCGCCGAAGCCCGGGCAAGACCGGCGTGTCGATCTGCCGGCAATCGGTCCGGCGACCATCGAAGGCGTGGCGAACGCGGGGCTTGCCGGCATTGCGGTGGTGGCCGGAAGTGCGATCGTGGCCGAAGCGGAACGCATGGCTGCGGTTGCCGACAGCGCAAAAATCTTTGTCATTGGCATTGATGCCGATGGCACGCGCGATGCGTGATTTGATGCCGGGTACGGCCTCGAATGCCGGAACGGCACACATTTTCCTGGTGGCGGCCGAGGAATCGGGTGACCGTCTGGGCGCGGCGCTCCTTCATGCGCTGCAGGAACGATCCAAGGGACCGCTACGATTTTCCGGAGTAGGTGGGCGGGAAATGGCGCGCGCGGGCATTCGCAGCCTCTTTGCGATCGAAGAGCTTTCAATTTTGGGATTCAGCTCCATCCCGCAGCGCCTGCCGACGATCTTGCGGCGAATCCGTGAAACTGCCGTTGCGATTGTCCAAGCGAAGCCCGATGTCTTGGTGATCATCGACAGCCCTGATTTCACCCATCGCGTGGCGCGCCGCGTGAGGGCGAGCGATCCGTCGATTCCGATCGTGGACTATGTTTCGCCCACGGTCTGGGCCTGGCGGCCCGGCCGCGCGCGCGCGATGCGCCACTATATCGATCACGTATTGGCGCTCTTGCCATTTGAGCCGGCTGCGCACCAGAAGCTGGGCGGCCCGCCTTGCACCTATGTCGGGCATCCGCTCTCGGAGCGAACCGCTGCGTTGCGGCCAAATGCGGAAGAGGCGCGACGCAGAATGACCGATCCGCCGACCGTGCTCGTTCTACCGGGAAGCCGCGGCAGCGAAATCCGCCATATGCTATCCGTGTTTGGCGACGCAATTACGCGGTTGCAGAGCACCCACGGCCCGCTCGAGATCGTGCTACCGACCGTGCCGCATTTGCGCGAACAGATCGCCGCCGCAACAGCCGCGTGGCCAAAGCCGCCGCGCATCGTGGTTGATCCGGCAGAGAAGGATTCTGCTTTTCGCGTGACGCGAGCAGCGCTGGCAAAATCCGGTACGGTGACGCTCGAACTTGCAATCGCCGGTGTGCCGACTGTCGCAGGCTATAAGGTCTCGGCGATCGAAGCGATGATCGCTCGCCTGATGATCAAGGTACCGTCAGTAATCCTCGCCAACCTGGTGATCGGTGAAAACATCGTGCCGGAATTCCTGCAGGAGAATTGTACGGCGGAGCGGCTTGCGGCGGCCTTGGCGCCACTCTTGCGCGACGGTCCGGAGCGGTGGCGGCAACTCGACGCCTTTGGTCGGCTCGATGCCATCATGGAGATTGGTCGCCGCATGCCCGCAATAGGGGCCGCCGATATCGTCCTGTCATACATTCGGCAAGGCGATATGGTCTTTGCGGAACGGACGCGAAACGTGTAAGTATGGAAACCGACGCCGGTTTGCCGCGGTTTCTACCCCTTTGTTTTTATTGGCAAAATGTTGGAGTTAGAAGCCGTTGACCGTACCAGACCCGATCCGCGCGGCGATCATGGGCGTGCACGGCTACGTGCCGGACTACATCCTCGATAATCACGAACTCGCGCGCATGGTCGACACCAGCGACGAATGGATTACCGAGCGCACGGGAATCAAAGAACGGCGCATCTTGAAGGGGGCAGGGCTCGGCACATCGCACATGGGGGCCGAGGCCGTGCGCGGATTGCTCAGCAAGACCGGCACCAGGCCGGAGGAGGTCGAGCTTCTTATCTGCGCGACCACGACGCCGGATTTCGTGCATCCGTGCACGGCCAACCTGATCTGCGACATGGTCAGCATCCGCAACATCGGCAGCTTCGATGTGCAGGCGGCATGCTCGGGTTTCATCTATGCGTTGGCGGTGGCACGGCAGTTCATCGCCGCCGGCACCTTCAGCAAGGTGATCGTGGTAGGCGCCGATAAAATGTCGGCGATTGTCGACTACACCGATCGCGCGACCTGCGTGATTTTCGGCGACGGCGCCGCGGCCGTGCTGCTGGAACCGAGTCGCGATGGCAACGGCATCATGGATATGGTTCTGCGCTCCGACGGCTCGGGGATGAAACATCTTCACCAACCGGCCGGCGGGAGCCGCATGCCGCCGACGGCGGAGACCGTGGCCAAGCGTCTGCACTCTGTCTATCAGGAGGGCGCCGCTGTCTATAAGTTCGCGGTGGCCGGCATGACAGAGGTCACGCACGAGATCATGGCACGCAACAACCTGCGCGCCGACATGATCGACTGGGTAGTGCCGCACCAGGCCAACAAGCGCATCATCGAGACCACGGCCGAACGGCTCGGATTGCCGATGAATAAGGTGATGCTCACGATCCAGAAGTACGGTAACACGACCGCCGCGACGATCCCGCTCTGCCTGTGGGACTACGAAAGCAAGCTCAAGGTCGGTGACCGCATGCTGCTGGCAGCGTTCGGCGGCGGGTTCACCTGGGGTGGCGCGTATATGACCTGGGCATACGATGGCGCGACTGCCGCGAAACGCGGCAACGGCGCACGGGTCAACTAATCCGAATTATTTCCGCCGCGAAATCGGCACGTAGTCGCGGCGTGAGGCGCCGGTGTAGAGCTGGCGCGGGCGACCGATCTTCTGGTTCGGATCCTCGATCATTTCCTTCCACTGGGCGATCCAGCCGACCGTACGGGCGAGCGTGAACAGCACCGTGAACATGGTGGTGGGGAAGCCCATGGCCTTGAGCGTGATGCCCGAATAGAAATCGATGTTCGGGTAGAGCTTCTTCTCCAGGAAATATTCATCGTGCAGCGCGACGCGCTCGAGTTCGAGCGCGACCTGCAGCAACGGATCATCGCGGTGGCCGAGCTCGCTCAAGACCTCGTGGCAGGTCTTCTGCATGATTTTCGCGCGCGGGTCGTAGTTCTTGTAGACGCGGTGGCCAAAACCCATCAGGCGGAAAGAGTCATTCTTGTCCTTGGCGCGCTTGATGTATTCGGGGATGCGTTCGGGCTTGCCGATTTCTCCCAGCATGCGCAATGCGGCTTCGTTGGCGCCGCCGTGCGCGGGACCCCAGAGCGCGGCAATGCCGGCCGCGACACAGGCGAAGGGATTGGCGCCGGTCGAGCCCGCGAGCCGTACGGTCGAGGTGGATGCATTCTGCTCGTGATCGGCATGCAGAATGAAAATCCGGTCCATGGCGCGCGCCAGAACCGGATTCGGCTTGTACTCCTCGCAGGGCACCGCAAAGCACATGCGGAGAAAATTGGTCGAATAATCGAGCTCGTTCTTCGGATAAACGAACGGCTGGCCGATATTGTACTTGTAGGCCATGGCGGCGAGCGTCGGCATCTTGGCGATCATGCGGATCGACGCCACCATGCGCTGATGCGGGTCCGAAATGTCGGTGGAGTCGTGATAGAAGGCCGACAGCGCGCCGACGCAGCCGGTCATCACCGCCATCGGATGGGCATCGCGCCGGAAACCTTGAAAGAAGCGGCTCATCTGCTCATGGACCATCGTGTGGCGGGTCACGCGATAGTCGAAATCGGCTTTTTGGGTCGCGGTCGGCAGTTCGCCGTACAGAAGGAGATAACAAGTCTCCAGGAAGTCGCCATGCTCGGCGAGTTGCTCGATCGGGATGCCGCGATAGAGCAAGATGCCTTGCTCGCCGTCGATGTAGGTGATTTTCGATTCGCAGGCGCCGGTGGAGGTGTAGCCGGGATCGTAGGTGAACATGCCGGTTTCGGCGTAGAGCTTGGCGATATCGATAACGTCGGGGCCAATCGTGCCCTCGTAAACCGGGAACGACCAATTCTTGTCGCCGACCGTCAGCTTCGCGGTCTTGATGTTGTGGCCGGTCTTGGCGTCCATGATCGAGCCCTCGCTGGTGAGCGTCGCGCCTTGTGACGGTCGAAAAATCTGCGTTTCGAGCCTGGCAGGCTCACCGTGGTTCAGGTCCTGTCTGGGTATCCCATTCAAGTGTGCACTGCAAGATGTGCAGGCAATAGCTTGGCTATCACCCGGGAGCGGCCTGATCGGACAGCCGCGCCAGGCTTTCGGCACGGCCAAGCACCGCCAGCACTTCAAAAATCCCGGGCGAGGTTGTCCGGCCCGTCACGGCTGCTCGCAGAGGCTGCGCGACGGCGCCGAGCTTCAGACCCAGTCGTTCGGCAAAGGCGCGCACGGTGCGTTCGGTCGCTTCGGCGCCCCAAGGCTCGACGGTGGAAAGCTCCCTGGTGAGATTGCCGAGCAGCGTGCGCGCTTCGGCCGATAGCAGCGCTTCGGCCTTCTCATCGAGCTTAAGCGGGCGGTCGGCCCAGATGAAGGAGGCGCCGTCGATCAGCTCGACGAGGGTTTTTGCGCGTTCCTTGAGACTGGGCAGGGCGGCTGACAGTTTCTCACGCATGGTCGAATCGAGCTTCTTGGCGATATCGGCGCCGGCTGCGATATGCGGAAGCAGCTGCTCGACGGCGGTGACGAGCTCGGCGTCCGGGGTCTGGCGGATGTAATGAGCGTTGAGGCTTTCGAGCTTGGCAAAATCGAAGCGTGCGGCCGATCGGCCGATCTGCGGCAGATCGAAATACTGGATCATTTCCTCAGTGGAGAAAATTTCCTGGTCGCCGTGCGACCAGCCGAGGCGTACAAGATAGTTGCGAAGTGCCGCCGGCAGATAACCCATGGCGCGATAGGCGTCGATGCCGAGCGCGCCGTGGCGTTTGGAAAGTTTCGATCCGTCCGGCCCGTGGATGAGCGGAATATGGGCCATCACCGGGACGTTCCAGCCAAGCGCGTCGTAGATCTGCTTCTGCCGCGCGGCGTTGTTGAGATGATCGTCGCCGCGGATGATGTGGGTAATGCCCATGTCGTGATCGTCGACCACCACCGCAAGCATGTAGGTCGGGGTGCCGTCGGAACGCAGCAGGACGAAATCGTCAAGGTTCTCGTTCTGCCAAGTGACGCGACCCTGCACCTGATCGTCGATGGCGGTCTCGCCGCTGGTCGGGGCCTTGATGCGGATGGCGGGTTTGATGCCGATCGGTGCATCTTTCGGATCGCGGTCGCGCCAGCGGCCGTCGTAAAGCTTGGAGCGGCCCTCGCGGCGCGCCGCCTCGCGCATTTCGGCGAGCTCCTCGGTGGACGCATAACAATAATAGGCACGGCCGGCGGCCAACAGCTGCTCGGCGACTTCGCGATGCCGCGCTGAGCGGGAAAACTGATAGATCGTCTCGCCGTCCCATTGAATGCCGAGCCAGGTCAAGCCATCGAGTATGGCGTCGATGGCGGCTTTGGTGGAACGTTCGCGGTCGGTGTCCTCGATGCGCAGCAGCATCTTGCCGTTGCGCCCGCGCGCATATAGCCAGTTGAACAGCGCGGTGCGGGCCCCGCCGATGTGGAGGAAGCCGGTGGGGGAGGGGGCAAAGCGCGCGACAACGGGTTCAGTCATGAGGCCATGTTCGTACGAGGACGGTGCCGTTGAATTTGCGGACCATGTACCATAGTCACGGGCGAAAAAGTGAGCGCAATTCACAGTGAACTTTGGCTCAAACTAGGGCAATAACGGTCGCGGAATCAGTATTCGAGGCACCATGACAGAAGAAGCGGCGACACTCGAAACGGGACGCGATTTCATCCGCGATATCGTGCAGGCGGACTTGGACGCCAAGCGCGTGAAGACGGTCGTTACCCGCTTTCCGCCGGAACCGAACGGCTATCTGCACATCGGTCACGCCAAATCGATCTGTCTCAATTTCGGCTTGGCGGCCGAGTTCGGCGGCCGGTGCCATTTGCGGTTCGACGACACCAATCCCATCAAGGAAGAGCAGGAATATATCGACGCGATCGAACGCGATGTGCGGTGGCTCGGCTTCGATTGGGGCAAGCATCTCTATCACGCGTCGGATTATTTCGAGCAGCTCTATGAATGGGCCGAGCATCTGATCCGCGCCGGGTATGCCTATGTGGATGACCAGACGCAGGAGCAGATGCGGGCGATGCGCGGGACGCTCACCGAGCCGGGCAAGAACAGCCCGTTTCGCGATAGAGCGGTCGAGGACAATCTGGATCTGTTCCGGCGCATGCGTGCGGGCGAATTCCCCAATGGCGCGCGGGTGCTGCGCGCCAAGATCGACATGGCTTCCGGCAACATCAACCTGCGCGATCCCGTGCTCTACCGCATCCTGCACGCGAGCCACCCGCGCACCGGCACGAAATGGTCGATCTATCCAAGCTACGATTACGCGCACGGGCAGTCGGATGCGATCGAGGGGATCACCCATTCGATCTGCACGCTCGAATTCGAGGATCACCGACCGCTGTACGATTGGCTGATCGAGCATCTGCCCGTGCCGTCGCGGCCACGGCAGTACGAATTCGCCAAGCTGCTGATCAAGAATACGGTGCTGTCAAAGCGCGTGTTGGTCGGACTGGTGCGCGACGGCCATGTCAAAGGCTGGGACGATCCGCGCATGCCGACGCTTGCGGGATTGCGGCGGCGCGGCGTGCCGCCAGCTGCTATCCGCGACTTCGTGCGGCGCACGGGCGTGGCCAAGGCGAACAGCGTGGTCGAACCGCAAATGTTCGAGCATTCGGTGCGCGAACTTTTGAACAAGACCGCGATGCGGCGGATGGCGGTGTTGCGGCCGTTGAAAGTCGTGATCGAGAATTATCCGGAAGGAAAGACCGAAGAGCTCGACGTGGTAAATCATCCTGAAGATCCGGCGGCGGGCAAGCGGCAGATACGCTTTGGGCGCGAAATCTTCATCGAGCAGGAAGATTTCATGGAAAACCCGCCGAAGAAATTTTTCCGCCTATCGCCTGGTAGCGAGGTTCGTCTGCGTTATGCGTATTTCATCACCTGCCGTGCAGTGACAAAAAACGAAAAGGGCGAAGTGATCGAACTGCGCTGCACATATGATCCAGCCACGAAGGGCGGCGACGCGCCGGACGGCCGCAAGGTGAAAGCAACGTTGCATTGGGTTGCGGCGGTGGACGCGATGAATGCCGAGGTCCGGCTTTATCATGATTTGTTCGAGCGGGCGCCCGATGCGGACGGCGATATCGCGGCAGCGCTCAATCCCAATTCGCTTGAAGTCTTGCGAGACTGCAAACTCGAGCCGGCGTTGGTCGCCGATAATTCCGATGCGGCGGTCCAGTTCGAGCGACAGGGGTATTTTTGTCGCGATGCGGATTCCGCGCCCGGCAGGCCGGTGTTCAACCGCACCATCGGCCTGCGCGATACCTGGGCGAAGGTGCGCGGAAGTTGATGTCCACAGCTGTGGGCATCACGCAAGTCTGATCCCGACGGCAAAGCCGGCTCGTGTAGCATGGCCCTATTGCACGCGTAGCGCGCATTGGGGGCGCGCGCCATGGTCGAGTGGGAGCGCAGGGGCCGGGCCGACGGCTGGCCGCCCAATAGATTTGCGGGCGGACCAGCAGCGCATTGGCGTCGCACGCTGATCTGGCCGTGGCTCGATCATGCCGATGCGGCCCGCGACCAAATCAAGAATTGGGTGATTGCCGATACCGGTCCGGGTCGTCTCATGCCGTGGCTGCCGGTCGCCTTCGGCTTCGGCATCGTCATCTATTTCACCGCCGCGCAAGAGCCGAAGTTATGGGCCGCGTTTGCGTTGTCACTCGGTTTCATTGCGGGCGCCATCCTCCTTCGAAAACAGGCGATCGCGCTTCCGGTCGTGCTTGGCCTGGCGGCGATTGCCGTCGGTTTCACGGCAGCGTCGCTGAAGACATATCTGATTGCGCATCCGGTGCTGCATCACGCAGCCAGCGGAGTGGAGATCGCCGGCTTCGTCGAAGTGCGCGAGGAGCGCGAGCGTTCGGATCGCATCGTGGTGCGCGCGCTCAAAATCGAGGGTGGGCGTCTCGATGAAACACCCGAACGCGTGCGGCTGTCGGTGCGCAAGGGTACCGCCCCGCCGGTCGGCTCCTATGTGGCGCTCAAGGCGCGCTTGAGCCCGCCGCTCGCGCCATTGCGACCGGGCGGCTACGACTTCGCGCGCGACCTGTATTTTCAGCGCATCGGCGCAAGCGGATACGTGCTGGGCGCGATCAAGATCATCGAGCCGCCGGCGTCACCCGGCCGTTTGCTGCACGCGATGGCGGCGATTGAAGGATTGCGTGACGCGATCGACGGACGCATTCGGACGGTCATCGAAGGAGACGAGGGCTCAATCGCGTCGGCGCTGATTACGGGCAAGCGCGACGCCATCTCGGGGCCGGTGAACGACGCGATGTATGTGTCGAGCCTCGCGCATGTACTGTCGATCTCGGGCTACCACATGGCGGTGGTGGCAGGCGTGGTGTTCTTCATTGTGCGTGCCTTGCTTGCGCTGGTGCCCGGATATGCGAGCCGTAAGCCGATCAAGAAATGGGCGGCCTTCGCGGCGCTGCTCGCGGCGACGTTCTATCTCGTGCTGTCCGGCGCGGAGGTTGCGACGCAACGCTCATACATCATGACGGCCGTTGTTCTGATCGGCGTGATGGTGGACCGGGCCGCGCTGACGCTGCGGACGCTTGCAGTCGCGGCCTTGGCGGTGCTGCTGATCGCGCCAGAGGCGGTCGTGCATCCGAGTTTCCAGATGTCGTTTGCGGCAACGCTTGCGCTGATCGCGGCTTACCAACGCGGTCTGCCGTGGATGATCGCAGGCGCCAATACTTCGCTTGGGGTGCGCGTGGCGTTGTGGGGCGGGCGCGAAGTGCTGGCGCTCGTGCTGGCGTCGCTGGTGGCCGGCTTAGCGACCACGCCTTACGCGGCTTTCCATTTCCATCGGATCGCGCCCTATGGCGTGGTGGCGAACTTGCTCGCCATGCCGATCGTATCCGTTGTGGTGATGCCGGCAGGCTTGTTGGCGCTGGTTTTGATTCCGTTTGGGCTCGATGGACCGCTTTGGCGGCTGATGGGCGAGGGCATCGAGTGGATGATAACGGTCGCGTTGTGGGTTGCCCATTTGCCCGGCGCTGTGGGGCGCATTGCAGCCTTCGATACCGGCCCGCTGCTGGTCGTCACCGCAGGACTGGTCGTACTCTGTCTGCTCAAGACGCCGTTGCGCCGGTGCGGGGCGGTGCTGCTCATCGCTGGGAGTGTCTGGGCGGCGCTCACGCCCCAGCCGGATGTGCTCGTGTCAGCCGATGCGCAGGCGGTCGCCGTGCGCGGAAGCGACGGACGGTTGGCTGTTGCCCAACTCGGACGCGATAATTTCGCCGTTCAGGAGTGGCTCAAAGCCGACGGCGATGCGCGGCTGCCCAACGATCCCTCTCTCCTGCAAGGCATGACATGCGACAATGCCGGATGCATCGGGCGGCTTGGCAAAGGCGGACTGATCGCACTGGCGCGCGGACCGGCAGCATTTGAGGAAGATTGCCGGCGGGCGGTGGTCGTGGTGTCACCGCGCACGGCACCGCCCGGCTGTGCGGCCATCGTGATCGACCGCAGTGTATGGCGGACCAATGGTGCGGTCGCGTTGCGGCGGATCGGCGATCGGTGGCAGGTCACCGTTGCGCGACCGACGGAAAGCAACCGTCCGTGGGCGCCTATCGCGGGACGGCCGGAGTTCGTCGCGTTGCCGTCGATCATCCATAGTCCGTCCGCTGGTGACGCAAGGCCGCGGGCGGAGGATTTGCAGCCGGGCAATTGAGACGGGAAGGCTCAGTAACGCCGGAACAGGCCCACCATCTTGCCCTGGATACGCACGCGCGTCGGCGGCAGGATGCGGACCTCGTAGGCGGTGTTGGCCGGTTCAAGGGCGATCGACGCCCCACGGCGGCGGAAGCGTTTGAGTGTTGCCTCCTCGTCGTCGATGAGCGCGACCACGATGTCGCCGGTGTCGGCGGCTTCGGTGCGGCGGATGAGCGCCACGTCGCCTTCGAGAATGCCGGCCTCGATCATGGAATCGCCGCGCACTTCAAGCGCGAAATGCTCGCCCGAGGTCAGCATCTCGGGCGGCACGTTGATGGTGTGGCTCTTGGTCTGGATCGCCTCGATCGGGGTGCCGGCGGCGATACGGCCCATGACGGGCACGGCTACCGGGCGGCCGCCTTCGTCCTCGGCGCCGGCGCGCACGCGGCCCAGGTTGCCCTCGATGACATTGGGGGTAAATCCGCGGCGGCCCACGCCGCCCGCGACCGTTTCGGGCAGCTTGATGACTTCGATGGCGCGGGCGCGGTTCGGCAGGCGGCGGATGAAGCCGCGCTCCTCAAGCGCCGTGATCAGGCGGTGGATGCCGGACTTCGAGCGCAAATCGAGGGCGTCCTTCATCTCGTCGAAAGAAGGAGGAATGCCTGTCTCCTTCAGTCGTTCGTGGATGAAGCGCAGGAGCTCGAATTGCTTGCGGGTCAACATGGCCTGGTTCTCCCCCCGGGTTTCGGCAAGCCGCCGAAAACAAAGCATGAACGGACACTATATGTTCCATATGTGTTCCGCAACTCTTTAATTTGGGGTGAAAAAATCGAGGGGCTGCTAGAGGAAGGGCTTAAGCCTAAGGATCACACAACGGCTGCCGGACTTCGCTGCAGGTGCGTAAGGTCCACGAATAACTAGACAATCGGCCTTGGCCAGGGTGGCGATCATGGACGAGTCCTGGGTGGGGAACGGCGTGGCCACCGGGGGGCCATCGGTCGGCCGCACAAGGTTCGAACGGAGGTAATCGGCCCGTTCATCGTTTTCCGGCAGGTCACGGCCGAGCACGGCTGATTCGGTCTCGGGCGTGATGTCGCTCCGTCCAGCAAGGCGGCGGATCAGCGGAACGAGGAACATCTTTGCGCATACGAAGGCGGAGACCGGATTGCCCGGCACGCCGAGCACATGCATCGCGCCGAGCTTGCCGCTCATCAGCGGTTTGCCGGGGCGCATGGCGATCTTCCAGAACGAGAGCGCGAGACCCTCGGCGGTGAGCGCCTTCTGCACGAGGTCATATTCGCCGACCGAGGCGCCCCCGCTGGTGAGCAGAATATCAGCATGCTCGCTGCGTGCGCGCCGGATGGCAGCGGTGGTGTCCGCGATCCGGTCGGGCACAACACCGAGATCGACCACCTCCGCGCCCTCGGCCCGCACCATGGCGGCCAGGGCAAAGCCGTTGGAATAGATGATCTCGCCCGGCCCGGGTGTGGAACCGGGCGGTTTGAGTTCATCGCCGGTGGCGAGAATGGCGACACGCGGGCGGCGATGGACGGGCACGACCGGGTGATTCATCGCTGCCGCCAGCATAAGGTCGCGTTCGGTGAGGCGGCGGCCGCGCGGCAGCAGCACCTGGTCTTTTTCAAAATCGAGGCCGGCGCGGCGGATGTGTTTCTTGGGCGGCGAGCCTGTCGTCACTAGGACATGGCTGGCTTCGCGTTTGGTGTTTTCCTGGATGACGATGGTGTCGGCGCCGGGCGGCACCACGCCGCCGGTGAAGATGCGGGCGGCCTGGCCTTTGCCGATAATCCCGGGAAAGGGATGCCCGGCCGCAACCTCGCCAACGACATCGAGCGTCACCGGCACGTTCGCCACATCGGCCGAGCGCACCGCATAACCGTCCATGGCGGATAGATCTTCCGGCGGCTGGGTGCGAAGCGCGACGACATCGGCGGCGAGGACGCGGCCGTGGGCGTCGTTGAGGGCGGCATTTTCCGGGGGCAGCGGCGTGGTGCCCTCGAGCACATGGGCCAACGCATCGGCGACCGATATCAGCGCCATGTCATCCTCGACCGGCGGATTGAGCGGTTGGCGCGCGGTAGTGGCCGGACTTGCCGCCAAGTTTCTCGATCAGACGAACGCCTTCGATGCGCATGCCACGTTCGACGGCTTTGACCATGTCGTAGATTGTCAGGCAGGCGACGGACACCGCCGTGAGAGCTTCCATCTCAACGCCGGTCTGTCCTTTCACTTTCACGGTCGAGCGCACGACGAAGCCGGGCAGGGTTTCGTCAGGCACAATAGCGATGGCAACTTTGGCGAGTGCGAGCGGATGGCAAAGCGGGATCAGCTCGTGCGTTCGTTTCGCCGCCATGATGCCGGCGAGACGTGCGGCGCCAAGGACGTCGCCCTTCTTGGCGTTACCCTTGCGCACGAGATCGAACGTGGAGCGTGTCATGACCACGCGGCCCTCGGCGACCGCGGTGCGATCGGTGGTGGCCTTTGCGGACACATCGACCATGCGGGCTTCGCCGCTCTTTGCGAGGTGGCTGAGCTTCTTTGCGGCCCTTGCCTTTGTTTTTTTGGCCACGACTTACTCCACGCGTGCCGGCGAGCGAGTGAGCAAGGCGCGTGTCGCGACGGCAACGTCCGGAGCACGCATCAGGCTTTCACCGACCAAAAACGTGGTGATGCCGACTTTCGCAAGCCGCGCAAGATCGGCGGGTGTGTGCAGGCCGCTTTCGCCGACGATCAAGCGGTCGGCTGGAATTTTCGGCGCCAATTTTTCGGCGGTGGCGAGCGTGGTCTTGAACGTCTTCAGGTCGCGGTTATTGATGCCGATAAGCCTGGAACGAAGCTTCAGCGCACGCGCGAGTTCACTCTCGTCATGGACTTCGAGCAGCACGTCCATGCCGAAGGCAAACGCAGCCTGCTCCAATTCGCCTGCAGCCTGATCATCCACGGCAGCCATGATGATGAGGATGCAGTCGGCACCGATCGCGCGTGCTTCCGCCACTTGATAGGGCTCGTACATGAAATCCTTGCGCAGGACGGGAAGCTTGGTTGCGGCGCGTGCGGCGGCGAGAAATTCCGGTTGGCCTTGGAACGAGGGCGCGTCGGTGAGTACCGAGAGGCACGTCGCGCCGCCGGCTTCATACGCGCGCGCGAGCGCGGGCGGATCAAAGTCGGCGCGGATCAGGCCAGCGGAGGGGCTCGCCTTTTTGATTTCGGCAATGAGCGCATAGTGTCCGGAGGAAGTCTTCTTCTCGATCGCCGTCAGGAAGCCGCGCGGGGGAGGGGCAGCCTTTGCCTCCGCCTCCAGTTGCGCGCGCGGCCGCGCGCGTTTCGCGGCGGCGATTTCTTCGCGCTTATAGTTCTCGATTTTTTTCAGTATGTCGGTCATCTAAGCATTCGAAACAACGATCAGGCGGTCGAGCCGGCCTTCGGCTTCGCCGGAATCGAGCGATTTCGCCGCCATCGCCGCGCCGTCCTTCAACTCCTTGGCGCGACCGGAAACCACGAGGGCTGCGGCGGCATTGAAAATCGCGACATCGCGGAACGGTCCCTTCTTGCCCTTGAGCACGCCCAACAGCGCGGTGGCGTTGGTTTGCGCGTCGCCGCCACGCAACGTTTCGGGCGGTGAGCGCTTGAGACCGATGTCCTCGGGGGCGACTTCGAAGGTCCGCACCTTGCCGCCTTCAAGCGCTGCGACGGACGTCGGTCCGGAAATGGTGATCTCGTCGAGGCCATCCGAGCCGTGCGCGACCCAGACGCATTCGGAGCCGAGAATTTTCAGAACCTGCGCCATGGGCTCGATCCAATGCCGTGAAAATGCGCCGATCATCTGGCGCTTGACGCCGGCGGGATTGGACAGCGGCCCAAGCAGATTGAAGATGGTGCGGGTGCCGAGTTCGACGCGGGTCGGGCCGACATTCTTCATTGCCGGATGATGCGCGGGCGCAAACATGAAACCGATACCGGCCTCATCAATGCAATGACTGACCTGCTCGGGGGTGAGCTCGATCTTGACGCCGAGTGCGCTGAGCACGTCGGCGGCGCCCGAGCGCGAGGACAGTGCGCGGTTGCCGTGCTTGGCGACCGGCACGCCGGCGCCGGCTACGATGAAGGCGGCACAGGTTGAGATATTGAACGAGCCGGAGGCATCGCCGCCGGTGCCCACGATGTCGATGGCGTTCTCGGGCGCCGCCACTTTGAGCATCTTGGCGCGCATGGTGGTGACCGCGCCGGTGATCTCGTCGACGGTCTCGCCGCGCACGCGGAGCGCCATCAGAAGCGCTCCCATCTGCGAGGGCGTGGCCTCGCCCGACATCATGCGGTTGAAGGCGAGCGCGGACTCTTCGCGCGTCAAAGTCGAACCGGTTGCTAGCTTGGCCAGGAGTGTCCTGATTTCGTCGCTCACGGAGGCCTCAAAGCGCGCGCCGCCGACGCAGTGCGGGCTGCTCGCGACCATGCGCGGCATTCCAATTCGCGGCGAGATCGAGGAAATTCTTCAGGATCAAATGGCCGTGCTCCGATGCGATGCTCTCGGGATGGAATTGCACGCCGTGCACCGGCAGATATTTGTGGGCGAGACCCATCACAAGACGGTCGTCGGTTTCCGCGGTCACGGTCAAGGCATCCGGCATGCTGTCACGCTCGACCACGAGGGAATGATAGCGCGTGGATTGGAACGGACCATTGATGCCGCGAAAGACGCCGGTGCCCTGGTGGCGAATGAGCGAAAGCTTACCGTGCACGGGCGCAGGCGCGCGCACCACCGCGCCGCCAAAGGCCTGGCCGATGGCCTGATGGCCGAGGCACACCCCTAGCATTGGTATCGTAGACGCGGCGTGCGCAATCAGGTCGAGGCAGATTCCGGCCTCATTGGGCGTGCAGGGGCCGGGCGAGAGCACGATAGCCTGCGGATTGGCGGCGAGCACCTCGCCCACGGTGATCTTGTTGTTTCGATGCACGACGACGTCCGCTCCCAATCCCCCCAAATAGTGGACGAGGTTGAAGGCGAAACTGTCGTAATTGTCGATCAGCAGGATCATGGAGTTTCTCTAGCACGTTTCGGGGCTTAAGCGAGGGTCCGAAAGCGCTTGAGCGGTATTTAGCCCTTATGGATCGGGTCGATCCAGGGAACGTTTTCGGGCTTTTCAACCGCATCGATATCGAGGTTCACCACCACGGCCTCGTTGTCGCTGCGCACCAGCACACATTCGAGCGGTTCATTGGGGCTGGCGTTGATTTCCTGGTGAGGGACGAACGGCGGCACGTAGATGAAATCGCCAGGGCCGGCCTCGGCGGTGAACTCGAGCTTCTCGCCCCAGCGCATGCGTGCCTTGCCGCGCACCACGTAGATGACGCTCTCAAGTGCGCCGTGATGGTGCGCGCCGGTCTTGGCGTTGGGCTGGATGTTCACGGTGCCAGCCCAGATCTTTTGCGCGCCGACGCGGGCGAAGTTGATGGCGGCCTTGCGGTTCATGCCGGGCGTCTGCGCGGTGTTCGGGTCGAGCGAATGGCCGGGGATCACGCGGACGCCATCATGCTTCCATTTCGCGGAGTGATCATGGCCGTGGTTCATCGCAGGTTTCCTTACCGACTGCAGCTTGCATGATACCAGCCGCGCGGCAGGCGGGCTATTGCCCGCGCTTGGCCGCACTGGCGAAGCGGCGCGCCTCTTCGGCGGCGCGGAACAGCGCCTTGGCCTTGTTGACGCATTCGGTCTGCTCGAATTCGGGGTTTGAATCAGCGACGATGCCAGCGCCAGCCTGGACATACATCTTGCCGTCCTTGATCAGTGCGGTGCGCAGCACGATGCAGCTGTCCATCTCGCCGGCGGCGGAGAAATAACCGACGCAGCCGGCATAGAGCCCGCGCTTTTCCTTCTCCAATTCGTCGATGATCTGCATGGCACGCACTTTGGGCGCGCCGGAAACGGTACCGGCGGGGAACCCGGCGGCGAGCGCATCGAGCGCGTCGTGTCCGGGCGCCAGCTCGCCTTCGACATTGGAGACGATGTGCATGACGTGGCTATAGCGCTCGACGAAAAACTGGTCAGTGACTTTCACGCTGCCGATCTTGGCGACGCGCCCGACGTCGTTTCTCCCGAGATCGAGCAGCATGAGATGCTCGGCGCGCTCCTTGGGGTCGGCGAGCAGTTCTTCCTCGAAGTTCTTGTCCTCATGCGGCGTCAGCCCGCGCGGCCGCGTGCCGGCGATGGGACGGATGGTGACCACGCCAGCCTTGAGCTTGACCAGGATTTCCGGGCTTGAGCCGGTGACGGCGAAATCGCCGAAGTCGAGGAAGTAAAGATAGGGCGAAGGATTGACACGGCGGAGCGCGCGATAGAGCGAGAACGGCGGCAGCTTGAACGGGGCCTCGAAGCGCTGCGAGAGCACGACCTGGAAAATATCGCCAGCGAGGATGTATTCCTTGGCCTTCAGCACCATCGCCTTGTATTGCGCAGAAGACGTGTTCGAACGCGTTGCCACGGCAAGCGGACCCGGGTCACGCGTGGCCTCGGATTTGTCGAGCGGACGATCGAGCGCGTCGACAATCGCCGAAAGCTGCTCGCGGGCGCGCGCGAGAGCGGTCTTGGCGCTGACGCGCGGCTGCGGCCGCACCGGCGTGATCACGGTGATCGTGTCCTTGACCGCATCGAATACGATGACCAGCGTGGGCCGCGTCATCACCGCATCGGGAATGTTGATGGGATCGCGATTGGGCTCCGGCAGTTCCTCCATCTGCCGCACCATGTCGTAGCCGAGATAGCCGAAAACGCCCGCGGCCATGGGCGGCAAATTGTCAGGCAGCACGATGCGGCTTTCGGCGATGAGCGCACGCAGCGCGGCAAGAGGCGGCTCGTTGCAGCGCACGAAGGCGCCGGATTTGCTCTGCGCCGAACGGTTGATTTCGGCATGGGCGCCTTGCGCACGCCAGATGATGTCCGGCTTCAGACCGATCACCGAATAGCGGCCCCGCACCGCGCCGCCTTCGACCGATTCCAGCAGAAAACTCATGGGCTGTTTGCCGGCGATCTTCAGAAAGGCCGAGACCGGCGTTTCGAGATCGGAGACCAGCGTGGTCCAGACCACTTGCGCCTCGCCGCGCGCGTAGCGTTTGGCAAAGGCGTCGACCGACGGCTCGATCTGCATGGCGGTCAGTTGGTGCTCGCGCCAGTGACCTGATTGAGCGCGTTCTGATTGATGGTTATGCCGATGTCGTTTTGCAGGCTGATGAGATATTGGCCCATCAAGTCGTCCGCCAGCGATCGCTGCACGGTCTCGGCGAGGCGCTTGCTTTCAGGCGTATTGGGATCGGCAGCAGGCACCGAAATATCGGTGACGCGGAATACGATGCGATCGGTCTCCTTTTCGCCATCGGCAACACCCGGACTGTCCTTGGCGGTGCGGAATATCTCGTTCAGCGCGCGCAGGGGGAAGCCCGTCGTTGCGGTACCACGCTTGAGACCGCTCGCGGTTTGCACCTTGAGCTTGTCTGCTTTGGCGAAATCCGCGAAGGTCGCACCTGATTTGAGCTTGCCGAGAAGCTCGGTGGTCTTTGCTTTCAGGCGGTCGGTGATCTGGTCATCGCGCCAGCGCGACTCGACCTGATCCTTGACTTCGTCGTAAGGGCGCTCGCGCGATTGCGTGATCGACACGACATCGTACCAGACATAGCCGCCGCCTTGGGCTTGCAGCGCGTCGTTCTCGCCTCCGATGTCGGTGTTGAATGCCGCGGTCAGGACATCGGCGCCTTCGGGCAGATCGGCAATGGGCTTGCCGTCGGGACCGCGCCCGGAGCGATCGACAGCTTCGATGGTTCGCAGCTTCAGCCCGAGTTTCTGCGCGGCTTGCTCGAGCGATTTGCCGTCGAGGCGTTCGTCCTCGATCTTGTCGCGCATGGTTTGCACCTCGCGCGTCGCACGCTCGAGCCCGATTTCCTTTTTGATGTCGGTGGAGACCTTCTCAAGCGGCTGCGTCTGTCCGGGCACGATCTTGTCGACGAAAATCAGCGCGGTGCCGAAGCGCCCTTCGGTCGGTTCCGCGAGGCCGCCGTTCTTGAGCGCAAAGGCGGCGTTGCCGATCACAGGGTCGATAATCGCGCTTTTTGCCACCGTACCGAGGTCGGTGTAGCGGGGCTTGATCTCGGGCTCGGCGGCGAGCGCCGCGAATGAAAGACCTTTGGTCAAGCGTTCATACGCCGCGCGCGCATCCTCGGTGTGCTCAAACATGATCTGCTGAACATGGCGGCGTTCCGGTACGACATAACGCGACTGCTGTCTGTCGTAGGCCGCCTTGATATCCGCGTCCGACACTTCGATGGACGGCAGGATCTCGGCAGGGGTCAGCACCAGAAGCGAAATTTTGCGGTACTCGGGCGCACGGAACAGGACCTTGCGGTCCTCATAATACTTGGTGAGGACTTCAGGCGCGGGTTTGGGGATTTCGCCGATCGAGGATTTGTCGAGCAGGACGTATTCAATGGTGCGCTGCTCGTTCTGATAGCGATTGAACGCCTCGACAAAGGACTTTGGCGTGGTCAGGTCGCCGTTCACCGCGTCCATGAGCTGCTGGCGTAAGAGTTCACGGCGCCGTTCGGCAATGAAACGCTGCTCGGTATAGCCGAGCTGCCGGATGATCGCCAGAAAGCGTTCGCGGTCGAACTGGCCGCCAAACCCGCGAAATGCCTGTTCCTCGGTGATGCGCCTGGCGATCTCGGAATCCGGCATGCCAAGACCCAGCTGGTGCACGCGCTCGTCCAGCACGATGTCGCGGATCATTTGATAAAGAATCTGGCGATCAAGTCCGAATAACCGCGCTTGCTCCGGCGTGATCGGCCGGCCGGCGCGGCGGCCGAGCTCCTGCAGGCGGTCGTTGTAGATCTGCCGGAACTGGTCGACGCTGATCTCGGTGCGACCGACCTTGGCGACCGTCGACTGGCCGAATCCGCGGAAAATATCGCCAATGCCCCAGATGCCGAAACTGATGGCGATCAAGCCTAAAACGACGCCCATCACGATGCGGCCGAGCCAGTTGGCGGATGCCTTGTGGATACCTCGAAGCATGGCGAAAACCCCTACCGGAGACCTCCCATATGGTCAAACCGGCCCCTGGTATGTAGGGCGGCGCTCTGATAACCGCTCGTTTTCAGAGGACCCCGTTATGACCCGCCGCCCATTGATCGCAGGCAACTGGAAAATGAACGGGCTGCAAGGCTCGGCCGGTGAGCTGAAAAAAATCATGCAGGGGTCTGCGGACCTTGTCGCCAAGACCGATCTGCTGATCTGTCCGCCGGCGACGCTGGTCGCGGCCTTCGCGGCAGCGGCGCGCGACTCCCACGTCGCGATCGGCGGGCAGGATTGTCATGCGGAAGCAGCCGGCGCGTTCACCGGCGATATTTCGGCCGAAATGCTTGCGGACGCCGGCGCGAAGGCGGTCATCGTCGGACATTCCGAGCGCCGTACGCTGCATCAGGAGACCGATGCGCAGGTGCGTGCCAAGACGCTAGCGGCGTGGCGCGCAGGGCTGATTGCGATCGTGTGCATCGGCGAGAAGCGAGCCGAACGCGAGGCAAAACGCACGCTCGAGGTGATCGGCCGGCAGCTTGAGGGCTCCTTGCCTGAGAAGGTCAATGCCGCCAAACTTGTTCTTGCCTATGAGCCGGTGTGGGCCATCGGCACGGGTTTGACATCGACGCCGGCCGATGTTGCCGAAGTCCATGGATTTATCCGGGGCCGCTTACGCGAGCGCCATGGCGCGGCGGCGGAAATCATCCGCATCCTCTACGGCGGTTCGGTGAAGCCCGCCAATGCCAGGGAGCTGCTGGGCGTCACCGATGTCGATGGCGCGCTGGTCGGCGGCGCAAGCCTCAAGGCGGATGAGTTTCTGGCCATCGCGAGGGCGTCGTGACAAGGGTCGGATTAATCCAGGAACTGCAAAACAGGGCCGCTGCGCGGCGTGGGGGCAGGCCGGTAGCCATGGCCGCGGGGATCGTGTAGAGACGCCCGCGAATTCCTATATGAAGTCCAACCCGCCGGGCCTTGTGGCCCGGCCGGCGCTTGATGGGCCGGTATATGCAGACAGTCATCATTCTCATCCATCTCATGATCGTGATCGTCATGGTGGGGCTCGTGCTGCTGCAACGCTCGGAGGGCGGGGGCCTCGGAATGGGCGGCGGGGCGGGTTTCATGTCGAGCCGGGGCACTGCCAATGTGTTGACCCGCGCAACCGCAATCCTGGCCGGTCTGTTTTTCGCCACGAGCCTCGTGCTTTCAATCCTGGCCGGTTTCGAGCGCAAGCCGGCAACCCTCATCAATGGCCCGGCGGCGCCCACAAGCCAGCCTCTGCCAGGCGCTCCGGCACCGCTCGGCACCCCACCCGGCGCCCCCAGTGGGGCCCCCAGCGGCGCGCCCGGCCAGCCGGCCCCTGTGGGGCCCGGCAATCAACCGCCGACGGGTCCGCAGGTGCCGCGATCGCAGTGACAGGAAAGGGGCCGGGCAACCGGCCCCTTCGCTTTAGGGAGCTATGCAAATTGCGAATGGTGAGTTCAGAAAGAAAATGAGGTCGATAAGAGTGCACATCAGAATGGTAGGTCAAATGACTGTAACCCATAGTCGATTTGCCGTTATTCAGAGAATGCAATGCCGGCGGTCCGGCGGCGTTCTCGGCGAATCGTACGCGCGGCGCTAAAGGTTGAGTCCCATGGCGCGGTACATCTTCATCACCGGCGGCGTGGTGTCCTCCCTCGGTAAGGGTCTCGCATCGGCGGCGCTGGGCGCGCTCCTCCAGGCGCGCGGCTACAAGGTTCGCCTGCGCAAGCTCGACCCCTATCTGAACGTCGATCCGGGCACCATGTCGCCCTACCAGCACGGCGAGGTGTTCGTCACCGATGACGGTGCCGAGACCGACCTCGACCTCGGTCATTACGAACGCTTTACGGGGCGGCCGGCCACGCGGCAGGACAACATCACCGCCGGTCGCATCTACCAGGAAATCCTCGCCAAGGAGCGGCGCGGCGACTATCTCGGCGCGACCATCCAGGTCATTCCGCACGTCACCAACGCGATCAAGGAATTCATCCGCGAGGGCAATGACGGGTTCGACTTCGTCTTATGCGAGATCGGCGGCACGGTCGGCGACATCGAGAGCCTGCCGTTCCTCGAAGCGATCCGCCAGCTCGGCAATGATCTGCCGCGCCATCATGCGGTCTATATCCACGTCACGCTGCTGCCGTTTATTCCGACCTCCGGCGAGTTGAAGACGAAGCCGACGCAACATTCCGTGCGCGAACTCCGCGCCATCGGCATTCAGCCCGACATCCTGCTTTGTCGGACCGATCGGGAAATCCCAAAAGACGAGCGGCGCAAACTCGGGCTGTTCTGCAATGTGCGCGAAAGCGCGGTCATCGAGGCGCGCGACGTCGATAACATCTATGCGGTGCCGGAAGCCTATAACGCCGCCGGTCTCGATACCGAGGTTCTGCTTGCGTTTGGCATTGAGCCGAAAGTCGCCCCCGACCTTGCGCGTTGGAAACTGATCAACGAGCGCATTCGTAATCCGGAAGGGCAGGTTACGATCGCGGTCGTCGGCAAGTACACCGGCCTGAAAGATGCCTATAAATCGCTGATCGAAGCGCTGTCGCACGGCGGCATTGCCAACAAGGTGAAGGTCAATCTCGACTGGATCGAGTCGGAAGTGTTTGAGAACGAGGATCCGGCGCCGTTCCTCGAACACGTCGACGGCATCCTGGTGCCGGGGGGCTTCGGCCAGCGCGGCGCGGAAGGAAAAATCCGCGCGGCGCAGTTCGCACGCGAGCGCCACGTGCCGTATTTCGGCATTTGCTTCGGCATGCAGATGGCGGTGATCGAAGCGGTGCGCAACCTATGCGGAATTCCGGAGGCTAATTCGACCGAATTTGCGCCGACCAAGGAACCCGTGGTCGGGCTGATGACCGAGTGGCTCAAGGGCAACGAATTGCAGAAGCGCGGCGCGCAGGGCGATCTCGGCGGCACCATGCGGCTCGGCGCCTATCCGGCGATCCTCACGCGCGGAAGCCGCGTGGCCGGAATCTATCGCGCGACGGAAATTTCCGAGCGCCATCGCCACCGCTACGAGGTCAACACGGCCTACAAGGATAGGCTCGAACAGCGCGGCATGCGGTTCTGCGGCATGTCGCCGGACGGCATCCTGCCCGAGATCATCGAATTCGAAGATCACCCCTGGTTCATCGGGGTGCAGTTCCATCCCGAGCTGAAATCGCGGCCGTTCGAGCCGCACCCGCTGTTCGCCTCCTTCATCGAGGCGGCGGTGGAGCAGAGCCGGCTAGTGTGACGGCTGCGCCGGTGCGGCTGAGGGTCGCGAGGTAGATGCCCGCCAGGATGATGAGCGCGCCGACCGCGTGGTACCAGCGGAAGGGCTCACCCAGCACGATGATCCCCATGGTGGCGCCGAACACCGGATAGAGGTTGCCGAAGTAACCGGCGTTCTTGGCACCGATGCGCAACACGCCCAGGTTCCAGCAGGTGAAGCCGAGCACGCTCGCGATCAGCCCGGTATAGGCGACCGAGAGCGCCGATTGCAGACTGATCGGCATCGGGTGTCCGCTCGCGGTTTCGTAGAGGTAGAACGGGAGCGCCACGAGCAAGCCGGGAACGAAAGAGGCGACCTGGAAAGCGATGAGGTCGATGTTCTTGGGCATGAAGCGGATCAGGATGGTCTGCGCGGCCCACAGGCAGACGGCGAGCAGCATCCAGAGATCGCCGATATTGAGCTTGAAATGCCAGAGCATCGTCGCATCGCCGCGGGTGACGATCACCGCAACGCCGGCCATCGAGATCAGCACGCCGGCCAGCTGGCGGGCGGTGATCGGCTGGGAGAGAAAGATGCGGGCCGCGATCAGCACCAGGATCGGCAGCGCGCCGGAGATCAACGTGCCCTGCACCACGGTGGTGTACTGCAAGGCGATATAGAATACGGCGTTGAAGCCGGCGACCGTGATCATGCCGAACACCGGGCAGAGCAGCCAGTGCGCGCGTAGGCTCGGCCATTGCACGTGGAGTTTAGGGATTGCCAGCGGCGTCAGAACCACGAAGGCAACGATCCAGCGCCAGAAGTTCAGCGCCAGCGGCGGAATGTGCGCATCCGGCGCCATCCGCCCGACCGTGGCGTTGCCAGCCCAGAACAGCAGCGCGAGCAGCACGAAGCCGTAGCCCAAGGCGGGTTTGTTCATTGCGCGACGGTCTGGGTTATTGGCTGGCTGGCTTGGGCGCGGTCACATCTTCGCCTGCCACATGCCGAATATGGCGCCGGTCGGGTCGGCGATGATGCTGAACGAGCCCATGTTCGGTACCTCGGTGATATCCCTCATGATCTTTCCGCCGAGGGATTTTGCCTTTGCGGTTGCGGCCTTCACGTCGCTCACGAGAATGTAGGGCACCCACATCGCGGGCAGGCCGGGCATCGGCCATTTCAACATGCCGCCGCCGGTACCTTCGCCCACTTTGATGATGGTGTAGGTCGTGTCGGGCATGGGCATGTCTTCGAGCTTCCAGTCGAACAGACCCTGATAGAACGATTTTGCCTTCGGAACATCGTTGGTTCCGAGCTCGACGTGCACAAACGGATTGCCCATGGGTTTCTCCTCAACTGCGCGGGTACGACGCGGACTGTGGCTTGTTTACATAACGTGGTTGCGGATTCTGGCGTTCCAATTCAACGCTTCTGTGACAGAGTCGATTCAATGGGATTGCCCAGAGCTGCCAAGCGTTTTCAGCCAGTCCAATACGATTTGCTGGGATACAGCGGGTGTGCCGATGTGATCGGAACTTACGGTCACGTAGCGGTTGAGCGGATTTTCGGGCGCCCGGTCAAAAATATATCCACGACCTCGCTGGGTGGGATCATTGCTGGCCGCCACATACAACAGCGGAGCGGTCAGGTGCACGGCATTGGCCGGCATCACACTCGGTGAATCGGGCGAAAGGAAATCCAAATACACTTTCGGGGTCGCGTTCACGGTGATGGCGAAGCTCGAAACCCGTGTGTTGCGATCGGGAAAGGCCATCCGGATGTCGCCTTGTCCGGCGGCAATGAGCGCGCGGGCATGTCCGAGCGCGGCCGCGATTTCAGGCTGGCGGCTGATGATTTCAGGCGCGTGTCCGGGGACTAGGGTGATCACGCCCTTGAGCCCGGGATAACGCGCGCCATAGCCAAGCGCCCCGTTGCCGCCGAGACTCATTCCGAGCACGACCACGCCTGTAGCCCCGCGTTGCTTCAATCGGCCAACCGCGGCATCGATTTCACGCAGGCAATCGAGATAGGGCCGGTCATAGATGCGATCACGCGACCAGCACATCTCCGGTCGTTCGGTGAGATAATTCGCGCCGTTGAGGATCGCCGCAAGGCCGGCCAGGGATTCGGACGTGCCTTGCTTGCCGTGGACCAGGACGATTCCGATGCCTGCATCGGCGGGGAGCGCGGAGGGACAGGTCAGAGCCAATGCTACAAGCAGCGTCCGCGCGCGCATGGTATTCTCCGATCCGCGTGAGCCCCGCGGGCGATTATGCCGTTCGACGCTGTTGACCTCAACGGGTGCGCAACGCATGGTTTGGCCGTGAGTTGAAGCCATGAAAGCCGATCCGGACGCCAACGCTGTCGTTGCCGTGGGCAAGGCCCAGTTCGGCAATGCGCTACCGCTGGCGTTGATCGCGGGGCCCTGTGCCCTCGAAAGCCGCGCGCATGCGCTGGAGATGGCCACGGCGTTGAAGGAGATCGCGGCACGGCGAAAAATCGCCTTCGTCTATAAAACCTCGTTCGACAAGGCCAACCGCACGAGCGCGGCGAGCGCGCGCGGACTCGGGCTCGACCAGTCGTTGCAAATCTTCGCGGAAATTCGGGAAAAGCTGAATGTGCCGGTGCTTACCGACGTGCACGAAACGACTCAATGCGAGGCTCTGGCCGAAGTCGTGGATGTCTTGCAAATCCCTGCGTTCCTTTGCCGGCAGACCGATCTGCTGGTGGCTGCGGCGAAGACCGGGCGCGTGGTCAATGTGAAGAAAGGCCAATTCCTCGCGCCCTGGGACATGAAGAATGTGGTGGCGAAGATCACCGGCGCGGGCAATCGCAACGTGCTGGTCACCGAGCGCGGCGCGTCGTTCGGCTACAACACGCTCGTGTCCGACATGCGGGCGCTGCCGATCCTCGCGCGCGAGACCGGTGCACCGGTGATCTTCGACGCCACCCATTCGGTGCAGCAGCCGGGCGGGAAGGGTACGTCATCGGGCGGGGAGCGCGAATTCGTGCCGGTGCTGGCGCGCGCGGCCGTCGCGGTGGGCGTGGCTGGGGTATTCATCGAGACGCATCAGGATCCTGACAAGGCGCCGTCCGACGGCCCAAACATGATTGCGCTCAAAGATATGGAGAAACTTGTTCAGACGTTGCAAGAGTTCGACCGCCTGGCAAAATCGAAGACATAATTCGCCGGCGAGCCCTGCCATTCCTCATATTCTTAAAATCGTCGGTCTGGTCGTTTTCGCACAGACACTGTTCACGCGCGCCGTCGACCCCGTCATCCCCAAGATCGCGGCGGATCTCGCGATCCAGATGCAGACCGCCGCGCTGCTGTCGACCGCTTTCACGTTCCCCTATGCGCTGGTGCAGCCGGTGCTCGGGGTGACCGGGGATTTCCTCGGCAAGACCCGTCTGATGAACGTGTGCGTTTTCGTGGTGGCGATTTCGTCGCTGGTGTGCGCGGTGGCGAGCAGCTTCACGCTTCTGATCGCCATGCGCATCATGGCGGGGCTGGTGGCGGGCGGCGTGTTTCCAGTCGCCATGGCGCTGATCGGCGACCTCGTGCCGATGCAGCAGCGACAGGTGGCGATTGCGCGACTGCTTGGGGTTGCCTTGACCGCGAATGTTCTCGGCGCGTCGATTTCCGGCGTGATCGGCGATCTATTCGGCTGGCGCGGCGTGTTCCTGATCCTCGGGTTGTTTGCTCTCTCCGCTGCCATTCTGGCTTTCGTTGCCTTGCGCCGCATTGAGGTCGCGCCGCCGAAGCCGTTCAACCGCGCCGCGGTAACCGCCAACTTCCGCAGCATTTTCGCGGATCCGCGCGCCAAGGTGTGCTTCGGCTCGGTGTTCCTGGAAGCGATCTTCATCCATGGGCTGTTCCCTTTCGTCGGACTGCTGCTGCTCGGCATCGGCGAAACGCGCGCTTCAATCGCCGGCCTGTTGATCGCCAGCTTCGCGATCGGTGGGGTCATCTATTCGCTGTCCATTCCGTATGTCCTCGCCAGAATGCCGGAGCGCCAGCTCATGTTGACGGGCGGAATGCTCGCAGCCTGCGGGCTGGTGCTCATCGCGTTGCATTGTCCCTGGCAGGTGCAGATCGCGATCTTCGCGGGCTTCGGCCTCGGGTTCTACCTGTTGCATGGCTGCATCCAACTGCATGTGACCGATCTGTCGCACACCGCGCGCGGGGCGGCGGCGTCGCTGCATTCGTCCAGCTTCTATCTTGGCCAGGCGGTGGGGCCGCTGATCTACGGATTTGGCTTCGCCCATGGCGGCCCGGAGCCGACACTGTTCGTCGGCGCCGTGGTCGTCCTTGGCGTGGGTTTGATGTGCGCGCGGCTGCTGCCAGCAGGTCGGCGGTTTTAACCACGACCTCGATAGGGTGCGACGCCCTGGTCAGGAAGCCAAACGCCCTTGGGCAGCCGTCCCGATTGCCAGAACACGTCGATCGGCATGCCGCCGCGCGGATACCAATAGCCGCCGATACGCAGGTATTTCGGTCCGAGCAGGCCGACGAGCTTTTTGCCGATGGCCACCGTGCAGTCCTCATGGAAGCCGCCGATGTTGCGGAAGCTCGCGAGGTAGAGTTTCAGCGACTTTGATTCCACGAGCCAGCGCGCCGGCACGTAGTCGATCACCAGATGGGCGAAATCGGGCTGGCCGGTGATCGGGCAGAGCGTGGTGAATTCGGGCGCGGTGAAACGGGCGACATAGTCGGTGTCGGGATGCGGGTTTGCGACCCGATCGAGGGTGGCCTTGTCGGGTGAGGCAGGGATCGCAACCAGCCGACCGAGTTGACGCGTGGTTTTTGCCATGGGCTTGAACTTAACATGAACCAGCCGGTGGTGTGGGGCATGACAAAGGCGATGTCCATCCTGTAGAAGCGAGGCGCATGACCGCCATCATCGACATCATCGGACGGGAAATCCTCGACAGTCGGGGCAATCCGACCGTCGAGGTCGAAGTGATGCTGGCGGACGGCTCGCGCGGCCGCGCGGGCGTGCCCTCCGGCGCATCCACCGGGGCCCATGAGGCCGTGGAACTGCGCGACGGCGACAAGAAACGCTACCTCGGTAAGGGCGTGCGCAAGGCGGTCGAGGCGATCGAGGGCGAGATCTTCGATGCGGTGGCGGGACTCGAGGCCGAGGGCCAGGCCAAGCTCGATGAGACGTTGATTGCACTCGACGGCACGCCGAACAAATCCCGCCTCGGCGCCAATGCGATCCTCGGCGTGTCTCTTGCGGTCGCGAAGGCCGCGGCCAACGCCAACCGGATGCCGCTCTACCGCTATGTCGGCGGCACGTCCGCACGCGTCCTGCCGGTCCCGATGATGAACATCGTCAACGGCGGCGTGCATGCGGACAATCCCATCGATTTTCAGGAATTCATGGTGATGCCGGTGGGCGCGCCATCGCTGGCGGAAGCCGTGCGCATGGGCTCAGAAATCTTCCACACATTGCGCGCGGCGCTCAAAGCAGCAGGACACAGCACCAATGTGGGTGACGAGGGAGGGTTTGCGCCAAACCTGCCGTCAGCCGAGGCGGCGCTCGACTTCGTCATGGATGCGATCGTCAAGGCCGGCTACGCACCCGGCAAGGACGCTGTTCTGGCGCTCGATTGCGCGTCAACCGAGTTTTTCAAGAACGCCGCCTACAACTATGAAGGCGAAGGAAAAAAGCGTTCACCGAAGGAACAGGCGCAGTATCTGGCCACGCTTGTCGGCCGCTACCCGATCGTCTCGATCGAAGACGGCATGGCCGAAGACGATTGGGAAGGATGGAAGATTTTGACCGACCTGATCGGTTCGAAATGCCAGCTCGTGGGCGACGATCTGTTCGTCACGAACGTGGTGCGGCTTTCCGATGGGATCAAAAAGGGCGTGGCCAATTCGATCCTGATCAAGGTCAACCAGATCGGCACGCTGACCGAGACGCTCGCCGCAGTCGAAATGGCACACAAGGCCGGCTACACCGCCGTGATGTCGCATCGCTCGGGCGAAACCGAGGACGCGACCATCGCCGACCTCGCGGTCGCCACCAATTGCGGGCAAATCAAGACCGGGTCGCTCGCGCGCTCCGACCGCACCGCCAAATACAACCAGCTCCTGCGCATCGAAGAGGAACTCGGGCCGCAGGCGAAATACGCGGGCCGCGGCGCGCTCAAGCAGGCGCGAAGTTAATCCGCTTTTAACCCGCCGAGCAGCATTGTCCGGCAATGGTTTCCCGAAAGCGGTTTCATTCGTTCTTCAGCGGGCTGGGCCTTTACATAGGCGCCTCGTTGCTCGTCGGATATTTCACGGTCAACGCCTATACCGGCGATCGCGGTTTGCGGGCGCAGCAGGATCTCGACCTCGCCTATTCGCAGTTGACCGACCAGCTGAAACGGTTGCGTGCGGATCGCGCCTATCTGGAGCATCGCGTCCGGCTGTTGCGGTCGGAAAGCATCGATCCCGACATGCTGGACGAACGCACGCGGGCGATCCTGCATTATCTCGATCCGCACGAGCTTGAGCTGATCCGACCGCGCCCATAGATAAGCAAGACGCGCCGGGCAAGCTGACTGACCCTTCGACAACAGACCTAATTTTCTTGCAGTTGCAGCAACTTGTCCGCGACAATAGAGATGTGAGTGCATGGTGCCGCATGCTTCCGCTGGGGTAGGATTTAAGCTATTGGATTTTCGGCGTCGCTCTGCGCCGCGCTTGCTTCTTAAGGAGAACCATGGCCGCTGCCAAGGATAAGGCGCCCGCCGCCGCGCGTCAGTCATCCCCCGACCGATCAGGAAATGGTGCCGCCACGGTGCCGACCTTGACGAAAGAGCAGGAGCTTTTCGCGCTGCGCGAAATGCTGCTGATCCGCCGGTTCGAGGAAAAGGCCGGGCAGATGTACGGCATGGGTCTGATCGGCGGTTTCTGCCATTTGTACATCGGGCAGGAAGCGGTCGTGATCGGCATGCAGATGTCGCGCAAGGACAACGACCAGGTTATCACCGGCTATCGCGACCACGGCCATATGCTGGCGTGCGGCATGGACCCCAAGGGGGTCATGGCCGAACTGACCGGCCGGGCGCATGGCTATTCCAAGGGCAAGGGTGGCTCGATGCACATGTTCTCGGTCGAGAAAGGATTCTTCGGCGGCCACGGAATTGTGGGCGCCATGGTTCCGCTCGGCACCGGTCTGGCCTTCGCCAACAAGTACCGCGGCAACAACGGGGTCAGCATCACCTATTTCGGCGACGGGGCCGCCAATCAGGGTCAGGTCTATGAATCCTTCAACATGGCCAAGCTCTGGAAGCTTCCGCTCGTCTACGTGATCGAAAACAATCAATACGGCATGGGTACGTCGATCCAGCGTGCATCCGCCACGGTCAATCTGTCGATGCGCGGCGCGTCGTTCGACATTCCCGGCGAGCAGGTCGACGGCATGGATGTACGCGCGGTGAAAGCCGCGGGCGAGCGCGCGATGAAATGGTGCCGCGAAGGTAACGGTCCGATGATCCTCGAAATGCTGACCTACCGCTATCGCGGCCATTCCATGTCCGACCCCGCGAAATACCGCACCCGCGAGGAAGTCGAGAAGGTGCGCACCGAGCACGATCCGATCGAGCAATCGCGCAAGCGCATCCTGAACATGAAATTTGCCAGCGAAGACCAGCTCAAAAAAATGGATGCGGAAGTTCGCAATATCGTCAACGAAGCGTCCGAGTTTGCCATTCACGATCCCGAGCCTGATCCCTCCGAACTCTATACCGACGTGGTGCGTTGAGGCCCGATATGCCGATTGAAGTGTTGATGCCCGCGCTATCGCCGACGATGGAGAAGGGCAATCTCGCCAAATGGCTCAAGGCCGAAGGCGATCGGGTCAAGGCCGGCGACGTGATTGCCGAAATCGAAACCGATAAGGCGACCATGGAAGTGGAAGCGGTGGACGACGGCACGCTTGGCAAAATCCTGGTGCCGGAGGGCACGGCCGACGTTGCGGTGAATACGCCGATCGCGGTGATCCTGGGCGAGGGCGAGGACAAATCGGCAATCAGGGACGGCGGAGGGGCGCAGCGCAAGGCCGGGCAGCCGGCGCAGCAGCAAAAGGGCGCAGAAACTGCACAGTCGGCAAAGCAGGCGCGTACGCCGGCCGAGCCGAAATCAGCGACGGCGCAACCGCCACAACCGCAAGCGCTGCCGGAGCCGGACGTGCCCGCCGGCACCGAAATGGTCACCATGACGGTGCGCGAGGCTTTGCGCGACGCGATGGCAGAGGAAATGCGGCGTGACGAAACCGTGTTCGTGATGGGCGAAGAGGTTGCCGAATATCAGGGTGCGTACAAGGTCACGCAGGGGCTGTTGCAGGAATTCGGCGCGCGGCGCGTGGTCGACACGCCGATCAGCGAGCAAGGTTTTGCCGGCCTCGGCGTGGGCGCGGCATTCGCCGGCTTGAAGCCGGTTGTCGAATTCATGACGTTCAATTTCGCCATGCAGGCGATCGATCAGCTCATCAACTCGGCGGCCAAAACCGCATACATGTCCGGCGGGCAGGTCATTCCATCGATCGTGTTTCGCGGGCCCAATGGTGCGGCGGCGCGGGTCGCCGCCCAGCACAGCCAGGATTATTCGTCGTGGTATTCGCACATACCGGGTCTGAAGGTGATCGCGCCCTATAGCGCGGCCGATGCCAAAGGCCTGCTGAAATCGGCGATCCGCGATTCGAATCCGGTGATTTTCCTCGAGAATGAAATTCTCTATGGCCAGAGTTTTCCAGTGCCCAAGCTCGACGATTATGTGGTGCCGATCGGAAAGGCCAAGATTGCGCGGCCGGGCAATGACGTAACCATCGTGGCTTTTTCCATGGGCATGAGCTATGCGCTGAAGGCCGCGGAGGAATTGGCGAAGATCAATATCGACGCGGAAGTGATCGATCTGCGGACGCTTCGTCCGATGGACAGCGCGACGGTCGTCGAGTCCGTGAAGAAGACCGGGCGCGTGATCACGGTGGAGGAAGGCTGGCCGCAATCGGGCGTTGGCGCCGAGGTCGTGGCGCGGGTGATGGCGGATGCGTTCGACTGGCTCGATGCGCCGCCGACGCGCGTCTCCGGCAAGGATGTGCCTATGCCCTATGCGGCCAATCTGGAAAAATTGGCGCTGCCTTCGGTCGCGGAAGTGGTCGAGGCGGCAAAAGCTGTGTGTTACCGATGAGCACCCAGGATCCTGACCAGCCGTTCCCGGTTTTCGAAGCGTTGCATATTCCGCCGCTCGCGCTCGACAAGGGCGGTACGGAAGTCTTACGCGCGGTGGTCATCGAGGGCGACCTGCATGTCTCGCTGCGTCGCGCCTTCGAGGACCCCGAGACTTGGGGGATGCTGCTGGCCGAAGTCGCGCGGCA
The DNA here is from genome assembly GCA_035501735.1 of Xanthobacteraceae bacterium. GTDB lineage: Bacteria > Pseudomonadota > Alphaproteobacteria > Rhizobiales > Xanthobacteraceae > PNAI01. Next base: position 20,670 of record DATJVR010000012.1, on the reverse strand, counting down.
CGTCGGACGCCTCTACGCACGCGAAGGCGTCATGAGCGAAGAGCAGATTCTCGAAAGGGTGTGCGCCAGTTTCGAGGCTGAAATCGACTCGCCCGCCGATCCAGGCACGACCAGCACCATCAGTTGAGCCATGCCGATCGACATCCGCATGCCCGCGCTCTCGCCCACCATGGAGAAGGGCAATCTCTCGCGCTGGTTCAAGAAGGAGGGCGAGCAGGTCAAGGCCGGCGACGTGATCGCCGAGATCGAGACCGACAAGGCCACGATGGAATACGAGGCGGTCGACGACGGCACGCTGGCGAAAATATTGGTTCCGGCGGGTACCGCCGACGTTCCGGTCAATCAGGTGATCGCCGTGCTCGCAGGCGAAGGCGAGGATGTCAAAGCCGCCGCCGCTGGAGCGGGGCAGGGCGCGACGATGCCGAAGTCTGCGCCTGCCGCGATAACGCCGCCACCGCTGCCAAAAGCTGCCGCGCTAGCGTCACCGGCGCCCGCTCGATCTGGCTCTGGAGCAGCGGCGTTGGTAGTGGAGCGCGTTGAAGGGGCGAACCGAGTCTTTGCGTCGCCCTTGGCGCGGCGGATTGCCAAGGAATCCGGTATCGAGGTTGCGCGTATTGCGGGCTCGGGACCGCATGGCCGCGTCATCGCGCGCGACGTGGAAGCGGCAAAGTCCGGCAAGGGATTGCGCGCCCCAGCGGGCGCGCCGGCCGCATTCGCCGCCGCGCCGTCGGATGACAAGATCCGCGCCCTGTTCGCGCCGGGAAGCTATGAGGTCGTGCCGCACGACAACGTCCGCAAGGTGATCGCGCAGCGGCTGACGCAGTCGAAACAGACCATCCCGCATTACTACCTCACGGTCGAATGCGATGTCGGCCGGCTGTTGGCCGCGCGCGAGGAGATCAACGCGACTGCGCCGAAGACCAACGGCGCACCGGTCTACAAGCTGTCGGTCAACGATTTTATCATCAAGGCGCTTGCGCTTGCGCTGCAACGCGTGCCCGATGCCAACGTGACATGGACGGAAAACGCGATGCTGCGGCACCATTCGTCTGATGTTGGCGTGGCGGTGGCGATCCAGGGTGGGCTGATTACGCCGGTGGTGCGCAAGGCCGAGACAAAATCGCTCTCCGCGATCTCGACCGAGATGAAGGATTTTGCCGCCCGCGCCCGCGCGCGCAAGCTCAAACCCGAGGAATATCAGGGCGGCTCTACCGCGGTGTCCAATCTCGGCATGTATGGCATCAAGGAATTCGCGGCGGTGATCAATCCGCCGCAAGCCACGATCCTCGCGGTCGGCGTCGGCGAGGAGCGCGCGGTTGCGCGCAAGGGCAAGATCGAAGCCGCGATGATGATGACGGCAACGCTTTCAGCCGATCATCGCGCGGTTGACGGCGCGATCGGCGCGGAACTGCTCGCTGCTTTCAAGGCGCTGATCGAGAACCCGGTGATGATGCTGGTGTAACGCCCCAATGCGCCGCTGGCCATGGATCACGATGATTTTAGCGGTCGTCGCCGTATTGAGTCCGCCTGGTCGCGATCTCATTCACACCTCGTTCTACTCGGGCGAGCAGTTGGCGCGCAGCTTGAATCAACTGCTGCTCTATATTGCCATCGGCATTCTGCTTGCGCTGATTGCGGTTGAATGGCTGGTGCGTTGGTACTTGGCGCGGCGTGCTCTCCGACGCCGTGGCGCTTGATTAGCCGACATACTATGTGGGAAACGAAGAGCGGTCATTCCGCGCCGGCTTGATTGGAGTAACACGTGGCTGACACTTCCTTCGACATCATCATCATCGGCTCGGGGCCGGGCGGCTACGTCACCGCGATCCGCGCGGCGCAGCTCGGATTCAAGACGGCGGTGGTCGAGCGCGACTATCTCGGCGGCATTTGCACCAACTGGGGCTGCATCCCGACCAAGGCGTTGCTGCGCTCGGCGGATGTGTTCCACCTGCTGCAGCACGCCAAGGATTTCGGCTTGTCGGCCGACAAGGTCTCGTTCGATCCGGGCGCGGTGGTGAAGCGATCGCGCGGAGTCGCCAAGAGGCTTTCCGACGGTGTTGCTTTCCTGTTTAAGAAAAACAAAATCACCGTGATTTGGGGCGAGGCCACGATCGAGGCGCCCGGCAAGGTCAGCGTGAAAGCATCGAAGAGTGCGGCGCCCAAGGACGCGCTCGGGCCGGGGTCTTATTCGGCGAAACACATCATCATCGCGACCGGCGCGCGGCCGCGGGTGCTGCCGGGGCTTGAGCCGGACAAGAAGCTGGTCTGGACCTATTTCGAGGCGATGAATCCCGATCGCATGCCGAAGTCGTTGCTCGTCATCGGCTCGGGTGCGATCGGAATCGAATTCGCTTCGTTCTACCGCACGCTCGGAGCCGAGGTGACGGTCGTGGAGATTCTGCCGCAAATTCTTCCTGTCGAAGATGCAGAGATCGCCGCCTTCGCGCGCAAGGCGTTCGAGAAACAAGGCATCAAGATTTTCACCGGCGCCAAGGTTACGAAACTCGACAAGAAAGCCGACAGCGTCACCGCCACGATCGACGACGGCAAGGGCGGTTCACAAGCGCTCGCCGTTGATCGCGTGATCTCGGCCGTGGGAGTCGTCGGCAATATCGAAAACCTCGGTCTGGAAAAAATCGGAGTGAAGACCGAGCGCGGCGCGATCGTGATCGATCAATTCAACCGCACGACCGTGCCGGGCATCTATGCCATCGGCGACGTCGCGGGTCCGCCGCTGCTCGCGCACAAGGCGGAACACGAGGGCGTCATTTGCGTCGAAGCGATCAAGGGGCTCAATCCGCATCCGATGGAACGGCGGCTCATTCCGGGCTGCACCTATTGCACGCCGCAGATCGCGTCGGTCGGGTTGACGGAAGCGGCGGCGAAGGAAAAGAAAATCGACGTGCGGGTCGGCAAGTTCCCATTCATCGGCAACGGCAAGGCGATCGCTCTCGGCGAGGATCAGGGGCTGACCAAGGTGATCTTCGACAGGAAAACCGGGCAGTTGCTCGGCGCACACATGGTCGGCGCGGAAGTCACCGAGCTGATCCAGGGTTTTGTGGTGGCGATGAATCTGGAGACCACCGAGGAAGAGCTGATGCACACCGTGTTCCCCCATCCGACGGTGTCGGAGACCATGAAGGAAGCGGTGCTGGATGCCTACGGTAGAGTCCTGAACATCTGAAATCATACCCGGTCGCGGTGGGAAATCTCGACCACGCGCGCGCGGCGGGCGAGCCGTTCGACCAGCGCATCGGCGGCGGCGCGGTTGTTCGGATCGAGATTGGCGTCCCATTCGTCGAGCAGATAGATCGGCGCATCGGTATTGGTGACGATTTCCTGCAAGGCCCGGAGCTGCCGCTCGCCGGAGGAGAATCCGGGCGGTTTGTCGTGGGGCGTCCGAGAATCCTCCACCTCCTCGTCTTCGTCTTCCGGCTCGGTGCCTTGCGCGAACTCGAAGGCGAGACGATCGGCGGTCGGCCAGTAATAGGCGCGCGTTCTTATCTGCGCCTTCAGACTCGTCAACAATGTGGATTTACCCGAGCCGTTGGGTCCGCGCACGTTGATGCGACCGTTGGGTTGCGCCAGCACCATGCTCATCGCTTCGTCGAGCGAAGTCACGGTCTTGGCATGCTCGCCTTCGCGTAAGGTCAGCCGGTCGAATTTGATGCGGCGCTCGAAATCGGGATCGAAATCGGGGCGCATGCTGGCAGCAACGCCGCCCATGCGTGTCCAGCTCGCAAGAAATTCGTTCCAGCCGGATGCGAAGTCGTGCACGCTGCTGGTCAGCTCGATCTGACGCGGCAGCGTGGCTGCGAGCGAAACGAGCAGCGCGGTGTCGCCGGCGTTTTGGGCCGCAACCACGGCCATGGCGGTGAACACGATTGCCAGGCCAATGATGCCGCTCGCGGCGCTCAATCCCTCGCGTGTCATGATCGCCTTGATCTGAGCATCGAGACCGTCGCGCAGCCGCGATTTGAACCCGGCAAGCCAGAGTCTCAGGTTGTAGCGATTGCCGGTGAAGACATTGTCCCAGGCGGTGTAGCCTTGCGCGGTCATACGGTTGGTCATTCGCTGATTTTCGAAAAAGGCGTCGGCCACGCGCTTGCGCATGCCCCATTGCAGCGACATCAAAATCACGAACACGAGGCCGTAGGCGAGGGGCAACGATCCATCGATCTGGGTGCCGAGCACGGTCACGTTGAACAGCAGGCTCAGGAGAATGCGTACGTCGCCTTCGACTTCATACAGGAAGTGAAAATAGACGTAGAAGGTTTCGCTGGTGAGAAAAGGCTCGATACGTTCGCGCGCTTCCTTGTCGGTGAGCGATTGAGTCTGGTGGCGGTTGTCGCGGGCAAAGCGCAGCATGTAACGGCCGAAGGCGAGAAAGCCCGCGCGCTCCGCGTAGATCCAGCTCACCGCGCCGACGGCATAGGCCGCCGACTGCGCAAGCAGAATCAAGATCAGGTCGGAAATCAGGAAATTGTGGTTGGCGACGTCGCGTCCGGCCTTGATGACGAGAAAAGTCGTGGCGGCGCTGAGCAAGGCCTCGACCACCATCAGCCCCAGCATGATGAAAAACGGCAAACACAGCAGCAAACGGGCGAGCTGGAGGCGGGAAAACTGCGGGCGATTCATGGGCGGCCAGTCTAGCGTAAAACCGAATGCTTGCGAGCTTGCATGAAGGCCTTCGGGTTCGTAAGTATTGGATAAAGATCATGACCGTCGTGCACGATACCGTCAGCCGTCCGCGCCACCCCGAAAAGGCGCACCGGCCGGATGCCGTCTCTCCGAAGAAACCCGATTGGATTCGCGTCAAGGCGCCGGTCTCGGCCGGCTATCTCGCGACGCAGAAAATCGTGCGCGACAATCGCCTGCACACGGTGTGCGAAGAGGCGGGTTGCCCCAACATCGGCGAATGCTGGGAGAAGAAGCACGCCACATTCATGATCCTCGGCGATACCTGCACGCGGGCCTGCGCTTTCTGCAACGTCAAGACCGGAATGCCGGGACCGCTCGATCCGCAAGAGCCGTTGCATGTCGCCGAAGCGACGGAAAAACTCGGGCTGTCGCATGTGGTCGTGACCTCGGTCGACCGCGACGATCTCGACGACGGCGGGGCAACGCATTTTGCCGATACAATTCGCGCAATCCGGTCGCATTGCGCAAACACCACGATCGAAGTGCTGACGCCGGACTTTCTGCGCAAGGACGGCGCGCTCGAGAAGGTGGTCGCGGCGCGGCCGGATGTGTTCAACCACAATCTCGAGACGGTACCGTCGCTTTATCTCACGGTGCGGCCGGGCGCGCGTTATTTTGCCTCGGTGCGGCTGTTGCAGCGGGTGAAGGAGCTTGATCCGGCCATGTTCACCAAGTCCGGCATCATGGTGGGCCTGGGCGAGGAACGAAACGAAGTGCTGCAGGTGATGGATGATTTGCGCAGCGCCGGCGTCGATTTTCTCACCATCGGCCAGTATCTGCAGCCGACGCGGAAGCATCATCCCGTGATCCGCTTCGTACCGCCGGAGGAATTCGAGGCGCTGAAGGCTATCGCCTATGCCAAGGGATTTCTCATGGTTTCGGCGAGCCCGCTGACGCGTTCGTCACACCATGCCGGCGAGGATTTCGCGCGACTCAGAGCCGCGCGCCAGGCTGGCGCGCAATAAAGATGCCGCAGTTCTCGACCAGACGCCGGGTGTCGCACGCAGCCGGCGAGATGTTCGATCTGGTCGCGGACGTGGAGCGCTATCCGGAATTCGTGCCGCTCTGCAGCGCGCTGAAGATTCGGAGCCGCGAGAAGAGCGCCGATGATGCCGAAATCATCGTCGCGGACATGACGGTGGCCTATAAGCTGATCCGCGAAACATTTCGCAGCAAGGTCACGCTCGACCGGCCGAAGCTTCAGATTCTGGTTGAATATCTCGACGGGCCATTCAGCCATATGGAGAACCGCTGGACGTTCCAGTCCACCGGCGCGCAAAGCAGCGAGGTGGGGTTCTACATTGCGTACGAATTCAAGAGCCGCATGCTCGGGCTGCTGATGGGCGCGATGTTCGACGCGGCCTTTCGGCGCTTTGCGGCGGCGTTCGAACGGCGGGCGGACCAGATCTATTCGCGCAATACGGTGTGATCAGTTTATGCGAGCGCGAGGCCTTTCGCTGCGCGCAAGCGCCGTGAGCATGGTCAACGCCTGCAACACCGATTTTTCGCGTACGCGCGCCCGGCCGATATCGCCGAATCTGCAGGCGCGGTGAGCGTATTTCCCACTGCGTGCTGCAGCGGCGACATACACCAGTCCGACTGGCTTTTGCTGCGATCCGCCACCGGGTCCTGCGATCCCGGTGATGGCCGCGACGAGATGCGCTGGCGAGCGGGCAAGCGCGCCTTTTGCCATGGCCCGCGCGGTTTCACGGCTCACGGCGCCGTGCTTCGCCAGCGTGTGTGCGGACACGCCAAGCATCTGCTGCTTGGACTGGTTCGAGTAGGTGACGAAGCCGCGATCGACCACGTCGGAGCTGCCGGGTATTTCAGTCAACATCGCGGTCAGCAATCCGCCCGTGCAGGATTCGGCAGCGGCAATCTTCAATCCGCGCGCCCGGCAGAGCGCGAGCAAGGCACGTGCGGCGCCCGTCATGCGTTTTTTGGGCGTCACCATGTCCAGGGCAGCCGCACGGTGGCCGTCGCAAAGGCGGCGATGCCTTCGCCGCGGCCGGTGAAGCCGAGTTTTTCGCTGGTGGTCGCCTTCACGGCAACGCGCTCGACCGCGATGTCGGCGATAGCGGCGATGCGTTGGCGCATGGCGTCGCGGTGCTGATCAAGGCGAGGGGATTCGCAAATGATGGTCAGATCGAGATGGGCGATGCGGCCGCCGCGGGTGCGCACGCGTTCAGCCGCAAAGGCGAGGAACTGATCGGAGGCGGCGCCGCGCCAGCGCGGATCGTTGGGAGAGAAATGCGCCCCGATGTCGCCATCGGTCAACGCACCGAGGATCGCATCGACGATGGCGTGCAATGCGACGTCCGCGTCGGAATGGCCGGCGAGACCGCGACCGTGCGGGATGCGAACGCCGCCGAGCATGACATGGTCGCCATCGCCGAAGGCATGCACGTCGAAACCGTTGCCGACCCGCAGATCCGCAAGGCTCGCGAGGCGGCGGGCCTCGGCGCGGGCGAAATCATCTTCGGTGGTGAGTTTGGTGTTGCCGGCCTCGCCGGCGAAGACGGAGACTTTCAGCCCAGCCCATTCGGCGAGTGCCGCATCGTCGGTAAAATCTTCACGGCCTTCCCTGGCGGCGCGGCGATGCGCTTCGAGGAGGGCGGAGTAGGAAAATGCCTGCGGTGTCTGCACCCGGCGTAACCGGGCACGATCCGGCGTGCCGGTGACATAGCCATTTTCGTCGACACTCTTGATCGTGTCGCTCACGTCGAGCACGGGAATGGCCGCGCCGGTTTTCGCGCTGGCAATGATGGCGCGCGACACAAGCGCCGGAGTGCAGAAAGGCCGCGCGGCATCATGCACGAGCACGATGTCGGGCGGATGACCGCTGAGCGCCTCGAGGCCGGCGCGGACGGACGCCTGCCGTGTCGCGCCGCCGTGCACAGGCGGCAGAAGCTTCAACCCCTTGCTGGCCTCTTGGTACGACGCGATGTCATCGGGATGGATCACGGGAACAACAGCAGCAATCTCGCCGTGCCAGGACATCAGCGCAAGCGAAGCGCGGATCACAGGTTCGCCGCCGATCGATCGGTATTGTTTGGGTAGGCCACCACCGGCGCGCTGCCCGCGTCCGGCTGCAACCACGACTGCCGCCACCATCGGGGCCATTTGCCGCTCGCTTGCCGAGATTTCCTAAGCCATTAGCGCGTCCGTTCAGGACCGCAAAAGGGTTTTCCATTGAGCGAAAAATGGTGCATTGCAACACTTGCAAATCACCGGTAATTGACTAAACTGTGGGCAGTGGAAATTTCGCCTAAAATGTAGGCAGTCGTGCTCGATCCGATATTTTATAGTCCAAGGTCTCCGATGCAAATCGGCAATATCGTTGTGCCGAACCGCGTATTTCTTGCGCCCATGTCCGGCATTACCGACGCACCGTTTCGCCGGCTGGTCGAGCGACTCGGGGCGGGACTGGTGGTCTCCGAGATGACAGCGAGCGCATCTCTCGTCGAGGGATGCCGCGATGCAAAATTACGGGCCGAGGGGCAGGGCAGCGGCATTCATGTGGTGCAGCTCGCCGGCTGCGAGCCACGCTGGATGGCCGAAGGCGCACGGGTCGCGGAGGACGCGGGCGCCCAGATCATCGACATCAATATGGGTTGCCCGGCAAAGCATGTGGCTAACAAGCAATCCGGCTCCGCGCTGATGCGCGATCTCGATCATGCCCTCACACTGATCGAAGCGACGGTGGGCGCGGTTGCGCTGCCGGTGACGCTGAAGATACGACTCGGCTGGGATCATTCGACGATCAATGCACCGGAGCTTTCGCGCCGCGCTGAAGACGCGGGCGTCCGCATGATCACGGTGCACGGCCGTACGCGCTGTCAGTTCTATACGGGCCATGCTGATTGGTCGGCGGTGCGCGCTGTGCGCGATGCGATCACGATTCCGCTCGTCGTCAATGGCGACATCCGGGACTTCGGCGATATCGATACGGCGCTGAAAGTCTCCGGCGCCGACGCGGTGATGGTCGGCCGGTCAGCGCAGGGCCGGCCGTGGCTGGTTGGGCAGTTCGCGCGCTATCTCGCCAGCGGCGTGCGCGAGGCGCCGCCGCCGCTCGCCTTGCAGCTTCAAATGATCACGGCGCTCTACGAAGACATGCTCGCGCATCACGGGCTGCGTATCGGTCTACGGCATGCACGCAAACATCTCGGCTGGGCACTCGATGCCGCAGCGACGACTGCGGGAGTTGCGTTCGATTTGCTCAAGCGCTGGCGCGGCGCGGTGCTCACCACGGAAAATCCGGCAGAGGCGCGTGCACAGCTCGTGCGAGCCTACGATGCCTTCGCCTGCGAGGCGGTCGCATGAGCGACGTCGCGCTTCGCACCAATAAAGTCCCGACCGGCACCGCGGGGGCCGTGCTGAACGCCTTGCCGTTGCCGGTAATCATGGTGGCGTCAGACGGAAAGATCGCCGACGCCAACGTGGCGGCCGAGACATTTTTCGAAGTGTCGGCACCGCTGCTGCGGCGGTACGAGCTCAAGGATCTGGTGCCATTCGGCAGCCCGCTGCTGGCCCTGATCGATCAGGTGCGCACGCGCGGTGCGGCGGTGAACGAGTACAAGGTCGACTTGTCCACCCCGCGCAATCCGGGCGATCGTCTCGTCGACCTGCACGTGGCGCCATTGCCGGAACAGCCCGACCACGTGGTCGTGATGCTGCAAGAACGCACCATCGCCGACAAGATGGATCGGCAACTCACCCATCGCGGGGCGGCTCGCTCGGTGATCGCGCTCGCCGCCATGCTCGCGCACGAAATAAAGAATCCGCTCTCCGGCATTCGCGGCGCGGCGCAACTGCTCGAGCAATCAGCCGGCGACGACGACCGCACATTGACACGTCTTATTTGCGACGAAGCCGATCGGATCGTGAAGCTCGTCGACCGCATGGAGGTGTTCGCCGACGAACGACCAGTGGAACGCGAGCCGGTCAACATCCATGCGGTGCTCGACCACGTGAAGCGGCTGGCGCAATCGGGATTTGCGCGGCACATCAAGTTCACGGAAGTGTTCGATCCGTCACTGCCGCCGGTGCTGGCAAACCGCGATCAGCTCGTGCAGGTTTTCCTCAATCTCGTGAAGAACGCCGCCGAAGCAATTGGCGAAACGGCGACCGACGGCGAAATCCAGATCACAACGGCATTCCGGCCGGGCGTACGGCTGTCGCTGCCGGGCAGCAAGACGCGCGTGTCGCTGCCGCTGGAATTCTGCGTGCGTGACAACGGGCCGGGGGTGCCCGAGGACTTGATGCCCCATCTGTTCGATCCCTTCGTGACCACAAAACCGACGGGGAGCGGCCTTGGCCTTGCGTTGGTCGCGAAGATCGTCGGCGATCACGGCGGGATCATCGAGTGCGAATCGCAACCGCGGCACACGGTGTTTCGTGTGCTGATGCCCATGTTCACTGGTGACGGCGCCGGGCCGGCACCCGCCTGAAGGATCCAAAGAGGGACTCCATGCCAGCGGGAAGCATTCTGGTCGCCGACGACGACGCGGCCATACGAACCGTGCTCAATCAGGCGCTGTCGCGCGCCGGGTACGAAGTGCGATCCACGAGCAATGCCGCCACGTTGTGGCGCTGGGTCAGCCAAGGCGACGGCGACCTGGTCATCACTGATGTCGTCATGCCGGATGAGAATGCGTTCGATCTGATCCCGCGCATCAAGAAGCTCAGGCCGAATCTGCCGGTGCTCATCATGAGCGCGCAGAATACCTTTCTCACTGCAATCCGCGCCTCGGAGCGCGGCGCCTACGAATATTTGCCCAAACCGTTCGATCTGAAAGAGCTGATCGCGATTGTGGGACGCGCGCTATCGGAGCCGAAAGAGAAGCCGCGCACGACCGGCAAGCCGGAAGAACTCGAAACCATTCCGCTGGTCGGCCGTTCGCCGGCAATGCAGGAAATCTATCGTCTGGTCGCGCGGCTGATGCAGACCGATTTGACGGTGATGATCTCGGGGGAATCGGGCACCGGCAAGGAACTGGTGGCACGAGCGCTGCACGACTACGGTAAGCGCCGGGCAGGGCAATTCGTCGCGATCAACATGGCCGCGATCCCGCGGGATTTGATCGAATCGGAATTGTTCGGCCACGAGAAGGGTGCGTTCACCGGCGCAGGCGCCCGCAATCCTGGCCGGTTCGAGCAAGCAGAAGGCGGTACGCTCTTTCTCGACGAGATCGGCGACATGCCGATGGAGGCACAGACGCGGTTGCTGCGGGTTTTGCAGCAGGGCGAATACACAACAGTCGGCGGCCGCACGCCGATCAAGACCGATGTGCGCATCATCGCGGCGACCAACAAAGATCTGCGCGTGCTGATCCAGCAGGGATTGTTCCGCGAGGATCTGTTCTTCCGGCTCAATGTGGTGCCGCTGCGGCTGCCGCCGTTGCGCGAACGCATCGAGGATATCCCCGATCTCATCCGGCATTTCTTCGCGCAGGCTGCACGCGAAGGCCTGCCGAACAAACAAATCGACCAGGCTGCGCTCGACCGACTCAAGCATTATCGCTGGCCGGGCAATGTGCGCGAGCTTGAAAACCTGGCGCGACGGCTTGCGGCGCTCTATCCGCAGGAGACGATCACGGCGGCCGTCATCGATGCGGAATTGACGCAGCCGGCCGCGCCGGCCGAAAAGGCGCAGACCGATGAAACGCTCGCGAGCGCGGTCGAGCGCAACCTTGCGCGTTATTTTGCCAGTTTCGGAAACGAACTGCCGCCGCCCGGCCTCTATCATCGGATTCTGCGAGAGATCGAAACGCCGCTGCTTTCGGCGGCCTTGGCCGTCACACGCGGCAATCAAATTCGCGCGGCTGATTTGCTGGGTCTTAACCGCAACACTTTGCGCAAGAAAATCCGTGATCTCGACATCCAAATCATTCGTACAAGTGGTTCCTGATAATTGATTGTTGCGATTTAGCAACATTGTTGTATAAAGGCATCAGTGCGCCGCGTCTAAACACGCATATCGGGGCAGCGATGCGGGCACCTTGGTTCCCGCGACCCTTGCCTCAGACATGTCGATGACCAGCGTCGAGCAAGCTGCCAATACCCAGATTCCTTTTAACGCCGAACCAGCGAACGGCGGCCTCATGCGTGTATTGGGCCCGGTCGCGGTCTGCGCGGCCCTGCTGTCGGCCGTCGTCACGTTTCTGGTCCTGTCCGATCTGACGCCGATCTCTCCGAATCAGGAGGTCACGGTCCGCCTGCTTGCGGTCAATGCACTGACCGGTCTGCTCCTCCTCGGTGTCATTGCACGCGACGTTTGGCATGTGGTGCAGGCGCGCCGGCGAGGCCTCGCTGCAGCCCGGCTCCACGTTCGGATCGTGGGATTGTTTTCGGTGATTGCGGCCGCGCCCGCGGTGCTGGTCGCCATCGTGGCGAGCGTCACGCTCGATCGCGGGCTCGACCGGCTGTTTTCGACGCGCACCAAGGCCATGATCGGCAGCTCGGTCATGGTGACCGATGTCTACATGCGCGAGCATGTGAACATGGTCGGACGCAATGTCGTCGCCATGGCGAACGATATTTCCCGCACGAAACAGGTGTTCGATCAGGATCGCGATCGTTTCCGACAGTTTCTGACAGTGCAAGCCGATATCCGAGGGCTGGCGGGGGCCATACTGTTGGGCGGCGATGGCGCCGTGGTGATGTCGGCCGATCTGAAGAACAATCAAAAAATTCTGCTGCCGTCGGAAGAGGGCCTCAAGAAAATCAATGAAACCGAGCCGCAGATCGGTCTCCTCCTCGACGTCAATTCGGTGGGCGGTATCATAAAAGTGGCGGGCTATGACAACATCTATCTCTACATTGTTGCCGCGCTCGATCCGCAGGTGGTCGCGCAATTGGCGGTAACGCAATCGACGGTGAGCGATCTGGCGACGTTGGAAGCAAGCCGTGTCGGCGTGCAACTCGCGTTCGCGCTGATGTACACGGTCATCGCGCTTACCGTGCTGTTGGCGGCGGTGTGGCTCGGGCTCAATTTCGCCAACGTGCTGGTCGCACCGATCCGCCGGTTGATCGGCGCCGCCAATGTTGTGTCGACCGGCAACCTCGATGTGCGGGTGCCGGTACGTCGTTCAGAAGGCGACCTCGCCCAACTCGGCGAGACGTTCAACAAGATGACGCAGGAATTGCGTACGCAGCACGACGACATCGTGCGCGTGCGCGATCTGATCGACCAGCGCCGACGCTTTACCGAGGCTGTTCTTGCCGGCGCGAGCGCGGGAGTGATCGGCGTCGGCGCCGAGGGCCGGATCAGCATTCTCAACCGTTCGGCGCAACAGCTGATCGGATATGGGGAAAGCGATGCGCTCGGCAAGCGGCTGGTCGAGATCGTGCCGGAACTGAGCGACATCATTGCCGCCGCACAAACCGGTTCGCAGCGCATGACGCAAGGCCAGATCGTACTCAACCGCCAAGGCCGCGAACGCAATCTCTCGGTGCGGGTCACAACCGAGCAATCGGTGCATCCAGAACACGGCTATGTGGTCACGCTCGACGACATCACCGACCTGGTCGCTGCCCAGCGCACGTCGGCCTGGGCGGATGTGGCGCGCCGCATCGCGCACGAGATCAAGAACCCGCTCACGCCCATTCAGCTTTCGGCCGAGCGCCTGCGGCGCAAGTACGGCAACGTCATTACCGAAGACCGCGCGGTGTTTGAACAATGTACCGACACGATCGTGCGGCAAGTCGACGACATCAAGCGCATGGTCGACGAGTTTTCCAAATTCGCGCGCATGCCGAAACCGGTGATCGCATCGGAAGATGTTGCCGACACCGTGCGGCAAGTCGGGTTCCTGATGCGGGTCGGCAATGCCGACATCGATATCGACATCGACATCGCCGAGGACCCGATGCCTGCACGCTTCGACCGCCGCCTGATTTCGCAGGCGCTGACCAATATCATCAAGAATGCGACGGAAGCGATCGCAGCGGTCCCTCAATCGGAACGCCGCCGCGGGCACATTCGCATCTTTGCCGCGCGGGAGAGTAATGACATCAACATCGATGTGGTCGACAACGGCATAGGGCTGCCCCAGGAAAACCGCAGCCGTCTGCTCGAGCCTTACGTCACCACGCGCGAGAAGGGTACGGGCCTCGGGCTCGCGATCGTCGGCCGCATTCTGGAGGACCATGGAGGCCGTATCGAACTGCACGATGCCGCGGAAAAATTCCCAGGCGAGCGTGGCGCGTGGGTGCGGTTGCGTTTCACGACTGAACCGGTAGCCGCAGCGACCGAACCCGCCATGCAGAAGGCTCACTGATCATGGCGTCCGATATCCTCATCGTCGACGACGAATCCGACATCTGCGAACTGGTCGCTGGGTTGTTGCAGGACGAGGGACATACCACACGCACGGCCGGGGACAGCGACGCGGCCCTGACGGCGATTCGTGCGCGGCGGCCTAACCTGGTGTTTCTCGACATCTGGTTGCAGGGCAGCCGCCTTGACGGATTGCAACTACTCGACAGCATCAAGGAGCAACATCCCGAGCTGCCGGTGGTGATGATTTCAGGCCACGGCAACATCGAAACGGCAGTTTCGGCGATCAAACGCGGCGCTTATGATTTCATCGAGAAACCGTTCAAGGCCGACCGGCTCATGCTGGTCGCGCATCGCGCGCTCGAGACTTCGCGCCTCAAACGAGAAGTCAAAGAGCTCAAGGCGCTGACGCCGTTGCCGTCGCGCATGATCGGCGGGGCGCCGTCGATCAACCAGCTCCGACAGGCGATCGAAAAAGTGGCTCCGACCAACAGCCGCATCCTGATCGTCGGTCCGGCAGGCGCGGGCAAAGAACTGGCCGCGCGCATGCTGCATAGCCTTTCGACACGTGCCAACGGTCCGTTCGTCGTTATCAACGCGGCCGCGATCACGCCTGAACGCATGGAAATCGAGCTGTTCGGCGTGGAGCAGAGCAACGGCCAAGAGGGCCGCAAGGTGGGCGCCCTGGAAGAGGCGCATGGCGGGACGCTGTTTATTGACGAGATCACCGACATGCCGCGCGAGACGCAGAGCAAAATCCTGCGCGTGCTGGTCGATCAGACCTTCCAGCGTGTGGGCGGAGCGACCAAGGTTGCGGTGGACGTGCGGATCATTTCCTCAACCAGCCGAAACATCGAGGCGGAAATCGCCGCCGGAAGGTTCCGCGAGGATTTGTATCATCGCCTGTCGGTGGTGCCGATCCGGGTGCCTTCGCTCGCCGAGCGGCGCGAGGATATCCCCGATCTCGTGCAATATTTCATGAAACAGATTTCGCATGCCACCGGTTTGCCGCAGCGGAAAATCGGGACGGACGCGCTGGCGGTCCTGCAATCGCACAACTGGCCAGGGAATGTGCGACAATTGCGGAACAACGTGGAGCGGCTGATGATTTTGGCCGGCGGCGATCCCGGCGCCGTGATCACGGCGAGCATGTTGCCGCAGGACGTGGGCGCCATGGTACCGACGATGCCGCACGGCAACGGCGGCGAGCAATTGATGGGATTGGCGTTGCGCGAAGCGCGCGAATTGTTCGAACGCGAATATCTACTGGCACAGATCAACCGTTTCGGCGGCAACATCTCGCGCACCGCCGAGTTCGTCGGGATGGAACGCTCTGCGCTGCACCGCAAGCTCAAGGCGCTGGGAATCGGATAAATTCAACTGTTTCTTTTCGTGCGGCGCGTTGATCCGCGCCGGCCGTCTCGTTTCGATATTCTTTGTTGCTGATGCGATATTTTCTGAGCCTCGCGCAGACCTTTGGGGTCGAACACCATGGCTTCGAGCTTCATGCCGTCAGGATCCAAGAAATAGACAGCGTAATAGCCGCCTTCGTAATAGTCGTCAGGCGGATCGACGACTTTCACGTTGAATTTCTGCAGGGCGCGGTAGAATTCGTCGACATCGCTGCGTTTCCGCAGCTCGAAGGCGTAGTGATGAAACCCGATGTTGCCGATCCGATAGGGGTGTTTCTTTCCTTCGGCGTCAGCGGCCTTGATCCAAAACAGCGTCTTGCCGTTGCTCCAGCCGGCATATCCGTCGAGGTCATATTTCAGTTTGAACCCCAGAGAGCCGAGCACTTTGCGGTAAAATTCCTTGGAGCGGGCGAGATCGCTGACGGTCAGCGATAGGTGGTCAATTCCAACGACGCGGACCATGTCCCCCTCCTGTTGCGAGCTTGCACGATCTCATGATAACGCCAAGTGAGAAAGAGAGTTTCCGGTGTCGCGCATTGCGTATGTGAACGGCCGCTATCTTCCGTGGCGTCATGCGGCGGTCCCTATCGAGGATCGCGGCTACCAGTTTTCCGACGGAGTGTACGAAGTCTGCGAGGTGAGGGACGGTCGGCTTGTCGATGAGCGGCGTCATCTCGGCCGGCTGGCCTATTCGCTGCAAGAACTGCGGATTCCCCAGCCGATGCCGATGTCCGCCCTTGGCATCGTCATGCACGAGGTCGTGCGCCGAAACCGGGTGCGCTGGGGCATCCTTTATCTGCAAATCACGCGCGGCGTGGCGCGTCGCGATCATGCGTTTCCGCCGGTTGGCACGAAGCCGAGTCTGGTAGTCACCGCACGCAATCTCGATTTGGCCGCTGCCGAGCGCCTCGCGGCGGAAGGCATTGCGGTTATCACCCTACCGGAGAATCGATGGGAGCGGGTCGACATCAAATCGGTGTCGCTGTTGCCGAATGTACTGGCCAAGCAGGCGGCGCGGGAAGCCGGCGCGCGCGAAGCTTGGTTCGTGGACAAGCAGGGCCGCATCACCGAGGGTTCGTCGAGCAATGCTTGGATCGTGACGCGCGACGGCAAGGTGATCACGCGGCAGGTGGACCATGGCATTTTGCGCGGGATCACGCGCACCGTGCTGCTCGACGTGATTGCAGGGCAGGGACTCAAGCTCGAAGAGCGATCCTTCACGGTGGAGGAAGCCTATGCGGCGCGCGAAGCGTTCACCACCTCCGCAAGCCAAATCGTCATGCCGGTGGTGCGCATCGACGGCAAACCGGTCGGCAACGGCGCCCCCGGCCTGATCGCCACGGCGCTGCGGCGCGATTTCCACCGGTTCGCGGAAATATCCTAAGAAATTAAGCATTTGGCGGAGCATCTGCCTCCAACTTATGCTTGCACGGAGGGCAGGGCTGCCATCTAATGGAGCGGCCCCAAGCCCACCCGGTATTCAATTCACCCGAAGGACATAAGCTGGGCGGCTTGCGAAAAAAGAACAGCTTCTCGCGGCTGGGGTCCGCGGGCAATAACGGAACAAGGCAATGGCGGCCGATCGCGCACAAAATCTTCAAGACACCTTCCTCAACCACGTCCGAAAAGCCAAAATCCCGCTCACCATCTTCCTGGTGAACGGCGTGAAATTGCAGGGCGTGGTCACTTGGTTCGATAATTTTTGCGTGCTGTTGCGGCGGGATGGACACTCGCAATTGGTCTACAAGCACGCCATATCCACGATCATGCCGGGTCATCCGATCCAGCTGTTTGAAGGCGCCGAGGAGGCGCCAGCTACGGAAAAAGTCTGATTGAAGCCGCGTCCGCGCGACAAGCGTAGCAACGTTCTGAGCCCGCCGGGCTCGGGGACAGGGCGTGCAATCGTCATTGGCCCCTATCAGCGCACAGGCAGGCCTGTCGGCAATGGGCATGATCGACCGCCGTCGGCGCGGCTCGAAGAAGCCATCGGGCTTGCGCGCGCGATCGACCTCGACGTGGTCGAGGCCGGCATCGCGCCGATCGGCGATATTCGGCCGGCCACTTTCATCGGCAAAGGCAAAGTCGACGAGATCGCCGGTCTGGTCAAAAGCCTGGAGGCCGGTATCGTGGTGCTCGATTGCGCGCTCTCGCCGGTGCAACAGCGCAACCTCGAGCAGGCGTGGTCGGCGAAAGTGCTCGACCGCACCGGGCTGATCCTGGAGATTTTCGGCCGGCGAGCGCACACGCGCGAGGGCGCGCTGCAGGTCGAGCATGCGCATCTGACCTATCAGAAAAGCCGGCTCGTGCGCTCGTGGACCCACCTCGAGCGCCAGCGCGGCGGCTTCGGCTTTCTCGGCGGTCCAGGCGAGACGCAGCTTGAGGCGGACCGGCGCATGATCGAAGAGCGGCTTGCGCGCATCGAAGTCGAACTCGACAAGGTCAAGACACGGCGAAAACTCCACCGCGACAGCCGGGCGCGCGTGCCGTATCCGATCGCCGCGCTGGTCGGCTACACCAATGCCGGCAAGTCGACGCTGTTCAACCGTTTGACACAGGCAAGCGTACTCGAAGCCGACATGCTGTTCGCCACGCTCGACCCGACGCTGCGGGCGATTTCTTTGCCGAATGGCCTGAAAATCATCGTGTCCGACACCGTCGGCTTCATCTCGGATTTGCCGACCATGCTGGTGGCGGCATTCCGTGCCACGCTCGAAGAGGTGATCGAAGCCGACATCATCCTGCATGTGCGCGATATTTCGCACGAGGACACGGATGCGCAATCGCAGGACGTTGCGGAAGTCCTGCGCGAACTCGACATTGCGCCGGAGGATCCGCGGATGATCGAGGTGTGGAACAAGATCGACCGGCTCGATGCCGAGGGCCGCACGCGGCTGTCCAATATGGCGGCGCGCATGCCTGCAGAGCGTCGGCCTGTGCTGTTGTCGGCACTCACCGGCGAAGGACTCGATCGTCTGGAAAATGCCATCGAGGCGCGGCTCAGCCTGCGGCGCATCGTGCTCGATCTTTCGGTCGACCCGGCGGACGGGGCAGGGGTAAGCTGGCTCCATCGACACACGGAAGTGATGGAAAAATCCCTGCGCGGCGACGGACGCCTTGCGGTTACGGTGCGCGTCGATCCGGCGAAAGCGGCGCTGGTGCAGGCAAAGTTTGCGGAACTAGCGAAGGCGACCTGAACGTCGGGCAGGACGGCGTTTGCTCAGCCGCGGTTTCAGCGCCGCGCGGATCATGGGTTGTTGCGATCGTTCCTCTGCCTTCGCGGCATTCCAGAGCGCATCCATCTCGGCGAGTGTTGAATCCTTCGGGGTTTTGCCGCGCTTGGCGAGGCTGGCCTCGATCGCCGAAAAGCGCCGCCCGAATTTTAAATTCGTAGCGCGTACAGCGGCTTCTGGGTCGATATTCAGGTGACGAGCGAGATTCACCACCGCAAATAACAGATCGCCGACCTCGGCGGCGACCTTCCGCCGGTCACCGCCTGCGATTTCCGCTGCGATCTCGTCCGCCTCCTCATGGATTTTACCCAGCACGGCCATGGGGTCGTTCCAGTCGAAGCCGACCTTAGCGGCCTTTTGTTGCAGCTTGAGTGCACGGGTGAGCGCGGGCAGGGCCATCGGAACGCCCGCAAGGGCGCTTCTTTTTTCATTGGACCGAACGCCGGATTTCGCTCTTTTTTCCTCGGTCTTGATGCGTTCCCACAGATGCTCGACCGCCTTCGGGGACAGCCCCTTGGCGTCGCCGAATACATGGGGATGCCGCCGCAGCAATTTTGCCGTGATGGCCTCAACCACGTCGCCGAAATCGAAGGCGCCTTGTTCCTCGGCCATGCGGGCATGGAAGACGACCTGGAGGAGCAGGTCGCCCAACTCCTCGCGCAAGTCAGCGAGGTTTTCGCGAACGATCGCGTCGGCGACCTCGTAGGCTTCTTCGAGAGTGTAGGGTGCTATCGTCGCGAAATTCTGCTCGAGATCCCACGGGCAGCCGCTGCCGGGGGTCCGCAGCGCTGCCATGATCTCAAGCAGCCGGCCAATATCGCGTGATGGTTTGGGGGACTTCATCGCCCTCGACCGTAGCAGAGCCGGGCGGCGAGGGCGATAAAGGTGGAAACCGCCCCACAGGAATGGAGGCGTCCGACGGTCCGGGAGTTGGCGGTCAGTGTCCGCCGTCAGTGGCGTTGCGCGTGGCCTCGAACAAAAACCAGGTGCGCTTTTCGGTCTGGTCGATCCAGACTTCGATCAGGCTTGCGGTGGCGATGTCCTCGTGATCTTCACAAATTTTATGCGCTTTGCGCATGAACTGGGCGATCTTCTTATTGTCGTTCATGAGCTCGCGCAGCATATCCAACGGCGGAACAAAGTCGGCCTCATTGTCGTCGATGGTCTGCAGCTTGGAAATCTGCGCGACCGAACGAAGGGTGGTGCCGCCGATCTTGCGCACGCGCTCGGCGATGTCATCCGCAATGGCAAAGATCGCCTCGGCCTGTTCGTCGAACAGGAGGTGGTAGTCGCGGAAATGCGGTCCGCTGACATGCCAATGGAAATTCTTGGTCTTGAGGTAGAGGGCGTAGCTGTCGGCCAGGATGGTGTTCAGTGCGGCCGAAACGGCCATCACGGCTTGGCTGGAAAGGTCGGTCGGCGTATCGAGGGCAGCAGCAGGCCTGCTGCGCGGCTTGAGTTTGGTCACCTTATTGTTGGACATGGGTCACCTCAAAATGATGGCTGCGGCAGGCGCGGGCGCGCCGGGGATGAACGTGGGGAGAATGCGCCGATCCTGTGTCAGGTTCCAGACAGGCGCCGAAATCGGATTCGCATAAGACATATTATGGAACATTTACAGGCGATGTTTCACTTGGCGTACCCAACCACCAGGGGTATGCTAGATGGCCTTTGGACTGCACCAAATGGTGCCAGCCAGTCTTTTGGCTGGGAGGTGGATAATCGTGCTCGTTGCCTATCTAGATGATAGTGGGAAAGACCCACAAAATCTGGTCACGACTCTAGCGGGGTATATTGGGCGCGACACGGCGTGGAAAGGTTTTGAAACTCAAGTTGAGCCGATCTTTGAGAAAGCCGGCATCAACATCCTGCACGCTAAAGATCTAGAATCGACCAGGGGTGAATTTAAGGGATGGCGCGTTCTTCAGAAACAGGCATTTGTTGCACGACTTTGCACCACGCTTTTCGAACATTCCCCTCTCTTAGGAGTAAGCATGTCAGCCGTTAAGGCCACTTATGGCCAGCGGGCGAAGGAAAGCACTCGCAA
>DATJVR010000011.1:0-64965 GCA_035501735.1 Xanthobacteraceae bacterium | reverse complement strand
GTTCATGACCTTCTCGATCCGCGTCTGCAGCCCGGCAAAGGAGCGAATATTCCCCTCGAAACTACGCTTCCATTCATTCATGGCCGCCACGAACAACGCCCCGGTCGAATGGCCCGGCGCCGGCGCAAGGGATTTGTAGAGTTCCTCTAACGACTGCCCGGACCAAAAGGCCGCTTCAAAGCGATCGCCGGCCTTGCGGATGCGCGAGAACAGAAGCGTCTTGTCAATGGCGATGGCCCACACCCAGACCGAGCACACGACGAGCCCGCCCATCACCAGCTTCACGACCCACAACGAATTCCAGAACAGTGTGAAAAGCTGAAGGCCTGACGACGACATGGCTCGTCCTTATGGGCGTTCTTCCGGTGGTCTTGCCGCAGCGGCCGCCGCCGGAACCAGTACTGGCCGTGACCGGCATGGCGCGCGCTACGCCGGGACTATGGGCAAGTCGGCCAAACGCAATACGCGTGCCGACCGCGATCCGAAATTTCGCGGGAACCCAAGCCCGACCCGTCACCGGCAGACCGGAGTCAGTCGCGAAACTTGTCCAAACTAGGGCGCGTCGCCCGTCCTCCGAGCGTAACGAAGCCCGACTGTACTTAACGGGACGTTAAGGCCGCTTTGCGGTGCGGTAGCGACAAATTAGCCGTCGCTCACACAGACGGGCCGCCCGCGTGACACGGGCGGCCCGCAATCTCTTTTTTTTCGTCAGATGATCAGCTTGCTTGCGGTTGCGGGCTCTCACCGTCGGACCGGTTGCGTCGCTCGGCCATGAACTGGTCGAACTCCGCCCGATCCTTGGCAAAACGCAGCCGTTCCAGAAAGTCTTTGAACTCGCGCTGTTCCTCCTCGAGTCGCCGCAACGTTTCGGAGCGGTACTCATCGAAAGCGCGATTGCCGCTCGAGCGCTGGCGGCCCCACCAATCGCCACCGCCACGCGCGTGGTCCATTCGTTGGCGCAAGTGGTCCATCTTGTCCTGCATGCGCTCCATCTTCGATTGCCAGCGGCCCATGTGTCGCTCCCAGTGGCCGTTGCCGCAGTGATTCCAGCATCCCATTCGTGCGCTCCAGACCATGAAGGCAAGAATGACCAGGCCCAAAGGCCACCATGCCCAAAAGCCGAGGAACATCAGAATGACAAAACCCAATGGCCACCATGTCCAAAAACCAAGGAGCATGAGCAAGCCTGCTGCTATTGGCATGGGACACCTCGCCGTGAATGTAAATAACATTTACATCGGCCTGCGCCACTGTCAAGGGGCCGCCGTCAACTCTGGCGCTCGGCATTGAGTCCAGGCGCACCGAGACCGCGCAGGTAAATCAGCACCTCGGCCTCAAGCAGCTCTTCGGCTGACATTGGCAGCGTACGCTGTGCAGCATCGCCCCTGCCGAACAGCGAGGCGATGCCATGCGAAATCGCCCAGATGTGCAGCGCGACCATGAGTGCTGGCGGCCTGCCTTTCGGCGGCATCTGACTGCAGACCTTTTCGGCGGCTTCACGCAAGACAGCAAAGGCGCGGTCACCAGCCGCACGGAGTTCGGGAGTGGACGCCGGCGGAATGCCTGACTCGAACATCGCCGAGTAGTAGGCCGGCTCGGCGCGAGCGAAGGCGAGATAAGCCTTTCCCATCCTCTCAAGCGCTGTCAGTGCATCGGGCCGTCCATCATCCCAGGCGCGAGTAAGGGCGGTTTCGAACTGCTCAAAGCCGCGCAGTGCCACGTTGGCGAGCAGATCGTCGCGATCGCGGAAGTGCCGATAAGGCGCCGCCGGGCTCACCCCGGCCCATCGTGCCGCCTCGGCAAAGGTAAATCCCGCCGGCCCTTTCTGCGCAATCAATTCGAGCGCCGCGCGAACGAGCGCCTCCTTGAGATTGCCGTGGTGGTAGCCGCGCGGGCCGTCCTTTTCGTCTTTCGACCAGCTCATGTAAATGGCTTTTACATGAGGCTTATCAGCCAGTCGACGCGCGAATGTTGAGACTACGTCGGCCGACGGGCCGCTGCCGCCCAGGGCAAGCGGTCAAACAGCATCGGCTCCCCATATTGGGCACCCTCGATCGAAAGCAGTCGAAGCTTGGTGCGCACTCCCCCGGGCCCGGAAAAACCACCCATTTTTCCGCCTGCCGCCAGCACACGATGACATGGTACGATGATCGGAAACGGATTCTCCGAGAGTGCCTGCGCGACGTCGCGCGCCAGCGTGCGGTCGCCCAAACGTTCGGCGATTTCTCCATACGATAGCGTTGCGCCGGGGCGAATGCTGCGCGCTACATCATAAACGCGGCGGTTAAATTCCGGCAGGCCGCCATTGTCGAGCGTGACGTCGCTCAATTCCATCGGCTCGCCGCGCAGCAATCCGACAATGCTGTCGATGGCGCGCTGCACCTCGGGCGGCGGCTCTGCCTCGCTTGCCGTGCCGAACCGGCGAAGCAAGCGGCTGCGCGTCGCCTGTGCGCTCTTCTGCGCAAGCTCCACGCCGGCTATGCCGCGCGCACTCCAGACGATGCCGCAGCGGCCGATTGGCGTATCAAAGAGGGCAAATTGAAGAACATCGTTCATTCCGCGAATATAATGAGCGCCATCATGGCGTAACACCCGATTTCAGTGTTGAACCCGAGTCCTGGTCCGCCTTCATGGCGATGCGCAGCGGCTTTGGAATGGGTCGCGCCCGCCCGCCGCTGATGAAAGCCACTCGCACGTCGGCCTCGACCAAAAGCTCCCCGCCGCGCATGACACGCTGATGGAGCGTGATTGAGGCGCCTTTGACCTCCCACGGCTCTGTGAAAATTTCCAACACGTCGTCCATTCGCGCAGGTTTGAGAAAATCGATGTTCATCGAGCGCACCACGAAGGCGAATCCCGGAGCTTCCTGTTCGGTTTCCTCGAAGAGCACTCGGTGGTCGGCACCGAAGAGGCGCAGATAATTGGTGCGCCCGCGCTCCATATAGCGCAGGTAATTCGCGTGATAGACGATGCCGGTAAAATCAGTGTCCTCGTAATAGACGCGCACGGTCAGGACATGACGGCCGTCGCGAATTTCGCCGTCGAGAGGAATCGCGGTCACGTGCCTATCTCCACGGCACCCCGCCGGCCATCGCGTGTTCCCAGTCTTTCCCGTCGAACTGCTTCACCTCGATGGTCGCCAAATCGACGCCGTCAAGGCAGCGCACGTTGACATCGATCTTGTCGGGATCGGAACGCGGCACATAGAAGGGGTGAATGCCGCAGGTCGAGCAGAACATGTGTTGCGCCACGCCGGTATTGAAACGGTAGGCGGTCAGCGCATCTTTGCCGCTCAACAATTCGAACCGCTCAGGCGTTACGATCAAATGCAGAAAACCCTTTTTGGAGCAAATTGAGCAATTGCAATAGGTCACGCGGTCAAGGCTTGCCGTGACGCGAAAACGTACGCGCCCGCAATGGCAGCCCCCTTCCATCGTCTGTTCCACCATCAGGCTCCGGGCCGTCGCCGCTCGTCTAAGCAGCTTTGGGCGGCCGCCTGGGAAACCTGATAGGTCATCGCTGCCACCCTGACAAACGCGCTTGCTGTGGCGAACGCCGGGCTTCGGTGGACGTTGACATTACCCTTGGCACACGACACGCTGGCGTACCACCGATGCTGGACGGCGATATGAGAGCCTTCATTCTTGCTGGACTGAGTGTCGCCGCCCTCATGTTTCAGGCGGCCATTACGACGTCGGAGGCTGCTGCACAGAGGAATTGCCCGCATGGCGGTTACTGCCCTCCCGGCAGCTGCGCCAAGTACAACGGCGTCCGATATGCTTGCAACGTGAAGAATTGCAGCCCTAAAAACTGCAAACATTAAGCGCGCGCTTGCGTTTGCAGGTCACGGCGGTCACTCTCGCTTGGGGAATTCCTACTCGCTGTCCTGTCCAAACAATCCGAACTGTGCCGGATCGCGGGCGGGTTCGGCCAAGCCGAGATGACGAAAAGCTTGTGCCGTGATCAGTCGGCCACGCGGCGTGCGCTGCAACAACCCGCACTGGATCAGATAAGGCTCGATGATGTCCTCGATGGCGTCGCGCGGCTCCGACAACGCGGCGGCGAGCGTTTCGACACCGACCGGACCACCGCCGTAATTCACCGCAATGGCCGAGAGATAGCGCCGGTCCATGGCATCGAGGCCAGCGGCATCGACCTCGAGCGCTGCAAGCGCCTTATCGGCGGCCGCGCGGTCGATTGACGCGCTGCCGGCGACGGCAGCGAAATCGCGAACGCGGCGCAGCAGCCGTCCCGCAATGCGCGGCGTGCCGCGCGCGCGCCGGGCGATCTCGTTGGCGCCGTCCGCAGTCAGAACGATACCCAAAACGCGCGCGCCGCGATTGACGATCTGCTCAAGCTCGGCGATCGAGTAGAAGTTCAGCCGGATCGGAATGCCGAAACGGTCACGCAACGGATTGGTGAGCAACCCCGCGCGCGTAGTCGCGCCGACAAGCGTGAACTTCGCAAGATCAATCTTGACCGAGCGAGCCGCCGGTCCCTCGCCGATGATCAGATCGAGCTGAAAATCCTCCATGGCCGGATAGAGAATCTCTTCCACGGCCGGATTGAGGCGATGGATCTCGTCGATGAACAGCACGTCGCGCTCTTCCAGGTTGGTGAGCAGCGCGGCAAGGTCGCCGGCCTTGGCGATCACGGGACCTGAGGTGGCGCGGAAATTCACGGCAAGCTCGCGCGCGACGATTTGCGCCAGCGTGGTCTTGCCGAGTCCGGGCGGGCCGACGAACAGCACGTGATCGAGCGCCTCCTTGCGCGCACGCGCCGCCGCGATGAACACGCCGAGATTGCTGCGCGCCTGTTCCTGGCCGATGAATTCGGAGAGCCGCTGCGGCCGCAGACTGCCTTCCGCCGCGTCTTCCTCGCGCCGCTCGGGCGACACCACCTTGCGTCCGGGGCTTAAGCTCACCGCTCCGGCCCTCGCCTGTATTTGTTCGGCAAAAGCTCCGCGATGGGCATTAAAACCGCGGATTTGCCACTCGGCACGATCACGCGCGCGTTGCGGTCATAATCGAAGATCAATTCACGGCAGGCGCCGCACGGCGACACCACCGCGATGGACTGGTCCTTCTCCTCCGGCGGAGGATGGCGAACCGCGACGATGCTTTCGATGCCGTCGTCGCCGACTTCGACCAGGGCGCGGCCGAGCGCAACCGCCTCAGCGCACACCGCCATGCGGCCGAGATAGGCGTCGAGATTGACACCGGTGAAGATGCCGCCGGAGCGGGTGCGCAAGGCGGCGCCGACCTCCTGCCAGTCGTTGCGGTAGCGCTGATTGATCGCCGCTGTCGCGGCGGCGATCAATTCCTTGTCCTGCTTGCGAAGCCGCATGCGCTAGGTCTGTGGTTTGGCCGCGGCCGGCGCAAGGCGCCGGGTCAGCAGCCAGCAGCCGGCGGCGGCGATGATCGCGAACGCCAGCGTGAAAGTGAAATTGCTGCGCGCATTGGTGTACTGGACCGGGCCGAGCGCGCCGAGCGCACCGATCCCCATGAAAATACAGGTCGCGAACGCCGCGCAGGCAATGACGACGATCGCGTTCGGCACGCGCCAGAGCATCCACAGCGAGACCAGCAGGCCGGCGATCAAGGCGATGGGACTGCCGATGATGTAAGCGAAGATGATGTAGAACACGAACAGTCCGAACAGGTTGGAAAGCGGCGAGACGCCGAGCCCGCCGACAATATTGTTGCCGAACGCCAGCAGGCAGATCGCCAATCCGGCAATCAACGGCCCAAGAACGACGGCGATCACGATCGGGACCAGGAAAGTAAGGATCACTCTCATCTGGCGAGTTCCTTCAGGCCCTGCCTGATCAGCGCAGCGGCGTCGGCACCTTCGCCGGCGCGGCGCGCAGCGGCAGCGATGGCGGCGGCGGCCTGCGGCTGGCCGTAGCCGAGATTGATCAGCGCCGACACGGCGTCGGCGACCGGCTGCGGCGCGCGTTTCTCTTCGAGCGCGCCGGACAACCTCACCAAAGCCGGATCGACGTCGGTATAGGCCGGCGCTTTGTCTTTCAGTTCGGTGACGATGCGCTCGGCGACTTTCGGACCAACGCCCGGGGTGCGCGCCACCATCGCTTTGTCGCGCATCGCGATCGCGGTGGCGAGATCAGCGGGCTTGAGCGTGCCGAGCACGGCGAGCGCCACCTTGGTGCCGACGCCCTGCACGGTCTGCAACAGCCGGAACCATTCGCGCTCGATGTCGGTGGAAAAGCCGAACAGCCTGATCTGGTCCTCGCGAACATGCGTCTCGATGGCGAGCGTCGCCGGCTCGCCCGCGCGCGGCAATTCCTGCAACGTGCGCGCCGAGCAATGAACGAGATAGCCGACGCCGTTGACATCGAGGATGATGGCGTCCTCCTGATAGCTGTCGATTACGCCTTTCAGCTTGCCGATCATATCGCCGCGACCTTGATCATAATGCTCTGCCGATGATGCGCATGCGTCACGGCAATGGCGAGCGCGTCGGCCGCATCGTCCGTGCGCGGCTCGGCCCTGGGCAGCAGTACCCCAATCATCATCCGCACCTGCGCCTTGTCACCGTGGCCGGCCCCGACAATGCTTTTCTTGACCAGGTTCGGCGCGTACTCAGCCACCGGCACGCCGGCCCTCGCAGGCACCACCATGGCAACACCACGCGCTTGGCCGAGCTTGAGCGTCGCCTTGGCGTCCTTGTTGACGAAAGTCGCCTCGACCGCCGCCTCGTCAGGACGGAAGTCTTCGAGAATGCGCATCAGACCATCGTGGATGGCAAGAAGCCGCGCCGAAAGCGCATCGCGATCATTCGTCGTGACTGAGCCGCAGCCGAGGAAACCGAGCCGATTGCCGGCAATCTCGACGACCCCCCAGCCGGTGCGGCGGAGCCCGGGATCGATGCCGAGTATGCGAATCGGGCGCGTCATGCTCGCGCGTTGATAGACCCACCGGGGCATGCGGGAAAGCGCTTGGCTTGCGGCCCCACGACCGCACGCCTAGAATCGCATGATGCTGGACTGGAGCAAATGCCCGGCCGTGGAACGCATTCCTAACAAGGGCGGCGGTGAGTGGCTCTTTAAGCACAGCCGCGTCCCGGTCAGAGCCCTATTCGAGAATCTGGAAGATGGGGCCCGGATCGATGAATTCCTCGAATGGTTCCCCGGAGTGACGCGGGAGCAAGTTGAGCAGGTATTGCGCCATGCCGAGCAAAGCTTTGTGGCGTGAGCAGCAAGCCTTCAAGTGAAGATACTGTTCGACCACGGCACTCCCGTGCCACTTCGTCGCGCACTGTCAGGCCACACAGTCTTTACCGCCAATGAAATGGGATGGAGTGAGCTGGACAATGGCAAGCTCCTGTCCGAAATCGAATTCGATGCGATCATTACAACGGATCAAAGCATACGTTATCAGCAGAACCTCGCCGGGCGTCGATTGGCTATATTGGTGTTAACAACCACCAGCTGGAAGCAAATCCAGCATCATCAAACCAGGGTTCTTGAGGCGGTGAACGAGCTACGTGCTGGCGATCTGATCGAATTGAAATTTGGATGATTGCCCGCCTACGCGCTCATCTTTTCCACGAGCGCATCGGAAACCTCGAAATTGGCATAGACGTTCTGCACGTCGTCGCTTTCGTTCAAGTTATCGATGAGCTTGAGGACCTTCTCGCCTTGTTCGTCGTCGATCGCGATCGTATTTTGCGGCCGCCAGACCAAAGCGGATTTGCGCGGTTCGCCGAATTTTTGCTCCAGCCCCTTGGCCACGGAACCGAATTTATCCGGCGAGGCATAAATCTCGTGGCCGGCCTCGCTCGACACCACGTCGTCAGCGCCCGCTTCCAGCGCCGCCTCGAACATCGCGTCCGCGCTCGCCACCCTGGCGTCATATTCGATCACGCCGACATGATCGAACATGAAGGCGACCGCCCCTGTCTCGGCGAGGTTGCCCCCGCTCTTGGTGAAAGTCGCGCGTACCTCGCCGGCGGTCCGATTGCGGTTGTCGGTGAGAACTTCGACGATCACCGCCACACCGCCGGGCCCATA
Source organism: Xanthobacteraceae bacterium (assembly GCA_035501735.1). GTDB lineage: Bacteria > Pseudomonadota > Alphaproteobacteria > Rhizobiales > Xanthobacteraceae > PNAI01. The sequence continues at coordinate 56,933 of DATJVR010000011.1, read as the reverse complement.
GCCCTCGTAGCGGATTTCGTCGTAATTCTCGGCATCCCCACCCGAAGCTTTCTTGATGGCGCGTTCGATATTGTCTTTCGGCATGTTCTCGGCTCGCGCCGCGATGACGGCGGCGCGCAGCCGCGGATTCATCGCCGGATCCGGCGTGCCGAGCTTGGCGGCAACGGTAATTTCCCGCGCAAGCTTGCCGAACAATTTCGATTTGGCCGCATCCTGCCGCCCCTTGCGGTGCATGATATTCTTAAACTGCGAATGCCCGGCCATGGCTCGTTTTCCGATTTCTGCCCAGGAAATAAATACGCCAGCGCCTGAAACTCAAGACCAAAACGCCGGCGTCGCCGGTTCCAGACAGCCGCCGAGCCGCACCGCGCCGACGCGCGTGGCAAGACCGGTCGCCGGCTCCGTCTCGACGGCGACGGCGCACAACGTCGCCGGGCCGGAAGCCGGCTCGAACCGCGCAGAGGGAATCTTGCGCAAAAAACGCGTCAACGGCTCATCCTTGCCCATGCCGATCACCGAATTGTAGTCCCCCGTCATTCCGACATCGCTCAGAAATGCAGTACCGCCCGGCAGGATGCGGTAGTCGCCAGTCGGCGCATGCGTATGGGTGCCGACGACGAGGCTCGCGCGCCCGTCGCAGAAATAGCCCATCGATTGCTTCTCGCTGGTCGCCTCGGCGTGGATGTCGATGACAATGGCGTCGGCGCCCTTGCCCAACGTGCACGCCGCAAGTTCTCGGTCGATCGCCGCGAATGGATCGTCGAGCGCATCCATGAAAATGCGCCCCATGGCGTTGATCACGAGCGCACGCGCGCCGTTCTTGCCTTCGACCATCGCGGCGCCGCGGCCCGGCGTTCCGGCCGGATAGTTGACCGGGCGGACGAGCCGCTCGGCGCGCTCGATGAAGACCAGCGCCTCGCGCTGATCCCAGGCATGATTGCCGAGCGTGACGGCGTCGGCGCCGGCCTCGATCAGTTCGTTGTAGATCACTTCAGTGATGCCGAAGCCGCCGGCAGCGTTCTCGCCATTGACGACCACCAGATCGAGCTTCCAGTCGCGGACGAGCCCGGGGAGGCGCTCGTACACAATCGTGCGTCCGGAACGGCCGACAACATCGCCAACGAAAAGTATGCGCATGCTCAAGAGACTCGCAGATCGATGACTTCGCGCTCGGTTAGCAGGAGATCGAGCCGCGCGTCGCGCTCCGTCGTCGGCACTTTCGGGACTTCCTGCGCCGCGAACGCGATGCCGACGGCCGCCACTCGCTTGAGCTCGCGCAGTTGCGTGATCGTCATGTCGTAATAGCCGGCGCCGTAGCCGATGCGGTAGCCGGCGCGGTCGAACGCGAGCAATGGCACGAGGAGAATATCCGGGTCGACCTCGGGCGCATCGGTCTTGGGTTCGCGGATGCCCCACTGACCGCGGTCGAGCGGCGCGCCAAACTCCCAGGCTCGCATGGACAGCGGCGAGCCGAGGCCGACGATGCGCGGCAATGCCAGGCGGGCACCCGTCTCGGCAAGCTTCTGCATCAGCGGCAGCGGATTGATCTCGCTTTTGAGCGGCATAAAGCCGGAGACGACTGAGCCTAGCACGATCGCAATCGGAAAGGGGCGCGCTGCAATCGCTTCAGCGGCGGCTTTTCGCGCGTCCGCCGGCAACGCGTCGCGACGCGCAACGGCTTCCCCGCGGAGCGATTTCTTCAAGTCCTCGACGGCGGGGGATGCAATCATGGGCGAAAGGTGCGGAGCCGCGACGGCCGTCGGAGTGTCGATCCCGGGTTCCCTACGAAAGTAGGTGGGCGCCATATGTCCGAGCCCACGAGCCCGGTCAGGGACAGCTCCCTTCAGGATCGATAAGGCCCCGGGGATATGTCTCCTAACGCACCGCGCAGCATCCGCCCGGGCAATGTAATGCGCAGGCGCGCTTGGCGCTATGCCGGTTCGCGAGTGGCCGCCGTCACCATCTTCCGCCTCTTCGAACGAGGCGCAGAATGATTAGCAGAATGACGGCGCCGATGGTGGCGCTGATGATGGCGGAGATGAAGCCGTAGCCGAGCTGAATGCCTATTCGCGGCAGCAGCCAATTGCCGATGAAGGCGCCGATGATGCCGATGCACAAATCGGCGACCAAGCCGTAGCCGGTGCCACGCACGAGGTGGCCGGCGAGCCAACCCGCGATAAGGCCGACGACGAGAATGACAAGAAGACTTTCACCTGACATTTTGAGTCCCCTGCTTGCTGTTCGAAGTCACCAGCATACGGCCCTACCCCATGGGCACGGTGCCGTTGCCTATTGGCTGGTTGAGCTTTTTGGTGATGCTCTCGATGCGCTCGGCGGCAGCGTTGAGGGCGGCTGCAATAGCGGTGTGGGCAGCCTTGTCGAGATTGACCGCTTCCGAACGCGCATTTTGTAAGGCAGCGAGCTCCTCCTCCAATCGTTTGATGCGTAGTCCAGTCTCGGCAAGCGAATCGGCAAGCGTGAGCGCCGCCATGACAGTCAGCCGCGTATCGCCGATCTCGCCAAATTTGCCCCGTAAGCCCTCGATGCGCGTGTCGAGGTCACGCGCCAGGTTCATCAAATGGCCTTCCTGGCCATCCTCGCAGGCCATGCGGAACTGCCGTCCATTGATGGTGACGCTGACCTGGGACATCGTCAGTCCTTGTCCGGTTGCTCGTTCGCCAACACGCCGCGGATGGTGTCGATCGCCCGTGCCATGCGTTGCCCCGCCTCGCGATTGACGGCTTCCAGCGCCCGCGAGCGGGCGAGAGCGTGATCGAGCTCGCCAGCGAGCCGAGCGCGATCGTCGCCCAAAGCATGGACTTGCGTGGCCAGCGCCTCCTCATTGCGCGCGGCCTCGGCCCGGCGCTCGGCCGCGGCGGCGAGCGCATCGAGCGCAAGCGCCAGGCGCCGACTCGCAGTCTCAATCGAATCGGTCTCGCTCATGCGGCTTCCCGCAGGTCGCACCGGAAGGCGAAAACTATGCAACGGCAGAGATTTATCCGCGGAAGCTTACGTCGCATCGAGCTGGAGCGTCAACGCCTAAGCGAGGGCCGCTGCAAGATGCTGTGCACGACATCCCAGACGGGCCGGCGAGCGTTTGACTGGCAAGTCGCCCGTGCTATCTCTGCGCCGCTTTCCCGTGACCGCGGCGCGACCTTTGTGCCGCGTACTTGGCCAGTCCCATGAGCATGCCGGACCGTCTCGTAGCGGCGGGCGCAACTCTCGCTCCGGCCGCTCGCGTTTCCGCCACAGGCGCGAACCCCGCCGCGCGCGCCGAGCACGATGGCATGGCCAATGCCATCCGCGCGCTGGCAATGGATGCGGTCGAACGGGCCAAAAGTGGACATCCCGGCCTGCCTATGGGTGCGGCCGATATCGCCACCGTGCTGTTCACCCGCTTCTTGAAATTCGACCCGGCCGATCCAGCTTGGCCCGACCGCGACCGTTTCGTCCTTTCCGCCGGTCACGGGTCGATGCTGCTTTACGCTCTCCTCTACCTTCTCGGCTACGAGAAGATGACGATCGAGCAGATCAAGTCCTTTCGGCAGCTCGGCTCGCTGACGCCCGGCCACCCGGAATACGGCCACACCCCGGGCGTCGAAACGACGACCGGACCGCTTGGCCAGGGACTTGCCAATGCGGTCGGCATGGCGATTGCCGAGCGGCATCTGAACGCCGAGTTCGGCAGCGATGTGGTGGATCACCTTACCTATGTGCTCGCCTCCGACGGCGACCTGATGGAAGGCATCAGCCAGGAAGCCATTGCGCTCGCCGGCCATCTGCGGCTCAACAAGCTGATCGTGCTGTTCGACGACAATGGCATTTCGATCGACGGGCCGTTGGCGCTTGCGGACTCGGTCGATCAGATCAAACGCTTCGAGGCGGCCGGCTGGATCGCCACGCGCATCGACGGCCACAATCCGGACGCCATCGCCGCGGCGATTGCGACCGCCAAAACTTTCGACCGGCCGACGCTGATCGCCTGCCGGACGACGATCGGCTTTGGTGCGCCAACCAAGGCCGGCAGCGAAAAATTACACGGCTCGCCGCTCGGCACCGACGAAATCGCCGGCGCGCGCAAGGCGCTCGGATGGAACGAACCGCCGTTCGAGATTCCTGCCGACGTGCTGACGCTCTGGCGCACCGCCGGTCAGCGTTCGAAAGGCGCGCGCAAGGATTGGGAGAGCCGGCTTGCCGCGTTGCCGGCCGAGCCGCGCGCCGAATTCATGCGGCGCACGCGCGGCGAATTGCCGAAGGACAAGGTCGCCGCGGCCGTGCGCACCGCCAAGGAGAAGCTTGCCGCAGCCCCGAAGGACATGGCGACGCGTGCGGCCTCGGAGGCGGCGCTGGAAGCGCTGGTTCCGACATTGCCGGAAATGATCGGCGGCTCGGCCGATCTCACCGGCTCGAACAACACCAAGACCAAAACGATGGCGGTGCTGTCGGCGAAGGACTATGCGGGGCGGTTCATCCATTATGGCGTGCGCGAGCACGGCATGGCGGCGGCGATGAACGGCCTGGCGTTGCACGGCGGCATCATTCCGTACTCGGGCACGTTCCTGGTGTTCTCCGACTATTGCCGGCCGGCGATCCGGCTCGCAGCGCTCATGGGGCAACGCGTCATTCACGTGATGACACACGATTCGATCGGGCTCGGCGAAGACGGCCCGACGCATCAGCCGATCGAACATCTCGCGAGCCTGCGGGCAATGCCGAACCTGCGCGTGTTCCGGCCGTGCGACGCGGTGGAAACGCTGGAGTGCTGGGAGCTCGCGCTGCAGACCAAGACGGGACCGAGCGTGCTCGCGCTCACGCGGCAGAACCTGCCGCAACTGCGGCTCGGCCGCGACGAGCACAACCGTTGCGCGGCCGGCGCCTACGAGATCGTCCCGGCCGAGGGGCACGCGGCCATGGTTTCGCTCTTCGCCACCGGGTCGGAAGTGTCGATCGCGGTCGAAGCGCGTAAATTCCTAAGACAGAGAGGCGTCTACGCCCGCGTGGTGTCGGTGCCGTGCTTCGAGCTGTTCTTCGCCCAGCCGGAGGCCTCGCGGCGCGCGGTCATCGGCGATGCGCCGGTCAAAGTCGCAGTCGAGGCCGCCGTGCGGCAAGGCTGGGATACCATAATCGGGACCGATGGCGCTTTCGTCGGCATGAGCACTTTCGGGGCGAGCGCACCATATAAGGACTTGTATAAGCATTTCGGCATTACTCCGGAGGCGGTGGCGGACGTGGCGCTGAGCAAGATGGGCAGGAAGAACTGAAAGGAGCCGCCTCATGTCTGTTCGGGTTGCCATCAACGGCTTCGGCCGTATCGGCCGCAACGTGCTGCGCGCGATCGCCGAAACCGGCCGCAAGGATATCGAGGTAGTCGGCATCAACGACCTCGCGCCGGTGGAGACCAATGCGCATCTGCTGCGCTTCGACTCCGTGCACGGCCGTTTTCCCGGTGAAGTCACGGTGAAGGGCGACACCATCAGCGTCGGCAACGGCGCGATCAAGGTGACCGCCGAGAAGGATCCCACGAAGCTGCCGTGGAAAGACCTCGGCGTCGACATCGCGATGGAATGCACCGGAATATTCACATCGAAGGACAAGGCGGCGGCGCATCTGACCGCGGGCGCCAAGCGCGTGATCATCTCGGCGCCGGCCGATGGCGTCGATCTCACCGTGGTCTATGGCGTCAATCACGACAAGCTGATGAAGGACCACAGGGTCATCTCGAACGCGTCGTGCACGACCAATTGCCTCGCGCCGGTCGCCAAGGTGCTCAACGATGCGATCGGCATCGACAAGGGTTTCATGACCACGATCCACTCCTATACCAACGATCAGCCTTCACTCGATCAGGTGCACAAGGACCTCTACCGCGCGCGCGCGGCGGCGCTGAACATGATTCCGACGTCGACCGGCGCGGCAAAGGCGGTGGGGCTGGTGCTGCCGGAGCTCAACGGCAAGCTCGACGGCGTGTCGATCCGCGTGCCGACGCCTAACGTCTCGGTGATCGATTTCAAATTCGTGGCGAAGAAGGCGACCAGCAAGGACGAGATCAACGGCGCGATCAAGCGTGCCGCGGATCAGCAGCTCAAGGGTATCCTCGGCTATACCAACTCGCCCAATGTGTCGGTCGACTTCAATCACGACCCGCACTCCGCCGTCTTCCACATGGACCAGACCAAGGTGATGGACGGAACGTTCGTGCGCGTGATGGCGTGGTACGACAACGAATGGGGCTTCTCCAACCGCATGGTCGACACCGCGGTGACGATGGGCAAACTGATCTGACGCGGATTGCCGGCAGGCGCGCATGACCGCGTTCCGTACGCTCGACCAGGCTGACGTGAAGGGCAAACGCGTGCTCGTGCGCGTCGACCTCAACGTGCCGATGAACAACGGCAAGGTCGGCGACCTCACGCGCATCGCGGCATCGGCGCGCACCATCGCCGAGCTCGCGGACAAGGGCGGCAAGGTCATCCTGCTTTCGCATTTCGGGCGGCCGAAGGGATTTGATCCGAAGGAGTCGCTCAAACCGGTTGCGGCGGAGGTTGCGCGCGTGCTCGGCCGCAAGGTGGCCTTTGCGGAGGATTGCATCGGCGCAAAAGTCGAGGCTGCCGTCGCGGTGATGATGCCCGGTGAGATTCTGTGTCTTGAGAACACGCGCTTTCATGCGGGTGAGGAGAAGAACGATCCGGAATTCGCGGCGGCGCTCGCGAAGCTGGGCGATTTATGGGTGAACGACGCGTTTTCGGTTGCGCATCGCGCGCATGCTTCCACCGAAGGCCTAGGCCGCAAACTGCCGGCTTATGCCGGCCGCAGCATGCAGGCCGAGCTCGATGCGCTGGCGAAGGCGCTGGAAGCGCCGCAACGGCCGGTGGCGGCCGTCGTCGGCGGCGCGAAGGTTTCCACCAAGCTCGACCTGCTCGGCAATCTGGTCGGCAAAGTGAACGTGCTGATCATCGGCGGCGGCATGGCGAATACTTTCCTCGCTGCGCAGGGCAAGGCGGTCGGCAAATCGCTGTGCGAGCGCGATCTCGCCGCGACCGCGCGCGATATTTTTTCCCGGGCGAAAACAAAGAATTGCGAGATCGTGCTCCCGATCGACGCGGTGGTGGCGCAGAAATTCGAGGCGAATGCACCGTCGCGCGTGGTCGGGATCGGCGAGGTCGGCGCCAGCGACATGATCCTCGACATCGGGCCGCGCAGTATCGAGCATGTCGTCTCGGTGCTGGCGCGGGTGAAGACGCTGGTGTGGAACGGGCCGTTCGGCGCGTTCGAGATGGAACCGTTCGACAACGGCACGGTTGAGGTGGCAGAGGCGGCGGCCGAGCTGACGGACAGCGGCAAGCTCGTTTCGGTCGCGGGCGGCGGCGATACGGTGGCGGCGCTCAATGCGGCGGGTGCCGCGGACCGGTTCACCTATGTTTCCACCGCCGGGGGTGCTTTCCTGGAATGGATGGAAGGCAAGACCTTGCCGGGGGTCGAGGTGTTGAGGATAAAATGACCTCGAACAGGCATTCCGGAAGCCGCCAAGCGGCTATCCGGAATCCAGAAACAGTTTTAGAGTTTGATTTCTGGATTCTGGGCTTCGCAGGCCGCGCCCCGGAATGACGATGGAAGGGAGATCGCGATGAACCTCGCAGAGCTGAACAAAGTGGCCGAGGCCATGGTCGCGCCCGGCAAGGGCATCCTGGCGGCCGACGAATCGTCGGGCACGATCAAGAAACGCTTCGACGCCATCGGGGTGGAGTCGACGGAAACCAATCGCCGCGACTATCGCGAGATGCTGTTCCGCGCGACCGAAGGCATGAAGTGCATCTCGGGCGTGATCCTGTACGACGAGACCATCTGGCAGAAGGCGAAGGACGGCACGCCGCTGGTCGAGATCATCAAGAAGGCCGGCTCGATCCCCGGCATCAAGGTGGACGAGGGCACGAAGCCGCTGCCGGAATGCCCCGGCGAAGTGGTGACGATCGGACTCGACAAGCTCGCCGACCGGCTGCCGAAATATTACGAACAGGGCGCGCGCTTCGCCAAATGGCGCGCGGTGATCGATATCGGCGCCGGCATTCCGACCTACACCTGCATCCGCGCCAACACGCATGCGCTCGCGCGCTATGCCGCGCTGTGCCAGGCCGCCAATATCGTGCCGATCGTGGAACCGGAAGTGCTGATGGACGGCGATCACGACATCGACCGCTGCTGTCAGGCAACAGAACTCGTACTCAAGGCCCAGTTCGAGGAGCTTTATTTCCAGCGCGTGGCGCTCGAAGGCATGGTGCTGAAACCCAACATGGCGATCGCCGGAAAGAAATGCGCGAAGCGGTCGTCGGTGGCGGAAGTCGCGGAAAAGACCGTGAAGTTGCTGAAGAACTGCGTGCCGGCGGCCGTGCCGGGGATCGCCTTCCTGTCCGGCGGGCAATCGGATGAGGAAGCCACCGCGCATCTCGACACCATGAACAAGATCGGCGGGTTGCCGTGGCGGCTCACCTTCTCCTACGGCCGCGCGCTGCAGCACGCGCCGCAGAAGGCGTGGTCGGGCAAGAACGAAAACGTCGCCGCCGCGCAGCGCGTGTTCAGTCACCGCGCGCGCATGAACGGTCTCGCCGCGCTCGGCCAGTGGAAGGCCGACCTCGAGAAGAAGGCGGCGTAGGCGCCCGATCACCCCATGGCCTTCAAGGAAGCGGCGCGGGCGGCGAAGCCGACCGATAGCGGCGTCACGCGGCAAAGGCTTACAGACGAACGCGCGAAAAGCGCGAGTGTGCGGCTCGAGCGGATTACGCTCGCGCCCGGCGGGGCGATGCAGTTCAATGTGTCGCCGAAATCGCTTGCGTGGATGCAGCTGCTCGACGGCAGCGCGACATTCCATGCCTATTACACCGATCGCATGACCGAGGTGAATTCGGCGTTTCTGCCTCCCGGCTTCATTGCGACGCTGACAACCAGCCAAGGCGCGGCGCTGCTTTATGCCGAGGTTCCCGACTTCATGCAGGTGCATCCCGGCAGCAAAATCGACCGCCCGCTTTTCATCGTCACCGATTGGACGCGTGAAGCCGTACTGGCGTCCGAGCACGATGCGAGGAAACGGGTCCCTCTCGTCACGCCGGAGATGTGCGACACCACGGCGATCAAGGTGGAGATGGTGATCTTTCCGCCGGGCAGCATGGCGCCGGAATGTCATCACGAGGGGGCGGATAGTTTCATGTACGTGGTGGCCGGACGCGGCACCGCCATGACGAACGGGCAGCCTTATCCGGTCAAGCAGGGCGACTTGATCTATTGTCCCGACCGCGAGCGGCATGCCCTGAAGGCCGCGGATGACGGCGAAATGCGCTTCGTCGAGTTTCACGTGCCGGCGGAGTTCAAGACGGTCTGGGCCGATCCGAGCAATTTCAGCGCGTGGCTCGCGACTCATCGCGACATCCACGGGTTCGAGACGGCGATTGACGAGAAGACGCGCAAGGCCTTCCGGTTTGTTTTTCCCTGGGTCGCGTGACGGGCTTCCGGCCGGCAGAACCCAGGCGCGATAATTGATTGATCGGCGACAGCAATTCTGATTAGCAGAATACCCCTGGTCGGCCCCCTTTCCGCCGAAATGCGGTCGCATGCGAAAGCCATGTCGAAACGGCAACACGCCTCGTCCAAGCGCCCTGCCCCGCGCCTCTATCTGGTGACGCCCGAGGTTGCGGACACGCAGAGCTTTGCCCGCGCGCTGGAGCCGGCGTTGGCGAGCGCGGACGTCGCCGCCGTCCTGCTGCGGCTCAAATCCTCCGACGAACGGACGCTGATCAACCGGGTCAAGCTGCTGGCGCCAATCGTGCAACAGCGGGATACCGCGCTTGTGCTCGATGGCCGGCCCGAAATTGTCGCGCGCGGCGGCGCCGATGGCGCGCAGCTGACCGGGATCGCGGCGTTCGAAGAGGCGCTGGGCAGCCTCAAGCCGACGCGCATTGCCGGATGCGGCGGGCTGCCCACGCGGCATGACGCCATGATGGCCGGCGAGCGGGGTGCCGACTATGTGATGTTCGGCGAACCCGACGGCAACGGCCGGCGACCATCATTCGAGACCATCTTGGAACGCGTGGCGTGGTGGGCGGAGGTCTTCGAGGTTCCCTGCGTCGGCTATGCCGGTCATTGCGACGAGATCGCGCCGCTGGTGGCGGCGGGCGCGGATTTTGTCGCGGTCGGCGATTTTATCTGGGCGGACGCGCGTGGGGCAGCGAAGGCAATCGCCGAGGCCGCCGGACGGATGACCGTCCCGGAGGAAGTCGCATGAGACTCGCGCAGCGCATGCGCCGGGCCGTGCCGGCCGCGATGCTCGCCGCGCTGATCGCCGCGACCTCGCTCACAATGGCGGCGCCGTCCAAGCGGCAAAAACCGGTATCGGCCGCACCTCCCTCAGCGGCGCGCGCGCCCGATGTCGCCTATGGCGCCTATCAGCGCGGGCTCTACCTCACCGCCTTCAGCGAGGCGAAAAAAAGGGTCGACGAGAAGAACGATCCCAAGGCGATGACACTTTTGGGCGAACTCTATTCCGAGGGCTTGGGCGTGCCGCGCGACGACGCCATGGCGGCGGACTGGTACAAGCGCGCCGCCGATCTCGGCGACCGCGAAGCCATGTTTGCGCTGGGCGTGTTCCGCATGACTGGGCGCGGCGGACCGCGCAACAGCCAGGAGGCTGCGCAGCTGTTCGAGAATGCGGCGAAGCTCGGCCACGCGATCTCGGCCTATAATCTCGGCCTGCTCTATCTCGATGGGCAGCTGTTCGCGCAGGATTACAAACGCGCGGCGGCGCTGTTCCGGCAAGCGGCCGACGCCGGCAATCCGGAAGCCCAATACGCGCTCGCGACCCTTTACATGGAAGGGCGCGGCGTGCCGAAGGATCTCAAGGAAGCCGCGAAGCTTCTGGGCCAGGCCGCGCTCGCGCAACATGTGGACGCCGAAGTCGAATACGCGATCGCGCTGTTCAACGGCACCGGCGTGCCGAAGAACGAGGCCGCCGCCGGGCCTTACCTTCGACGGGCCGCGCACAGCGGCAGCGCCATCGCGCAGAGCCGCTTGGCGTTCATGTACGCCACCGGCCGTGGCCTTCCGGCCAATCCGATCGAAGCGGCGAAATGGCACATGATCGCCAAAGCGGGCGGCAGCACCGATCCGTTCCTGGAGGATTTCGTGCGCAAGATGAAACCGGAGGATCGCGCCTCGGCCGAGTTGGCCGCCAAGCCGTGGATCGCGGCCGTCACCGCAGCCAGCCGGCGGCAGAATTAGTCATGGCGAAGATCAGCGGCAACGAAATCCGGCCCGGCATGGTGATCGAGCACGAAGGCTCGGTGTGGGCCGTGGTCAAGACCATGGCGGTCAAGCCCGGCAAGGGTCCGGCCTATAATCAGGTGGAGATGAAGAACATCATCGATGGGCGCAAGCTCAACACGCGCTTTGGTTCCGATGCGCGCGTGGAGGAGACCCATGTCGAGCGGCGCGCGTTCCAGTTCCTCTACCGGCAGGGCGACCAGCTCGTGTTCATGGACAGCGCCAACTTCGATCAAATCGAAATCAACGAGGATTTCGTCGGCGAACGCGCCGCCTTCCTGCAGGACGGCATGACGGTGAACGTGCAGCTGCACCAGGATCGGCCGATCGGCATCAAACTGCCGGACCACGTGGTGCTCAAAGTGGTCGAGGCCGACGCCGCGATCAAGGGACAGACCGCAGCGCCGTCCTACAAATCGGCCAAGCTCGAGAACGGCCTGCGCCTGATGGTGCCGCCGTTCATTTCCGCGGGCGAGAATGTCGTCGTCGACACCAACGCAGTGACTTACGTAAAGCGGGCGGAGTGATGCTCCACTCCGCGCTTCTCAACGTGATGATCGCCGCAGCGCGCAAAGCCGCCCGCACGCTCAAGCGCGACTTTGGCGAGGTCGAGCAGTTGCAGGTGTCGTTGAAGGGCCCGGCGAATTTCGTATCAGGCGCCGACCGGCGTGCCGAGGAAATCCTCCGCGTCGAATTGAAAAAGGCGCGACCCGGATACGGTTTTCTCGGCGAAGAAGGCGGCCGGCAGGACGGCAGCGACAAAAGCCATACCTGGATCGTTGATCCGCTCGACGGCACGACCAATTTCCTGCATGGGATTCCGCATTTTGCCATTTCGATCGCGCTCGAGCGCGAGGGCACCGTTGTGGCCGGCGTGATCTACAATCCGGTGAATGACGAACTCTTTATCGCCGAACGCGGCAAGGGCGCGTTCTGCAACGACAAGCGGCTGCGGGTGGCGGCGCGCAAACAGCTCAACGAGGCGGTCATCACCTGTGGGCTACCGCATTACGGCCGCGGCGATCTCGCGCTGAGCCAGAAGGAAATCGCGGCGGTGCAGGAAAAGGTTGCGGGATTGAGACGGTTCGGCGCGGCAGCGCTCGATCTCGCCTGGGTCGCCGCCGGCCGGTTCGACGCCTATTGGGAGCGCGGTCTGTCGCCCTGGGACATGGCGGCCGGGTTGCTCATGGTGCGCGAGTCGGGGGGATTCGTGACCGACCTTGAGGGCGGCGACGCCATGCTGGTCAAGGGCCATATCGTGGCCGGCAACGAAAGCATGCATGGGCAAGTGCTGGTCCTGCTCAAAGCCGCGGACCGTTCATAGCGATCGGCCGCCACGGCGGCGACGCGAGCGCTGAGTTTGTCACAGGCATCAAGCTGGTTGTCTTCGCCCAGCCAGTGCCATATTGAAGCAGCAAGCTTGGGAATGCACGGACCACCCATGGCGCAAGATATCGATCCATTCAAATTGTCCTCGCCCCGTATCTTTTTGGTGCGAATGACGATTTTCTTGATTCTGTGCGCCCTTCTGGTGGTCGTGATCCATGCGCAAATCTGGGTGGCGTTCTTGGCCAACCCGCCGCTCAACACGCTGATCATCGGCGTGTTGATCATCGGCATCCTGTTGTCGTTCCGCCAGGTGATCCGGCTGTTTCCGGAAGTCGCCTGGGTCAACAGCTTCCGGCTGGCCGATCCGGGCATCACGGTGGAGCGGCCGCCGGTGCTGCTCGCGCCGATGGCGGCGATCCTCGGCGATCGCATCGGACGCATGAGCATCTCGTCGCTGACCATGCGCAGCATCCTCGACTCGATCGCGACCAGGCTCGACGAGGCGCGCGACTTATCGCGTTACATGACCGGGCTGCTGATTTTCCTCGGACTGCTCGGCACGTTCTGGGGCCTGATCGAGACGGTCGGCTCGGTCGGCGCCGTCGTCAAAAATCTGCACGTCGGCGGCGATGCCGGTGCAGTGTTCGATACGCTCCAACAGGGTCTGGCCGCGCCGCTGTCCGGCATGGGAATTTCGTTTTCGTCGTCGCTGTTCGGCCTGGCCGGTTCGCTGGTGCTCGGCTTCCTCGATCTGCAGATGAGCCAGGCGCAGAACCGCTTTCATACCGATCTGGAAGATTGGCTCGCCACCACGGTGCGCGAATTCAGCGGCGACGTCGCGACCGGCAACGGCGGTCCGAATATCAGCGGCGAGATCCGCGTCGCGATCGAGCGGCTGCGCGAAGCCATCATGGAGACCGGCTCAAGCCGCGCGACCAACGCCATGGCCAATCTGGCCGAGGCCATCCAGGGGCTGGTGCAACATATGCGGACCGAGCAGCAGATGATCCGCGACTGGGCCGATGCGCAGGCCGAGCAACATCGCGACGTCCGCCGGCTGCTCGAACATTTTTCGCGTGAAGGCGTAGACAGGTAGGTCGATTATGGCTCTCTCTCATGCCCGCCGCCAACGGAGCGTCGATTACTGGCCGGGCTTTGTCGATGCGTTGTCGACGCTGATCCTCGGCATCATCTTCCTGCTCACGGTGTTCGTGATCGTGCAGTTCTATCTTTCGCAGGAAGTCACCGGCAAGGACACGGCGCTGCAACGGTTGACCGCGCGGATCGCGCAGCTCACCGACATGCTGTCGCTCGAGCAGGCCGGCAAGCTGACGCTGGAAGAGCAGATGGCGCAGCTGCGCGCGTCGCTGGCAACGACCGAGGACGAGCGCAATCGCTACAAGGGCCTGTACGAGGGACTCGGCAGCGGCGCGGTCACCGCCGAAGGCAAGGTGACCGAGCTCGCCGGCCAGCTCGACGAGTCGCAGAAAATGAACCAGCGCGCGCTGGCGCAGATTGAAGTGCTCAACCAGCAGCTCGCGGCGTTGCAGCGCCAGCTTGCCGCGCTTCAACAGGCGCTCGATGCGTCCGAGGCCAAGGACAAGGAATCGCAGTCACGCATCGCCGACCTCGGCTCGCGGCTCAATCTCGCGCTGGCGCAACGGGTGCAGGAACTGCAACGCTATCGTTCGGATTTCTTCGGTCGACTCAGCGCCATCCTGGGCAACCGACCCGACATCCGCGTGGTGGGCGACCGCTTCGTATTCCCGTCGGAGGTGTTCTTCGACACCGGCCAGGCCGTGCTGAAGCCGGAGGGCAAGACCGAACTCGATCAGATCGCCGCCGCACTGCTTGAGCTGAGCCAGCAGATCCCGCCGGAGATCGGCTGGGTGCTGCGCGTCGACGGCCATACCGACGTGCGGCCGGTGTCGGGCGCGACATTCAAGTCGAACTGGGAGCTGTCGGCGGCGCGCGCGATCTCGGTCGTGCAATATCTCATCAGCAAGGGCATCTCGCCGCAGCGGCTCGCCGCCGCCGGCTTCGGCGAATTCCAGCCGATCGACCCCGGCAACACCGAAGAAGCCTACAGCAAGAACCGCCGCATCGAGCTGAAATTGACCGAGCGGTGAAACGAGCGCTGCGCGCGTTCAGCAAAGCCTGATGCCGAAGCCGTCGTTCTCCTTGCGCCCGTATACCACCGCCGATGAAGCCGCGGCGATCGAGCTGTGGCGGCGCACGTGGCAGAAGGCCTATCCGCATATCGACTTCGCCGCGCGCGTTGACTGGTGGCGCGAGCGCTGGCGCAAGGAACTGGTGCCGATTGCGGCGATCACGGTGGCGCTCGCCGGCAACGCGCTGGTCGGCTTCGTGACCGTCGACCAGAAGACCGGTTACCTCGATCAGTTCGTGGTGGCGCCGGAGGCGTGGGGCAGCGAGGTCGGCAAGATGCTCGCGGACGAGGCGAAGCGGCTGTCGCCCACGCGGCTCGATCTGCTGGTCAACAAGGACAATGCGCGCGCCATCCGCTTCTACGAGAAGCAGGGCTTCGTCCATGCCGGCGAAGACGTCAATCCGGTGTCCGGCCGGCCGGTCAATCGCATGAGCTGGCGGCCGGCAGCTTGATGGCCGGCAACCGCACGTCCGGCTTCAGACACGGATTGCGGAAACGCTGCTTATGTAACGCAGCTCACCAGCTTTCGCGCCAGTGCCAGAACCGGCGCGGGCCGGTATTAGAGTTCAATTGTGCCTTTTGTTGATCGGTCAATGTCGCGTAGAAGGCTTCGAGTGCCGGCCGCACCGTTTTTATCGCCTGCAGCATTGCCTCCGTCCGTTTTTCCATGAGCTCCATGCGCTCAAGCATGTTGGCCGGATAAGCGGCCGGGCAAGCATTGCGTATCGTTTCCGTAGCCTTGGCAGAAGCCGCCTTGAACTCGTCGAACTTCGGACGCTGCGCTTCGGTCGGTTTGATGATCTGTTCGAGCCGATTGACCTGCCACTCGGCAAAGCCAGCAGCATAGGGGCTACACATGCGACCAAAGGTGCGCTCATCCATCATGCCCGGCCCCATGAGCCCCCACCTGCCACCCGGGCCTCCAAAGGGTTGCGCATGCGCGCTGCCAACCAAAACGCCAAGGGCGATACCAACCGATGTGATCGTTGCAATGCGGCGTGTAATGTTCATACGTGATCTCCCAAAATGTCTTGGATGGGAAAATAAGACATATTCCGCGTGTACAGACTTTGATCAAAATCAAATCGCGCAAGGAATTGCGATCAAACCGCAGAACTGCCGATAGAGCAGGCGTGATGGAAAAGCCGATGTGCGGCATCGACCGTGATGCCGCACCATGGCGCAGCCGAAAGCCTCAGTTCCCGCCCTTGTCCTCGGACTTGCCGCCGAGCTGCTTGAGTTTGGCGAAGACCGCGTCGACGTCGAGATCTTCCTTGGCTTTTTCCTGCGCCTTGGTGGGAGCCTGTTTCTCCTCCTCGCGCGGCGCGGTGGTGACCGCGGCCGGCAGCAGCGTCACGCCGCTTTCGACCGGGGCGGGCTTTTCCTTCGAGGCACGCTGCACTTCGAAGTCGAGGTCGATCTGCGAACAGAGGCCGAGCGTCACCGGGTCGAGCGGCGTGAGACTCGCCGCGTTCCAATGGGTGCGATCGCGAATGCCCGTGATCGTCGATTTCGTGGTGCCGACCAGCCGCATGATCTGGCTGTCCTTCAGCTCGGGATGATTGCGTACCAGCCAGAGGATCGCGTTCGGGCGGTCCTGCCGGCGCGAGACCGGCGTGTAGCGCGGACCTTTCTTGCGCGTCTTCGGTTCGGGCATGCGCACCTTGGTCGTGGCGAGATGTAGGCGGTATTCGGGATCGGCCTCCGCCTTTTCGATTTCCTCGCGCGTGAGCTGGCCGGTGAGAATCGGGTCCAGGCCTTTGATGCCTTGGGCGGCGTCGCCGTCGGCGATCGCCTTCACTTCCAGCGGGTGCAGCTTGCAAAAATCGGCAACCTGGTCGAACGACAGCGAGGTGTTGTCCACCAGCCATACGGCGGTGGCCTTGGGCATCAACGGTGCTTCCTGCATGACAAAATCTCCTCTGCGCTCCGCCCGTCCCCTCGGACGAAGCCCCATGTCATCAGCGATGACCGGAAAAGTACCCGGAATATAGGCAAGACCCCTCCCCCAGCGCAATGGCGCGCTCACGCTTGACAGGCCAGCAGCCTGCGTCCCATTTCGCTATGATGTCCGCCGAGATGAACGCGAAAAATAGCGGATTTTCCGAAAAGCCGCCGCTGACCGTGCTGCTCTGCTCGCCGCGCGGGTTTTGCGCCGGGGTGGTGCGCGCCATCGATTCGGTCGAGCAGGCGCTCCGCCGCTATGGGCCGCCGGTCTACGTCCGGCATGAGATCGTGCACAACCGCTATGTGGTCGAGAGCCTGAAGGCCAAGGGCGCGGTGTTCGTCGAGGAGCTCGATGAAATCCCCGACACCAAGGCGCCGGTGATTTTCTCGGCCCATGGCGTGCCGAAATCGGTGCCGGAGGCGGCGAGCCGGCGTAACCTGTTCGCGCTCGACGCCACCTGCCCGCTGGTGACCAAAGTGCATCGCGAGGCTGAGATCCACCACAAGCGCGGGCGCGAGATCGTGCTGGTCGGTCACCGCAATCACCCCGAGGTCATCGGCACCATGGGCCAGCTGCCGCCCGGCGCGGTGACGCTGATCGAGACGCTGGCCGATGCCGCGGCATTCATGCCGCAAGATCCGGCAAAGCTCGCCTATGTGACGCAGACCACGCTGTCGGTCGACGACACGGCCGAGATCGTTGCGCTGCTGAAGCAACGCTTCCCGGCGATCGTCGATCCGCACAAGGAAGACATCTGCTATGCCACAACCAATCGCCAGGAGGCGGTCAAGCGCGTGGCGCCGCGGGTCGATGCGATGATCGTGGTGGGCGCGCTCAATTCATCGAACTCGCAGCGGCTCAAGGAAGTCGCCGAACGCGCCGGCTGTCCGACCGTGGCGCTGGTGGCACGGGCGGGCGATATCGATTGGGCGAAATTCGGGGCGATCAAGAGCCTCGGGATCACCGCGGGCGCCTCGGCGCCGGAGGTGCTGGTCGAGGAGATCATCGCGGCTTTCGCGCAGCGCCATGCGGTGAATGTGGAGACCGTCTCGGCCGCGCACGAAGACGTGTTCTTCCCGCTGCCGCGGGTCTTGCGGGAAAACGCCGCCGTCGAGTGACCCCTTGACGGGGCGGGCCGACGCAGTGCCGTTATAAGCCCATGGCTGTCTACACGGATGTCGGGTCGGACGAACTGACCGCCTTTCTCGCCGGCTATGACCTGGGAGATTTGCTCTCCTACAAGGGCATCGCGGAGGGCGTGGAGAATTCGAATTTTCTGGTCCACACCAGCAAAGGTCATTACATCCTCACGCTCTACGAAAAGCGGGTCGCGGCCGGCGACGTGCCGTTCTTCCTTGCGCTCATGGAGCATCTCGCGGCGCGCGGGATCACCTGCCCGCAGCCGGTCAAGAACCGCAAAGGCGAAACGCTCGGCAAGCTGTGCGGACGACCGACCGCAGTGGTCACGTTCCTCGACGGCATGTGGATCCGACGCCCGGATACACGTCACTGCAAGGCGCTCGGCGAGGCGCTGGCAAAGCTGCATCTGGCCGGTGCGGATTTTCCCAAAAAGCGGCGCAACGCGCTTTCGGTCGGTGACTGGCGGCCACTGTACGAGAAGGCGGCGGACCGCGCCGACACCGTTGCGCATGGGCTCAGCGAAACCATCGCGAAGGAACTCACGCATCTGGAGAAAAGCTGGCCGCGCGATCTGCCGCAGGGCGTGATCCATGCCGACCTGTTCCCCGACAATGTGTTCTTCCTCGGCGACCGGCTCTCCGGGCTGATCGACTTTTATTTCGCCTGCACGGATACGCTCGCTTATGACGTGGCGATCTGTCTGAACGCGTGGTGCTTCGAGCCGGACCATTCTTACAACGTCACCAAGGGTCGCGAGATGCTGGCCGCCTATGCGCGCGCGCGCCCGCTCTCGACGGCGGAACTGGAGGCATTTCCGCTGCTCGCGCGCGGCGCGGCCATGCGCTTTCTGCTCACGCGGCTAACCGACTGGCTCGACGTGCCACCGGGCGCGCTGGTGCGGCCCAAAAACCCGCTGGAATATTTCCGCAAGCTGCGCTTCCACCAGAAGGCCGCGAGCGTGCGCGACTACGGCTTTGCCGGCGAGAGGACGACCGCGTGAGCGCCGGGAAGGTCGTCATCTATACCGATGGCGCGTGTTCGGGAAATCCCGGTCCGGGCGGCTGGGGCGCAATCCTCAAGTTCGGCGATCACGAGAAGGAGATTTCCGGCGGCGACGCGCATACCACCAACAACCGCATGGAACTGATGGCGGCGATCTCCGCGCTCGAGGCGCTCAAACGGCCGTGCAAGGTCGAGTTGCATACCGACAGCCAATACGTGCAGCAGGGCATTTCCACCTGGATCAAGCAATGGAAGCGCAACGGCTGGCGCACCGCCGACAAGAAGCCGGTGAAGAATACCGATCTATGGCAACGGCTCGACGCCGCGCTCGCGCATCACGACGTGGACTGGCGCTGGGTCCGGGGACACGTTGGCCACGAGATGAACGAGCGCGCCGACCGGCTGGCGGTCGCCGCGATCGAGAAATTCCGCGCGATGCAGGAGTGAACTGTCAGCCGTCAGTCCGGGGTTCGGCCTTTGGCCGGTTCCGGAAAGACCGGAACCGCGCTACAGGCTCTTCATCAAGCTACAGGCTCTTCATCAAATTGTCGGCGCCGGAAATGTCGGCCTTGCCGGGCGCATCCTCGATGTTGAGCGTCTTGACCACCCCGTTGTCGACCACCATGGCGTAACGCTGCGAGCGCACGCCAAGCCCGCGTTCGGTCAAATCCGCCGTCAGACCGATGGCCTTGGCAAAATTCGCGCTGCCGTCGGCGAGAAATTCGATGCCGTCGCCGCCGGAGGCCTTCTTCCACGCGTCCATGACGAACACGTCGTTGACCCCGGTGACCGCGATCGTGGAAATGCCTTTGGCCTTGATGGCGGCGGCATTCTTCACGAAGCCGGGCAAATGATTCTTGTGGCAAGTCGGGGTGAAGGCGCCGGGTACCGCAAACAGCACGACCTTCTTGCCGCTGAATATGTCATCGGTGGTCTTGGGCTTTGGGCCCTCGGCGGTCATTACGGTGAACGTGGCATTGGGCAAGCGATCGCCAACCTTGATCGGCATGGTACGTCATCCTCTCGCGTGGGTTTTGAAACTTGTTATGGACGTTGAAATTAGCGCGTCCGGCGACTTACTCAAGCCGATATTCGACTTCGATCGCCTGGCCCTTCTTGGAGACCGCCGTGAGCTTGAGCGTCGCGCCATCCACGACGGCGCCGGGCGGCATGCCGTCGATATCGAACCGGAAGCTCTGGAGGGTGGAGGTGGTCCCTGGAACCGGTTCAGGTACCGGCAACGCCCATTTGGGCGTCGGCCCCTCGGCGAACAGGTCGACCATGGTGGGCGCAGGCGTGGCCACATCGACGAGTACACGGCCGCGGAGCGCGCCGAGCACCCGGTGCACGGCGCGAATCACCAGCGACTGGCCGGAGCCGATCGACGTCTGCTTCGGCACCCGCGCTTCGGCCGCAAGCACGGCAGGATCGAAGACACCTTCGATGCGCGCGAGCTGAAGCTCGAGCGCGGCCTTGGCGGGGACGCAGACTTGTTCGCACACCGCGTAATCGAGCTTCACGCGCAGAATGACCGGCCTATTCTCATCGCGCGGCAATACGTGCAGCGGCAGAATCACGTTGTCCTTGTAGCCGATCGAATTACCGGAGCCGTCCGTGAAGCGCTCCGGCGCCGGCCAGAGCACGGTTACCGATTTGATGTTTTCCGAATCACCGAAATCAAAAATCGGCGGCACGCCTGAGTCGCCGGGATAGCGCCAGTAAGTTTTCCAGCCGGATTGCAATTTGAATTCAACGCCGGCGCGCAATAACCGGCTGCCGGTGAGCAGCTGCGCCCGCCCTGCCACAAGTCTTACCGACGCGTGGTTGTCGCCCTCCCACGGCGAAGCATCCGCCGCAAACGCCGGGGCGCCCGCCGCGCCCAGCAGGCATGCTGCGGCAAATAGCGGCATTATCGGGTTAATTCCGGCGCGTGGCTTCATGGGTCCCCATCTAACCGAGGGCTCTATCATATTCTATTGAAATGGTCGTGAACGCATTATTGCTGCCTGTGAAGTTTTATTTCCAAAGGTGGCCGGATCGGGATAACCTTGAACTATGAAACTGGCCCATAAATCATTGGAAAAAGGCGCGAAGCGGGGCTATCTCGACGGCCAGATGCTGATCGCGACCCCAACCATGCAGGATGAAAGGTTTACCAGGAGCCTCATCTATCTGTGTGCCCATTCCTCGGAAGGGGCCATGGGCATCGTGGTGAATCAGCCGGCCGCCCATATCAAATTCCCGGACCTGCTTGTTCAACTGGATGTGATCCCGGCGGCCGAGTTGATCCAGCTGCCCTCGCGAGCCGAAACCGTGGTGGTACTCAAGGGTGGTCCGGTGGAAACCGGGCGCGGGTTCGTGCTGCATTCGGCGGATTTTTTCATCGAGAATTCGACGCTGCCGATCGACGAAGGGATCTGTCTCACGGCCACGCTCGACATCCTCAAGGCGATCGCCCGCGGCAAGGGGCCGGAGAGCGCAATCCTGGCGCTGGGCTATGCCGGGTGGGCGCCGGGTCAGCTCGAAAACGAAATCAACAACAACGGCTGGCTGCATTGTGAGCCGGACCCGAATTTGATTTTCGGTCAGGACATCGAAGCCAAATACACAATGGCGCTGAAGAAGATCGGCATCCAGCCCGGAACTCTGTCAAGCGAAGTCGGCCACGCGTAAGTCCGAAATGAATCGCCTTTCCACGAGCCTGATCGGAGTGGCCGCCGCTCTCGCCGCGGCACTGGCGCCTGCGTCGGCGAAGGCCGCTGAGCTGCATGTCATTTCCGCTGGTGCGTTGCGAACCATCATCGGCGGCATGATCGAGGATTACTCGCGCAAAACCGGCCACAAATTCATCTTCACCATCGGCCCGACCGGCCACTTACGAGCGGTCATTGCGTCCGGCGAGCGAGCCGATCTGATCATCGTTTCGGCGCCGCTGATGGCGGAGCTGGAAAAGTCCGGCAAGCTCGCGCCGGGCAGCCGGGTCGATCTCGGCCGCATCGGTCTCGGGGTGGTGATCCGCGACGGCGCGCCCGCGCCTGACGTTTCGACGCCCGAAGCGTTAAAGCAGACGCTGATCAAGGCGAAATCGATCGCCTACACCGATCCGGCCAAGGGCGGGACGTCGGTCATTCATCTCATGAAGATCGCGGACCGCTTCGGCATTACCGATATCGTGATTAAGAAGGGCGTGTTTTCCACCGGCGGCAACGATTCGATCGCAAAAGTCGCGGAGGGCAAGGCCGAGATCGCCGTCGTGCTGATCAGCGAGACGGCCTCGGCCAAAGGCGCGCGACTGGCGGCGCCTTTGCCCGAGGAGTTGCAACATTATACCGTCTACGCCGCCGCAATCCCGATCAGCAGCAGCGATCCGGCCACTGCGCGCGCCTTCATTGCGGCGCTCACCGCGCCCGAGATGCGAGCAAAGTGGAAGGCCGCGGGCTGGCAGCCGGCGAATTAATCCACTCAGCGCCGCATTGCCGCTCCGAACGATGAGCCGCCGGTATAGCCCGAGCTTTGTGCCTGGGCATAGCCATTCCCCACCGACATCGTTTGTGCAAACGAACTGGTCGCGCCGGTCACACCACCGAAGTAGCCGAACGTGCCTTGCATGCCGCCCGCACCCATACCGGAGGAATTGGCGGTGCTGCCGGACATCGCCTGGGCGTTGCCGTAGGAGTTCGACGTGCCCTGCGCGCTGGACCACAGGTTGGTGTAGCCCTTCCCGCTCCAGTACGTGTTGGTGAAATTGCCCGTGCTCGATCCGGTGCTGCCGCCCGGCATGCCGCTGCCGTAACCCGTGCTGCCGGGTGTGCCGCCATAGTCGCCGGCCCAGGCAGGCGCCACGCTCAGCATTCCGACGAAAGCCAATACGCCGCATAGCTTCTTCATTTGGTACCCTCTTTCTGCAAGCGAACCAAAATGGCCCGCCCCAAAGCCCGGCGTTCAGCAGCGCGGGCTTTAGGCCGGGTCAGTAGACGGCGCTCGCGCGCGCGAACGCGCGTTCTTCGGCAGTGCTCGGTGCCTCGACGGTTAAGTCCGACGCCAAGAAGAATGCCAGCAAGGTGCGACGCGGCCGATCGGCGGGCCGGCTTGCCGCGCTGGTACGCGTGTTGCTGAGATCGAGAATATGACCGACGGTGCGCTCCGGTGGGCGATCGGCTGTGACGGAGTCGAGTTCGGCATTTCGCTGCCGGCGGCGCGGGCCGCTTTCGGCGATTGGCGTCGGGCAGATGTCGCCGGCTGCCGCCATGGCTTCGGCCACGTGCGGGTCCTGGCACATGAGCGCCATCGCAGCCTTCTGGTGTCCGAAGGCATAAAGCTGCCGTGCCGTGAGACGCATCGTGCATCCCTCATCGGTGTAGGTCCGACCGAAGGTCAAGCCGCCGCCCATGATCGAAAAACCGCCCGACGAGGAGCCGAGACAGGTTTCCACGCCGGCCGCGGCGAGGCCCGGCGCCACCACGGTCGGCGGAGTGATCAGATGATTCCTGGAGTCGGTGCTCGCCGGATTGCTGATGTCGACCGAGGACGACGCGCCCGACGTGGATTGCGCGTGGGCCGACGTCGGCGCGAGCATGAGAGCAAGAAGCAAAATCGTCTTACGCATTGGCCACTCCACCGAACGTAGTGAACGAAGCAACGTTTCTGTTCTTGTTAACGGATCGTTAACTAGCTAGCGCGGCATTCGACGAAATTGCAATTTGCTGAAGCTACTTACGCGAAATCGCATAGAGCGATTCAGGTGTGGGCACACGGCGCCGGGCAGAAATTTCGCAAGTGGTCGTCTAGCGCGCGGGCTCGAGCTGGCTGCTCGTCAGCAAATCGCGCGCGGCTTCCGCCGTCATCGGCTCGCCGAAGGCAAAGCCTTGCGCGTATTCGCAGCCGAGCTGGTAGAGCTCGACCGCATCGCTGTCGGTCTCGGCCCCCTCGGCGACCACGTCCATGCCGAGATCATGCGCGAGCGCGATGATGGAGCGCAGGATCACGGGGCGTTTGCCCTTCGAGGTCATGCGCACGAATGACTGATCGATCTTGATGGTGTCGAACGGGAAGCGCTGCAAATAAGCGAGCGAGGAATGGCCGGTGCCGAAATCGTCGAGCGCGAGACCGGCGCCGAGATCGCGGATGCGGGCGAGCAATTGCGCGGCGTGCTCGGGATTTTCCATGACCAGTGATTCGGTGAGCTCCAGTTTCAAGGTGCCGCGCGCGAGCGCCGAGCGCGTGAGCACGGAGCGCAGATCGTGGATCAGGTCGTGACGCAACAATTGCCGCGAGGAGACGTTGACGCTGATGAAAATCGGCTCGCGCGTGCGCACGCTGCGTTGCCAGATGGCGAGCTGGCGCGCCGCGCGTTCCAGCACGAACAGGCCGAGGTCGACGATCAGGCCGATTTCCTCGGCGATGTTGATGAATTCGGAGGGCGACATGCGGCCCATTTTCGGATGGTCCCAGCGCGCCAGCGCCTCGAAGCCGGCGATGGAGCGATCCTCAAGCCGTACGATCGGCTGGTAGAGGATGGTGATCTCCTCGCGCTCGAGCGCGCGGCGGAGCTCCGATTCGAGCGCAAGCCGGTCGGTCTTGCGCGCGCGCATGGCGGGCTTGAAGACCTCGATGCTGTCGCCGCCGATGCGTTTGGCGTGGTACATGGCGAGTTCGGCGTCTTTAAGCACTTCCTCGATGCGCTGCGGCTGGCCGTCGCCGAGCGCAAAGCCGATCGAGGCGGTGAGAAAGATCTCGCGATCGTTGAAGGTGATCGGCGCGCGCAAGGTGCGACGCACAGTTTCGGCAAATTCGATGATCTTCGCGGGGTCTTTTTCCGACAGCAGGATCATGGCGAATTGATCGCCGGTGAGCCGCGCCAGCGTATCCTGAGGTTTCAGCAACCGCGACAGCCGGCGCGCCAGCGTGAGCAGGATCGAATCGCCGACCGCGATGCCGACGGAATCATTGACCTGCTTGAAGCGGTCGAGATCGATCACGATCACGGTCGGGCGGATGGCAGGATCGGATTTGGCGAGCCCGAGCACGGCTTCGAGCCGGTCAAGGAACAGCTGGCGATTGGGCAGGCCGGTGAGATTGTCGTGCACCGCATCGTGCAGCAGCCGTTCCTCGGCAGTCTTGAACTCGGTGACGTCGGTGAGCGTGCCGACGAGGCGCACCACCTCGCCGTCGGAGCCGACCAGCGGGCGCGCCTTCAGCGCCAGCCAGAGATAATGGCCGTCATGCGTGCGCAGGCGGAAGTCCTGCACCAGCCGACCGCGGCGCTGTTCGAGCACGCCGTCAAGCGAAGCGCGGAAGCGGTCGCGGTCGAGCGGGTGCAGCACATCGAGCCAGCGCGCGGCCGGGCCTTCCAGGGCGCCGCGTTTGACGCCGAGCAGATTTTCGGTTTCCGGGCTGGTGAAGATGCGATCGGACGTCACATCCCAGTCCCAGATCATGTCGCCGGCGCCGGTGAGCGCGAGCGCACGCCGCTCCACGTCGGAGACGATGCCGTGGGTGATGCCGCCCGCAAAGGCATGCTGCATCACCGTGAAGCCGATCAGCATGACGATCAGCACCAGGCCGCCGAGCAACGCCGGACCGATGATGTCGTTGGTCACCACGCCGGTGATGGTGAGACCCGCGGCAATGGTCCAGGCCACCAGCAGGAACCAGGTCGGCAGGAGCAGCACGGCGCGGTCGAAACCGTGGGTCGAGAGGTACACGACGAGGCCGAAACCGAGAATGGCGACGCCGGCGAGCGAAAGCCGTGCAATGCCCGAGGCGATCGAGGGATCGAACAGAGCGAGCGCAACCAGCGCGCCGAGCATCGCGAGCCAGCCAAGCGTGATGTGCATGTAACGCACGTGCCAGCGGCCGAGATTGAGGTAGGCAAACAGGAACACGAGCAGCGTCGCGGCCAGGATCGCCTCGCCCGACGCGCGCCAGATGCGCTCGGCGCCGGACGACATGTCGAACACCTTGCCCCAGAAACCGAAGTCGATGCCGATATAGACCAGCACCGCCCAGCTCAGCGCCGCGGCGGCGGGAAACATCACGCTGCCCTTGACCACGAACAGGATGGTCAGAAAGAGCGAGAGCAAGCCGGCAATGCCGATCACGATGCCATGATAGAGCGTGAGCGAGTTGACCTTGTCCTTGTAGGCGTCGGGCTCCCACAGATAGAGCTGCGGCAGGCGATCGGTGCGCAGCTCGGCGAGGTAGGTGATGACATTGCCGGGGTCGATGGTGATGCGGTACACGTCGGCGGTGGCGCTGTCGACGCGCTCGGGCCGCTCGCCGGAACTCGGCGTGATGGTGACGATGCGCGAGGCGCCGAGGTCGGGCCAGAGGATGCCGGAACCGACCATGCGGTAATGCGGCACGACGATCAGGCGATCGACCTGTTCCTCGCCGGTATTGGTGAGCGCGAACACCGCCCAGTTGGTCGAGCCCTCGCGCGCGATCTGCTGGATGCCGCGCACGATGCCGTCGGGACCTGGGGCGGACGAAACCTGGATCTGGCCGATCTGGGTCTTGACCAATTCGGCCATGCCGGTGAGGTCGATGGCGGGCGCATCGGTGTTGATGTTCACCGCCTCGACGGCACGGACGGGCGATCCGCCGATGCCCACGGCGATCAGCAGCGCCGCCCAAACGGCGCGCAGGCAAGCCCGGAGAAGGCCGCCGTGTCCTTTTCGCGCTCCCGCAGCCATGCGTGCCGCTAGCTAAGCCCCTATAATTGTGCCGATTTCACGACTGCCGCTGCGAGATCAGTAGCAGCCGGGCCACGGCCAGGGCAAGGCGTGGAGGCTCTGCGGGACCTTCAGGACGCGACGGTGAGCACGATCTTGCCGATATGCTGGCTCGATTCCATACGGCCATGAGCGGCGGCGGCCTCTTTGAGCGGAAATGTGGAGTCGATGACCGGCTTGATCTTGCCGGCGGCGACCAGCGGCCACACCCGCTGCTCGAGGCCGCGCGCGATCGCGGCCTTCTCGGCCACCGTGCGCGGACGCAGCGTCGAGCCGGTGTGGATCAGACGCTTCTGCATCAGCCTAGCGAAATTGGCCGTCGCCTTGGGGCTGCTGGTGAACGAGACCTGCGCAATGGTCGCCTGCTCGGCCGCGGCATCGTAGTTGCGGTCGACATAATCGCCACCGACGATGTCGACGATCAGGTTGGCGCCCTTGCCGCCGGTCGCTTCCTTGGTCTTCGCGACGAAATCCTCGGTCTTGTAGTTCACCGCGACATCGGCCCCGAGTTTTTTCGCGGCCGCGCATTTATCATCCGAGCCGGCTGTGATGATGACCTTCGCTCCGAATGCCTTGGCCAGCATGATCGCGGTCGTGCCGATGCCCGACGTGCCGCCATGCACCAGAACCCAATCGCCGCTTTTCACGTCGGCGCGCATGAACATGTTTTGCCAGCAGGTGAAGAACGTCTCCGGCATGGCGGCGGCTTCGACCATGGAAAGTCTGGGCGGAACCGGCAAGGCATGCGATTCATAGGCAAGACAATATTCCGCATAGCCGCCGCCAACGACCAGCGCGCAGACCTTGTCGCCGAGTTTCCATCGTGACGTATCCGGTCCGAGTGCCGCTACCTCGCCGGCGACTTCGAGGCCGGGGATTTCCGTCGCGCCCTTGGGCGGCGGATAGGTGCCCTGGCGCTGCCGCACGTCAGGACGGTTGACGCCGGCAGCCGCGACTTTGATCAGGATTTCTCCCTTGCCGGGCACCGGCATCGGCTGTTGCTGCGGAACGAGCATCTCCGGCCCGCCGGGGGCCTTGATCGCGATCACGGTCATGCGGGCGGGCAATGTCGGCATTTCATCCTCGATGGCGTGAATGGTGTCTGTTTAGTCGGCCGGCGCAAGCGTGACAACCGCGATGTGACAACGGACATTGCCGCCGCTATTCTCTTGCGCGCGGAGATGTGGACCATGCCGGCGATCGACGAAGACGACCGACCGAAGAAGAAAATCAGCCACGAACTCGGGCAGGATCTGACGCTGCTCTCGGTGCAGGAACTGCGCGACCGCATCGAGCTGCTGAAAGCCGAGATCGCGCGGCTCGAGACCGACATAAAAGGCAAGCAGGCCTCGCGCTCGGCGGCGGAAGGATTCTTCAAGCGCTAGCCCGAACGGCGAAAGCCGCGCGGCGCCTGCGCGGCCGCGCCTGTTAACCATATGTTAAACTTTCGCGTTCATTAAAATAATCGTCCAACTTCTGGACATTGAGTGGCTCCTGTCCACTCTGTTTGACGCCTCCCTGTTATCAACTTAGAGCCGCCGGCAACGGCGGCTCTTTTTTCACCTCGAATCCGGTCGTTTTTGAGCGAATCTGCCGGCAACTATGTCTTCAGCTTTGCGGCAGGCGCGCTGGACAGACACCCGGGGTCCGGGCATATGCTTTCCCGGTGTGGGGTGAGGCGTAACGTATGTCCGATCGGTTTGCGGACGTTTCAGTGCCAGTGCTGTTCGGCGAACGGCTCGCGAGCTCGCAGGCGTTTTCCGCCTTGTTCCGCGACGGCATGGCGCTGGTGGAAGAAACCGCCGCTTATCTCGACGGACCCGGCCGACAGGAATCCAAAAAACTTCAACGCGGCGCGGCGCTCAGTTACGCCACCGAAAGCATGCGCTTGACCACGCGGCTGATGCAGATCGCATCCTGGCTGTTGCTGCATCGCGCGGTGAAGGAAGGCGAAATGTCGCTCGCGCAGGCGAACAAGGAAAAATTGAAGGTGAAGCTCACGGGCGGCGACATCATCGACGACATGACCCTGCAACTGCTGCCCGAGAAGCTGCGTGATTTGATCAATCGCTCGCGCCAGATCAACGAGCGGGTGCGGCGGCTCGACACCAACATCTATGCGGCGCCGCCAACGGCGCCCGATCATCCGCGATCGAACAATCCGGTGGCCCGGCAGCTCGGCATGTTGCGCGCGGCGTTCGAGCAGAACGCGCGCTAGGCCTGCGAAATCATCTGGTCCTAAAATGAAAACCCCCGCTCGTGCGGGGGTTTCGATTTGAACGGCCCGCAACGGCGCGGCGGTTGTTCACGCTTTCGTTTCGCCGGTTTCCTTGCCGTCTTTGGTCTCTTTTGGCTCCTTGGATTCCTTTGGCTCCTTGGCGGCCTTCGGTTCCTTGGCCTCTTTGGTAGCCTTGCCCTCCTTGGCGCCTTTGGATTCCTTCGGCTCCTTCGCGGGCTTGGTCTCTTTCGTGTCCTTGGCTTCGGACTCCTTGAGGAAGCCGGAGAATTTCTTCTGGAAACGCGAGAGGCGGCCGCCGCGGTCGAGCAATTGCTGATGCCCGCCGGTCCAGGCCGGATGTGATTTCGAATCGATGTCGAGGTGCAGCACGTCACCCTTCTTGCCCCAGGTGGTGCGGGTGGTGAACTCGCTGCCGTCGGTCATTTTCACCGTGACGGTGTGATAATCCGGATGAGTGTCTTGTTTCATGGTTACTGGTCCCGGCTGATTTTGATGCCGCGTGCCTGACGCACGCCATTGGATTTGCAATAGATTTCCGCGGTTCTATACAGGACAGGCGCAGGCCGGACAAGGCTTTGTTGCGATTGCGCGCCGCCTGTCTCGGGGGCATTGTCCGGCCACGCAAAAGGGGGCGGATGCGTAAAGGGTACGGGGTATGAACGACAAGTCGGACGGAGCCACCCTCACGGACGGGGCCCCCCAAATGACGGAACATCCGGCGCGCGCGGCGCCTGCGCCGGCCGTCGTTGCCGCCGAAGGCGGCGTCGCGCCGTTCAGGCAGCTCGTCCCCTATGTCATGCGCTACCGCGTACGGGCCATCTTGGCGCTGATCGCGCTGCTGGTGGCGGCGCTGACGACGCTTGCGGTGCCGATCGCGGTGCGCCGCATGATCGACTTCGGATTCACGACGCAGGGCGTCGAGCTGATCAACAGCTATTTCACCGTGCTGATCCTAGCGGCAGCGACGCTCGCGCTGGCGAGCGCATCGCGGTTCTATCTCGTGACGACGCTCGGCGAGCGCATCGTCGCGGACCTGCGCAGCGAGGTGTTCCTGCATCTGACCACATTGACGCCGGCGTTCTTCGACCGCACGCAAACCGGCGAAGTCCTCTCACGGCTCACCGCCGATACCACGCAGATCAAGGCTGCGGTCGGCGCCTCGGTGTCGGTCGCGTTGCGCAATCTGGTGCTGTTCATCGGCGCCGCCACCATGATGATGGTCACGAGCCTACGGCTTTCGGGTTTCGTGCTGCTGGTTATTCCGCTGATCGTGCTGCCGCTCGTTGCCTTCGGACGCGTGGTGCGCAACCGCGCGCGGCTCGCACAGGATACGCTTGCGGACGCCTCCGCCTATGCGGCCGAGCAAATCGGAGCGGTGCGGATCGTACAGGCGTTCAATAACGAGCCGCTCGCGGTCGCGCGTTTCACGCAGGCCGTCGGGCTGGCGTTTCGGACCGCGCGCAATTCGACCATGGCGCGGGCCTTCCTCACCGCGATCGTGATTTTCCTGGTGTTCACCAGCGTGGTGGTGGTGCTGTGGGTCGGCGCGCAGGATGTCATCGACAAGCAGATGTCGCCCGGCCGCCTGGGTCAATTCGTGCTGTTCACCGTGTTCGCGGCGGGCGCATTGGGCGAGCTCTCGCAGGTGTGGGGCGAAATCTCGGCGGCTTCGGGCGCGGCGGAGCGGCTGTTCGAAATCCTCGCGGTGCGGTCGACGCTCAAGGCGCCCGCACAGCCGGTCGCGCTGCGGCAGGTTCCGCGCGCCGAGGTCGCGTTCGACAAGGTGCGCTTCGCCTATCCGACGCGGCCAAGTCCGCTCGCGCTCGACGACGTGTCGTTCCTCGTCAATCCGGGCGAGAAGGTGGCGATCGTCGGACCTTCCGGGGCGGGCAAAAGCACGATCTTTCACCTGCTATTGCGGTTCTACGATCCCACCGCAGGCACAATAAGGTTCGACGGCGTGGCGCTGACCGATATGGATCCCGTGGTCTTGCGACGCCATATCGCACTGGTGCCGCAGGACGGCGTGGTCTTCGCCACTTCGATCCGAGAGAACATCCGCTTCGGCCGGCCCGAGGCGACCGACGCCGAGATCGAGAGCGCGGCCGAGACGGCGGCGTTGACCGAGGTCATCGGCCGTCTGCCGCAAGGCTATGAAACGCTCGTGGGCGAGCGCGGCGTCACGCTTTCGGGCGGCGAGCGCCAGCGTATCGCGATCGCGCGCGCGGTGCTGCGCCAGGCGCCGTTGCTGCTGCTCGATGAGGCGACCTCATCGCTCGATGCCGCGAGCGAGACGGTGGTCACGGCCGCGCTCGAGCGGCTGATGAAGGATCGCACCACATTGGTGATCGCGCATCGGCTCTCGACCGTCCTGTCGTGCGACCGCATCCTGGTCATGGACAAGGGTCACATCGTCGAACAGGGCACGCATGCGGCCCTGGTCGAGCAGGGCGGGCTCTACGCGCGGCTAGCCAAGCTGCAGTTCGAAGGGGTGTGAGCAGGCGCGGGTCAGCGGCGGCGCTTGGATGTGATCTGAGTGGCGACCTTCGTCGTCAGCAGTGCGCGGATGTGGCTCAATTCCGCAAGCGCCTCGCCGATCACCTTGCGTTCGCGTTCCAATCGATCCACCAGCGCCATGCATTTCTCCTGTCCGCGCAAAAACGTCGCGAGCGATACGTTGAGTTCGGTGGCGTCGACGATGGTGATGATGTCGCGCAGTGCAATGCCGGCCTTCCGGCACTTGATGATGAAGGCAATCCGCTCGCAGTCCGCCCAGCCATAGGCAAAGCTGTCCCCGACGGTGTGGCGCCGCCAAATCAGCCCACGAATTTCATAGTACAGAAGCGTCAAACGCGAGACGCCGAACATCCGGGCGACATTGCCCAAGGACAGCACGCGCTCGTGCGGCGGCGGGGTCTGTTGGTCCGTCGTTGCTTCAAGCGTCGTATTCTCCGCGCTCGGCAGAGACAGCTCATCATCGGGATCGGAGTGTGACATTTCCCCTCATCGCTCTGCCGGCACGCCCGAAGCTGCCGAAATCCGGCATTGCGGCGGAGCGTGCCCCCATTGTCCCAAAGCACGCTTCCGGAGGGGCTGATGGTCGACCAAACAGCCTGTAAGCGCAGGGCCATTCCCGTGACCCTCGCCCGGGATTGACCTGTGCCGCCGGTCGAATGAAGTAAATTACGGCAAAGTGGCCGTTAATTCGCGAAAATAAACAAATCAAAACAGGCAATTAGTTCGTCAGGACAGGAAGGAAGCGGGATTAAGCCGTCACGTGCGGGCGGGCAAGCCGGCCGCCGCGAGGTCGCGCGCTAGGCGATCGACGATGGCCGGATCGACGATGAGTCGCGCGAGTTCGCCGCGCGGGTCGTCGCGCCAGCGGGGCTGGATCACCAGCAACCGGTCGACCGCCTTCTGCATACGCTCGGAGTCGCCGGCCGCCTTGGCGGCCAGCGCCACTGCCACTTGACCAAGCGCGACGTTGTCGTCGGCAATCTGGCCGGCATATTCGGCGGCGTTCGCTGTGTCGCCGCTGACATAGCTCCCGATGGACAGATAGATGTAATGCCAGGACGGACGGACGGCGCCGTGCGCTCCCGCATCGCGCAGCATTTGCATGCCGCGCTCGACATTGCCGGTCAGAATCAGGCGGCCACCGTATTCGCCCAAGGCCAGCATGTCGTATTTGTTCAGCGCCAGGCATTTTTCGCCGGCAGCTATCGCTGCCTCGATGTCGCGCCGGTTAAATTGAATGACCATCAGCGCGAGATAGCCGCGCGAACTTTCCGGATGAAGATTGATCGATTGGCGCAACGCGCGCAGGGCCCGCTCCAGCGGCGGCTCATCGCCCGGCCGAAGGTCGTAGCCGAGCTGAAACTCGCGATTGTAGATGAGCGCCAGAAACGTAAATCCCACCGCGAAACTGGGATCGACCGCGGTCAGTTGCTCAAGACAGTCGCGGGCGAGATCAAAAGTGTGGCGGTCGGCGGTGCGAATGGCGTCGGCGGCTTCGAGCACGCAGCGGTAACGCGGATCGCCGACATTCGACGCCAGTTGTTTGGCGCGGTCGCGCGAACGGATCACGCCATAGGATTGCAGCAACGAATTCGTGAGCGCGATGACAATGGAATCTTCCGTGACTGCACGGTCTTTCGGGGACGTCACTCTCTCGAAGTTGCGCGACCAGACGACGCTTCCCTCCGCGCTATCGGTCAGGGTGAACCAGGCGTTTGCCATCCCGTCGGCATATTCGACCGCGCCGGAAAGCCGGTAATCGGAACGGGGTACCGAAGCGGGCGAAGTTGCGGCAGGCGTGACCCAGCCCGGCACGACGTTGATCGTGTCGAAGCGCGAGAATGCGTCGCTGATCTTGGCGGAAAGGCGTTCCGCCGTCGTATCGCGCGGCTGCGGCGTTCCGATCACCCGCAGGGGCTCGATCAGGACGATCGGCATGCCGTTGCTTGCCGACACCGCGGCATCGGGAGACTCGGATTTCGAGATCGCGATGACGCCGGGTTTGGGCGGTTGCTGACGGCCGGCAATCAGGACGATCGGGATCGCGACCGCCAGGACTACTATCGACGCAACGCCGGCGACGCCCCAGGGCCGGTTCAGCCGGAGAAACCTGCGCGCCATCGCGCCGAAGAACCCAAAGCTGCGCGCGCGGTCGCGCGCCCGAAAGACCGGCACGTAGGATCCGCGCGGAAGGTCGATAATGACCGGATCGTCGGCTCCCGCGGTCGCGTAGTAGCGCTCGATCGCGCGGCGTAAACGGGTGGCTTCGACCCGTACGATCGGATCAAGCTGAGGGTCAAAACTGGTGTCGCGCCGCAGTACCTCGATGCCGATGGTATAGGCTTTGATGCGGCTCGCCTTGCCGTGCAGCGTTGCTTCGACCACGAACCGCAGGAATGCGCCGAGCTGCGGCGATCGGATGAAAGCATCGCTCGCGGTCATGCGATCGATCGCCGCTCTGATCTCGTCGGGTGTCGGCGCGCGATCAATCGCGTCGAGCGTCGTCGTCATGCCGGAATCGCCTTAGTCATCGCTTCGTTGTTCGACAAACGAAAGTCAGCGCGAGGGCCGACCGCCTCAAACCGCGCTGTTTCATTCCAATTTCAAATGCAAATGGCCTTACCCGCGATCAGGTAATGCGTGAACCCGGAAGTTGCAAGGAATTTTGTCAGTTCTGAGACGGCACTCAGCCAATCATGGATGTTTGCGGCTGTTGCGGTTATTTCCAATTCGAAGAAACAATGTTGCCAATTTCCACGCGTTTTCGGCGTCACCGACCCCGGGCGCCGACACCTTTTTGTTTCAGCGCGCCGCCGATCTCTTCCAAAATCGCCGGGTCGTCGATGGTGGCCGGCATGGCAAAGGCTTCGCCGTCGGCGATCTTCTTGATGGTGCCGCGCAGGATTTTACCCGAGCGCGTCTTCGGCAGCCGCGCCACGGCGATCGCGAGCTTGAAGGCCGCGACCGGGCCGATCTTCTCGCGGATGAGGGCTATACATTCGGCTTCGATCTCGGCGGGCGGGCGATTGACGCCGGCCTTGAGCACGATGAAGCCGCAAGGCACTTCGCCTTTGAGCTCGTCCTTGATGCCAAGTACGGCGCATTCGGCGACATCCTTGTGCGAAGCCAGCACCTCCTCCATGCCGCCGGTGCTCAGGCGGTGGCCGGCGACGTTGATGATGTCGTCGGTGCGGCCCATGACGTAGACGTAGCCGTCCTCATCGATGTAACCGGCGTCGGCGGTTTTGTAATAGCCGGGAAATTCGGTGAGATAGCTTTCGCGCATGCGCTGATCGGCCTGCCAGAGCGTCGGCAGGCAGGCGGGCGGTAACGGCAGCTTGATGACAAGCGAGCCCATCTTGCCGCGCGGCAGTTCCTTGCAGGCCTCGTCCACCGCACGCACGTCGTAACCGGGCATCGGAACGGTCGGCGAGCCATGCTTGACCGGGAGCAGGCCGAGGCCGACCGGATTTCCGACGATGCACCAGGCGGTTTCGGTCTGCCACCAGTGATCGATCACCGGCGTCTTGAGCAGGCGCTCGGCCCATTGCAGGGTGTCGGGGTCGGCGCGTTCGCCGGCCAGGAAGAGGCCGCGGAATTTCGACAGATCGTATTTGGCGATGTGCTTGCCGTCGGGATCTTCCTTCTTGATGGCGCGGAAGGCGGTCGGTGCGGTGAAGAGCGACACCGCGCCGTGCTCGGCGATCACGCGCCAGAACGCACCGGCGTCGGGCGTGCCGACAGGTTTGCCTTCGTAGAGGATCGATGTGCAGCCGTGGAACAGCGGCCCGTACACGACGTAGCTGTGGCCCACGGCCCAGCCGACGTCGGCGGCCGACCACCAGACTTCGCCCGGCTCGATGCCGTAGAGATTCTTCATCGACCATTTGAGCGCGACCATGTGGCCGCCGTTGTCGTGCAGGACGCCTTTCGGGATGCCGGTCGTGCCCGAGGTATAAAGGATGTAGAGCGGATCGGTGGCGGCGACCGGCACACATTCATAGACGGATTTGGCGAAGATGAGCGCCTCGTCCCAGCGCGTCTTCCAGTCGTGGTCGCGGCCGGCCACCATCTGCGCCTCGCATTGCGGGCGCTGGAGGATCATGCAGGCGGAAGGCTTGAACGTCGCAAGCTTGAGCGCCTCGTCGAGAAGCGGTTTGTAGGCGACGATCCGGCCCGGCTCGATGCCACAGCTTGCGGACAGGATGACCTTGGGCTTGGCGTCATCGATGCGGGTGGCAAGTTCCTTGGGCGCGAAGCCGCCGAACACCACGGAATGGACCGCGCCGATGCGCGCACACGCAAGCATGGCCACCACAGTCTCCGGCACCATCGGCATGTAGATGACGACGCGGTCGCCCTTCTTGACGCCGAAATCCTTGGCGAGGATGCCGGCCAGGACCTGAGTCTTGGTCTGCAGATCGACGTAGCTGATGGTCTGCTTGGTGTTGGTGACAGGCGAATCGTAGATGATGGCGATTTGGTTGGCGCGGCCGTTCTGCACGTGACGGTCGACCGCATTCCAGCACGTGTTGCAGACGCCGCCGACAAACCAATGGCCGTAAACGCCGGCCTTAGGATCGAATACGGCTTTCGGCGGCTCGATCCAGTCGACCTCGCGCGCCGCTTCGCCCCAGAAGCCAAAGGGATCGCGCTGCCAGCGCGCATAGACCTCGTGATAGCGGCTCGTGCGGGCGTCCATGCATTTCCCCTTGAACTATTGCACCCCTTGCACCCTCGCCTCACCCCTCGCGATGCGGCTCAGGGTGAGACGGATGGTGCAAATTTGCAAGCGCGAGGGCTGCAACATTTCGGCCATGCAGGAAGCGGGCTGGTACGGACGGCGCGCATCAGGCATATGCGTCCCTTCAACGCAGCCCCAGATCAGCCTCCGTGCAATTGCTCTCCGATCCCTGGTTCCTGATCACCGGCCTCGCGGCGGTGTCGCTGCTCGGCCTGTCTAAAGGCGGATTCTTCGGGCTCGGAACCATGGGACTGCCGCTGATGTCGCTGTTCGTGCCGCCCATGCAGGCCGCCTCGATCCTGCTGCCGACACTGATCGCGCAGGACGCGCTCACGGTGTGGACCTATCGCCACAGCTGGAGCGCGGAGAATCTGCGCGTGATGATCCCCAGCATGGTGGTCGGGATCGCGGTCGCCTATCTGTTCGCGGCTTCGCTCTCGGCCACGAACATCAGACTCGCGATCGGGATCATCATTGCGATCTTCGTCTTCCGGCATTGGCTCGGGACCAAGTTCGACCGGCTGGCGCCGCGGCCGAACACCACGACCGGCATCGTCTTCGGTGTGATCGGCGGCTTCACCACCATGCTGGCGAATGCGGGCGGACCGGCATGGCAAATGCATCTCCTGCCGCAGCGGCTTGAGAAATTCACCTACGTGGGCACGATCACGATGCTGTTCGCTTCCAGCAACCTGATGAAGCTGCCGGCCTATAACGCGCTCGGCCAGCTGACCTGGGACAATATCGCGACCGGCGCGATGCTGTTGCCGGCGGCGGTGGCGGCGAATTATGCCGGCATCTGGCTGGTGCGGCGCACGCCCGTCGAAACGTTCTACCGCATCGCCTATGTGCTGATGTTCTTCATCGCGATCGAGCTCATCCGCGGCGCGCTGGTCGACATAATGCGGGCGGCATGACCATCATCACCGATCCGTGGTTCTACGTGATTGCGTTTCCCGCGGTGGTGATGCTCGGCCTGTCGAAGGGCGGCTTCTCCGGCATCGGCATGGTTTCGACGCCATTGCTCGCGCTGATGATGCCGCCGCTGCAGGCCGCCGCGATCCTGCTGCCGATCATTATTTTGCAGGATCTGATGTCGGTGTGGGTCTACCGGCACAACTGGGATGCGTGGAACCTGAAGGTCATGCTGCCGGGAGCGGTGGGCGGCGTGGGCGCGGCCTGGTTGTTTGCGGCCTATGTGTCGGACGCGGGCATCATGCTGGCGGTCGGGCTGATCGGGCTGGCGCTCGTAGGCTACGCCTGGTTCGGTCCGCCGCCGCCGAAAATTCCGCAAAAGCCGATCGCGGTGATCGGCATGTTTTGCGGCGGTCTGGCCGCCTTCACCTCGACGCTGATTCAGATCGGCGCGCCGCCCTACTATGTGTTCGTGCTGCCGCAACGGCTGGAAAAAATGGTCTACGTCGGCACGACCATCTGGTTCTTCGCCGTCATCAACTGGATGAAGATCACGCCTTACATCGCGCTCGGGCAATTTTCCACCGCGGGCCTGGCGACGTCGTTCGTGCTGTTTCCGTTGGCGATCGCGAGCAATTTTCTCGGCATCTGGCTGGTGCGGATCACGCCGACCGAGCTGTTCTACCGCATCACCTACACGATCGTGTTCCTGCTCTCGCTGGAATTGACGCGGCGCGGCGTGACGGGACTGTGGGGCGCTTAAGAGACTTTCGCCAGTTTCCGATCCTGCGCCAACTGCCTTTGGATGTCGGCGACAAGATCCTGAGGCCTGCCCTGGGGCGGCGGCGGGACGAGGCTGATCACAGGCGGTCCCGACGTCACGACGGCAATCGGGATCGGGGCATTCTTCTTCAACAATTCGACCGCCCCGGTCAGGGTGCCGATGCCGACCCTGCTCCAGAGCACAAGACCGATCTCCATTGCCTTCACGGCGTCAGACCGCTTGGTGTCGGTCACGATCAGGGTAATGTCATCGAGAACCCGCTGACGCACCTCGGCCGGCAGGTTCTGCATCAGGGCGAAACAGAGCCGGGGAAGATCGGCGCCGGCTTGCGCCAGCGGAAGCGATTGGATGACGTTGGCAATGCGGGTGGCACGGTCAATGGCGCGGCCACGCTCGACCTGGGCGTCGGCGAACTTCAGAAGCGTGTCGAGAATGACGGCAGGGCCGATGGCGACTTCTTCGTCGCCGACCCTGGCGCGGAAGACCGACGATCGCAGGAACGCCATGGCGCCGAGTCCCGCCAGCAGCACCTGAGCAATCGAATTGGTGACCGTCGGCGCGAGCCTTATCAGCAAGAATAGCGCGAGGGCCGATGCAAAGGCATTGACCGACACATAGAAAAAGGCGCCGGGCGAATTGAAAGCGGCCCGCGGCGAATCCGAATAGCGACCCAGAATTTCCGTCAGGCCCAGGAGGCCGCCAAAGGCAAACACCAGCACATAGGTGAGCGTGCTGTTGTCGTTGATAATCCTAAAATAGACCCATACGGCTGAAGCGAGAGCAACGACGACAAGACCCTTGAGAATTCCGCTCCACGTGACCTGCTCGAACTCAAACTTGGGCAATGTCTTCAAATCGTACGCCATGCTGCTAACCCCCAACCCGAAAAGCTACACCGGCCGCATGATCGCTTCTGCGCGGGCCTGCCCCTGCGGCGTGAGCATCAGATAGAACCCGCCATCCGGACGATGCTCGCGTTTGGTCAGCCCGCCCCATTCGGCCTCGGCGATCGCCGCGACAAAGTCGCGCTCGGAGAGATCGACTTCGGTCGCCACCATGGACATGCGGCTGCTGGTGCCGAGCTTGTGCACGGTGACGAGCAAGCGTCCGACCGGATCGCGCGATGCGCTTTCCCGCAAGTAATCAAGAGTCATGGCGTTCTCAGGCCCTGGAGTTATTGGACTTTAACCCACCGTTACTTGACACAAGAACTGTCCGATACTTCAACTCAGGCTGAATTCACAGCATTCACAGGCTTAAGACTTGTGGCGATGACCTTCGATCCGCGCATCGAAGACCGTCCGCGCATCGGATATGCGTGGGCGGTCAATCCCGCCGCCGACCGATCAGCGGTTCTCGCCAGGCGTTTGATCAAGGGCTTCGACCGACGGCAGCCTGCCTGCGACGACGGCG
This sequence comes from Xanthobacteraceae bacterium, assembly GCA_035501735.1. Classification (GTDB taxonomy): domain Bacteria; phylum Pseudomonadota; class Alphaproteobacteria; order Rhizobiales; family Xanthobacteraceae; genus PNAI01. The sequence goes on along the minus strand of DATJVR010000011.1, from coordinate 17,695 downwards.
GCATCTTGCGGCGCTTTGTCGAACGGCGCGCACCGCCGAGCCGTGAACGGCGCATTGATCGCGCACCGCTTCGTTCGCTAGGCTCACGCAGGGGCAGCCACCATGACCAACTCGCCATACGAAACCGATCTCGACCGCAATGCGGCGAATTTCCAGCCGCTCACGCCGCTGACGCTGCTGGAGCGCGCGGCCTCGGTATTTCCCGACCATACGGCGGTCATCCACGGCAAGCTGCGACGCTCGTATAGAGAATTTTACGCACGTGCGCGGCGGCTCGCCTCGGCGCTGACAAAACGCGGCATCAAGCGCGGCGACACGGTGTCGGCCGTGCTCGCGAATACGCCGGCCATGCTGGAGGCGCATTACGGCGTGCCAATGCTCGGCGCGGTGCTCAACACGATCAACACGCGACTCGACGCGGCGATCATCGCTTTTATCTTGGATCACGGCGAGGCCAAGGCGCTGATCGCCGACCGCGAGTTCTCCAAAGTGGTGAAGGACGCGCTCGCGCTCTGCAAGGCGAAGCCGCTGGTGATCGACTATAACGATGCGGAATTTTCAGGCGCGGGCGAGCGCATCGGCACGATCGAATACGAGGATTTTCTCAAAACCGGCGATCCGGATTTCGCCTGGGCGATGCCGGAGGACGAATGGGACGCGATCGCGCTCAATTACACCTCGGGCACCACCGGCGATCCCAAGGGCGTGGTCTATCACCATCGTGGCGCCTACATGATGGCGGTCGGCAACGTGCTGTCGGTCGGAATCGGCCGACATCCGGTCTATCTCTGGACGCTGCCGATGTTTCATTGCAACGGCTGGTGCTATCCGTGGACGATCTCCGCCGTCGCCGGCACGCATGTGTGCCTACGCTGGGTACGCGCACCGCTGATGTACGACGCGATCGCAACGCATAAGGTGACGCATCTGTGCGGCGCGCCGATCGTGATGGCGACCCTGCTCAATGCGCCGGCGGCCGAGAAGAAGCCCCTGCCCCGCCGGGTCGAGTTCGTCACCGCCGCAGCGCCGCCGCCGGAGGCCGTGCTCGCCGCCATGAAGGAGGCGGGCTTCAACGTCACGCATGTCTATGGGCTGACCGAAACCTATGGCCCGGCCACGGTGAACGAATGGCACGGCGAATGGGACAAGCTCTCTTCGTCCGAGCAGGCGGCAAAAAAAGCGCGCCAGGGCGTGCGGCTGGTGCCGCTGGAAGGGCTCGACGTGTTCGACCCGAAGACCCTGCAGCCGGTGCCGCGCGACGGCAAGACGCTCGGCGAAGTGATGTTCCGCGGCAATGTGGTGATGAAGGGCTACCTGAAAAACAAGTCTTCGACCGAGAAATCGTTCGCGGGCGGCTGGTTCCACTCGGGCGATCTCGGCGTGATCTATCCGGACGGCTACATCCAGCTCAAGGATCGCTCCAAGGACATCATCATCTCGGGCGGCGAGAATATTTCGTCGATCGAGGTGGAGGACGCGCTCTACAAGCATCCCGCCGTGCAGGCGGCGGCGGTGGTGGCCAAGCCGGACGCGAAATGGGGCGAGACGCCGTGCGCGTTCGTCGAACTCAAGCCGGGGCAGAAGGTGACGAGCGACGATCTGATCGCGTGGTGCAAGAAACATCTCGCCGGCTACAAGGTGCCGCGCCACGTGGTGTTCGCGGAACTGCCGAAGACTTCCACCGGCAAAATTCAGAAATTCAAGTTGCGCGAGATGGCGAAGGGGGTGTAGCCGCAGGTTTTACTTCGCGCTCATACTCAGCCGATTGCGAATTTCTGTGGACGATATTGCTTCGTGCTCGGCGTCGAGATCGATGCGCTCGATCTGGTACCATTCAAACTTGAGAAACCGCCTCGATTTGCGATACCGGGATCGTCCGCGGATAGCGGAAGCGATCAAAGTCGCGTTCATAAGCGCGGTAGACTCGGTCGGCAAGCGCGCGGGTATAGTATTTCGGCCAGGGCTCGTGACGCGACGCGTTCATGTGCACCCCCACCGCCTGCCGCAGATGATGGTCGGCACCGACGTGATCGAGAACCTTGGCCATGTCGCGGTCGAAATTTTCGACCTTGCCGATCAGATCCAGCTTGAGCGCGGGGACATCGAGGAGATCGTCCTGCAATTGCCAATGCGCGTCGATGCGCTGGCCGGCCGTGGCAGCGGCAAATTCGACGAACCGCGCAAAGGACAACGTGTGGCCGGCGGATTTTTTCGACGAGCCGATCGTCCAGTTGTGGGTCAAATATTGATCGACGAACGAGTCGCACGAGCTCAGCGATTTGTCGCGGAACTTGTCGGCCCAGGCGGAGACAAGCCGCGCGTACGGGTTGCGCACGAAGGAGAATCGGAAGGTGCGCGAGTCGGTTGCAAGCTTATGAAAGACCGAAAGGCCGACGAGCGTGGGAGATTTCAGGCCGGAATATTTGCGCTTGTGGAGTTCGCGGATCGAGGTCGCATCGCGACCGGCCAACGCGCTCAAGATCATCTTGATCGAGGTGGTCGCGCTCTTGGGAACGCAAAGATAGATCAACCGATGATCGGGAACGACATCGATGTGCGATTCGGGATCGTAACCGTCTTTGCAGAGCCGCGCGTAAAAAGACGCCGCAGAGGTGTCAAAACACACGTCGCGCAAGTTGATGATACGCGACCAAGCACATTCAAATAAATTTCCGCAAGAGCGGAGAAAAAGAGGGACCGGCCGAAGCAAAGGCTCAGCTCGTATGATGTGAATCGCCCCTTGGCCGGTATATTCGCTCCTTGTGGATGTGACAAATTCACCGATCAGGCGCGATCCTTACATGAACCTGACGATCGGCCTAAGAGATTCCAAGCAATGGAGAATTTTGCAGATGACGCGAAAATTAAATTTTGTTTATCCGGACCGGGGTGCGAACGTCAATCGACCTTGAGATTGAGCTTCTTGATCAGCGCGGCCCACTTCTTCTCTTCCTGATCGATGTCGGTGGCATATTCGGCGGGCGAAGAGGTCATCGGGTCGCCGCCTTCGGTGTGGATGCGCTTGCTGACCTCATCGGTTTTGACCAGCGCGACCAGCTCCTTGTTGAGCCGATCGACGATCGGCTTCGGCGTGCCGGCGGGCGCGAGCAGGCCATAGTGGAGGACCGCGACAAATCCGGGCAGGCCGGATTCGGCGACGGTCGGCACGTCCGGCAACAGGCTGAAGCGCTTTTCTCCGGTCACCGCGAGGGCGCGCAGCTTGCCGGCCTCGAGATTGCCGAGCGCAGGCGGCAGCACGCCGAATGCGATCGGCACGTGGCCGCCGAGCAGATCGTTCATCAGCGGCGCCGTACCGCGATAGGGCACGAGGGTGACGTCGATGCCGGCCATGGCCTTGAACATCTCGGCGCACATGTAGGAGCCGGTACCGATCGCCGAGGTGCCGATGTTGATCTTGCCGGCGTCCTTCTTGGCGAGCGCGATGAATTCAGCCGCGGTCTTGGCCGGGAACGACGGATGCGCGATAAGCGCCACCGGCATGGAACCGATCAGGCCGATCGGGGCGAAATCCTTGCGCGGGTCATAACCGGCGTGGGTGTAGAGCGTCGGGTTGATCGAGATGGTGCCGGTGTGGCCGAGCAACAGCGTATAGCCGTCGGGTTCGGCCTTGGCGACCGAACGGGTGCCCTGGGTGCCGCCGCCTCCGCCGCGATTGTCGACCACGACCTGCGTCTTCAGCCCGGCGGAAAGCTTTTCCGCGACCACGCGCGCCAGCACATCCACGCCGCCGCCCGGCGGGTACGGCACGACGATGGTGATCACCTTGCTGGGATAATCCTGCGCGATCGCCTGCCCGCCGCCGATGGCCGCGGCGGCCATGGTCAGGGCCAATGCCAACAGCGTTAGTTTCCGGTTGGATTTTTTCATAAAATTCTCCCCCGCGTGTCCCGACACTCGCTGCGACAAAACAACACCGCCGGCCTCATCTCAGAGAGCCGGCGGCTGATATTCAACGGTCACAAACCAATGACGATCGGCAATTCAGTGAACGCTGGTGCCGGTCTCATTTTGGAGCCGCGTGATTTCGTCCTTCACCTGCAACTTCCGACGTTTCAACTCCGCGATCTTCAGATTGTCCGACGATGGATGCATCATTTCTTCTGCGATTTCTTCCTCCAGCGCACGGTGCCGCTTTTCCAATTCCACAAGATGCGCGTGAATGGCCATGTGAGGGTTCTCCTGGTCAGATTTGAGCCTGACGTAACATGACAATTTTGCCACGCGGTCGGCTAAGAGTCGATTACTTCTTTTGTGCGCTGCAGCAATTCCCCAGCATATTCCCAATATCGTACAGGCCAATTTAACCGTCAGCTTGATGCTGTCTTGCAGAGGCGCAATAATCGCCTACGTTTTTGGAAGCCGGCGGCAAAAACGGAAGCCGTGGCTGTTTGTGTGCTCATCGAATCAGCGGGCCACGAAAGTCATGCGAATTCAAGATTTTGTGCTGATACCAGGCGCTGCGCCGGGAATTGAAAATCCAATAGTGGTGGATTTCACAAACCCCGGTGACGCGGCCGCGATGACGCAAGAGGAAGAACGCGAACTCAAGGCGCAATTGGCGCGCCTGAGACAGGAACATCGCGACCTCGATGCCGCAATCGAGGCACTGCACAATGCGCCCAGCGCCGATCTCCTGCAGGTCCAACGGCTGAAGAAACGCAAGCTCATCCTGCGTGATCGCATCATCGCGATCGAAGACCAGCTCACGCCCGACATCATTGCCTAAAAAATCCGCTGCGCTTCCTGCGGGACAGCTATTCCATTTCGCCTTGCGCGCGCCCGGCTCGAACCTATAATCCGCCGCTTCCTTTCGCGGGACGTCAAAAGCGAATCATGGGGGCAAAGCCAGTCGCGATCATCATGGGCAGCCAGTCCGACTGGTCCACCATGACTTATGCCGCGCAGACGCTCGACGCGCTCGGCGTGGGCTATGAGGCGAAGATCATCTCCGCGCACCGCACCCCGGACCGGCTCTACAAATTCGCCAAATCGGCGCGCTCGGCGGGCTTCAAGGTGGTGATCGCGGGCGCGGGCGGCGCGGCCCACCTGCCCGGCATGACCGCGGCACTGACCTCGCTGCCGGTCTTCGGCGTGCCGATGAAGACCAGCGCGCTCGACGGCAAGGATTCGCTGCTCTCGATCATGCAGATGCCGGCAGGCGTTCCGGTCGGCACGCTCGCGATCGGCAAGGCGGGCGCGGTCAATGCGGCGCTGCTCGCGGCCGCGGTGCTCGCGCTCAGCGATCCGCGGCTGGCCAAGCGGCTCGACAGCTGGCGCGCCAAGCAGACCAAAAGCGTAAAAAAACGTCCGAGCGAGGACGCCACGTGAACGCTGGCGCGCTCAAAGCCGGCGCGACGATCGGCATACTCGGCGGCGGGCAGCTCGGGCGCATGCTGGCGCTGGCTGCGGCGCGGCTCGGGTTTCAGTGTCACATCTACGCGCCGGAAAAGGATTCGTGCGCCTTCGACGTGGCGCGGCGCTCGACCTGCGCGGACTATGACGATTGGAGTGCGCTGGCGGCATTTGCCGACGCGGTCGACGTGGTCACCTATGAATTCGAAAATGTACCGGCGAAATGTGCGGCGTTTCTCGCGGCGCGCCTGCCGGTGCTGCCGGATCCCAAGGTGCTGGAGATCACACAAGACCGTTTGAGCGAGAAGAACTTCATCGCCAAGCTGAAAATTCCGACCGCGCCCTATGCGTCGGTTCATAGCGCGACACAGCTTGCAGATGCCGCCGCAAAGATCGGCTTGTCGGCCGTGCTGAAAACCCGCCGGCTCGGCTATGACGGCAAGGGCCAGGCCAAAATCGCCAAGGGCGCCGATCCCAACGCGGCGTGGCGCAAGTTGCGGCACGCGCCCTGCATCCTGGAAGGGTTCGTGAATTTCGAGCGCGAAGTCTCGGTGGTGGCGGCGCGTTCGCGCGACGGCAAGGTCGTCGCCTTCGACGTCACCGAGAATAAGCATCGCGAGCACATTCTCAAGACGTCACTCGTCCCGGCCTCGGTCACTCCGGCGATCGCGCGCGAGGCGCGGGCCATCGCGCAACGCATTGCTCACGCCTTCGACTACGTCGGCGTGCTGGCGGTCGAGATGTTCGTCGTGCGTAACGGCAAGAGTCATACAGTGCTGGTCAACGAGATCGCGCCGCGGGTGCATAATTCCGGGCACTGGACCCTGGACGGCGCCTCGGTCTCCCAATTCGAGCAGCACATCCGCGCGGTCGCCGGCTGGCCGCTGGCAAAGCCGATCCGGCACGGCCGCGTTGAAATGACCAACCTGATCGGCGACGAGATCGAAACCTACCCCAAATGGCTGAGCGCCCCCGGCGCGGCTGTGCATCTCTATGGCAAGAAGGAAGCGCGGCCGGGCCGAAAGATGGGCCACGTCACGCGCGTTTTTTCGGATTGACAGCGCGTCGCGCGCGGCGACCTATATCTAAAATGATGGACCGAAGACAGCTCATCCTGGGCGCGATTTTTTCGCTCGCCCCGTGGTCGCAGGCGCGGACGCAAGGCGCATGGGGGAGGCCATGGACGAAGGTGCCGTCTGTCACCGCGCTGTATCAGGGCAAGGACGAGCGCGTGCAGCTCGTGCACGACGCGGTCGATTACTGGAACCGGACCTTCGCCGAGATTGGAAGCAAGTTTCGATTGGGCGCGGTGACGGAGACCGCCGGCGCCATTCCGGTCGGCGACCTCGCAATGCTGAGCGAAGCGGCTTTGAATGGCCGCGGATCCCAGGATTTGCCGCAGTCCGTTCGCCGGATCGCCGGCGACATTGTCGTGGCGCTGTCGGACGGCGACTTTATCTCGTTTTCTTTCCGATCGCTGGCTCTGCAAAAGGCGGTCGCGGCAATACGCAGCGCGCATCTGTTGCCGTTGACGCTCCCGAATGTCGCCCGCAATGTGATTACGCACGAGCTCGGCCATGCGATCGGGCTCGGTCATAACGCCGACCCCACCAAGCTCATGTGCGGACGTCCGGCGCCGTGCCGACCAGCCGCATTCGCATCGCCAACGGCGCGATTTTTTCCGCTGACCGGCGACGAAAAGGCAAGTCTCCTGGCCATGTATCCGGCCAACTGGGTCGGCAGATGAGCCAGCCCTGAAACCATGGACTTTACCGCCCGTTTCTGCTACATGCGCGGCCAATCGAGAGCCCGCGCATACAGCGCACGATGGCGCTGTGGCGGGCTCCATTCACAATTCGAGAAGGAAGGATCACGCGTGCAGGTTCTCGTCCGGGACAATAACGTCGACCAGGCCCTCAAGGCGCTCAAGAAAAAGATGCAGCGCGAGGGGATTTTCCGCGAAATGAAGCTTCGCGGCCATTACGAAAAACCATCGGAAAAGAAGGCTCGGGAAAAAGCGGAAGCGGTGCGCCGCGCCCGCAAGCTCGCGCGCAAGCGTTTGCAGCGCGAAGGCCTGTTGCCGATGAAGCCGAAGCCCGCCTTTGGCGGACCCGGCGCCGGCCCGGGCGGTGGCGGTCGGAGTGGCGGCCCGGGCGGCGGAGGTCGCGGCGGTCCCGGTCGGGGCGGTCCGCGCTGATCGCGCACGCCAGAGACGCAGATTTATGGCGCGGGCCGAGGCGACCCCTTGGCGCGCGCCATTGTTTTTCCGGCCAGCGGACCGTGGTTGTAAGTTCGCCGCATTCATTGAGATAATTAACGATTGAAAAATAACCTGCCGCACGCGAGCGAGGCCAAGGGCGAGGCAGCGCATGATTGGAATGGCGATTCGATTGCAGGGGAATCTCGTGGGCGCGGCGCTGCTGACGGCGGCTTGCGCGCTTACGGCGTGCCAGACTCCGAATCTGCCGATCACGTCGGCGGAGACCGAAGACAGCCGCGTGGCGGCCTCTCCGGCCAACATCGCGTCGCTCAGCGAGGTGGTCGCGCGCAACCCGAACGATCCGCAGGCCTACAACGTGCGCGGCTCGGTGTACGGCCAGGGCGGCCGTTTCCAGGAAGCGCTCGCCGACTTCAACAAGGCGATCGCGCTCGACCCGAATTACGCGCAGGCCTACGCCAATCGCGGCGTAATCTACCGGCAGACCAATCGCTACGACCTCGCGCTTGCCGACTACAACAAAGCGATCGCGCTCGATCCGAATTACGCCCAGGCTTACCTCGGGCGCGGCATCGTCTACCGGCAGCGCAAACAGGCGCTCAGCGCGTTCAACGATTTCAACAAGGCGATATCGCTGCGTCCGGACAGCGCGCAGGGCTACTACAATCGCGGGCTGCTCTATCAGGGCCAGCGCCAGCATCAGTTCGCGATTGACGACTTCTCGACCGCCATCGGGCTGACGCAAAACGAGGCGGAGCCGTTCATCGCGCGCGGCCAGAGCTACATCGCGATCAAGGATTACAAGGCGGCGGTGAGCGATCTCGACAATGCGGTCGCGGCCGACGCGAACAACCTGCAGGCCTGGACCACGCGCGGACTCGCGTACGAGCGGCTCGGCGACAAGGAGCGCGCGGCGGGCTCCTACGCCAAGGCACTTTCCATCAACAAGGATTACCAGCCGGCCAGGGCCGGTTTCGACCGGGTCGGCGGCGTGGTCGGGCAAAGTTACGAGACGAATTAACCGACAAATTTATTAATGCTGTTTTTTGCGGCAGCTAGCGCCAGGTTAATTACCGATGCGTAACTTGTGGCTTTGCGGAACGATCAATTAGATTCAGTGCAATAGATTGGCGGCGATTCAGCAGGAGAGGATTTCATGTCCTACTTACGTACGCTCGTTGTCGCGGCCGTCGTGACGTTTCCCACGCTCGCGCCGGCCCAGCAGGCCGGCGGGGCGCGCGGTGCATGCATGGCCGACGTCAGATCGTTGTGCGGATCGGTTCAACCGGGGGGCGGCCGCATCATCCGATGCATGCGCGAGCATCGCGAACAGATTTCCGAAGGGTGCAAGCTCGCGCTCGCCGAACGAATGAGGCAGCGCGGCCAGAATCGGCCCGGTCGGGGTTTCAATATGCAGCGACCAGGCGCGCCACAGCAGGACGAAGGCATCTAGGCTTTCAGCGCACCGCCTCGGCAATGAAGACGCGCACCGCGGCTTGCGCGCCAAACGCATCGAGATCGCTATGGCCGCCGCCGGGGAAGCGAACCATACGCTTGGGTTCGTTGGCGAGCACGAACAGCCTTTCGCCAAAGCTGATCGGAACCACGCGGTCGTCGGTTCCGTGCATGATCAGTATGGGCGCGCTCACGCCGGCGATGCGCTGATCGGAGCGGAAGGTGTCCTTCATCAGCGAGCGCACCGGCAGATACCAATAGACCGCGGCGCCGATATCGACCGCCGAGGTGAACGGCGCTTCCAGCACGAGTCCGCCAACCTTGTGGGTTGTCGCAAGGGCGATCGAGATTGCTGCGCCGAGCGATTCTCCCCACAGGACGATGCGGTCGGCGCGATAGCGCGCCACAGCGAAGGCGTAAGCCGCTTCGGCGTCGGCGAGCAGGCCGGCTTCGGATGGTGAGCCGCTCGAGCCGCCATAGCCGCGGTAGCTGATTGCGAGCAGGCCGGTTCCGTCAGAGGCGAGCGCGCGGAAACGGTCGACGCGGTAGCGCAAGGAACCGCCGTTGCCGTGAAAATATAGCACGACGGCCTTGCCGGCCTGCGGCGGCACATGCCAGGCAATGAGGTGCGCACCGTCGGCGGTGTCGAGCCTTATCTCTTCGGCCGCGGCGAGACCTGCGGCGGCCGGCGGTGTGCGCACGGTTTCGGGAAAATACATCAGCTTGCGCTGGGCGAGGTACATCAACGCGGTGAAGCCGCCAAAGCCGACGAGCAGGATGATCAGCCATTTGAGCAGGCTCATAGATCGCGCTATCGCTTCGACTTCACCCGGCGCCCGAGGACCTGATAGCACATCACCGCTTGTGTGAAACGCCATGAGCGCATTTGCGGGCGCACGCTGCCATTCATACACTGCATCGATGGGCGACAAGGTACCGATCTGCATCATGCGCGTGCTGCGCGCGATCGTCGCGGGAATTCGCACGCGATGATCGCCATGCCTCGTCCGCTTGGAACGCTTGCGTTCCTGATGGCTTGGCTGGTGCCATGGCGCCCAGCCTTTCGTGTCCGGGCGGCGAAATCGAACCTGGTTTTCTTCGTCCATCATCGCGATACGATCGGGCGTCATATCGCGAAATACGGTTCGCATGAGCCGCTGGTGACGCGCTGGCTCGGCGAATATCTCTCGACCGCCAAAGGCGGCGTGGTCATCGATATCGGCGCAAACGTGGGGTGGCACGCGCTGCATGCCGCGCGGCATGGCAACGTCGAGGCGGTGATCGCGTTCGAGCCCGACCCGCTCAACGCCTGGCTGCTCGCGCGCAATATGGCCGAAAACGGCATCGACAAGGTGATCATCGATGCGCGTGCAATTGGCGCCAAGCCCGGCGTCGCGCAGTTGTTCCGCTACAAGAGCTCCAATTTCGGCCGGCATTCGGTGGCAAAGGATCACGGTCTCGGATCGCGTTCGGTGCCGCTCACCGACCTCGACAGCGCGCTGGACAATCTCGGTTTCGGCAACCGGCACATCGCGCTGATCAAGATCGACGTGGAGGGCTACGAGCCGGCGGTGATTGCAGGCGCGACCCGCACGCTCGGCCGCACCGATGCGATCATCCTGGAATATTCTCCCGACCTCAGCCGGGCCGGCGCGCTCTCGACCGACGACATGACCGGACGGCTTTATGATGGGGGTTTCGTGCCGTTCGCGCTGCGCAACACCGGCGGCGTGGTCCGGATCGAACGCGACGAATTGCGCGGGTTCGAAGGATCGCTCGACGTGATCTGGCTCAAGAACGAGGTCGCGCGGACCACGAAGGCGGCAGAGCGCGGGACGATTTCGCTGCGCGAGATCGCCGAGCAGAACAAGCAGATCGTCAAAGCGATTTGACGATTTCCTCGGTCATCTTTTTGGCGTCGCCGAACAGCATCATGGTGTTGTCGCGATAGAACAGCGTGTTGTCGATGCCGGCGTAGCCGGAGGACAGCGAGCGCTTGGAGAACATCACGGTGTTGGCCTTCCACACTTCCAGCACCGGCATGCCGAAAATCGGCGAGGAGGGGTCTTCCTTGGCGGCCGGGTTGGTCACGTCGTTCGCGCCGATGACGAAAGCCACGTCGGCCTGGGCGAATTCGGAATTGATGTCCTCGAGCTCGAATACCTCGTCGTAAGGCACATTGGCTTCGGCCAGCAGCACGTTCATGTGGCCCGGCATGCGGCCGGCGACCGGATGGATGGCGTATTTGACCTCTACGCCGTCCTCTTTCAGCTTGTCGGCCATCTCGCGCAGGGCGTGCTGCGCCTGCGCCACCGCCATGCCGTAGCCCGGCACGATGATGACCTTGCCGGCGTTCTTCATCACGAAGGCGGCGTCGTCGGCCGAGCCCTGCTTCACCGGGCGCTGTTCCTTGCCCGCCGCCGGGCCGGCCACCTCGCCGCCGAAGCCGCCGAGGATCACAGAGATGAAGCTGCGGTTCATGCCGGCGCACATGATGTAGGACAGGATCGCGCCGGAGGAGCCAACCAGCGCACCGGTGATGATCAGCGCGGAATTGCCGAGCGTGAAACCGATGCCGGCGGCGGCCCATCCCGAATAGGAATTGAGCATGGAGATCACGACCGGCATGTCGGCGCCGCCGATCGGGATGATGATGAGCACGCCGAACGCAAAGGCGCCGAAGGCGAGCAGCCAGAACGCGATGTGGCTCTCGCTGCGCGCGAACCACACGATGGCGGCGACGATGCCAGCCGCGAGCGCAACATTGATGACGTGGCGCATCGGGAGAAGAATGGGCGCGCCGCTCATGCGCCCGGACAGCTTCGCGAAGGCGATGACCGAGCCGGTGAAGGTGATGGCGCCGATGGCCACGCCGAGCGACATCTCGACCAGGCTCGCGCGATGGATGTCGCCGACGGTGCCGATATCGAAGGCGCTCGGGGCGTAAAGCGCGGCGGCCGCCACCAGCACGGCCGCCATACCGACGAGCGAATGGAAGGCGGCGACCAGTTCCGGCATTGAGGTCATCGGCACGCGGCGCGCGATCACGGCGCCGATGCCGCCGCCCAGTCCCAGCCCGAGCACGACCAGCGCCCACGCACCCCAGCCGTTCGGCGGATGCGCCGCGAGCGTGGTCAGCACGGCGATGGTCATGCCGATCATGCCGAACAGATTGCCGCGGCGGCTGGATTCGGGATTTGAAAGTCCCCGCAGCGCCAGGATGAAAAGAACCCCGGCGACGAGATAGAGCAGCGCGGCGATATTGGCGTTCATCGCGCTCTCCTACGGTTTCTTCTTCTTCTGATGGTACATGCCGAGCATGCGCTGGGTAACCAGGAAGCCGCCGAAGATGTTGACCGAGGCAAACATCAGCGCGACGAAGCCGAGAACGCGCGACCAGACCGGACCCCAGTCGGCCAGGAGCTGAACGCCGACCGCGAGCAGCGCACCCACCACGATCACGGAGGAAATGGCGTTGGTCACCGACATCAACGGCGTGTGCAGCGCGGGCGTCACCGACCACACCACGTAATAGCCGACGAATACCGCGAGCACGAAAATCGAGAGGCGGAATACGAAGGGATCGACGGCATCGATCGCGGTGCCGGTCATGGCTGGCCTCCTCATTTCAAATCCCTCCCCTGCAAGGAGAGGGGCAATGGCATTCAGGCCGCAGTCTTGGCCGCAAAGCTCGGATGTATCAGTGCGCCGTTGCGCGTCAGCGCCGTGCCTTTCACGATCTCGTCGTCCCAATTGATGGCGAGCGCCTTGGTTTTCTTGTCGATCATGGTTTCGAGGAAGGTCAGCAGATTTTTCGCGTAGAGCGCGGAAGCTGACGCCGCAAGCCGGCCGGCCATATTGGTGTAGCCCACGATCTTCACGCCGTTGACCTCGACGACGTCGCCCGCCTTGGCGCCTTCGACATTGCCGCCGCGCTCGACCGCAAGATCGACCAGGACCGAGCCCGGCCGCATCGATGCCACCATCTCACGGTTCACCAGACGCGGCGCCGGCCGGCCGGGAATGAGTGCGGTGGTGATCACGATGTCCTGCTTCTTGATGTGCTCGGCGACGAGCGCGGCCTGTTTGGCCTGATACTCCTTTGACATTTCCTTGGCGTATCCCGCGGCGGTCTCGGCCTGCTTGAATTCCTCGTCCTCGACCGCGATGAATTTCGCGCCGAGACTCTGCACCTGCTCCTTCACGGCCGGCCGCACGTCGGTTGCGGTGACGATGGCGCCGAGGCGGCGCGCGGTCGCGATCGCCTGCAAGCCCGCCACGCCGACACCCATGATGAAAACCTTGGCGGCGGGCACGGTGCCGGCCGCGGTCATCATCATCGGAAAGGCGCGACCGTATTCGGCCGCGGCATCGATGACCGCCCGGTAGCCTGCGAGATTGGCCTGGCTCGAAAGCACGTCCATCGACTGCGCGCGGGTGATGCGCGGCATGAGCTCCATGGCGAAGGCGATGATCCCGGCCTCGGCCATGGCGCGGAGCGCCGCGGCATTGCCGTAGGGGTCCATCATGGCGATGACGACGGCGCCCTTCTTATAATTCTTCAGCTCGGCGGGGGTCGGGCGGCGAACCTTGAGCACCACTTCGGCACCCTTGGTGGCATCCTTGCTGACGGTCGCGCCGGCGGCCGAAAATTCGGAGTCCGGGATGCCCGATTTATCACCGGCGCCGGCCTCGACCGCGACTTCCGCGCCCAGGCCGATCATCTTCTTCACGGTCTCGGGTGTGGCCGCGACGCGCGGCTCGCCGGAGTCGGTCTCACGCGCTATGGCAATACGCATTCGCCTCGTCTCCAGATTCGATTGGTCGCATGAAGCGCACCCTCAGCGGGGCGCCTTTGAACATTACGCGAGAGCGAGCCCCAGAAGTCCAAGCACGGCGACGACGTAACCCGGAACCTGTGTCTTCGTCATCAATCCGACGGCGGCTGCCACGGTGGCGATGAAGATGAGGCCGCCGCCGATGAGCCAATTGCCCTTCACGCCGCCGATCGTAAGCCCAAGGCAAATGCCGATCACATGCAGAATGCCGATCACGATGAGGAACGTGAAGCTTTCGTACGTCTGCTCGTGCGCGGGATAATCGTTGCCCGTCGCGGTGGAATATTCCGGATTGCCGTGGGCGGCCATACAGCGGTCCTTTCGTTCAACCGATTTGAGGCAAGCATTTAGCGGAATCGCCCGTGGCGGGCAATGCACTTTAGTTCAAGCAATCCGCATGCGGCGCCGGCCGCTTATCGGCAATCGGCCTGGGTGGTCACCCCGCGCAGCATGGCGAGGTCGTCCTCATGGCCGCGCACGATGTCGGCCAGCATGGTGGCGACGCTCGGGTCGCGGCGGCAGTGCGACTGTTTCAAGGCTTCCACCTGGCTCGCAAGCTGCGGTTCGAGCTGCCTCGCGATGCGGCATTCCTGCGCGCGCAGTGTCGGGTTAGACCCTTCGCGCTCGATGCGACGGGTGATCCGTTGATACTGGCTCAGCATCCGTTCGGTGTCCTTCGACATCAGCTTGCTGATTTCGTCGGCACATCCGGCGCGCGCCATGACTGGCGCGAAGATGGCGAGGCCAAAGGCTGATACCGCTACCACGGCAAGACGCATGAGCATCACACCGCCTCCGGGTCGATCAATCGAGAACGTTCGGGGATGCGGCACGCCTGACACTCACGCACGAATTCCATCGGCAGATAACAGGATATGTCCGAAAATGTCTAACACGAAGTTGAGACGCGGCCGGGGTTGGAAAATATCAGCTTGCCGCGCTCAAGCCGGCCTGTTTGAGCGCCTGTGCCTGCCGCTCGGCCACGCGAGCGACCGAGAACTTCTCCATCGCCTCGCTGAACAGCCGATGAAAATTGAGTTCCGCGCGCAAATGCAGAAACACGCCGCCGAGTCCGATCGCGGCGCGATCCATCAGCACGAATTCGCGCGGCACCGTGACCGGGCCTTTGCGACGCAGCGCCTGGTGCACTTCGAACGCCTGGCGGCGGCCGTAGTCGCCTGGTTTGACGCCGTCGGCAATGGTGCGCACGCGATCATCCATCAGCGGACCGTAGATGAAGCGCGCCCAAATGTTGAGCACCTCGATCAATTCGCGTGACAGTTTTTTGAAACCCCAGGTCTCGTAGGCGTGCACCACGAGAGCGTCGTCGTTCTTGCGCAGACCGTTGTAGAGATCGACCACGCCGCCGACGAATTTCGGCGGGAAGATACGGATGCAGCCGTAGTCGAGCAGATTGATGCCGGCGGCTTTTTTCCTTTCCTCGAACACCGTGTAGTTGCCGAGATGCGGATCGCCGTGGATCACGCCGTAGCGGCTGAAGGGAAACCACCAGGCGGTGAACATGGCGCCGGCGAGTCGATTGCGGATGCTCAGCGTTTCGTCCTTGAATTCGAGCAGGCGGCGACCTTCGAGCCAATCGAGCGTGAGCAGCCGACCGGTCGACAGCGCGGGCCATACATTCGGCACGCGAATGAGATCGCTGTCATCGAGCATCGTGCGGTAGAGCGCGACGTGCTTGGCCTCGCGCTTGTAATCGAGCTCCTCGCGCACGCGCGCGCCGATCTCCTTGATGATTTCGGTGGTGTCGATCGCGGGATCGAAGCGGCGGCGGATCGCGAACAGCAGCCGCAATTGTTTCAAATCGGCTTCGACCACCGACTGCATGTCGGCGTACTGCAGCTTGCAGGCAAGCTCGGCGTCGTCGAGCGCGCGGGCGCGGTGCACCTGTCCGAGCGAGGCGGCGGCTGCCGGGTGGTGTTCGAAGCTCTTGAACTTCTGCTGCCAGTCCGGGCCGAGCTCGGCCTGCATGCGGCGTTTGACGAAGGCCCAGCCCATGGGCGGGGCCTGGCTTTGCAACTTGCTGAGCTCGTTGATGTATTCGGCCGGCAGCGCTTCCGGAATGGTGGCGAGTAGCTGCGCCACTTTCATGATCGGGCCTTTGAGGCCGCCAAGCGCTGCTGCGAGTTCGGCGGCGTTCTTGGCGCGATCAAGGCTCAAGCCGAAGAAGCGGGCGCCGGCCAGCCGCGCGGCCACACCACCGACATTGGCGCCGACGCGGGCGTAACGCCGGGCGCGGGCGGTGAAACGGTTGGCTTCGCGGTCGGACGGCGGCATTGCGAACATGTTATACGTAGAGCCTGATCTTGTCCGAAAACCGATTCCTGATTTTCGGGATCGCGCTCCAGCGCCAGAATTGGCGGCTCGGGTGCGGCCGTCACCCCAAATCTTCCAGCTCGCCGATCAGGTGCTCGATCACGCTCAAGCCGCCTTGCCAGAACGAGGGGTCGCGCGCGTCGAGGCCGAAAGGCGCGAGCAGTTCGGAATGATGCTTGGTGCCGCCGGCCGCCAGCATGGCGAGATAGCGCTCGGCAAAGCCGGACGATGCGCGCTCATAGACCGCGTAAAGCGAATTCACCAGACAGTCGCCAAAGGCGTAGGCATAGACGTAGAACGGCGAATGGATGAAGTGCGGAATGTAGCTCCAGAAAGTCTCGTAACCGGGCTTGAGCTCGATCGCCGGACCCAGGCTCTCGCGCTGCACGTCGAGCCAGATGGCGCAGATCTGATCGGCGGTGAGTTCGCCGTTGCGGCGTTCGGTGTGGAGCCTGCGCTCGAAGGTGTAGAACGCGATCTGCCGCACCACCGTGTTGATCATGTCCTCGACCTTGCCGGCGAGCAGCCGCTTGAACGTGAGCATCTCGCCGAACACGCTCGCGGTCTCCGCGAGCGTGAGCGGAGCCGACGCCATCAGCGGACCGTTGGGCGCGGCGAGCACCTGGTGCACGCCGTGGCCCAATTCGTGGGCGAGCGTCATCAGGTCGCGCGGCTTGCCCTGATAGTTGAGCAGGACATAGGGGTGCGCCGAGGGCACCGTCGGATGCGAGAAGGCGCCGGGCGCCTTGCCGGGACGCACGGGCGCGTCGATCCAGTTGCGCGCGAAGAAGCGTTCGGCGATCTCGGCCATTTCCGGCGCGAACGCGCCGTAGGCCGAGAGCACGCGCTCTCTCGCTTCGTTCCAGGGGATCGGCCGGGTGTCGACCTGCGGCAGCGGCGCATTGCGGTCCCAATGGGCGAGCCGCTTCTTGCCGAACCACTTGGCTTTCAGCGCGTAGTAACGGTGAGAAATACGGGGAAACGCGGCTTCGACCGCCTTAACCAGAGCCTCGACGATCTCCGGCTCGACGCGGTTCGACAGGTGCCGAGCGCTCGCCACGTCGGGAAAGCCGCGCCAGCGGTCGGAAATTTCCTTGTCCTTGGAAAGCGTATTGAGGATCAGCGTGAACCGTCGCAGGTTCGCCTTGAACGTGGTGGCGAGTGCCTGCGCGGCGGCCTTGCGCTTGGCCTCGCTCGGGTCCTGCAGCAGGTTTAACGTCGGCTCGATTGTAAGTTCCTTGCCGTCGACGGAGAAGCGCAAGCCCGCGATCGTCTCGTCGAACAAGCGGTTCCACGAGGTCCAGCTCGTCACGGATTTTTCGTGAAACAGCAGCTCGACGCGATCCTCGAGCTGATAGGGCTTTTCCTTGCGAATATCCTCGAGCCATGGGCGATAGTGGCCGAGCGCCGGCTCCGCCGTCGCGCGATCGATCAGCGCATCGTCGATGCGGTTGAGTTCGAGCGTGAAGAATAAAAG
>DATJVR010000010.1:0-60918 GCA_035501735.1 Xanthobacteraceae bacterium | reverse complement strand
GAAGGCCTCGGCGAGGGAGGATGACGGCGTGATCGGATACCAGGCGCACACAGTGGCGCCGCCGTAGACGGCCCCGAGCGCTGCGGCCGAATTGCCTTCGATATAGATGCGGTCGCCGACCGCATCGGCGCGCTTGACCGTGAGGGTGATCGGGCAGGTGAGATGCTCGAGCGCGTAGTCGCGGCCGATGTGCAGTGCCTTCAGGTTGGGTGCGATCAGCTTGTCCTTGCCCTTGAACTCCTCGCCGATCAGCTTCTCGACTTCGGCCACATCCATGTTGAGCAGCGCGGTGAGCGCGCCCACGTACATGATGTTCTTGAACAGCTGGCGCTGGCGCGGATCGGTGTATTCGCGGTTGCAAATCTCGGTCAGGGGAACGCCGATGACGGTTATGTCCTCGCGGAATTTCGCCGCGGGCATCGGCTTGGTGGAGTCATAGAGCAGATAGCCGCCGGGCTCGATCGAGGCGACGTCCTTGTCCCAGGTCTGCGGGTTCATCGCGACCATGAGGTCGGTGCCGCCGCGCGCACCGAGATGGCCCTGCTCGGAAATGCGCACCTCGTACCAGGTCGGAAGGCCCTGGATGTTGGAGGGGAAGATGTTGCGCGGCGCGACCGGCACGCCCATGCGCAGCACGGCGCGGGCGAACAGCTCGTTGGCGCTCGCGGAGCCCGAGCCGTTGACGTTGGCGAAGCGGACGACGAAATCGTTTACGCTGCTGATCGGGCTGGCGTTGGGCATTGGTGATCCGCGTGAGTCATGTTGATCAGGTATTTTTTCATATCCCAGGCACCGGTCGGGCAGCGCTCGGCGCAGAGGCCGCAGTGCAGGCAGACGTCTTCGTCCTTGACCATGACGCGGCCGGTTTTCAGCCCGTCGGCGACATAGAGGTCCTGGGTGGGATTTTTCGACGGCGCCATCAGGCGCGTGCGCAGGTCGGCTTCCTCGCCGTTCTGAGTGAAGGTGATGCAGTCCATCGGGCAGATGTCGACGCAGGCATCACATTCGATGCAAAGCGAATTGGTGAAGACGGTCTGCACGTCGCAGTTCAAGCAGCGATGGGCTTCGCCGAGCGCGAGCTTCGGGTCGTAGCCAAGCTCGACTTCGGCCTTGATGTCGCGCAAGGCGACGACTTTCTCGCGGTGGGGGACGCGATAGCGCTTATCGAGCATGATCTCGTTGTCGTAGGACCATTCGTGGATGCCCATCTTCTGGCTGATGACCGCGACCGCAGGTGGCGGGCGGTCGTTGATGTCCTCGCCGCGGCAGAGCTTGTCGATCGAGACCGCCGCGTCGTGACCGTGCGCAACCGCCCAGATGATGTTCTTGGGGCCGAACGCGCTGTCGCCGCCGAAAAAGACCTTCGGGTGGGTGGAGGCCATGGTCTTGGGATCGACCTTCGGCATGTCCCATTTGTCGAATTCGACGCCGATGTCGCGCTCGATCCAGGGAAAGGCGTTTTCCTGGCCGACGGCCACCAGCACGTCGTCGCATTCGAAATGTTGGTCGGGCTCGCCGGTCGGCACCAGGTTGCGGCGGCCCTTCTCGTCGCGCACCGCCTTGACCTTCTCGAACAGCACGCCGGTGAGCTGGCCGTTCTTATGAGTGAATTCCTTCGGCACGAGATAATTGAAGATCGGGATGTCTTCGTGCATGGCGTCCTCCTTCTCCCAGGGGGACGCCTTCATTTCCTCGAAGCCCGAGCGCACGATCACCTTGACGTCCTCGCCGCCGAGCCGGCGCGAGGAGCGACAGCAATCCATGGCGGTGTTGCCGCCGCCGAGCACGATCACGCGCTTGCCGATCTTGCTGATGTGGCCGAACGAGACGTTCGAGAGCCAGTCGATGCCGATGTGGATGTTCTTGGCCGCTTCTGTCCGGCCGGGGATGTCGAGGTCGCGGCCGCGCGGGGCGCCTGAGCCGACGAAAATCGCGTCCCAGTTTTCAGACAGCAGCGCTTTGAGACTGTCGATGCGCTTGCCGCCGATGAACTCGATGCCGAGATCGAGGATGTAGCCGCATTCTTCGTCGATGACCGTCTCGGGCAGGCGAAATTTCGGAATTTGCGTGCGCATCATGCCCCCTGACTTCGGGTCCTGATCGAACACGATGCAAGTGTAGCCGAGCGGGGCCAAATCGCGCGCAACGGTGAGCGATGCCGGGCCGCCGCCCACGAGCGCGATGCGCTTGCCGTTCTTGGTTGCAGCGGGCTTGGGCAGGCGGCCGCGGATGTCGTCCTTGAAATCGGCGGCGACGCGCTTGAGGCGGCAGATGGCGACCGGATCCTTCTCCACGCGCACGCGGCGGCAGGCCGGCTCGCACGGACGGTCGCAGGTGCGCCCGAGGATGCCCGGAAAGACATTCGACTCCCAATTGATCATGTAGGCGTCGCTGTAACGCCCAGCAGCGATCAATCGGATGTATTCGGGAACTGGCGTATGAGCCGGACAGGCCCACTGGCAATCGACCACTTTATGAAAGTAGTCGGGTGCCGAAATGTCGGTCGGTTTCATTCACTCCTCGTGCACGCGCCTCGATGCAAGGTCGAAGGGTCGTGACGTAACGCTGGCGATTCTCTCCCCCTTGGACAGGCATTTTTCATGCCGAATCCAGGGCCGGGATGTTAGTAGACGAGGCCAGCAAACGCTACCTTCCTGGTGACATAACAGCGGCTTGTGAACGGCAGGTCCGAACCGGATTTATGCCATCCTCAAGCGGCAGGAGGATGGCATAGACCACTCCACTGATCACTCAATTGCTAAGATATGTGCCAGAAAATGGTTATTTTCGGTGTTTGTTCTAGATCCTCGCACTAACGTGATGTTGCGCTGCACAAACAGGACAATGCGCGATATTTTTGCTGATATTTTTGCAGATGAGCCGGCCAATCCGATGGACGCGGCGCGACGGGCCATGCGGCCGCAATTGCGGCGGCGTTTTTACCAGTGCGCCGAGGTCGGCGAAGGCCGTCGCGGGTTTGACATCCTGCTCGACGGTAAGCCGGTGCGCACGCCGGCGCGGCGCACGCTGGCGGTGCCGAACGATCGGCTCGCGCAAGCCATCGCAGCCGAATGGGAGGCACAGCGCGAGGTCGTCGATCCGGCGACGATGCCGCTCACACGACTCGCCAATTCCATCATCGATGGGGTGACGGACGCGCCCGCGCCGGTTGCCGACGAGGTCGCGAACTATCTCGCCAGCGATTTGATCCTCTATCGCGCGCAAGGGCCGGAAGGCTTGCGGGCGCTACAGCAACAGCATTGGGATCCCGTGCTCACTTGGGCACGGGATTCATTCGATGCGCGCTTCATATTGACCGAAGGCGTCATGCCCATGGCGCAGCCGGAAAGCGCGCTGGCCAATGCGCGAAAGAGCATTCCGACGGATGTTTGGCGGCTCGGCGCACTGCATTCGGTGACGACGCTCACCGGATCGGCGCTGCTCGCGCTGGCGCTGCTGCACGGGCGGCTCGATGTTTCAACGGTGTGGGCGGCCGCGCATGTGGACGAGGATTTCCAGATGGCGCAATGGGGACGCGATCACTTCATGCTTGAGCGGCGCGAATTCCGCTTCAGGGAGATGCAGGCGGCCGCGACGGTGATCGGCCATTTGAAATCTTAGCGCGCACAGCCTGCGCCATGCGCGCGAGCGCACCGGACCAATCGTTGGGCGCGTTTTGGCGGAACAATTTCATGGTGGGATACCACGGCGTGTCGTCACGCGTGAGCAGCCAGCGCCAATCCGCGATCATCGGCAGGGCGGTGAACACCGGCCGGCCGAGCGCGCCGGCGAGATGCGCCACCGACGTGTCGCAGGTGATCACCAGATCGAGCTGCATCATCGCGGCGGCGGTGTCGAGGAACAAATCGGCGTCGGGATCGGGATCGGCATCGAGGGTCTCGACGCGGAACGCGACTTTCACGATATCGTTGGCTGCGGGACCCTTCTGCAGCGAAATGAGCCGGACGCCGGGCAGCGCGGCCAACGGCGCCAATGCGGCGAGCGGAATATTGCGCTTGATGAAATGCAGATTTTCCGAGTGACCGGAAGTCCAGTTGATGCCGATCTTGAAGCCGGTGCCGCCGATGCGCGCCGCCCAGGCAGCGATGCGCTCGGGCGAGGCCGAGAGATAGGGGACTTCGGCCGGAATCGTGTCCGGGCGGATGCCGAGCACGCCGGGAATGCTCATGAGCGGCAGCCAGCGAAGCGGGCGCGGGTCCTGCTTCAATTCGTCGGCCGAGGTGGCGATTTTCACCTTGGGCAAGCACGCGAGCAGGGGCTGCATGGCCTTGCGGGTGAGGATCGTCACGTCGAAGCCGCGTGCGGCCAACAGCGGAGCGAAACGGCAGAGGTTGATCGTGTCGCCCAAGCCCTGCTCGGTTACCAGGACGAGGCGTTCGTTGGCGAGGTTTTCACCGGTCCATAACGGGTCGTCGAGCGGAACGAAGGTCGGAGGGCCGACTTTGGTGCGATGCGCGTAGTCGGGGAAACCTTTCTCCCAATCGCCGCGCAGCAGATGCACGAGGGCGCGGCCGACGAAGGCATCGTGCAACTGCGGCTCGATCGCGATAGCCTTGGTATAGGCGGCTTCGGCCGCATCGAACTTCGCAGTATCGGCCACTACGCCGGTGCCGGCCGCGCGCGCGTCGGCGATCTGTGCGAGGTCGCGCAGCACGTTGCCGCGATTGAAATGACCGCCGGCGAAATCGGGCTTGAGCGCGATGGCGCGCTCGTAGCTCGCGAGCGCCTCGTCGAGGCGGTCGATATCGTGCAGCAGCGCGCCGCGATTGCTCCAGTCTTCGAAGGAATTCGGACGCAGCGCGAGCGCGCGGTCGTAATCGGCCAGCGCCTCGGAAAAACGGCCCACCATGGCGTAGGCATTAGCGCGATTGCCATAGGCGTCGGCGAAATCCGGCTGCATCTGGATGGCGTGATCGTAACCCGCGATCGCCTGCTGCAAGTCGCCAACCCGCGCATAGGCCTGGCCGAGCAGATTGTGCACTCGCGCCTGCGGCGCGATCGAGAGCGCGCGCTGGGCAAGCTTCACGCCATCGGCGTAATTGCCCTCCTGCATGGCGACCATGGCAACGTAATAAAGCGCGTCGGCATTTTGCGGATCGCGCTGCAAGACCTGGATGTAGCCGTCCATGGCGGCGCGCAGGTTGCCCATGCGATGAAGCGCGAGCGCGCCTTGCAGCTGGGGATCGGTCGGGGGTGAATTCACAACGAATTCCGGCGCTGGTGCACAGGCAACGTGAGGCCGGTAATCTAATGGGCTCGTGCCGCAGTGCCAAGGATGCTATTCAAACGCTCGAGGATTCTTGCGAGGCCTTGATGAAGGAGATTCTCGACAAGCTCGAACAGCGGCGCGCCAAGGCGCGCGAGGGGGGCGGGCAGGCGCGGATCGAAGCGCAGCACGCAAAAGGCAAGCTCACCGCGCGCGAGCGCATCGAGCTCCTGCTCGACAAGGGCTCGTTCGAGGAATTCGATATGTTCGTCGAGCACCGCTCGACCGAATTCGGGATGGACAAGACGAAAATCCCCGGCGACGGCGTGGTCACCGGCTGGGGCACGGTGAACGGCCGCACGGTCTATCTGTTCGCCAAGGATTTTACGGTGTTCGGCGGCTCGTTGTCGGAAACGCACGCGCGCAAAATCATCAAGGTGCAGGATATGGCGATGACGGCGCGCGCGCCGATCATCGGGCTGTTCGACGCGGGCGGCGCGCGTATTCAGGAAGGCGTGGCAGCGCTCGGCGGCTACGGCGAGGTGTTCAAGCGCAACGTGGTGGCCTCTGGCGTGATTCCGCAGATTTCGGTGATCATGGGACCGTGCGCGGGCGGCGACGTCTATTCGCCAGCCATGACCGACTTCATCTTCATGGTGAAAGACACAAGCTACATGTTCGTCACCGGGCCGGACGTCGTGAAGACCGTGACGAACGAGGTCATCACCGCGGAAGAGCTCGGCGGGGCGTCGGTGCACACAACGAAATCGGCGGTGGCGGACGGCGCCTACGAGAACGACGTTGAGTGCCTGTTGCAGATGCGGCGGCTGATCGATTTCCTCCCCGCCAACAACGCGGTGGGCGTACCGGAATGGCCGAGCGCGGACGACATCGAGCGCGAGGATAAATCGCTCGACACGCTGATCCCCGATAGCCCAAACAAACCCTACGACATCAAGGAACTGATCCTCAAAGTGGTGGACGAGGGAGATTTCTTCGAAATCTCGGAGGCGTTCGCGAAAAACATCGTCTGCGGATTCGGCCGCATGGCCGGACGCACGGTCGGCTTCGTCGCCAACCAGCCGATGGTGCTGGCGGGCGTGCTCGATTCCGACGCGAGCCGGAAGGCGGCGCGCTTCGTGCGCTTCTGCGATGCGTTCGGCATTCCGATCGTCACCTTCGTGGACGTGCCTGGCTTCCTGCCCGGCACCGACCAGGAATACGGCGGGCTGATCAAGCACGGCGCGAAGCTTCTGTTCGCCTACAGCCAGTGCACGGTGCCGCTCGTGACCGTGATCGCGCGCAAGGCGTTCGGCGGCGCCTACGACGTGATGGCGAGCAAGCACGTGGGCGGCGATCTCAATTACGCCTGGCCGACGGCGCAGATCGCGGTGATGGGGGCGAAGGGCGCGGTCGAGATCATCTTCCGCAGCGATATTGGGGACGCCAAGAAGATCGCCGCGCGCACCAAGGAATACGAGGAGCGGTTTTTGTCGCCGTTCATCGCGGCCGAGCGCGGCTATATCGACGACGTGATAATGCCGCACGCCACGCGCCGGCGCATCTGCCGCGCGCTCGCGATGCTACGCGGCAAGCGCGTCGAAATGCCGGGACGGAAGCATGACAATTTGCCGGTGTGACGGTCTCTTACCCTCCCCACAAGGGGGAAGAAATAAAATCTTCTGCACGTTCGCGATGCTGCGCGGCAAGCGCGTGGAGATGCCAGAGCGTAAGAACGCTCGTCTGCCGACGTGATTTCAGGGATTCTATTCTAAGACTCTGCGTCTGTGACTCCGCCAAGGTTTGGTTAAATTGCATATCGGCCGCTGATTTTTTGTGCGGCCTGCGCCGCGATTAAGATTAATTACCGAACAGAGAGTCCGCGCTCTTTTTCATCCGGGGTTACAGCAGGTATTATTTGAGCGAACCGCTGGTGTGAAAGTCATGGCGGTGCGGCGGCGGAATTGCATCACGTTCATTTTGCGCGGCGGAGTGTTAGGATGATGGTCGTGCTCGTTGGTCTGCTGCTGGTGGGAGCGGGCCTGGTTTATTGGTTGCGCACGGACGAGGAAACGCTTTGGGAGCCAAAGCAGCAGTACCTCGCGACATTGCTTGTGCTCGCCACCACCGCCATCAACGCGCGCAACCACGAGCTCTATCAGGCCACGATAAAGGAGATTGTCTGCTTGATGAGCCGGGAGTGCTGGGAGCGGCCGGAAGTGAACTGGCGGCTCTCGCAGGCGCTGTTGATCGCGAAAGAGGATGCGCCGACGCACCTGTTCGAGAAGGTCAAATGCGTCAGCCAAAATATCACGCGCTACACCGTGCACAATCCGAAGGTGCTGCCGTGGGAAGTGCGGCCGTTCATTAAATTGCTAGCCAAATCGGTGGCGCGGCTGGCGGCGTAGATCGTTCGCGAGGATAATTGCGATGAGCTTGGTGGCGTTAGTCGGTTTCGGTTTTGTCGTTACGGGTGCGGGCTCGTGCCTTTGCCTGGCTATCCGCAGAAAAATAGCGCGGGCGACTTTGCGGCAAAAACATCTTGCCAGGCTGTTGCTGGTGAGCGGCGTCGCATTCAGCGATCGGAATTTCGATCTCTACGCGGCCACGCTGCGAGAGATCGAAAGCATCATGCGCCATGAACGATGGAATCCGGGCGACATCAAACGCCGGATGCAGCGTGCGCTCGCGTTCGCGCAAGCGACATCATCGCCCGAGCTGTTCGAAAAAGCGTGCCGTCTGGCGGACAATATCGTCCGCACCATGGCCGTGAGTCGGCATGCAAGCGCGGTCACGCCGAACGGCGTCATGCGAACGAACTAGAGCGCAGAAGGCCGCCGCGCATTCGGCGCTTTTGATTCAAAACGAAGCCATTCGGCAAAATTTGGTAACATTCGGATCAACATGACGCCTTAGTCGGCGGTCACGATCCGTGGGCGTCAGTTGTGGTGGACCCTGGGAGGGGACATGCGCGTGATTTGTGTTGCCTTTGTGCTGGCATTTTTTGTCGGAGCGCCGACCGCGCCGCGTGCGGAGGACCGTCCGGAACTCTGTCCGCCACACGACTGGTGCGGCTGCTGGCTCGCCACCTATCTCGGCATCAAGGATCAGAAGCAGTGGCGCGAACTTTGGGTCGCGCGCAATTGGGCGAGCTACGGCCGGCCGGCGGATGGCCCGGCGCCCGGCGTGATTGCGGTCTATGCGCATGCCAAAGGCGGCCATGTCGGCATCGTCACCGCGGTACGGCGACAAGGTTTCGTTGTGCTCAAATCGGGCAACGACAACGGCGCCGTGCGCGAGCGCGAACGCTCCACCGCAGGTGTGATTGCCTGGCGGATTCCGGGATGACGCTTGAGCTCTGTTTAATCAGCTCAGCGCGCTTTTTTCAGCGTGTCTCCTATGCGAGGCTCTTAAACTTGACCAGGCTGCACCTGCAGGGAATTTTCCGATGGGTTTCAGTGTGTTCGAATTCTAGCCTCGGCCTGCCAAAATCCAAGCAAGCGCATTGCTGTCGATTTGGTGAGTTCAGCGTATTCAGTCCTTGCGTGATTGAGGTCTGGTTCAGCAATCGGGTGATTCCGATGCCGATACGTTAGAATGATTATTACAGAATCCCATTGCAAATCGACCGCTTTGCATGCGACGAGCAGGCCACCGTAGTGAAGCGTGTGCATAAGACGATCGATCAATTCAATTCGAGTGGAAGCCATCTCGGCGAGCGCAGCGGTCAGTTTTTCTATTTCGCCGTTCTTTGCAAGTTCGCAGAGTATTGGTTCTTTGAGCCGTTTTTCTCGTTTCAATGTAAATACGAATTCTTTTGCACTTTCGGGGCTGGGACGTTGAGCCTCAATCTTATGAATGACGTCGCTTGAGATATTCACGAGCAAAGCCTTGATATCCGCGTGCAATTCTGGGGGGGCGGTAGCAAGCAACTTAATTCGCACTGCATGCGTTGCCCTCGAAACGAGTTCGTGAATCATGTGGCGCGGAATATCGATACGTTGTCCAATTCTTTCGGCCAGCATCTCGTTGTTCTTGGCGCTATTGATCAGTGTCTGAACGCCTGCTTTAGAAAATGAGGCGCCTGCATTTTGCGCAAGTTTACAGAATACATCATTGGTTCCTCGCTCCAATATTATGTCCGTGACTGCTTGGCCGATTTTGTTTCGACTAGATATTGCCAATAGATGCTCTTGGCTTTTCTTCTTTGCAATTTCAATCAAATCCGACGTGCTTAGCCGTTCTGATTGAGACAAGATCGGTCCCGCTACAGCGATATCATCGTGTCGCGCGAGATGCTGAACGACTCCCATTGGAGCATTGCGTACGGGAGCGAGACGTCGACTGAGCTCCTCCAATGCATTGCTCTCGACCCATTTCACAATATGCATTAGTGCGCTATCGAATAAGCCAATTTGCTTTTCGCTCAGAGTCTCTGAACTGTGAAGAAAAAGATCGGTCACACGCCTCATTGTTGCGACGCGCCGATCAAGCGACCCAGCGCGCACCGCGTCCTCAAGATCGGCAATCAGTGATTTCGTGGCAGTCATGGATGTATTGAGGGAATCCCTCAACTCACGAACCGTTTTTTTGAGCTGGAAACTCCAATTCAGGCTCGACAGCAACTAGTGATAGAAAATAACTCCTACAGGTTTATTTTTTTTAAACACGTTAATAACGGTTGTATCCGGCTGAACTGCCTCATTTATTCAGAAAACGTCTACTCGAATCAATTTCCCATCACCGAATAACAAGCATTGAATTGTAAGATGCTGCGATGCGTTATTTATCGGCCGGTAATACCCCGATCGCATAGTTCCGTGATGAGCTCGAGTAACCGGAGACGAAACCCACGTGCAAAGCTCGTGCGGGAGGCAGTCATTCATTACCGGTGTAAGCTGATCGCAAAATGTACAGTACTCGACATATCTGAGTCCGGTGCAAAAATTTTCGTCGATCAATCAATTACTCTTCCGCTCGAGTTCACATTGCAGATGTCAAAGAACGGCGCTGTAAGCCGTCAATGCCAGCTTATTTGGCGCACCCACGATCAAATCGGTGTTCGCTTCTTTAAAGGGGCTGAACGTCCGTTTTTCTGATTGATCGCATATGTGCACTGGCATGTTTCCAGCCGTAGCTGAATGGGTTTCATGTCCATTCTCCGGCCTGCTGTTTCGTTCATGCATGCTTTTACCCAAAGTACATTGTCAGCATTGGTTGAAATTTCCGTAACGTCTGCCAACCGATTCCGAAAAAATGCACCGGAGAAATTTATCCTAACCCTCCAATTATATTATTCGCAGCCGTTCAATCCGCTTGAGGGCGTTGTCGCGAGATGTCGTGATGGCGAAACAGTTTCGATGGGATGAAATTGGGAATCCGATGTGGGCTGATGCGGCGCTTGCGGTCGTGGTTCGGGACCACACTCCTGGGGCTCTGGGCCCCGCCACTTGGGCATTACGACCCAAGCGCGAGGAGCTCGCTCAGTCTTGCAGGTTGGATCACCTTTTCAAAGCGCGGCCCGAGACCGGAAAATGCCGCTAGTGCGCCGTGAGACGCGTGCGTGTGCGCAACACGCGCGCCGAAAGGCGCAGACTATTAGTAGCGCCTCGCGGCGCTCCGCTCACTCTATGGCGAGGGAGCAAAGGAAGACGGACGCACCGATCTTGAGTTTACTCGAGATCGGACGATTGGACGCGCAAGTCGCGTAAACGCGACTTGCGATGCGCCGGCACAAAAATTACGGGGGGGGGAACGTTGCAGACAATCCCACCGGGGCTCGAGGCGTGCCCGATGGTCGGGATTTCGGAACAGAAGGTGAGCCAGAAAAACGTCAAAACGATGAGCGCGATCTTGCTGAACGTCGCCATGGTGCTCCCCGACGCAATCGATTCTTTTTCTGCACCCGGATTGCGAGCGTGAGACTATGCAATCCGGCCGGCCCAAGCTACCGCGATTCTTTGCTAGGCCGCATAGGTGAGGCCGCGCATGCGCAGGAACGCGCGACCCAGGACCATGATGGTGTGTGAGAGCAGGGCCATGTCGTAGGGCATATCCCTGCGCCAGACGTCGAGCAGCAGCGCGATGCGCACGTTGTCGCTTCGGTTCCAGACTTCGTGCGGATAGGTGTCGTCCCACAACAGGCTGTCGCCCTCGGCGAGCAGATGCGGCTCGCCGTCGATGTTCAGCTCGCAGGCCGGCACGCCGTTGCGGTCGCACGGCATCGCCAGCATGAGATGGAATCGCAGGATGGCGCGGAACGGGCCGCGGTGACGCGGGATGTGTTTGCCGGGCGCGAGGAACGACAGCACGCACGACACAGCCTCGGGTGTCTCGTCGAGCAGGGCAGCGATGCGCGGGCAACGGCGCAGGTTCTTTGACACCGGGATGCCGTAGGCCTTCAGGATGAACATGCGCCAGTCGCGGCCGTCGTTGGCGGAAATTTCGGTTTGCTCGGGCATCAGGTCGTGGAAGCGCGGCACGTGCCCGAGCGTATCGGCGACGGCGAGCGCCTCACGGCGGATGTCGGGGAGCGCGTCGGTATAGAGTTCGGCGCTGGGAAAATAATGTGATGTGTCGAGGATCGGCGGAGTGGCGATGCGGGTGTCGTAAATCGCACGCACAGCGCCGGCTGCGCGGTCATAGATCTGCACGGTGAGCTCCCAGCCGCGGTTCTCGTCCCCGCGGGCAAGAATAGCCGGACGCCGGCGGCGCGCATAGGTTGTGAGGACGGAAAAATGGCAGGCAAAACGCGTGTGGCCATCGTGGCGCGGAGGCGGCGTTTCTGTCTGGCGTCCGTTCCGGCGCTCACAGGGACGGGCGTTCCGCTCCGCCGGATCTTGCTCCTGCGGCGGTCAGGCAGGGCCGGCACACGGCGGCGATTTCTGTTAGCGTCGAGACGACGCGAGCAGAATCGGCGAAGAATCGTGGAACAGCCTCATTCTATCGACGGGCGTTGGGTGCTGTTGGTCATGATCGGCAGCATCGCGTTGTGGGCGGTGATGGTGTTCGGCACGCTCGCGCACTTACGCGAAATAGCCGGCGGGCTCGATCCCTTCGACATGCGCCCGTTCGGATATGACGCCGTGCAGGCGCGCACGCTGCTGGCCGCGCTGGGCGAGGGCGGGCGGGATTTCTATGCCAACGTGCAATTGCGGCTCGATGCGGTCTATCCGGCAAGCTACGCGCTCTCACGATGGCTTGCGCTATGGTGGTGTACGGCGCCCGGTCGGCTGCGTGCGGCGCCGATACCCATTTATCTGCGGATTGCGCTTCTGCCGCCGTCGATCGCCACCGCTGTCTTCGACTATGCCGAAAACTTCCAGATCGCGCGCATGCTGGCAGCGGGGCCGGGGGTCGATGGGGCAATCGTCGAGATTGCGAGCCGGATGACTCTCATCAAATCACTTGTCGGCGCGGTGAACGAGACGGGCGTTATTCTGCTGGTCGTGATGGTCGCAATGCGCTGGCGGCGGCAACAGCAACGATGAGCGTCGCGGCTGCGATTCACTCGGCGCGCTGCATCGCGCGCATCGTGACCTTTTCGGTTGAAAGGCGTTCGACGTGGGGATTCAGGCGTCCCCTAATCCGGGCAAGCTTGCTCCAGATGCGGACCAACAATCCGATCGGCGCCGGCATTGTCTTGCGTAGAACAGCGACCTTTCTGACCGTCTTGGTGATCCGCCAAATGCATGTGCTTCCAGCGGGGAAGAAAGCAACGTCGCCGGCGACGAGTCGACGTTCCTGGCCATTTTCCATCGTGAGGAAGAGTTCACCGGAAATGAGAACGACTGTCTCGTCTTCGCTGTAGTGCCACCTGAATCGGCCAGGCGTGCATTCCCAAATCATGATGTAGGACGTGCGATCTTCGCTGAAGCCGACAGCTTTGCAGCTGGCCTGCGGTGTGCCGGCCATGATCCAATCAGGCACGATCGGCGCAGCTGTAAGCTCCGCAGCGGCCGCGGTGGCCGTTAAGATCGGAATGGTCACGATTCGTCGCCCCCGGATCGTTCCTCTATGAGTCGCGATTGTATATCCTCTGGCCGCAACAGGTGTCCATCTTTGACAAGAAGCAAAGTAAAAAGTATAGCGTGGCAATTGATCGCATTTAATAAACGCTTAACATTAGAATTGTGGATAGCGCGCTTCTTTCAGTTGAGTTTTTTATTTTTTGATTTTGAATGTTTCGCTTAAACCGAAAATTAATATTAATTATTACGATCCTCGCCGCGATTCTCGCGGCGTTATTGGCGCCGCTCTTAACCTATCGCGAAGTCTCCAGTCCGGACGGCGGTTTCACAGCGATTGCAAAGACAGCAATGGCTGACGCGCTCATCCCCATGATGCCGGGCGCTGGCGGCGATAAACCAGGCCGCATCATTGTGATTCGCAAGGATGGGCGTTCCTGCGGAGCGGCGCGCGCCGAGATGGTATCGATGATCGCCGACCTGCGCTGGTGGCTCGAGGCGACGCCCCGCGAGGCTGAGATTGTCGGCGTGGCGCGCTGGGATTTCGACGCCTGTACGGTGGAATTGGAAAATCATTAGCGCGGTCTGGTTGCTTTGGCGTGTCGGCTGATGACACACTGCAATGTTGCGTAGCGTAACAGTCGGTTACGCCGCGCCGCGAGGAGAGTGTCATGAGCCCGCCCAAGCCGATCGAATACACCGACGCTTCAAAAGAAGTCCGCGCGGTGTTCGACGACATCAAAGCGACGCGCAAGGTCGATGACGTGAACAATTTCTGGAAGTACCTCGCGGCCGATCCGCCGACGCTCAAGCGTACATGGGAAAGCATCAAGCAGATCATGGCGCCGGGCGCGCTTGATGTGCTGACCAAGGAGATGGTCTATCTCGCGGTGAGCGTCAGCAACGGCTGCGATTATTGCATCGCAAGTCACACGGCCGCGGCCCGCAAGGCCGGCATGAGCGAGGCGATGTTCGGCGAACTCATGGCCGTTGTCGGCATGGCGAACGAAACCAACCGGCTTGCCAACGGCTATCGTGTGCCGATCGATGCGGCGTTCAACACGTGTCGTTCCGATTCAATTTGACGACGTGAACCGTCACTCGTTTGCGAATTCCTCGACATTGACGAGGAACTCGCTCAGGCAGACGCCGGTTGCTGGTTGTTTGCTCGGATAGGTGTCGAGAATGGTCAGCCGCACCCATCCGATGCGCGCCTTGGCAATGATGACGATCTGCGGCGCGCGCGTGTCTTTGAGCGTGATTGTGGCCCGATAGCCGCGATCGGTTTCGAGCAAGGCGCTCTTGACGCGAGCGTTTGCGCGATAGTTCTCATCCGATGTCGCGTTGCCGTTGGTGATGTTGATGGTGCGAATGGTAGCCTTCGGCTCTTCATAAAGCGTAATGATTTGGCGCGTGTTGTTATTGTTGGCGTTCGAGCACCACGCGCTGTTGCCGGTTCCATCCAGCTGTTCAGGCCCGAAGGTAATCGCGCCTTCCGAAGGCCGTACCGATGTCACGCAATGGCGTAATTTGCCGAATTGAGTGGTCCGCTCGTGGCATATTTCCTCGGCAAATGCAGGCGCGCAGGCGAAACTCGCCGCGAGCGACGCGATCGCGAAAGTTTTGACACGCATAGAATTCCTTTGGGCAGTCGGAGCGGGTTTTACAGCAGCGCAATGCTATCCGAATGGCGCGGGCTGTTCGAGAGCTGAAATTCGGCTACACAGACGGCCATGACCGATGGATCACCAGCGCCGCGCAGCCTTGATCGTCTTGCGATTTTTGCGGCGCCCGCAGTGTTCGTGCTGCTGTGGGCTTCGGGCTTCATTGGCGCCAAGTACGGCATGCCCTTTGCCGAACCGCTGACGTTTCTGTTCTACCGCATGCTTGCGGTGGTTGTGCTGATCGGACTGATCGTGCTGGCGACGCGCCCGCCGTGGCCTGACAGGAGTGGTCTATTGCACAGCGCGATCACCGGGCTGTTCGTGCACGGCTGCTATCTCGGCGGGGTTTTTGTGGCGCTCGATCACAAGCTGCCGGCCGGCTTGGTCGCGCTGGTCGTCAGCCTGCAGCCGGTGCTGACTTCGACGCTTGCCAACCGGTTGCTCGGCGAACGGGTGCTGCCGCGACAATGGCTCGGACTCGGGCTCGGCATTGTCGGGGTTTATTTCGTGGTGCAAGGCCGCACCGCGGGCGAGGGCTCGCTCGTCGCGTGGGCGGCGGCAACGTTCGCGCTGGTCGGCATGACCATCGGCACGCTCTATCAGCGGCGGCACGGCGGCGCCATCGACTGGCGCACGGGTTTCCTGGTGCAATATGCGGCGGCGGCGGGGGCGTTCGGCCTGGGCGCGCTCGCGTTCGAGACGCGCGTCGTGCGGTGGACGCCGGAATTCCTGTTCGCGCTGGCGTGGCTCGTGTTCGCGCTGTCGTTCGGTGCGATCTGGCTGTTGTATTTCCTGATCAGGCGACAGGCGGCGGCACGGGTCGTGAGCCTGTTTTATCTGACGCCGCCGTTCACCTCGCTGATGGCGTGGGCGATGTTCGGAGAAAAACTCGCGCTGCCAGCACTTGTCGGCATGGCAATCTGCGTGGTGGGCGTGGCGCTGGTGAACTGGCGCGTCGGCGCGGGCGCACCCCAATCGCTCAATCCGGCTTCTTCGTCATCACGATCTGTGTCTGGGTGACCAGCGCGGCGAGCTTGCCGTCGCCGCGCGTGATCTTGGTCTGCCAGACCATGGTGCTGCGACCGCGGTGCAACGGCGTGCATTCGGCGTGCGCAATATCGCCGACCGCAATGCCGGCAAAGAAATTGGTCTTGCTTTCGATGGTAGCGGTGGAAGCGCCTTCGGGGAGATTGGCGATGGTCGCGGTGCCGCCGAGATTGTCGGCGAGTGCCATGATCGCGCCCCCGTGCAGCACGCCATTTCGGTTGCTGAGCTGTTCGGTGACCTTCATTTCGGCCGAGACGCGTTCCGGGGACAGATGGGTGATTTTCATACCCATGAAATCGGCGAAGGGCGGTTGTTCGTCGGCGCGCATGGCGAAATTTCGCGGTTTGCTCCGGCTGCTCATGCGGTCACGCTTGCCATAGCGACGCGCGCGCGTCTACCGCCATGCAGATGAAAAGGGCGCGGCAAACGCCGCGCCCGTTGCTCATCTGAGTGGTGCACCTATTACCGTGGTTGCGGCACGATGCGGATATAGGGCTTGGGTGCCTTCCAGCCCTGCGGGTAGGTTTTCTTGGCATCCTCGTCAGACACTGAGCCAGCGATGATCACGTCCTCGCCTTGCTTCCAATTCACCGGGGTTGCGACCTTGTGCTTGGCGGTGAGCTGCAAGGAGTCGATCACACGCAGCACCTCGTCGAAATTACGGCCGGTGGTCATGGGATAAACCAGGATGAGCTTGATCTTCTTGTCCGGTCCGATGACAAAGACGTTGCGGACGGTCTGATTGTCGGCCGCTGTACGTTTCGTGGGATCGCCCGACACCGGCGCCGGCAACATGCCGTAGAGCTTCGAAACGTTGTAATCGACGTCGGCGATCATCGGATAGTTCGGGGCAAAACCTTGCGTCTCCTTGATGTCGGCGGCCCAGCCGGAATGCCGGTCGAGCGGATCGACGGAAAGCCCGATGATCTTCACATTGCGTTTGTCGAATTCAGGCTTGATCTTTGCCATGTAGCCAAGTTCGGTGGTGCAGACCGGCGTGAAGTCCTTGGGGTGCGAGAACAGCACCGCCCATTTGTCGCCGATCCAATCGTGGAACTTGATTTTCCCTTCCGTGGTTTGCGCCTCGAAATCCGGCGCCGTGTCATTGATCGCAAGTGTCATTGATACCTCCTGACAGGTCTATTCTTCGTTCGCGCCCGCTCGGCGAGCGCATTTAGCACTGCGTTTTGCAGGCAATCAACCGATCGGCAACGGAATATATGTCGCGGTGCGCCCTCGCCAAGGATATCAATTCTCCCAAAAATCGGGGCTGGTGGGAAGAAAATGGCCGAAGCTGCGTCAGCGATGGAACAATAGGCTCCCGGGGGGCGAATACCGCTCCGGCGCCGTCATATTGAAATAGGCGCGCGTTTCGGCCTCAATGAATGATTGGTGCACCATGGAGCTTGAAGGGCCACTCTATCGCCTCGCGCTTGCGCTTGGCATTGGGCTTCTGATCGGTCTTGAACGCGGCTGGCGCACGCGGGATGCGGAGCCTGGCAGTCGAGCCGCAGGCATCCGCACGTTTGCGATATCCGGTCTGCTCGGCGGGGTCATAGCTGCGTTGTCGACGTTTGCAGGCGGCGCAGAGAGTCTCGGCGGCGGTATTGTGCTGGGCGCGGGCTTTGCGAGTTTCGCCGTGGTCATTGCGATGTTCGGCCGGGAAGAGAATCGCGCGAGCGGAACTTCATCAGCGACGACCGTGGTTGCCGCCATGCTTACGTTTGCGCTGGGGGCTTATGCCTATCTTGGCGATGTGCGCATCGCGGGAGCGACGGCGGTAGCCGCTGCCGGGTTGCTCGCCATTCGCGAGGAAATCCACGGGTGGGTGGCAAGGATCACCTGGCCGGAACTGCGGTCGTTGTTTGTATTGCTGGCCATGACGTTTATCGCGCTGCCGATTGTGCCCGACACGCCGATCGGGCCGTACGGCGGCGTCAATCCGCGTGAGGTATGGGTCATCGCTGTCGTCCTCGCAGGCGTGTCATTTTTAGGATATGTGTTCGTCAAATATTTCGACGTGCGTCTCGGGCTGCTGCTTGCGGCGTTTGCGGGCGGGATCATTTCTTCCACAGCCGTGACAATTTTTAACGCGCGCAGAGCAGCCGCGGGTGATGGCCCGCCCCGGCTGTTGACGGCGGGAGTTGCGGTGGCTTCGGCGGTTATGTTCCTACGGGTGTTTGCCATCATTGCCGTGCTGAAGCCGGAATTGCTGATGCTGGTCGCGCCCGCTCTCGTTTGCGCGGCGGTCTTTGCGGGCGGATTTGGTGTCGTGGCGGCCTATGGATTCCAGTCTGATTCCTATCCCAAGAACAGTGCGCAGTTTCGAAATCCTTTCGATTTTTTTTCAGTCGTGGGATTTGCCTTACTGCTGGCCGCAGTCATCGTGTTTGGACGGGCCGTGAGTGAAAATCTGGGGGCTTCTGCAGCCATCGTCGGCGCTGCCGTGATCGGCCTCGCTGATGTCGATTCGGTCACGGTCTCGATCACCCGGCTGGTGCCGCAGTCCTTGAGCCCGGTTGCCGCCGCATATGCGGTCATCGCTGCGGTGGCGACTGACACGTTGAGCAAGATCGGCATCGGAGCCGTAATCGGACATGGCCGTTTCGCGGCGGAAATCGCAGCCATGGCGCTTGGTTGTTTTTTGATCGGCGGTGCGGCGCTGTGGATTACAATCACCTATTTTGCGCCATGACGAAGCGTTGACATTTGCATGCGAGGTCCGCAAGGCTCCGTCGAGCTGCAAACAGCAACAACGGGCAATGTTCAAGCGCATTCTGATCGCCAACCGCGGCGAGATTGCATGCCGGATCATCAAGACCGCGCGGCGAATAGGGATCGCGACGGTCGCGGTCTATTCGGAGGCCGACAAGGACTCGCTGCACGTCGAGATGGCGGACGAAGCGGTGGTGATCGGGCCGCCGCCCGCGGCCGAGAGCTATCTCATGATCGAGGCTATCGTTGCGGCCTGTCGCAAGACCAAGGTCGAGGCGGTGCATCCGGGGTACGGGTTCCTGTCTGAGCAGGCCGCGTTCGTGCGGGCACTCGAGGCGGCCGGCGTTGTGTTCATCGGGCCGAACGCCAAGGCGGTCGCCGCCATGGGCGACAAGATCGAGTCGAAGGTCACCGCCGCGAAAGCCAAGGTCTCGACCGTGCCCGGTCATCTCGGCGTGATCGAAGACGACAAACAAGCGCTGAAGATTGCCGACGAACTCGGCTTTCCAGTCATGATCAAGGCTTCGGCGGGCGGCGGCGGCAAGGGTATGCGGATCGCGCATTCGCGGAAAGAGGTGGCGGAAGGATTTGCCCGCGCGCGATCGGAAGCGAAATCCTCATTCGGCGACGATCGCGTGTTCATGGAGAAGTTCATCGAGAATCCGCGGCACGTGGAAATCCAGGTGCTCGGCGACAAGCATGGCACCGTAATCCACCTTGGCGAACGCGAATGCTCGATCCAGCGGCGCAACCAAAAGATCGTCGAGGAAGCGCCGAGCCCGCTGCTCGATGCGGCCACGCGCGAGTCCATGGGTACGCAGGCGGTCACGCTTGCGAAGGCGGTCGGTTACGACAGCGCTGGCACGGTGGAGTTCGTCGCCGGGCAAGACCGGAGCTTCTATTTTCTCGAAATGAATACGCGGCTGCAGGTCGAGCATCCGGTCACCGAGCTGGTCACCGGCATCGATGTTGTCGAGCAGATGATCCGCGTGGCGGCGGGCGAAAAGCTCAACATCAAGCAGAGCGAGGTGAAGCTTTCAGGCTGGGCGGTCGAGAGCCGCGTGTATGCGGAGGATCCCTATCGGAATTTTCTGCCGTCGACCGGCCGGCTGACGAAATATCGTCCGCCGGCGGAGAGTACGGCGCAGGGCGTCACCATTCGCAATGATACGGGTGTGACCGAGGGCGGCGAAATCTCGATCTACTACGATCCTTTGATCGCCAAGTTGATCACGCACGCGGCGACACGCGCGGCTGCGATCGACGCGCAGGCGGATGCGCTCGATGCCTTCGCGATCGAGGGAATCCGCCACAACATTCCATTTCTGGCCGCGCTCATGGCACATCCGCGCTGGCGGTCGGGAAAACTCTCGACCGGATTCATCGCCGAGGAATATCCGAAAGGATTTGCCGCGCAGGTGCCCAAAGGCGAAGTGGCGGATACGATCGCTGCGGTTGCGGTCGCGATCGATCACGTACTGGGTGAGCGCAAGCGGCGTATTTCCGGGCAGATGTCGGGTCGCGGGGTCACGCGCGAGCGGCGGCGGCTCGTCCGAATGGGAGACGAGAACTATTCCTGCGAGGTGGAGCGTCAGCGCGAAACGATCGCGGTGACTTTTTACGACTACGGGAACAGCTCGCGCGCGCACGCGCTGGAATCGGCTTGGAAACCCGGCGACGTGGTTTGGACCGGCCGCTTCGACGGCACGGCAAAATCCGTGCAGGTGCGACCGATAGCCAACGGGTTTCGGCTGTCGCACCGAGGCGTCGAGGTGGACGTGTTCGTCTATACCCAACGCGAAGCTGCGGCGGCGTGGCTGATGCCGGCGCGCAAAAAAGCCGACACCGGCAATCTGCTGCGTTGTCCCATGCCGGGCCTGGTCATGTCGATCGCGGTCGCTGTCGGCCAGGAGGTCAAGGCCGGCGAACCGCTTGCGGTGGTCGAGGCCATGAAGATGGAAAACGTTCTGCGCGCGGAACGCGACGGGGTCGTCAAGGCGATCCGCGTGAAGCCCGGCGATAATCTTGCGGTCGATGCGGTGATCATGGAGTTCACGACGTGAATCCGGTCGCGCTCGCGTTCTCTTCTTCGGGCACGCTGGCGCGCGGACCGTTCGCGATTGCGGTCATCGTCATTTATGCTGTGGGCTTGGCCTCGCAGGGTCTGCTGACGGGGCCAGTCCTGGTGCGCATGGGGCTTTGGCCGTTCGCGCTGCTGCATGCGGCGCTGCTGTGGGTCTGGTTTGTCGTGCACGCCAAACGGCTGCGCGATGCGGGGCACGGTATCGGCGCCGCGGTCGGGGTCGCGATCGTGAACGTGCTGTCCATCACGTTCCTGCTGATGGTGGTGTCATTCATGACAACGCCGACGGCCGGTCCGGGCAGCGAAACCGGGGGCAGCGTGCTCGGCACTTGGATCGTGCTGATCTTTCTGATCGAAATTC
The DNA here is from genome assembly GCA_035501735.1 of Xanthobacteraceae bacterium. Taxonomy (GTDB): domain Bacteria; phylum Pseudomonadota; class Alphaproteobacteria; order Rhizobiales; family Xanthobacteraceae; genus PNAI01. Next base: position 39,854 of record DATJVR010000010.1, on the reverse strand, counting down.
TTTCCGGCGCGCCGCATCTCGGCTGGTTCGGCGTTATCCTGATCATCCTGTATTTGATCGCGCTGCTGCCGATCCTGCTCGCGGTCGGTTTTTCGATCTGGACCGGAACGCTGCGAAGCGCGAAGGCGACGCCATGACCCTCTATTTCGCCTATGGATCGAACATGAGCCGTGCGCTGATGCGCCGCCATTGCCCGGCCGCGAAAGAGCTCGGCACGGCCATGCTCGACGGGCATCGTTTCGTCATTACAGCGGACGGTTATGCCTCGGTCGTTGCGGCGGCGGGCGAAACCGTCCACGGCGTGCTGTGGCGGCTCGCGCCACGCGATCTTGCCGCGCTCAATGCCTACGAAAGCCTCGACAGCGGGCTTTATCGCAGGGTGAGGCTGCCGGTGCGCGCGGCAGGGCGTTGCGTCAGCACGCTGGTCTATGTGGCGCGGGCGCGGGCGGAGGGCCGGCCGAAAGCCGGCTACCTCGATCTGGTGCTGGCCGCGGCGCGCGAGCAGGATTTGCCGGACGCATACCTGCGCTCGCTTGCGCGCTGGTCGCCGACCCGGTGGCGCGGCGCGCGGGCGGCCGAAGCGGGAGAGCTTGCATGAGCGACACGATCGCTCACGTGATCATCCGGGGTCAGGTGCAAGGCGTGGGCTATCGCGCGTTTGTCGAGGATGAGGCGGCGATCTTGGGTCTTGAAGGATGGATCAGGAACCGGCTCGACGGATCCGTGGAAGCTGTGTTTGCAGGGCCGGCCGACGAGGTCGACAAGATGATCGAAACTTGCCGAAAGGGGCCGTGGTCCGCGCGGGTCGAAGCGGTCGACGTGCGCACCGCAAAGGCCGACGTCTTGGCGCTGCGCGGCCGTGAAAAGTTTGCGGTGCTGCCGACCGAATAACGCGTCAGAAACGATCGATAGAGCTTGACGTGATTATCGTGCTGCCGCCACGGGCAGCGTTTCCGGACACTCGCGCGCGCGCCGTTGTGCCGAACAAAGCCTCGAATTCTGTACGCAAGGCTGCGTCTACGTCCGACATGCGGGCGGCGAGACCGAGATCGGCGAGACTGGTAACGCCGTAGCGCTGATCGCTCACTCCGCAGGGAACGATGCCGGAAAAGTGCGAAAGTTCGGGCGCGACGTTCAGGGCGATGCCATGCAGGCTCACCCAGCGGCGCAGGCGAATGCCGATGGCGGCGATCTTGTCCTCGTGGTCCGGGCCATTTTCCGGGCGACGCACCCAGACGCCGATGCGGTCGGAGCGCCGCTCGCCGCACACATTGAAGTGCGCGAGCGTGCGGATCAGCCATTCCTCGAGCGTCGCCACATAGGCGCGCACGTCCGGCTTGCGACGGTTGAGGTCGAGCATCACATAGGCCACCCGTTGGCCAGGTCCATGATAGGTAAACTGGCCGCCGCGGCCGGCCCGATGAACGGGAAAGCGCGGCTCGATTAGTTCGTGATCCGAGGCGCTGGTGCCGGCGGTGTAGAGCGGCGGATGTTCGAGCAGCCAGACCAGTTCCGGCGCATTGCCGGCGGCGATGGCGGCGACGCGGGCGTCCATGGCGGCGAGCGCCGCCTCGTACGGGACAAGGTCGTCGCTCACCCGCCATTCGACCGGCGGCAGGCCAGGGACGGATGGATGATCGATCAGCAATGGGTTTCGTCTGTCGGCCACAATCTCAAGATAGCGAGCGGGGGCATGGTCTTCCAGTCATTAACCCCGCGCTAACCATGCCGTGATCAGCTTGCGGACCTGCCGAAAGGACACGAATCGTGCCCACACTCGACACCGTTTCACTCGACATCGCCGTTGTGCTCGGCACCACGGACATGCCGGTCCATCAGGTGCTACGCCTCGGCCGCGGCGCCATCATCGAACTCGATGCGAAGGAAAACGATGCGGTGAAAATTCTCGCCAACAATTTTCCCGTGGCCAGGGGCACGGTGGTGGTGAGCGGCAACCGCATCGCGGTCGAGGTGAAGGAGCTGCTGCCGCGCTCGCCCGACGCGCGCTGAGCACTCAGAACGGGGCAGCATTTCCGAATACGGGCTCCCAGCCTCGGATCAAGTCGAAGGGCGAGCTTTTCGGGATCATGCTCCCTTGTCGGGCCATAGCCTGTTTGTTACATCAGACACCATCGCTTCAACGCCCGGCTGAATGGCCGGCGTTCACCCTGCATGCGGTCGTGGCGGAATGGCAGACGCACTAGCTTGAGGTGCTAGCGGGGCAACCCGTGGAGGTTCGAGTCCTCTCGACCGCACCAGCGCTATGGACAATTCGGCCTGCGGCTTGCTGCCGAAGCCGAGGTTCGACGTGCGAGGGATCAGTTCGACAGCACCAGCGGCTGGATGACAGCGGGCCGCGACAGGTGCAGCCGGGCGCGGCGCTGCGGCCGGATCGAGTAGATCGTCAACGTGTGGCCGACGTGCAGCATGTCGATGGATTGCGTGGCGTCGAGCGGGTCGTCCAGTCGCGTCGGTCGCGGTTCGAACGCCGGATCATGGCGTGAGATCGACCGCCGCGGTTTCGCCGCGGCGCTGACCACGCGAGACAAAGCCGCTTTCTGGCTGTGTTTGACCGGGACAAACGTCCAATCCTGCGGGGCGGTCGCGGTCTTCGGTTGCTCGGGGCTTGCGGGCACCACATGCACGATGTGGTAGCCGCGCGCCTTGAGTTCGCGCAGCAATGCAGGCAGCGCCGCCGCCGTGGCCGGCTGGATGTCGTGCAACAGCAGGATTCCTCTGCCCTTGGCTTCGATCCGTCGCAGGGCGCGATTGAGAATCTCGCTTGCCTGGATGTGTTTCCAGTCGTCGGCGGGGAAATCGGCGCTCCAGATCATCAGCCCGCGTTCGTGCAGGAGGGCTTCGACCGCATGGGAGCGCGCCAGTCCGGGGATGCGGAAAAACGGCGCCACCGCATGGGGATTGCCGAGCGCGGCAGTGGTCGAGGCGATGCCGGACTCGACCTCGGCCTGCACCTTTTCGATCGGCATCCGATCGAAGATCATCGGATGGTTCTGGCTGTGGGTGCCGATGGTGTGGCCTTCGGCATGGATGCGGCGGACCAGGTCAGGATAGGCGCGCGCCATGTTGCCGACGATGAAAAAGGTCGCTTTCACGCATTCAGAGGCAAGCGTGCGCAAGATCCGGTCGGTGTAGGGCGGCAGCGGACCGTCATCGAAGGTGAGTACGACCTCCTTGTCCGCAAGCGGCAAGGTCTCTGGGTACTGCATCGTGCCGAGGCGCGCGTGGTCGAGCGGATCGACCGCAATGACGCGGCTGGTGCCGAGCGCATCCGGATTTGAGCACTCGGCCGCCTTGGCGGACGTGATGCCGGACAGAAGGGCGGCGCCGCACAATGCAACTGCATACCAACGCATGAGCAAGTCCTATGCGCCGATTCTCGACGCGCCGACAATTCCTGCACACCATTTAATTCCCGCTACATGAACATCGCCTTAATACTTCGGTGACGGATTCATGAACGGCGCGTTTATCTTCGACGGTTCGATAGCAGATCGTTCGGGCATTTTTCCGGATATGTGCGAATTGTTAACGTGGTCCACAGGCCGTGACGGCGGCGTCTGATGACTGCCTGTTAACCGATCCGACTTAGCTTGCGCGTGGTTTGTCGGTAGCGGCAAGACGGGTTGTTAGGGATGATTTCCGCTGTTTCGAGTACGCGGATGCGGCGTCCTGCCTCACCGCGGTTGATTGCGACGCTTGGATTGTTCGCGCTGAGTGCGACTTTTTTCTGCGCCATAATCGGCTACGTGGTCGTCAACCGGGCGGATGATCGGCAGGAAGTGCTCCGCCGCATGCAGCTCGTGGCGGCGATCGAAGACATCCGAAATTCGGGCACCGATCCTTCGGAGCTCGACACGCAGTTCCTCAGCGGCCTGGCACGGACGATCGGGCTTAAGGATTTGCGTTTCGAAAACGAGCTGACCGACAAGTCGCGCGAAGTGCAGCCGGCGCTCGACAAGGGCGGCCGCATCCTCGGCTGGTTCACCTGGCAACGCGACGACACGATTTCCCAGGCCCTGACCAGCCTTGAGCCGATGCTCATGATCAGCGCCTTCGGCCTGATCGGATTTGCCGGCCTTGCACTCTGGCAGGTGCGGCGCAGCATGCGGGCCTTCGCGGCAAGCGAGCAACTGGCCTGGCGGTTCGCCAACGAGGATTCCCTCACCGGTCTGCCCAACCAACGCAAAACGGTCGAATTGATCGAAGCCTTGCTGCCCCACCGCGCGCCGGGCGAAGTCGTTACGCTCGCCATCATCGATATCGACGGACTCAACGTGATCAACGACGGGTACGGCCGTCAAATGGGCGACGCGGTGCTGGCAAGCTTCGCCGAGCGGCTCCGGCAGACTCAAGCGCAGTTCGCCGGCCGAATAGGCGACGACGAGTTCGTGCTCGCCCTGATCTCGGGGAGTGCACGGGATTCATGGGATGAAATCGCCGAGATGGCGAAACAGTTGACCCGGCCGTACTGGCTGGGCGAGCAAGCGGTGCAGATCGGCGTCACAATCGGTCTCGCTCACGCGGTGAGCGATTCCCTCGGCTGTGACGACCTCATGCGCTGCGCCGATCTCGCGTTGCGCGAGGCAAAGCGGAAAAATCGCGGCGGCATGGTCGAGTTCCGGACGGCGATGGATGCCGAGTTTTCAGAACGGCAATTCATCGAACGCGAACTGCGGCGGGCGATCGCCGACAATGCGCTCGATCTGCACTATCAACCGATCATGACGGCGGACGGCACGTACATGACCGGCGTCGAAGCGCTGTTGCGCTGGAATCATCCGGAGCGCGGCGATATTCCGCCGGGGATATTCGTGCCGGTGGCGGAACGGACCGGGCTCATGGTGAAGCTCGGCGAATGGGTGCTGCGCCGCGCGCTGACCGATGCCGCCCGTTGGCCGGAGCTGTCGATCGCGATCAATCTTTCGCCGGTGCAGGTGCGCGATCCGGCCCTGGTCAAATTCGTGATCGAGGTGCTGACCGAGACCAGGATTTCACCATCGCGCGTGGTGCTGGAGATGACAGAGGGCGTGCTGATCGAGAACCCGGACGAAGCCAGACGCCGGCTTGATGGCCTGCACTCGATCGGCGTGCAGCTTGCGCTCGACGATTTCGGCAGCGGCTATTCGAGCTTGACTTACCTGCAACGGTTTCACTTCGACAAGCTCAAGATCGACCAGGGTTTTGTGCAGTCCCTGGGCCATGCGCGCGGCAGCGAAGCGATCATCCAGGCGATCGTGGCGCTCGGCCGCGCGCTGAACCTGAGCGTGACGGCAGAAGGGGTCGAGACCGAGGAGCAGCGGGTGCTGCTACGGCTTGCCGGCTGTGATGAAATGCAGGGATACTTGTTCGCCAGGCCGGGACCGCGCGAGAGCATCGACCAGCTGCTGGCGGAGCGAATTCCGGCCACAAAACTGCGTCCGCGGTCGGCATGAGCAGCGCCGCTGACAGAAAGCGCGCCGCTCGGCATAATAGGCTCGAATGCGGCCCGGCGGCTGCGAGATCGCCGAGCAAGAGGCCAGCGATGATACCCAACATGTGGTCCGGCTTCGATTTCGGCCTTGGTGCCGATGTGGATGCGTTGCGCGACAGCGTGCGCAACTTCGCGCAGGACAAGATCGCTCCGCGTGCCGACGACATCGACCGCAGCAATACATTTCCGCGCGAGCTGTGGCCGCAGCTCGGTTCGCTCGGCCTGCTCGGGATCACGGTCGAGGAAGAATGGGGTGGCGCGGGAATGGGCTATCTCGCCCATTGCGTGGCGATGGAGGAAGTCTCGCGGGCTTCCGCGTCGATCGGACTGTCCTATGGCGCGCATTCAAATCTCTGCGTCAATCAGATCCGCCGCAATGGCAGCGATGCGCAGAAGAAAAGGTACCTGCCGAAACTGATCTCCGGCGAGCATGTCGGAGCGCTGGCGATGTCGGAGCCCGGAGCCGGCTCGGACGTCGTTTCGATGCGAACGCGCGCGGACAAGAAGGGCGACCGCTACATCCTCAACGGCTCGAAAATGTGGATCACCAATGGGCCGCTGGCGGAAACCATCGTGGTCTATGCCAAGACCGACGCGACCGCCGGCGCGCGCGGCATTTCCGCTTTCATCGTGGAAAGCAAGTTCCCGGGCTTCTCCACGGCGCAGAAGCTCGACAAGCTCGGTATGCGCGGCTCGGACACCGGCGAGATCGTCTTCCAGAATTGCGAGGTGCCGGCGGAGAACGTGCTCGGCGCGGTCGGAAACGGCGTCAATGTGCTGATGTCGGGCCTTGATTATGAACGCGTGGTGCTGGCGGCCGGTCCGCTCGGAATCATGCAGGCGTGCATGGACGTGGCGGTGCCTTACGTGCACGACCGCAAGCAGTTCGGCCAGCCGATCGGCCGCTTCCAAATGATGCAGGCCAAGCTCGCGGACATGTATGTCACGATGAACGCGGCAAAGGCCTATGTCTACGCGGTGGCGCGCGCCTGTGACGCAGGGCGAACCACGCGCGAAGATGCCGCCGGCGCGATCCTCTATGCCGCCGAGCGTGCCACGTGGATGGCGCTTGAGGCGATCCAATGCCTGGGCGGCAACGGCTATATCAACGATTTCCCGACCGGACGGCTGCTGCGGGACGCCAAACTCTACGAGATCGGCGCGGGCACGAGCGAGATCCGCCGCATGCTGATCGGGCGGGAGATTTTCGAGAAAACGGTCTGAATCGAGGCGGGCTCGGTCATTGAACCACTCGGGCATTGGCTGAGTGGGCCGTTGACCGAATCGTTCAATGGCTGCCGGTCGAAAATGTTTACCAATCGTCAACCAAAGGAGCGCATCAGTGGGCCCCTGAACGACGGGGGATCGCGATGATGCGGGTGCGATTGAAGGCGGATGGGCGGCTGGTGGAGATTCTGGCGGACGGCAGCGAGCGGCCGCTTCCGCCAGGGGTGGCCGATGAGAAGCGCAAGGTCGAAGCACCCTCGCTTGCGCCTCTGGCCCCGGGCGAGCGCGATCTCGCCGGTTATGCGCGCCGCATCCGCGCCAATGTCAGGCTCACGCAGGCGGAATTCGCCAGCCGCATCGGCGTGCCGATCGAGACGGTGCGCAACTGGGAGCAGGGCAAACGTTCGCCGCGCGGGCCGGCACGGGCCTTGCTCAAGCTGATCGAGCAGGCGCCCGACGTCGCCTTTGATGTGCTGCGGCAGCGCTGAGCTAATTCAAATCTGCGCCGTAACGGGCGGCCGTTCCGCTGGCCGGACGAGCCGCATGAGCGCGATCATGACCACGATGGTCGAAACGTAAGCGACAAGCTGCAACTGCGTTGGCCGATCATTGTAGCCGATCAAGGTATGCAGCATGCGGCCGAGCAGGCTGTCTTGCGACAGGACGCCGGAGGTGTCCCACAGCTGATTGCCGAGCACCGTCACAAGCCCGGCCGAGTCGAGGAATTGCACGGCCTGGGCGGACATTCCGGCCGCAAGCAGGGCGATCAACGCTGTGGTCACCGAGAAAATATGCCGCATCGGGATGGCGAGCAGGCCGAAATAGGTCAGCGCGGAAAAGGCCGCGCCCAGCAGCACTCCGCATATTCCGCCGATGAACACCGATGCGCCGGAGGTTCCCGCGGCGATGACGCCATAGAGGAACAGCACGATCTCGGAGCCTTCGCGCAACACGGCGAGCCCAACAACAACGCCCAGGGCGGCGAGCGGGCGCTGGCCGGTGGTCACGGCCTCGCCGACGCTCTTCAATTCGACGACGATCTCGCGGCTGTGACGGGCCATCCAGACGTTGTGCCAGGTGAGCATGACGACCGCGAGACCGAGCACGCTGGCGTTGAACACTTCCTGGCCGGCGCCGGCAAAGGCATCGGAAATCGCGCCGGCAAATAGCGCCACCAGCGCGGCGCCAGCAATGCCGCCCGCAACACCGATCGCAATCCAGCGTTTGCTGCCGGGGATGCCGTGGGATGCCGCCAGCACGATACCGACGATCAAGCCGGCCTCGATGACTTCGCGGAATACGATGAGGAGTGCACCGAGCATGACTATTCCGCGATCACGACGCCTTTGGCGGTGGCCTCGTTGAACTCGCCAATGAACGGATATCGACCGGGTTTGAGCGGCCCGATCCGGATCGTTCCCTTGGATTTACCGGGTACGACCTTTTCGACCTTTAACGCGGTGCTGTCGAATTCTTCCGGCGTCGTGTCGTCGTTGATGATGGTAATCATCACGCGCTTGTTGGCGGGGATGCGGATTTCGGAGGGCTCGAAACGATGGTTGCGGATCGTGAGCGTGATCGGCTGATCGCCCGGTGCGGCCTCGGCCCGCGCGCGCTCCATCGACCCGGGTATTGCCGCCAGCAGAAGTCCAAATGAAAGTAGCAAGGCGCGCATGTGTTCGTTTTGCTCTCAACTGGATTCCGGAATCCCTCAGAAGCTATTGATCAAACGACAGATTCCGGTCGAACGCGGGGCTATATTAGGAACCGCATCGAGGAAATTAAATGGCGAAAAAGTCGTCGCAGATCACAATACGTCTAATCTAGCGCCGGTGCCGAAGGCGACGATTGCGCGTTGCCGGCCCAAACGGGTCCCGGCCTTTCGACCGCAGGCGGGTTGGATTCTGTGGCATCGCACGGCATTCTGTCGCCCCTTTCACCCGCCCCATCTGTCGTTGAGGAGAAGTCCATGCCCGTCGTCGAAGCCCACGGCGCTCGTATCCCCACAATTGGTCTTGGAACCATGACACTCAAGGACGCGGTCGCGATTGACACGATCTCCGCGGCGCTGCGCATGGGCTACCGGCATCTCGATACGGCCGCTTCCTACGGCAATGAACGGGAGAACGGCGAGGGGTTGCGCGCTTCCGGCATTCACCGCGAGGACGTGTTCATCTGTACCAAGGTCCGCCAGAACGACCTGATGCCGGACGATTTCCAGCGCGTCATCGATCAGAGCCTCGTCAATCTCAAGCTGCCCTATGTGGATCTACTTTTGATCCACTGGAACAATCCGGACATCCCGCTGAAAACGAGCATCGGCGCGCTTTGCAAGGCCAAGCGTGACGGCAAGACCAAGCACGTGGGCGTTGCCAATTTCACCACCGCGACGCTCGACGAAGCCTGGTCAGTGACCGGCGAGCCGCTGGTGTGCAATCAGATCGAAGTGCATCCTTTCATCAACCAGGACAAGGTGCTCGCTGCCTGCAAGAAGCACCGGATGGCGGTGGTGGCCTATGTGCCGATTGCGCGCGGCAAGGTGCCCGGCAACGAAGTGCTCGAACGTATCGGCAAGGCACATGGCAAGAGCGCGGCGCAGGTGTCGCTGCGGTATCTCACGCAGCAGGGCATGATTCCGATCCCGCGTACGTCGAATCTCCAGCATCTGAAGGAAAATATGGATGTGTTCGATTGGACATTGTCCGCCGCCGAGATGGCCGAGCTGAAGAAACTCAACGCAACCAACTTGCGCGTGGTGAATCCGCCGCATGCGCCGAAATGGGATAACTGATGGCATGCAAAAAGCCGGACCGGTGATCGAGGCCAACGGGGCGAGGATTCCGCTCATCGGCCTTGGTACATGGGATTTGCGTGGACGCGTGTGCGCGCGCATGGTCGAGGAGGCGTTGAGGATCGGCTATCGCCATATCGACACCGCGGCGATGTACGACAACGAACGCGCCGTCGGCGAGGGATTGCGCGCCTCGGGCATCAAGCGTGACGAAGTCTTCATCACCACGAAAGTCTGGCAGAGCGATCTCGCGGCGCGCGATTTCGAACGTTCGACCAAGGCCAGCCTTGCAAACCTGAAGCTTGAAGCAGTGGACTTGCTGCTGATTCATTGGCCCAACCCGCGCATTCCGCTCAGCGAGACCATCGGCGCCCTATGCAAAATGAAACGCGAGGGATTTGCGCGGCATGTCGGCGTGTCGAATTTTACGGTTGAGCTGATGCTGGAAGCCAAAAAACTTTCGACCGAACCGCTGGTCTGCAATCAGATCGAATGTCATCCGTTTCTCGACCAGTCGAAAGTGATCGAGGAATGCCGCAAGCAAGGCATGGCGGTCGTGGCCTATAGCCCGATCGCGCGCGGCTCGGCCAGGGGTGACGCATTGCTCGCGCGCATCGGCAAGGCGCATGGCAAGAGTGCGGTGCAGGTGTGCCTGCGCTGGTTGGTGCAGCAGAACATCGTGGTCATTCCGCGCACGAGCAAATCGGAGCGCCTGAAAGAGAATTTTGCCATCTTCGATTTCAAGCTGTCCGCGGCCGAGATGCAGCAGATTGCGGCGCTGGCCGATCCGCGCGGTCGCATCGTCGATTGGTCGGGATCGCCGCAATGGGATTGAAGGAAGAGACCGCGCTCGTCCTGTTCTCCGGCGGGCAGGACTCGACCACGTGCGTTGCCTGGGCCCTGGAACGGTTCGGGCGCGTCGAAACCATAGGGTTCGATTACGGCCAGCGGCATGCGGTGGAGCTCGCCGTGCGGCCGAAGCTGCGGCAAAAGCTTGCGTCGCTGCGCAGCGCATGGACCGCCCGGCTAGGCGAGGATCACCTGATCAAGCTCGATGCACTCGCCGCCATTTCGGAAACCGCGTTGACGCGGGACATGAAAATCGAAATGGGGCAGGGCGGCCTGCCGACGACATTCGTGCCCGGCCGCAATCTGATATTTCTGACCTTCGCCGGCGCGGTGGCCTATCGGCGGGGCGCCAAGCATCTTGTGGCCGGCATGTGCGAGACCGATTATTCGGGTTATCCCGATTGCCGCGACGACACGATCAAGGCGATGCAGCTCGCGCTGACGCTCGGCATGGACCGACGGTTCGTCGTCCACACGCCGTTGATGTGGATCGACAAGGCCGGCACGTTCGCGCTCGCCAAGGACATCGGGGGTCAGCAACTGCTTGATTTGGTAATCGAGGAGACCCATAGCTGCTACCGGGGCGACCGTTCGCAGTGGCATGCTTGGGGCTACGGTTGCGGCGACTGCCCGGCCTGCCGGCTGCGCGCGGACGGGTTTGCAAAATTCACGAAAGGGACGGGATGAGCATTGAGCAACGGCGCTGGATCGAAGGCATCGGGTTCCTGATTGCGTTCGCGCTGACCATTCCGGCAGCGAACTGGCTGATCGGTAACGTGGGCCTCTTTTGCGCGCCTCACGGGCCGTGCCTCATTCCGGTCGCGCCCGGCGTGATAGCGCCATCGGGCGTGCTGATGATCGGCGTGGCGCTGGTCCTGCGCGATCTGGTGCAACGGCGGCTCGGCATTCGATTTTCAGTCTTCGCGGTGTTGATCGGCGCATTGATTTCCACGCTGCTTGCGCCGCCCTCGCTGGTCGTGGCCTCGGGGGTTGCGTTTCTTCTGTCCGAATTCGCCGATCTTGCGGTCTATACGCCGCTGGCGCGGCGCGGGCTGGTCGCGGCTGTGGTGGCGTCGAGCCTGGTGGGACTCGTGGTCGATTCCATCGTGTTTCTGTGGCTTGCATTCGGTTCGCTGGAATTTCTACCGGGCCAGGTCATCGGCAAGGCCTGGATGGTGTTGCTGTCGATCCCGTTCGTGCATTACCTGCGCCGACGCGACAAGCGGCTGGGAATGATGCCAGGCTGATTGGGGAGTCTCATGAGCGCCGCGTTCGACGTGCTGCGTCACGTCACCACCGCCACCATCACCACCATGCTGCTGAAAAAAGGCATCCGGCGCTGCTGGATGAACGGGCCGAAGCCGTTGGTGCCCGGCGGTCAGCGCCTGGTCGGGCCGGCATTCACGCTGCGCTTCGTACCCGCGCGCGAAGATCTTGCGACGCCGGAAAGCTGGGCCAAGCCGATCTCCACACGCGGCGCCATCGAAGCGATGCCGGAAGGCTGCATCGCGGTCGCCGACGCGATGGGCATCACCACTGCCGGAATCTTCGGCGACATCCTCATCGAGCGCATGAAGCGGCGTGGCGTGACCGCGCTGGTCACCGACGGGGCGGTGCGCGACAAGGCGGGCGTGTTGAAGACCCAACTGCCGACCTGGTGCGCGGGGGTCGCTGCGCCAGCCTCGGTCAACGGACTCACGTTCGTGAATTGGCAGGAGCCGATCGGTTGCGGTGGAGTTGCGGTGTTCCCGGACGACATCATCGTGGCCGACGACGACGGCGCGGTGCTCATACCAAAGGACCTGCTCGACTTCGTCGCCAAGGAAGGCGAGGAGCACGAACGCTACGAAACCTGGGTGGTGAGCGAAGTCGAGAAGGGCGTGAAGCTGCCCGGCCTCTACCCCCCGAACGAGGAAGCCAAGGCGCGCTATCAGGCGTGGAAAGACAGAGGCGGACGATAGGCGCCCGCGCGCATGTTTTTTCCCCTTTCAAAGATCATCGGTTTCTTTGCGCTTCCTTCGAATGTCCTCGTCACACTTGCTCTGCTCGGCGCAGCGCTGCTGCCGACGCGTTTCGCACGCTTCGGCAGAAAACTCCTGGTCATCAGTATTTTGCTGATCGCGATCGTCGGACTATCGCCGCTCGGAAACATCTTGATCCTGCCGCTCGAGCAGCGTTTTCCGCCCTGGGACGACACGCGCGGCGCGCCGGACGGCATCGTGGTGCTCGGCGGTTCGATCGGACCGGAATTGTCGCTGACGCGCAAGGAAGTGTCGCTCAACGAATCGGCCGAGCGCGTGACGATCATCGCCACGCTCGCGCGACGCTATCCTCATGCGCGCATCGTTTTTTCCGGCGGCAACGGCGGCCTCATCATCCGCGAGGGCAATGAAGCGGAGTTCGCGGTCGAACTGTTCAAGTCGTTCGGCATCGATCCGGCAAGAATCTTGGCCGAGGACCGCTCGCGCAATACGATCGAGAATGCGATTTTTTCAAAACAGCTCGCGGACCCGAAGCCGGGTCAGCGCTGGCTGCTGGTGACGTCCGCCTATCACATGCCGCGATCCATCGGCGTGTTCCGGCGGGCGGGTTTCGACGTCGAAGCCTATCCGGTCGATTTTCGGACACGCGGCTGGATCGATGTGATCGTTCCCTTCAACGCGGCGGGCGACGGATTTCGACGCACGGACACCGCCATGCGCGAATGGATCGGACTCTTGGCCTATTGGATGAAAGGGAGCAGCTCGGCGCTCTTTCCCGGACCGCGTTGATCGATCACTCGATGATCGCGCGGCGCGAATCCGAGGCAAATTGACGACGCCACATCACCAGCACCACGGCGATGGTTGCGGCGATGAGCGCCCATGGGCTGATGAACCAGCCGAGATAGCCGAGCGCGAAGAAAAACGCGCGCTGACCGCGGTTGAAGTGCTGACCCGCGACATCGCTCAGGCGGCCGGCGCGTTCGATGTGCCTCTTGGCTTCGGCGGTGTCCTTCTGCTCGGGCGGCGGCGTCGCGCCCACCATGATGGCCACATAGTTGAACAGCCGATACGACCAGGCAAACTTGAAAAACGCGTAAACGAAGATGATGGCAAGCCCCATGGTCTTGACCTGCCATTGCGCCGCGGTGGTCGGAAAGCCGAACGGCAAGGCGCCGATGACGCTGAGTACCGTGTCGGTCGAGTGCAGAAGCGTGAGCGAACCGCCGACCGCAATGAGCGAGGTCGAGGCGAAGAAGGCATTGCCGTTTTGCAGGGCTGCGACGATTTGCGTGTCGATAATGCGCACGTCGCGCGCCAGCAGCTGTTCCATCCAAAGATAGCGATAGCGGTTCATTTGGGCATTGAGCCCGCGCTTGCCGTAGGCGCTGGTTTCCAGCGCGAGCGCATAGATGATCCAGGCACCCAGGAAGCAGGCGAGAGCGGAGAGGTCGAGGACGGAAAATAGCGGCATCGCGCGTGATTCTTGGAATATTTTACATGCTGCACCGTTGCTGGCCGAGAGGCAACGACCCTTGACCGCAATTCCAGCTCTGCCACTCTGTCGCAAAATAAAAAGGGGGCGTGCGGCTTGGCGCTCAAGCTAATCATCGGCAATAAAAACTACTCGTCCTGGTCGATGCGTCCCTGGATCGCCATGAAGGTCGCCGGGATCGCCTTCGACGAGGAAGTGATTTCGCTCGATGCGCGCGATTTCAAGGCGCGGGTGTCCCCGCTTTCGGGCGCCGGCAAGGTGCCGGTGCTGGTCGATGGCGCGGTGAAGGTTTGGGAATCGATTGCGATTCTCGAATATCTTGCCGAAAAATTTCCTGGCGTAGAGCTTTGGCCATCCGATCCCAATGAGCGGGCGCATGCGCGCGCGATCGCTGCCGAAATGCATGCCGGATTTTTGCCGCTGCGGCGGCAGTGTCCGATGAACATGTCACGGCCGGTGAAGAAGCTCGACCCCTCGCCGGAAGTGAAGGCGAACGTCGCACGCATCGACGCCATGTGGGCAGATTGCCGCACGCGGTGCGGGGAAAGGGGGCCGTTTCTTTTTGGCACGTTCGGCGCGGCCGATGCCATGTACGCGCCGGTGGTGGCACGGTTCCATACTTATGCGATGGAAGTCAGCCCTGTTTCACGCGCCTATATGGCGGCGGTCATGACGCTGCCGGCCTGGGAGGAGTGGCTGGCGGCCGCCCGCAAGGAGCCTTGGGTGCTCCCGGAAAACGAGCCCGATTGGCCGACCGTTCTGCGCGTGGAGGGCAGCGCCAGTCGCTGAATGGTGATCAATGGGGGCTTGCAAAAACCGCGCAAATTCAATTTTGTACGGCGGGATTTGATCGCAATCGGGGACGACTGCTGATCCGGACTGCCGGCCATCCGGCCGCGCCGGAATTGGCAAGGTTGCTGCCATCAAGACCCGTGTTACGGCCTGGAGAATTGATCATGCGACGTTGTGTGCTTGCCTTGCTTTGTGCTTTCGCGGTTGCCCTTGCGGTAAGTGTGCGCACCTCCGTGGCGGAGGAGGCGCCTGCCGGGATCAAAGGACTCTTCCTCCTCACCGATTATCCCGCGATGACAGTGCGGCCGGGTGCCGCAGCAACGGTGAGCATGCGGCTGCAGAATTATGGGCTGCCCCCCGAGAGGCTGACGCTCGGGGTAACAGGCGTTCCCACCGGCTGGTCAGCGACCCTGCTTGGCGGCGGCCAGCCGATCGCCGCGATCATGCCGGCGACCAACCAGAGCGTGACCCTGCAGCTTCGGCTCGATGTCCCCACCACCGCGGCCATGGGCACGCAGACGGTCACCGTCACGGCTACCAGTGCCTCCGGGCAGCAGGTGAGCCTGCCGGTCGCGATCACGCTTGCGAAGGACCTGCCGGCCAAGCTGACGATCGAACCGCAACTGCCCTCGCTGCGTGGCACGCCGAAGTCGAGCTTCGAATTCCAGTTCAACATCAAGAACGATAGCGGGCGCAATCTGGTCGTGAGCTTCGCGGCGCAGGCGCCGGCGAACTACGAAACCACATTCACCGAACAGTATGGCAGTCAGGAAATCAGCTCGATCCCGATCGACGCCGGTCAGTCCAAGGGCATCAAGCTCAAGGTACGGCCGCCGAGCACGATCGGCGCGGGCAGCTATCCGGTCACCGTGAAAGTCTCGGCCGAAGATGCGTCGGCCGAAGCAAAGGTCACGCTCGAGATCGTCGGACAGCCCCGGCTGACGCTGACCGGCCCGGATGGCCGGCTCAATGGCACCGCCACCGCCGGCAAGGAAAGCACGCTGCAGATCGTCGTCACCAATACCGGCACTGCACCGGCGGACGAGGTCGAACTTTCGGGCAGCGGTCCATCGGGCTGGAAAATCAACTTCGAGCCGAAAACCATCGACCATATTCCGCCCGGACAGAACAAAGAGGTGCAGGCGCTGATCACGCCATCCGAAAAGGCAGTGGCGGGAGACTACGTGGCAACGCTGCGGGCCAACGCGCGCGCCGAATCCGCGTCGTCGGATTTCCGCATCGCGGTGACGGTTTCGACTCTCTGGGGCATCGTGGGAGCCGGCATCATCGGCGTGGCATTCCTCATCATGGTCGGGGCGGTGGCAAGGTTCGGCCGGCGATGAGCGACATTGTCATCCAGGCTCGCGACCTGACCAAGCGTTACGGCAAGGCGACGGCGGTCGACCATATTTCATTCACGGTGTCGCGCGGAGAGATTTTCGGGCTGCTCGGCCCCAATGGCGCCGGCAAGACCACCACGATCTTAATGCTGCTCGGCTTGAGCGATGTGTCGGCCGGAACGGTGCGCGTTCTTGATCACGATCCGGTACGCCAGCCGCTACAGGTCAAGCGACGCGTCGGCTATTTGCCCGACACGGTCGGCTTCTACGACAATCTCACGGCGTTCGAGAACCTGACCTATACGGCACGGCTGATCGGCATGGCGCCGAGCGAGCGTGACAGCCGCATTTCGGCGTCGCTCGGGCGCGTCGGCCTCGCCGATGTCGCGAACAAACAGGTGGGGACCTACTCGCGCGGCATGCGGCAGCGGCTAGGGCTCGCTGAAATCCTGATGAAAGACGCAGCGATCGCCATTCTCGACGAGCCGACGTCGGGTCTCGATCCGCAGGCCACGGCGGAATTGCTGGATATGATCCGCGGGCTCAAACACGATGGCGTCGCGGTGCTGTTGTCCTCGCATCTGCTCGATCGGGTGCAGAGCGTTTGCGATCGCGTGGCGCTGTTCCAATCGGGGCGCATCGTGCTCATGGGCAGTGTGCCGGACCTGGCGCGGCAGGTGCTCGGCGGTGGCTATCACGTTGATGTCGAGGCGGATGGGCAGGGGCTTGCCAATATTCTGGCGGCCGTGCCGGGCGTGCGCGCGGTGGAGCAGATCGGGCCTGGGCGTCTGCGTCTGTTGTCGGAAGGCGATGTGCGGCCGCAGGCGGCCGCTGCGGTCGTCAATGCGGGCGGGCAATTGCGGCGACTATCGGTCGAGGAGCCAAGCCTCGATGCAATTTACTCTCGATACTTCCAAGGCCAGCAGGTGTCGCATGCCGCATGAAGGATTTTCCTGGCGGGGCCTCTCCATGGGCGCGAGCCAGTGGTTCAAGGGATCGACGGCAGAGAGCGAAGGCGGTGAGTCGACCGGAGGCCGGCGAGAAGGCTCGCCTTGGCATGGACTGGGCGCCGTGTTCATCAAAGAGCTGTCCGACAATCTCAGCAGCGTGCGGATGCTGGTGCTGGAAATTTTGATGGTGCTGTTCGGAGCCGTGGTGGTCTATCTCGCGGTCGAACAGTTGCGCCAGGGTACGGCTGAAGATCAGTTCCTGTTCTTGCGGCTGTTTGCGCCGCCCGGTGATTCGCTGCTGACGTTCGTCACCGTGATCAGCATTCTGGTGCCGCTCACCGCGATCGGGCTTGGCTTTGACGCGATCAACGGCGAGCACAATCGGCGCACGCTGTCGCGGATTTTGGCCCAGCCGATCTATCGCGACGCGCTGCTGCTCGGAAAATTCCTTGCCGCGCTCGCGACGATTTCAATCAATCTCGTCATCCTATGGCTCATGATCATCGGGTTCGGCTTGATTCGGCTCGGCATTCCGCCGAGCAGCGAAGAGCTCGCTCGCTCGCTCGTGTTTCTGTTGTTGACGGTCGCCTATGCCGGAGTGTGGCTGGCGCTCGCCATGGTGTTTTCCATCGTGTTCCGCGCGACGGCGACCGCGGCGCTGATAGCGCTCGGCCTTTGGCTCTTCTTCGCGTTGCTGTGGCCCGCGCTGTCCGCGCCTTTGGCGGAGGTGATTGCGCCGCCGGATCTGCGTTACAGCATGCTCGGTCTGCAAACGCCGGACACGCTGATCATGCAGACCACGCTGTCGCGACTGTCACCGGGTACGCTCTACAGCCAAGCCATCACGGCGATACTCAATCCGGACGTGCGATCGCTCGGGCCGCTGTTCCTCGATCAGATCCAGGGTTGGGTGAGGGGCGCGCCATTGCCGCTCGGACAGAGCATTATTCTCGCTTGGCCGCAGACGGTCGCACTGATCGCCGGCACGATCCTGCTCTATGTGATTGGCTACATCATCTTCCAGCGACAGGAGGTGCGCGCCTAAGGCGCGCACATTATTTCGACACAGCCCGGTCTTCCGGTTTGCATCCTGCCAGACGCGCGTCATATTGGCGGCGTTGCCATTCGGGATTCGTGGGGGCGGCGTGGCCATTTCCTCGACCATAGATACGCAATCGGAGGAATTTCGCGCGAACGTCGCGCGCATGGCCGCACTCGTGGACGAACTGCGCCAGCGTCGGGCGCAGGCCGCGGAAGGCGGACCGGAGCGTGCACGCGAGCGTCACGTTGCGCGCGGCAAGTTGTTGCCGCGCGAGCGCGTGATGCGGCTGATCGACTTTGGTTCGCCGTTTCTCGAACTGTCGCCGCTCGCCGCGAACGGCCTGTATGAAGATGCCATTCACGGCGCGGGAATTATCACCGGCATCGGCCGCGTGGAAGGTCGCGAATGCGTGATCGTGTGCAACGATTCGACCATCAAGGGCGGCACGTATTTTCCGATGACGGTGAAGAAGCATTTGCGCGCGCAGGAGATCGCGCGCGAAAATCGCCTGCCTTGCATCTATCTCGTTGACTCAGGCGGCGCGAACCTGCCGCACCAGACTGACGTGTTTCCCGACCGCGAGCATTTCGGGCGTATCTTCTACAATCAGGCCACGCTGTCGGCTGCCGGTATCCCACAGATCGCAGTGGTCATGGGCTCGTGCACGGCGGGCGGCGCCTATGTGCCGGCGATGGCCGACGAATGCGTGATCGTCAAAGGGCAGGGCACGATTTTTCTCGGCGGTCCGCCGCTGGTCAAGGCAGCGACCGGCGAGGTGGTGACGGCGGAGGAATTGGGCGGCGCCGAGGTGCATGCGCGCAAATCCGGCGTGGTCGATCATCTGGCCGCGGACGATGCGCACGCGCTTGCGCTTGCGCGCCGGATCGTTGCCACGCTCAATACCAAAAAGCCGGCGGATGTTTCGCTGCGACCCGCGCGCGAACCAAAATACGAGACGGCGGAATTGGACGGCATCGTGCCGAGCGATTTGCGCAGGCAATATGACGCGCGCGAACTGTTGGCGCGGCTGGTCGACGGCTCCGAGTTCGACGAGTTCAAGGCGCTTTATGGCCCGACGATCGTCACCGGCTTCGCGCATCTTGCCGGCATTCCTGTCGGCATATTGGCCAATAACGGCATCCTGTTTTCCGAAAGCGCGCTGAAGGCCGCGCATTTCATCGAGCTTTGCTGTCAGCGCCGCGTGCCGCTGCTGTTCCTGCAGAACATTTCGGGTTTCATGGTCGGCAAGGATTACGAGGCGGGCGGGATCGCGAAGGACGGGGCCAAGATGGTGATCGCGGTTGCCTGCGCGCAGGTGCCGAAGATCACGCTGATCGTCGGCGGATCATTCGGCGCGGGCAATTATGGCATGTGCGGCCGCGCCTACGGCCCGCGCTTCCTGTTCACCTGGCCGAATGCGCGCATCTCGGTGATGGGCGGCGAGCAGGCGGCGAGCGTGCTCGCAACCGTCAAGCGCGACAATATCGAGGCCGAGGGCGGCAAGTGGTCGAAGGCCGACGAGGAAGCGTTCAAGGCGCCGATCCGCGCGCAATACGAAGAGGAGGGCAATCCGTATTACGCTACGGCGCGGCTGTGGGACGACGGCATCATCGCGCCGTCGGAAACGCGTCGCGTGCTGGCGCTCGCGTTCGCCGCGACGCTGAACGCGCCGATTCCGGAGACACGCTTCGGCGTGTTCAGGATGTGACGGTCCGCGCGATCGCGTTCGCTCCCTCTTGCCGGCTTTCGGGCGACAAATTACCGTCTTGTTCTGAACGGGGATCACAGGGGACAAGATCATGCGTGCAATAATTATCGCGGTGATGGCTGCGGCGCTTTGGAACTCTTCAGCATCGGCGCAGAAAGTCGGCGGGAGCTACACGGTCAGCGGCACTAATCCCAACGGATCGACTTATGGCGGAACTGTACAGATCACGCCGGTGGGATCGACCTGCCGGATTACGTGGCAGACTGGATCGACGCACTCTTCCGGGGTCTGCATGCTGGCGAACAAGGCCTTCGCCGCCTACTATCGTTTGGGCAATGACCATGGCCTCGTGGTCTATGAGTTGATGCCAGACGGACGACTGAAGGGTTTCTGGACGATCGTCGATCGGGAAGGCGTCGGCACCGAGACTCTGACCCCTCGATAGGCAAGCCATCCGCGCTTGCCGTCTGCGGGCGTGGCGTTGGTGATTGCGCACGCATTCCAACGTCTCCAAAAAGACCCTTGCAAGCGTCCGGCGACAAGCTCAGGTATTGGACTTGCGGGGCGATAATATTCGCGCAAGCGAGGCCAAAATGTTCCGTTCATCACCAGCGCGCAGGACGCATCCAATTCGTATTGGGTTCGCGGCAATCGTGACCGTGGCGGTCATGTCCGCGGTGGATGCCGGGGTTCAATCGTTCGCGCAATCGCCGCAAGCGACGCCGCCATCCGCTGCGCCTGCGCCGCCGCCGGATCAGCCCAAAACCTATATTCCCGATCTCGGCGATTTCATGAGGACGGTCCAAATGCACCATGCCAAGCTGTGGCTTGCGGCACGGGCGCGCAATTGGCCGCTCGTCGGCTATCAGCTGAGCGAATTGAAGGAGACGTTATCCGACGTGGAGGATCTGGTTCCGACCTACAAGAACGTTCCGGTCGGCCAGATGATCGACGCGATCACGACAGGGCCGATCGCCGATCTGGAAAAGGCGGTGGACGAGAAGAAGTTCAACAACTTTGCCAGCGCGTTCAACAAGCTGACCGAGGCGTGCAACAATTGCCACACGGCTGCAAGCCGCGGCTTCATTCGCATCCGGCGGCCGTCAGCGTCGGCGTTCAGCAATCAGGACTTCGCCCCGCATAAGAAGTGAGGCGGGCTAATGGCCGATCATCCCGATCAGCGTGTCCCAATTGACGAATGGCGGCGGCGCCTTGTCGCCGCTGGCCTGCAGCATTCCGGTGTCATGCAGATAGGCCGAGCCGAGCATCAGCACGGCACCGACGATCAATCCCTGAACAAATCGCATGTTGGCCTCCGGGATTTTTAATCCAGCGTCATTGTTTCAGATTGTGACAACGACATTGCCCATCGCCTTGCCTTGCTCCACCGCTTCGTGGGCGGCGACGATGTCGTTCAACGGCAGGGTGAGCGCGACATTGTTGATCAGGCTTTTGTTTTCCAGCATGCGCGTGATCGCGCCGACGGCGGCGGCGCGTTCGTCCGCCGTAAGCTCGTAAACGAAGATGTACTCGATGGCGATGCTGTTGGTCAGCAGAAATTGCGAGGGGATTTGCGCCTCGGCTGAGCCGGTGCCGTAGACCACGACAGTGCTGCGCGCGTGGAGAATGCCGGGATAAAGTTTTGCATTGGCCGCGATGTCCATCTCGATCACGGCATCGACGCCAGCGCCATCGGTCAGATCCTTCACCTGCTCGGCGACGTTCTCGCGCTTGTAATCGATGGTGTGGTCGGCGCCGGCGGCGTGCGCGAGTTGGGCTTTGGCGTCCGAACTGATCGTGGCGATGACGACCGCGCCGCGCGCCTTGGCGAACTGGATGGCGTAATGGCCGACACCGCCAGCGCCGCCGGAAATCAGGATCGTGCTCGCGGCATTGGCGTCGGCCGTCGCGACTGCGTGATAGGCGGTCATGGCGGGAATACCGAGGCAGGCGCCGGCCTCGTAGCTGGTATGCGTTGGAAGTTTGACCGCGAGCGGCGCCGGCACAACGATGTATTCGGCACATGTGCCGAAGGCACGTTTCCATTGACCGTTCCAAAGCCACACGCGTTCGCCGACGCGAGAGGCGGGAACGCCGCTGCCCACCATGTCGATTTCGCCGGCGCCATCGCTGTGCGGGATCACACGCGGAAATGCGATTTTGCGGGTGCGGCCCTCGCGCGATTTGACGTCGGAAGGATTGACCCCGGACGTTTTGAGCCTGACGCGCACTTCGCCTGGTCCGGGGGAAGGGGTTTCGATCTCGCCCACGCGAAGGACCTCGCGGGCAGGGCCGTTCCGCTCATAGTAGGCTGCGCGCATCTTAATTCCGCATCCTGTCTGACGGCGGCAGGATATCCTGCCAGTATGCGAGAGCAATATGATCCGCGCGCAAGGAGGCAACGATGCCCTATGTTTCGTTCAACACCGCCCTGATCGTCGGCGCGGGTTCCGGCCTGAGTGCATCGCTCGCCCGCGTGCTCTCGAGCGAAGGTATCCGGGTTGCGCTCGCGGCCCGCAGCATCGACGACCTGACGGATCTGGTGACGGAGACCGGCGCAAAAACTTTTACCTGCGATGCCACGAAGCCTGTCCAGGTGGAAAAATTATTCTCCGATCTCGATGCCGGTTTCGGCGCGCCGGAGATCGTGATCTACAACGCGAGCTATCGCACGCGTGGGCCGTTCGTCGGCCTCGATCCGGCGGAAGTCGAGAAGACGCTTTCGGTCTGCGCCTATGGCGGATTTCTCGTGGGCCAGCAGGCGGTCAAGCGCATGCTGCCGAAGAAGCACGGGGCAATCCTGTTCACCGGCGCATCGGCAAGCGTGAAGGGCTATGCGGAGTCGGCGCCGTTTGCCATGGGCAAATTCGCGTTGCGCGGCCTGGCGCAAAGCATGGCGCGCGAGCTGCATCCGCAGGGTATTCATGTGGCGCATATCGTCATCGACGGCGGGATCAAGAGCGCCCGCCGGCCCGAGCCGCCGGGCAAGACCGCGAGTCTGCTCAATCCGAATTCGATTGCCGCAAGCTATCTGCACCTCATCCATCAGCCGCATAGCGCCTGGTCCTGGGAAATCGAGCTGCGGCCCTGGGTGGAGAAGTTCTAGGCCCTTGGGCTTTGTGCCGGACCGCCGAGATGCAATGCTGCGGGGTGGGTCGGGGAGGAAAACATGAAGGTTTATGCGCTTTGTGCGTCGGCAGCGCTGTTTGCAACGCTGACAGCGAGCAGCGTGCCCGCTCAGGACGCGGCGGTGCGCAAGGAGCTGGTCCCCACCGGCAAGCTGCGCGTGGCGATCGGGGTTGGGCCGGCGCCGTCGGCTCTCTATACGATCGAGGAAGGCGGCAAGCGTCGCGGCGTGACGATCGACCTCGCCACCGCGCTGGCAAAGAAGCTCGGCGCGCCGGTGGAGTTCGTGCCTTACCTCGGCTCCGGCGAAATCCAGGCCTCGGCAGCCAACAATATTTGGGACGTCACCTTCATGCCGGTGGATGAGGAGCGCAAGAAGTTCGTCGACTTCGGCAATGCCTACCATCTGCTGCAAAGCACCTATTTGGTGGCGCCTCATTCCAAGGTGAAAACCATCGCCGAGGCCAATGCCGAAGGCGTTCGAATTGCCGGGGTGAAGGACACCGCGACCTTTCGTGCATCGAACAAGGCCTCGCCGAAGGCCACCCACATCACGGTTGCCGGACAGGCAGAGGCGATCGCGCTCATGCTGGCCGGCAAGGCAGATGCCATTGCGCTGTCGCGCGAGTCACTCGCGACCGTGATGCTAAAGATCCCGGGCTCGCGCATTCTCGATGGAGGCTTCCTCAATTCCACCACGGCCATTGCGGTGCCGAAAGGACGGCCTGCGGCGCTGGCTTACGTCAGCGCATTTATCGAGGAGGCCAAGGCGTCCGGACTGGTGCGGCGGGCATTCGACGATATCGGGCTCAAGACTGCCCAGATCGCGCCAGCGGGCATGAAGCCCTGAGGAGGCTCAACCGGTTTTGCCGCAAGTACAAGAATGGTGTTCGCTGAGCGGCTTACGGACTTTTCTTTCGACAGCGGGCTATGGGAATTTTCGAAAGCCGCTATCCAATGTAGGATACTCTTATATCTTATTGATATAATTATAATTTATGGATTATCCGAAGGGCTGGTCAGTGCCCCTAGAGCGAATGTTGAACGTGAATTTACTCCCAAAATTCCAAAGAGTTGCTATAAGGTTAACCTGCTTAAGTACATGCGGCGGCATCCGCTTCCAGGCTGGAGGCGGATGAGAGTTGAGACCAGGGGAGAGTGGCGTTTGTTGAAATCTCACAAATACTCGGTCGGACAGACCGTGCGTTACACGTCGGGGCCATTCGGCAGGTTTGGCGCAAGCGGCAGCTTCAAAGTCGTGAAGCTGCTGCCACTCGAAGGCGATGAGCATCAATACCGCATCAAGAGTGCGGGCGAGGCCTTCGAGCGCGTTGCCAAGGAAAGCCAACTCGATCGCGACCGGTAAGACCTGAGGTCTTGGACATCGGCCAGACCTGAGATGCCGACGTGCATCCTGCACGTCGGCGCGGGATGGTTTGTGCATCAGATGCCCTGCACGCTATGGCGCGAAGGAATAAATCGGTCGCGCGAACGTTCATGCAGACACTTTGCGCACCGGTCGCGCAGCCCTACGGGAGGATTTGATGCCGTTTTTGCCGCGCCTTGCCGCGCTTGCTTTGTTCGCTGTCAGCCCGGTCTTGGCTTGGCCTGCCTCGGCGCAAGATTATCCGTCGCGACCGGTGAAATTCGTCGTGCCGTTCGGCGCGGGCGGGCCGGCCGACGTTTATGCGCGCGTGCTCGCGCAACATCTGGGTGAAGCGCTTAAACAATCGTTCGTTGTCGAGGATCGGCCGGGCGGGGGCTCATTGATCGGCACCGATGCGGTCGCGAAATCAGCGCCTGACGGCTACACGCTGCTGGTGATGTCGAATACCCACACCACCAACGAGTCATTGATACCGAACAAGCCATACCAGCTCATGCGCGATTTCGTGCCGGTGGCGACCATCAACTATTCCGACCTCTTGATGGTGATCCATCCCTCGGTACCGGCGAAAGATCTCAAGGAGTTCATTGCCTTAGCAAAGAAGGAGCCGGGCAAGCTCAATTACGCCTCCTCCGGTCCGGGCACCCCGTACCACATGGCCGGCGAGCTGTTCAAAGCCATGAGCGGAACCGACATCGTGCATGTGCCGCACAAGGCTTCCGGCGACATGCGCAACAGCGTGATCGGCGGTCACGTGCAGATGATGTTCGACGCGATTACGGTCATGGCCGCCAATGCCAAAGCCGGGCAAGTGCGGGCGCTCGGAACCACGGGCTTGAAGCGTTCGGAGATCACGCCGGACATCCCGACGATCGCCGAGGCCGGCGTGCCGGGTTACGAGGCCACAATCTGGATCGGCGTCATGGCGCCGGCCGGTACGCCCAAACCGATCGTCGATAAGCTCAATGCCGAAATCAACGCGGTCATCAACAGACCCGACGTGAGAAAAACTTGGGCCGAGCAAGGCGCGGTTCCACTGGTCAAAACGCCGGCTGAATTCGACAGCTATCTGAAGGCCGATATCGAAAAGTGGGCAAAAGTCGTTAAGATTTCGGGCGCCAAGGCACAATAAGTCCGATAGTTTCGATTGTTGGTCTGAATGATGGTGGCCACGGCTTGAGCCGTGGGCCATACTATGCCTTAGGCTGCGACTTAAGCGCCGAGGTCATCGAGAATGATGTCGGGTTTCGAGAATTGGCTGTCGAGCCACGACTCCATGAGTGGAACATATTCGCTGCTGCTGTGGGCGGCGGGCGTTCTGACGGCGCTCGTCATCATCGTCGCGGTGCTGGCCGTTCGCGAATTTGCGGCGCGCGATATCGTGGACGTCATGCTACGGACAATGGCGGTGCTCGTTGTTGCCGTGTTGGCGTGGACCTGGCTCGACTATTCCATGTTGCGCGAACGGCTCGCCGAGCGCCGCGCGCTTGATGCGCGGGCGAGCGAGCTGACCGCGCAAGCCATCGCTCCGGGATCGGTGCTCGCTTGCCTCAACGCGGTCGAGGACGAGGCGGTGGAGGCCGCCTGCGAACAAGCCTTGTTTGCGACGCCGCAGGCGTTGGCAGCGGCGCTGGCCTACGTGGATGCGAGGGTTTCGTTGCTCGCCGACGGGCTCGCTTACGCGGGCCGTGATCCAAGCTATGAAGGCGTGCTGCGGGGGCAGCGCCTTGCGCTTGAGGCGGACCGCTTCGGGATCGTGGCGCATGTGCTCGCAAGCCGCGGCTGCACCGCCGAGGAATGTCCGGCATTCGAGCTTCTGCGGATCACCAGCCATGTGCGGGCAAATTTGAGGGAAAAGGCGTTCGAGAGTCGCGTCGCCGCGCATTCTGCTGGGTGGCCTAACAATAGCGCGGCAAGCGCGAGTGCGGCCGTCACCTCGGCCCCTGCGACCCCTTCGACGACGGCCGCGGCCGCGGCGGCGGCACCGCTAGCCGCCACCACAACAACTCCAGGCACACCGATGGCGTCGAAATTCAATTACCCGTCATCGGCCTCGATACCG
Organism: Xanthobacteraceae bacterium; assembly: GCA_035501735.1. Classification (GTDB taxonomy): domain Bacteria; phylum Pseudomonadota; class Alphaproteobacteria; order Rhizobiales; family Xanthobacteraceae; genus PNAI01. The sequence continues at coordinate 13,612 of DATJVR010000010.1, read as the reverse complement.
CCGGTGAGCATCATGAGTCCGGAGCCGACTGGCACGATCCAGCCGAACAAGACCGATCCTGCAACCGCAGCGCCGGCGCCCAAGCCTCAGACCGCACGGCGGCAGACTGCAAATCGGCCGCCATCGGCGCCCGCGAAACCGTTGCCACCGCCGCCGCTGACGGCGCCGCCTCCGGCGTCCGCACCGGCGCCGGTGCCGACTCCGCAGTGATGAGCGCATAGGACAAACCGCGCAGGCAATGCTAAGCGGTTTCGTTGCGCCGAATTCTGCAAAGCGGCCTCATGTTCGCATCGGTCCTCATCGCAAATCGTGGCGAGATCGCCTGCCGCGTGACGCGCACGGCGCGGCGGCTCGGCCTGCGCGTGATCGCGGTCTATTCGGCCGCTGACAAAGCTGCGCTGCATGTGCGGCTTGCCGATGAAGCGTATGCCATCGGACCGGCACCGGCCAAAGATAGCTACCTCGCCATCGATCGCCTGATCGAGATTGCGCGCCGCAGCGGGGCGCAATGCATCCATCCCGGCTATGGATTTCTGTCCGAGCACGGCGACTTTGCCGAAGCCTGTGCGCGCGCCGGCTTCGTCTTTGTCGGACCGCCCGCGCAGGCGATCCGAGCCATGGGACTAAAGGACCGCGCCAAGATGCTGATGGAAAAAGCGGGCGTTCGGGTTGTGCCCGGCTATCACGGCGAACGCCAGGATGCGGCACTGCTCAAGCAAAAGGCCGAAGAGATCGGCTATCCGGTGCTGATCAAGGCGGCGGCCGGTGGCGGCGGCAAGGGCATGCGGCGCGTCGACAGCGGCATTGAATTCGATGCAGCCCTCGAAGGCGCACAGCGCGAGGCGGCATCGTTCTTTGGCGACGCGCGCGTGCTGATCGAAAGACTTATTGCGGCGCCGCGCCATATCGAGTTGCAGATTTTCGCCGATGCGCACGGTCATGCCATTCACCTCAACGAACGCGACTGTTCGCTGCAGCGGCGCCATCAGAAAGTGATCGAGGAGGCGCCGGCGCCCGGCATGACGGAAGCATTGCGCGCGGAAATGGGCGCCGCCGCAGTTCGAGCGGCCAAGGCCGTCGGCTATGTCGGGGCCGGCACGGTGGAGTTCATCGCGGATGGGAGCAGGGGGCTGCGGCCGGACGGCTATTGGTTCATGGAGATGAACACGCGGCTGCAGGTCGAGCATCCGGTGACCGAGGCGCTGACCGGGCTCGATCTGGTGGAGTGGCAGTTTCGGATTGCCGCCGGCGAGAAGCTTCCGCTCACGCAAGCTGACGTGCCGCTCAATGGCCATGCGGTCGAGGCGCGCATCTATGCGGAAGACCCGGCGCGTGGGTTCTTGCCATCGACCGGAAAGCTGCTGGCGTTGGAGTTTCCGGAGGGCGTGCGGATCGACACCGGGGTGGAGGCAGGGAGCGACATCACGCCGTATTACGATCCGCTCATTGCCAAGATGATCGCCCGGGGTACGACGCGCGACGAGGCGCTCGACCGGCTCGGCAAGGCGCTGGAAAGAACGATTGCCGCCGGGCCGCGCAACAACGTCGCCTTTCTGGCGTCGCTCTGCCGAGCGGAAGGCTTTCGCGCCGGCCGTTTCGACACCGGCTACATCGACAGAAATCTCGATGCGCTCGTGCCAAGCGGGATCGATCGGGCGGCGGCAGCGCGCGGCGTTGCGCATCTCATCGCGCAGGAACTGGCGCGGGTTGCGGAGCGTCACGATCGCCCGGAAGATTTGCCGCCCTCGCCGTGGGATGCGGCCGATGGATTCCAACTCGGCGGAATGCGCGCACAACAAATTCCGATCCGGGTGGACGGCGAAACTGCGGCGGCGGCCATCCGCTGTGGCCGCGAAGGCCTCGCGGTTGCTGTGGATGGCGCGGAACCCGCACTTGATGCGCATGTCGTGGAGGCTGCAGATGGCGTGCATGTGGTGCGCAACGGACGACAGACAATCGTTCGGCGCGCGGATTTTACGGCGTACGATTTCAGCCATGCGGACCAAGATGGGCTGATCAGCGCGCCGATGCACGGCAAGGTGCTGGCGCTTTACGTCAAGGCCGGCGATATGGTTGCGAAGGGCCAGCGGTTGGCCGTGATCGAAGCGATGAAGATGGAACATACGCTCACGGCGCCTTGCGCCGGCAAGGTGAGCGACATCGCGGCTGACACCGGGAGCCAAGTGGCGGAAGGAATGAGGCTGATGACAATCACGGCAACGGACAAAGGCTGACCATGCCGCTTCATTTGATCAAGCTCAGCGTCGGCACGGATTCGGTTCAGGACCTCCAAGACTGGATCGAGAAAAAGCTGAAGGAGAAAAAACGGCGCGGCGAGAAAAAGCCGGAACGCATCCACACCACGCGCATGTTCCCGAAGCGCGCGGAAGAGCTGCTCGACGGTGGATCGATCTATTGGGTGATCCGCGGCGAGATCTTGTGTCGCGAGCGCATCCTGGCCGTGCGGCCGATCCGCGACCGCGAGGGCGTGAGTCGTTGCCAGCTCGTGCTCGACCCCAAATGCGTGCTGGTCAAGCCGCGGCCCTATCGCGCGTTCCAGGGCTGGCGCTACCTCGCAGCGAAGGACGCGCCGCCTGATCTTGATCGCGCCGCACCCGGTACGCGGAACATGCCCGAACCGCTGCGGCGCGAATTGCGCGAGCTTGGCCTATTGTGATGGGCGGCGGTTTCGTATTTGCTTGAGGTTGAGAGACAAGGGGGGGTCGCCATGGCGTGCAAAATACGTTTGATCGCATTGATCGCAGGCGCGCTCACAAGTGCGGGCATATACGGCGTTTTGGCCAATGGGATTGCGCAGCAGGCGCAGGACCGGCCAACGATCGAGCCATTTGCCAGACTGGCGCAAGCGCAACCGAACGATCCAAAGAAAAATCCGCCGGCCAAACCGGCCCCGCCTCCCCATACACCGCCGGCAGTGGTCGCTCCGAGGGTCGTCGCACCGACAGTCGCCCCGAAAGTGGTGGCACCTACCGTTGCGCCTAAAGTGGTTGCGCCGACAAACGCACCAAAGGTCGTGAGCCCGACGATCACGCCGCGAACCGGAGGCGCCGTAACGGTCAATCCCAATGCAGCCACCGTTAATCCAAATGCAGCCGCGCGACAGCATAGTGGAACGAGAAATCGCGGACCGGGGGTTCCGCCGGTTTCCACGGCCATTCGTGGGACGAACAGAGCGACAATCGCGGGCCGAAATTATTCACTTTGGCGCGGGGGCAATTATCGCGTCTATCGCGGCGGCCGCTGGCGGACATTTGTGGCGCTGAGTGCGCTCGGTGCCATTATGTACGGCGGCTATCGCTACTATCCATACGCCTACATCGACCTCACGCCGGATCTTTGCGATGGCGAGACAGAGGATGGCTGCCAGCTGGAATGGATGGAAGTGCAGACGCTAGAAGGTCCACCAGACTTTCAATGCGTGGCCTTTTGCCCGCAGTATTGACGGGCCGTCCAAACCGACGTTGGACAGCGCGACACGCCACCCTGACGCGATAGCGGAAACTACACCGCGATATTGTCGATCAGCCGGGTGTTGCCGATTTTGGCAGCGACCAGCAAATGCAAAGGGCCATCTTTGAGCGAAGCGACGGTCGCGAGCGTCTCGGCATGCCGTGCTTCGAGATAATCGAGCGCGAACCCGGAGTTCTCGATCGTGGCACGGCCTTCCGCAAGCGCCTCGCTCAAGGGTTTGCCCGCACGCAGTGATGCGGCGCATTCCTTCAGGGCACGGTACAGCGTCGGCGCACTGGCGCGTTCGGCTCGCGACAGATAGGCGTTGCGTGACGACATGGCGAGGCCGTCCTTCTCGCGCACGGTCGGCGCGCCGACGACTTTCACCGGAATATTCAGATCGCGCGCCATGGCGGTGACGACTTTCAGTTGCTGGTAATCCTTCTGGCCGAATATGGCGACGTCGGGCGCGACCTGGAGAAACAGCTTGGCGACGACGGTCGCAACGCCGCTGAAAAAGTGCGGTCTAAACCTGTCCTCGAGCCCGGCTACAGCAGGGCCGGCCGGGTTGATCGTGATGGCAAAGCCGTCCGGGTACATTTGTGCTACGCTCGGCGCCCACACCAGATCGACTTTGAGCTTGGCAAGCGCCTCCAGGTCGGTTCCGAGTGTGCGCGGGTAGGTGGAAAAATCCTCGTGCGGGGCAAATTGAGCCGGATTGACGAAAATCGAAACCACCACGCGCTTGGCGCGGCGCTTGGCGAGCCGCACGAGCGCAAGGTGGCCCGGATGCAAGGCGCCCATGGTCGGCACCAGCGCGATGGTGTCGCGCCGCGCACGCAAGCGGCCGATGGCGCGCCGCAATGCGGTGAGCGTGCGGACCACTTGCGGTTCGGCCACGTTGTTTCCTCCGGGGATCAGCCGGGCGAGACCCGATTGCGCCGCCGTTCTGGGCCGTGCCTAGATTTGAACACGGCCATTGCTTCGGTGTCGCGAAGGGCCACTTTATAGGCAAGGCTGAACCGCTCCGACAGGGTTTTAAGATGGCGAAAGACCGTACGCCGGCGCCGACCGAAGGCAACAAGCCTGCGAACAGCTCATCGGGCGCGGATATTGATGCATTTCTTGCCCAGGTTCGCTCGCTCGGCCCGTCCAGCGCGGTGGGTCAGCGCGGCCGGCTGATCTTCGCGCTCGACGCCACCATGAGCCGGCAGCCGATGTGGGACACGGCCTGCGCGCTGCAAGGAGACATGTTCCTCGAAGCGGCCAAGATTGGCGGACTCGACGTACAGCTGGTCTATTACCGCGGCATCGGCGAATGTCGCGCGTCGCGCTGGGTTTCGGACGCGACGCAACTTGCGAGCCTGATGACGAAGATCGATTGCCGCGGCGGTCACACCCAGATCGGAAAAGTACTGGCGCATGCGCGGCAGGAAACCAACAAGAAAAAGGTCCAGGCACTGGTATTCGTTGGCGATGCGATGGAGGAAGCGATTGACGACCTGGCGGCGGCGGCCGGCGAACTCGGGCTGCTCGGCGTGCCAACCTTCGTGTTCCAGGAAGGCCGCGATGCGGTCGCCGAGCAGGCGTTTCGCGAGATCGCGCGGCTTTCGCGCGGCGCCTATGGGCGCTTCGATCCGGGGGCTGCGCACGAGCTCGGCGAGCTGTTGCGAGCGGCTGCGGCCTATGCGGCGGGCGGAATGCGGGCGCTCGCGGATCTTTCGGCCAAACGGAGCACCGGAGCGATGCGGCTGCTCGAGCAGATGAAATAGCCATGCCCGCCATTTTCTTCGGCATCGTCGTCCTGGTGCTGGTGCTGTGGGCGATGAACGCCTTCACCAAGGCCAATCCCCAGCAGCTCGCGACGCAGCTTTCACGCGTGGGGCGGCCGGTCGTCGGGGTGGGCGCGCTGGGACTTGGCGCATTCATCGGGCTTCGCGGCAATGTCGAAGCCGGGATTGCGCTTGGGCTTTTTGGCCTTGGGCTGCTTGGATGGATGCCGTTCAGTCCCGCAGGTCTCTTCCGGCGTACGCAAAAAAGCCAAGGGCAGGTCTCGCGGGTGCGGTCGGCTTTCGTGGAAATGGAGCTCGACCACGACAGTGGCGCGATGCGCGGCCGTATCCTTGCGGGCCGCTATGAAGGTGCCGCGCTTGACGCGCTGGATGTGCCGGCTTTGACCGGATTGCTTGGCGAGATCGACGCGGAGAGCCGTGCGTTACTCGCCGCTTATCTTGACCGCAGGGCGCCCAGCTGGCGTGAAAACGCGCAGGGTGATGCGGGTGCGGGGAACGGGGTCGCTGGTTCCGGCAAAATGACGGAGGAGGAGGCCTATCAGATCCTTGGCGTACAGCCGGGCGCCAGTCCTGAGGAAATCGGGCGCGCGCACCGGTCGCTGATGAAGAAACTCCATCCCGACCAGGGGGGCTCGACGTACCTCGCTGCTCGAGTCAACGAAGCCAAGGATGTTCTTCTGCGCCGTCATCGTTGAATGCTCGTCCTCAATTGTCGATCGGGTCTCACATTTTGAGCGCCATGCAGGCGACGTCGTTGCGCTGCAGGACCTTGCAGATGGCTTCGGCCTGCTCGCGGTCAAGGCCGGCAAAACGGGCGCGATAAAACGTCTTATCGCCCTTGGTGGTGCGCTCGGTGTAGGGACTGGCAGTGCTCAGCAGCTGCGCGGCTTTGGATTTTGCGATGCCTAACCGCTGTTTCGCTTCATCCTCTTGCTCAAAGGCGCCGACCTGAATGGCCCAGCCGCTATGAAGCGCGGCTGGCCGCTGCGGTGTAGCTGGTTCGGTCGTGACGGTAGGCTCGCCGATCGCGCCCATGGCGTTGATCGCCGTTTCGGTTTCCTCGGGGGCAGCGGCTTGCTTTTCGGCCGGACTGGGCAGCCTTTGCGCCTCGATTGCCGGCGGCGAGAGTTCCGGCGCGGGCGCGAAGGCCGTGACATGCGGAATGCCGATCGGGAGAATGGCAGCCCGGATCGGAACGGTGCGCACAACGGTCGGATTAATCGGATCGCTCGCTGCGGGGGGCGAAGGCGGCGTGATCGAGGCGGTCGCATCAGAAGCCGACGGTACGATCGGTACGATCACGATGCGCGGCTTGGGACGGGCTGGGGCCTCGGCTTTGGGTTCGACCGGGGCTGCCGGCTGGGCCACTTTCACCTCGGGGCGCTTATCCGAGGCTGCCACGATGAATTTGTCGATCAGATCGCGCATGTTTGCGTCACGCTGCGCACCGGTTTCGCCACCCATCACGACGGCCACGATGTGACGAACACCCCGGCGCACGGAACTCACCAGATTGTATCCGGAGGCGTGGGTGTAGCCGGTCTTGATGCCGTCGACGCCGCTGATGCGGCCGAGCAGCTTGTTGTGATTGAGCATGGTCTCGCCGTGATAGGTGAAGCTCGTGAGCGAGAAATAGCGGTAATAGCGCGGAAACTGTTCCTGGATTGCGATGCCGAGCCGCGCCTGATCGCGCGCCGTCGTCACCTGCCCGTCGTCGGGCAAACCGGAAGCGTTGCGATAGACTGTGCGGGTCATGCCGAGTGCACGCGCCTTGCGAGTCATCAGAACGGCGAAATCCTCCTCGGTGCCGCCGAGCGCTTCCGCGACGACGACCGCGACATCGTTGGCCGATTTGGTGACCAGAGCCTTGATGGCATCCTCGACCGCAATGGTCTGACCGTGCTTGAGCCCGAGCTTGGTCGGATCTTGCGCGGCCGCTTGTGCGGATACCGGAAGCTGCGTGGTGAGTTTGATCTTGCCGGCTTCCAGGCGCTCGAACAGCAGATACAGCGTCATGATTTTCGTGAGCGATGCCGGATGGCGGAGCGCATCTGCGCTGGTTTGGCGCAAAGTCGTGCCGCTGTTGGCGTCAACGACGATCGCGGCGTAACGCGGATTATCAAGAACAAGCTTGGGTGCGGGTCGCGCATCCGCAGACGCGCTCACGATGGTCAGCACGGCGAGCGGACCAGCAAGGTTCAATGCTCCCCCCCGAAGCCAACGCGTGGCCTCAGCCGCTACGCAAAACATGTCCTTCCCCGTCCCTCGGTCTCAACGTCCGTGTGGACTTCAGATGCTCACTTGCCGTTTCAAGGCCTGGCAGTTCGACACTGTCCGGCCTTCCCGCAACGGGCCCCGTGGCCTCGCCCACAGCCCGGAAAATAGTGACCGTGCAGGCACATGCATCAAAACTATGGGAACGCGGTTGCCGAAACGTTAAGTCGATCGCGGAAAAAGTGTTAATTTTTGCAATGCAAACAATACGCTTGACAAATTTGTGCAGTGCAATATATTGTTTTTATGCGGGCGGTCGAGCTGCGCAGGAACAAGGCAGACAGATAGGCTCCCGTCATCGAGCGGCGGAGCATCAAGGAGGACAAGAAAATGGTTAAGAATTTCGACGATATGCAAAAACTCGGCAAAGATAACTTGGACGCAACGATGAAATCCTTTGGCGTGTGGTCAAAGAGCGCGCAGGCGATCGCGGCGGAGATGGCTGACTACTCGAAGAAGTCGTTCGAGGACGGCAGCAAGGCTATGGAGAGACTCTTCGGCGCCAAGACGCTGGAGAAGGCGATCGAAATCCAGACCGACTTCGCCAAGTCTGCCTACGAAAGCTTCGTTGCCGAGGCGACCAAGATCGGCGAGCTTTATGCCGATCTCGCCAAGGAAGCCTATCGGCCGTTCGAGAACTACGTTCCCAAGCCGGCACCCGTGAAGTGAGCCTGAAGGCTTAAACGGACAAGGTTGAGTGACGGCGTGGCGTAAAGTTGCGAGCCCGGTCAGGGATGGCCGGGCTCGATGTTTTTTGACTGTTCTTACAACTTGCTTGGTTTTTCGATTGCTTGGCGCGTTACTTCGCCACCCGAAGATTTGAGAGCTGCGTGCCGATCGTGTTGAAGGTCGTCACCATCTGATTGGCGGACGTGAGCAGGAAGAACTTGCTCGAGTCGCTGGCGCAGTTCTGCAGCAAGGTCGAGGTGGGATCGCCACCGGTGTTGACCTGCACCGTATAGAGCGTGACGCCGGCAGCCTTGGCATTGGCACAGGTCAGTGTTTGCCGTGCGTCCACTTGGCTCGATGGGGTGGAACCGTTGCCATACCACCGATCCTGGGTGTTCAGGCCGTCGGTCAGCAGGATAATGACCTGCTGATACTTATATCTGGAATCCATCGCGGGAACTGTAAATGGCCCGCCGCCCGTCAACGACATCCAGCCCAACTGCAGGCCGATGTTTTGGTTGGTACCGCCATTAGGAGACATGTTGTTGACCAGCGTGGTCATGGACGACCAACTGTAGCTCAGCCCCATTACGGATTGCGGGCAGGAGCTATATTTTTCGGCTGGATACAGCGTTGCCACGTCCGACGTGGTGGGCACCGTGACATTGGTATCGTAGTTGCCGAGGCTGGGGCCGTTTGAGAGCCCGCGATCCATGACGCAGCCATTCCACGTGGTGTGGCTTGTGGCGGTCCATGTCGGCCCAGTCCAAACTCCCGGTGTCCATGTGGCAACGGTCCAATGTCCGGTCGTCCACGTCCCATAACCCCAAGTTCCATTGTTGTTCTGGCAGTTGTTTTTCGACGTGTATTGCGATTTTGTGCAGGCTTTGCTGCCCGTACACGTGCTCTGGGACGTTTGGCCGGGATTTGAGCAAACGCCCGCGCTCGTGCAGCTACTCTGCGAATTGTAGCCTGAAATACTGCAGGTGCCCGCCGAGTTGCAGCTGCTCTGGTCGTTGTTACCGGATACGCTGCAAGTCCCTCCCGACGTGCAGGTGCTCTGAGTCGTATAGGTCGAGATGCTGCAGCTTCCGTGGCCCTCGCAGGAACTCTTGGTGTCGTAATTCCAATTGCTGCAGGAGCCGTTGTTTTCGTCCCAATCGGACCAGTCGACCCACGGCTGGTTGTAATTGCTCGAGCCGAGATTGACGTCCTTGACGAACGGAACGATCGAAACATAGACGTCGCCGTCGGTCGTGGCCGCATTTTTTAACTGGGTCAGCAGGTTGTTGGTCGCGGTTTTCAACGCCGTGATCTTGCCGTCGTCCGCCATCGACCCCGTGTTGTCGAGAACGAGCGAAACGCGCAACCGGGTGTTGCCCCATTTGACGGTGGAAGAGGCGCCGATCTGGATCTGCGAGATGCCGATCAGCGACACGAAGCTTGCCTTCACCGTGCCGGATGCAGAGACAACGACCTGGGTGCCGCCCGTCGTCGTGTAGGTCGGCGTGACGGAAATGTTGGTCACCTCCGGCCGGGTGTAGAGCGCGGTGAAATAGGCGGTGGCTTTTTGACTAATCTGCGCGGTCGTGAGCGTCGAAATTTCCTTCGACAGCTTGAGCGCGGTGGCGTCGACGGCGGCCTGCATCGCGGTGCGATCGGAGTTGACGTGGCTGTAGTCCACTGCGGCACCGACGGCGCCGATGAGCGGAATGGTCGCGAGCGCGAAGGTGACCGCGACATTGCCGCTTCGCGCAACGCAAAAATCGCGGATGCATTCGCGCAAGCGGGAAAGAAACTGGTTCCTGACCATGGCAACCTCGGCCAATGCTAAATCATCGGATGCTGCCATTCGTAAACTTCAGGTGTGAAAACCCCGTAAAGCTCGATGCGAAAACTTACGGGCAATCTTCATTCGCGTTGCGCTGATCCGATCGCTGAAGCGCGTGTTTAATTTTGCGTCAAATCGCATGCGTAAATTCCATTGCAATCCGCAGCGGGCGGTTAATCATAACGGTTCGTCGTTGGAGCGCGCTTGCATGCTCGTGAAAGCGCGTGCGGTTGTCGCGACGATCGTCAATGCGTGATGTGCAGGCGGGCGAGGCTCGTGCCGATCTGATTGAACGTGGTGATGATTTGATTGGCGTTCGTCAGCGCAAAGTAACGGCTGGAGTCGGTCGCGCAGTTTTGCAGAACCGTGGAGTCGCCCGACATCACAAGAACCGTATAGATCATGATGTTGGCGGACTTGATGTTGCTGCATGTTGTCTTCTGACGGTTGTCGATCGGATTTGCGCTCGAGTACCAGCGGTCCTGCGTGTTCAGGCCGTCGCTCAGCAGAATGATGACTTGCTGATAGGTGTAATTGGGATCGAGGGCCGGCGCATTGAGCGGATCGGTCTGCGACAACGACTGCCAGCCCCAAGCCAGGCCGATCGCCTGGTTGGTGTTGCCGGCCGGCGACATGGCATCGATCTTGGCGTTGAGCGCGGTCCAATCGTAGCTCAGCGGCATCATGCTCACGTTGCACGATGAATATTGTTCGGCAGGGAACTGGGCGCCCGCACCGGGAGATGAATTGAGCGTGTCGTAATTCTGGTCGCGGTCGGTCACGCAACCATTCCAGGTGCTGTGATTATTCGGAGTCCAGGTTCCTCCACTTGATGTGCAGCTACTCTGTGAATGGTGAGATGACTTGCTGCAGGTGCCGTTCGCGGCGTCCCAATCGGTCCAGTCGATCCAGGTTGACGGGTAGTTGTTCGATCCGACGTTGACGTCCTTGCCAAAGGGGATGATCGAGACATAGACGTCGCCGTCGACCTGCGCGGCATTCTTGAGCTGCGTGAGCAGGTTTTTCGACGCCGTCTTCAACGCGTCCATCTTGCCACTCTGCGCCATCGAACCGGTATTGTCGAGCACGAGCGCGACGCGAAGCCGGGTGTTGCTCCAGTTGACGCTGGACGTGCTGCCGATGTCGATCGTCGAGAAGCCCAGTCGGCCCAGAATTTTGGTCTGGACGGAGGCCGTCGCGGTTACGGTTACGGCGGAGCCGGTGGTCTGCGCGCTGTATTGGGCGCTGACTGTCGTATTAAGCGCTTCGGGGCGGTTGAAATTGGCGAAGAAGTAATTGTTGGCGGACGTCTGCAGCTGAGTCTGGTTGAGCGAGCCGGCATTCTTCGACAGCATCAGCGCGGTGGCGTCGAGCGCAGCCTGCATGGATGTGCGCACCGAGGTTGCATTGCTGTAGTCGACCGCGACACCGACAAAGCCGATAAGCGGGATCGAGAGCAGCGCCAGCATTGGCGCGACGCTGGCTTTGCGGTCGCGTAGAAAACGGATCAGCAACATTGGGGAAGGCTCCATGGGTCAGCAATCTGACGCTTCCGGTCTGACGAATTGATTCCAGCCGGCAACATTCGGCTCATCGTCGGTGTTTAACGGTTGCGGGATATTCGGTAACAATTTTTGCGATCGGATGAACTAAAATGCCCCATTTTTTGACGAATTTGACGCAAATGATCCGCTATTGCGGTGGAATTAACCGTCTCTATCTGTGTAGTGAGCGGTCTTTACCCTGAAGCATCGGCTTTGGGGCAGAGCGGGGCCGGAGCGGCAGGATGATCTGGAAGGCGCCGGGTCCCGTCTTTATGATGAAGGTGGAGATGTCTTGAATGCATAGCGGTACGTTCTAAGCTTTCGTGCGATGCCAGCCAAAACGCCATGATATCCCCCGACCAACACCCGATTGCCCGGACCGCCTTCCACGCCCGCGCCGAACGGCCGAGCATGGGCGAGGACGATCGGCGGAGAAGGGGGGATTCCGGGGCGCCCGGCACCGCCGTCATCACGAAAACCAAGCCGCAGACCAAACGGCCGAGCCTCTATCGGGTGCTATTGCTGAACGACGACTACACGCCCATGGAGTTCGTGATCCACGTGCTCGAACGCTTCTTCAACAAGGACCGCGAAACCGCCACCCGAATCATGCTGCATGTCCATAATCATGGCATCGGAGAATGTGGCATTTACACCTACGAGGTGGCGGAAACCAAGGTGACGCAGGTTATGGACTTTGCCCGCAAACATCAGCATCCTCTTCAATGCGTCATGGAGAAGAAGTAATCGGGGGCTAGGCTTAGGAAATCGAATGCCAACTTTCTCGCGCAATCTTGAACAGTCACTGCATCGTGCGCTCGCCCTGGCGAATGAGCGGCACCATGAATACGCGACGCTCGAACACCTCTTGCTCGCCCTGCTTGACGATTCGGACGCTGCCGCGGTGATGCGGGCCTGCAGCGTCGACCTCGACAAGCTGCGCCGCAGTCTCACCGCCTATCTTGAGTCGGAACTGGAAAATCTGGTCACTGACGGCGGCGAAGATTCAAAACCGACGGCCGGATTCCAGCGGGTGATCCAACGCGCGGTCATCCACGTGCAATCCTCAGGCCGCGAAGAGGTCACGGGCGCCAACGTGCTGGTGGCCATCTTCGCGGAGCGCGAAAGCCATGCGGCCTATTTCCTGCAAGAGCAGGACATGACGCGCTACGATGCCGTCAACTACATCAGTCACGGCATCGCCAAACGTCCGGGCCTGTCGGAAGCGCGGCCGGTGCGGGGCGCCGAAGAGGAAGCCGATGCCAAGCCCGGCGACGAGCCGAAGAAAAAGGGCGATGCGCTCGAAGCCTATTGCATCAACCTCAACAAGAAAGCGCGCGAAGGCAAGATCGATCCGCTGATCGGCCGGGAGGCCGAGATCAATCGCTGCATCCAGGTGCTGTGCCGGCGGCAGAAGAACAATCCGTTGTTCGTGGGTGACGCCGGCGTCGGCAAGACCGCGATTGCGGAAGGGCTCGCGCGCCGGATCGTGCATGGCGAGGTGCCGGACGTACTGAAGAACTCGACCGTGTTCGCGCTCGACATGGGTACATTGCTCGCGGGCACGCGCTATCGCGGCGATTTCGAAGAGCGGCTCAAGCAGGTGATCAAGGAGATCGAGGCCTATCCGGGCGCGATCATGTTCATCGACGAGATCCACACGGTGATCGGCGCGGGCGCCACGTCGGGCGGAGCGATGGATGCGTCAAACCTGCTCAAGCCGGCGCTGGCCGCGGGCACGGTGCGCTGCATCGGCTCGACCACCTACAAGGAATACCGGCAGTACTTCGAGAAGGACCGCGCGCTCGTGCGCCGCTTCCAGAAAATCGACGTGAACGAGCCGACGGTGGAGGACGCAACCGCGATCCTCAAGGGCCTCAAGCCTTATTTCGAGGACTACCACAAGCTGCGCTATACCAACGAGGCGATCAAGGCGGCGGTCGAGCTGTCGGCGCGCTACATCCACGACCGCAAGCTTCCCGACAAGGCCATCGACGTGATCGACGAATCCGGCGCCGCGCAAATGCTGC
>DATJVR010000009.1:0-21939 GCA_035501735.1 Xanthobacteraceae bacterium | reverse complement strand
CCTTCGGCAACAGCCCGCGATAGTCGCGTTCGTAATATTCCGGCCGCATGCGGTCCTCAGCGCCCTCTTTTTTCATGCGCTCCGCATATTCCTGGCGCAGGAACGGATCCTCCATGTAATAGGGGATCGCGGTGCCGCCTTCGGGAATGTCCATCGCCGTGTAGTCGGTGTGCTTCTCGCCGGGCGGGCCGGGCTCGCGGCCGGGATTGTGCGGGCCGAACCAGGCGGTGAGGCGGAACGCTTCTTTCGAGGCGCCGAAATGCTGGTGATACCAGCGCGCGCCGCCCGGTGCCGCCGACACCATGCCGACCGGCTCGTAATCGACGCGCTTGACTTCCGCTCCCTTGCCGTCCTTCCACGGCGTCAGGCCGAGACGTTCAGGCCAAGTATAGGTGTAGCCCTTGCCCTTGATGCAGATCAGCACCGCCGCCGAGGTGTGGGCATGGGCCTTGGAGTAGTGGCCGTTCTCGTGCTGGCCGATCCACAGATAGAAGGTGTTGCCGGTCATGAACGGCTCGACCCGGCGCCAGCCGGGCGAGCGGCGATTGTCGAGCGGCAGGTCGCAATTGACGATATCGGGAATGAAATTGGTGCGACGCATGGCGAGCCCGCGCACCGGATCTGGCTCGATGTCGTCCTTGTATTTGTAGAAGTCGTCGGCGCCGGAGAAGCGGTCGCGGAAAACATACGGACAGTTGAAGATCGCGTCGGTGTTGTTGATGAGGTTCATCAGGTTCGGCGCCGTGGTGCCGCCGAGCAGCAGCGCCGGCGCCGAGCTCGCATTGACGATGCGGCGCATGGCGTTGACCGGGATCGAGAACAGCGAGCCCTTCTGCCACTCGAACACGTGACGCTTGTTGTCGCCTTCGAGCCAGACTTCGGTCGAGCCGCGGCCTTCGACCACGAGGTAGACTTCCTCGTACATGTGCTTTTCGGGATTGAGCGCGCCGGCGCCCGGCACCTCGACCACATAGGCGCCCCATTTGCCTTCGGTGCCGTGCAGCTGGATGTAGGTGCCGCGGCCGCCCATGCGCTTCCACGGTACGAGCGGCAGGTTCTGCACCTTGCTGACGCCGATGTCGCGGTAGATCGGAATCTCTTCGGATTCCATGAACAGGTCGTAGGGCGTCTTCGGCCGGTTGAACTTGCCGAAGCCGGCGCGCTTGAAGCCACTCGGCTCGTGCCAATGAACCTGGCCGGCGATTTCGTGCATGGTGCGCATCCTCTCAAAGGCGATGAGGAAGTCCGCGCCCTGCGTGCGGTGCAGGCCCCCTGCGCGCTTCTTACTCGCTTGATTGCGTAGGCTTTCTCCTCCTGTACAATGCGACCAAAATCAATGCAACGGGCGAGAAAATCCGTGTCGGCGCGCGTGCTTGCCTTACTGCTCCACGACGATACCGGGCTGACGCGCCGCAATGTGGCGGTCGAGCACCTCGTGGTTGCCGGCTGGACTGGGCGCGACCGGATCGATGTGGAGAAGCACATCGCCGAGCTTGCCGCGCTCGGCGTCAAGCCGCCGGCGACGACGCCGATCTTCTACCGCGCCGCGGCGGCGCGGCTGACCATCGCCGAAGAGATCGAAGCACTGGGCGACGCCTCGAGCGGGGAGGCGGAGTTCGTGCTGCTGCAGCACGGCGGCCGGCTCTGGGTCGGCGCCGGCTCCGATCATACCGACCGCGAGGTCGAGAAGTACGGCGTCTCGGTATCGAAGCAGATGTGCGACAAGCCGATCGCGGCGGAGTTCTGGCCGATGGTCGAGGTCGCGCCCCATTGGGACAAGCTGATGCTGCGCGGCTACATTTCCGAGAACGGCAAGCGCGTGCTCTATCAAGAAGGCTCCGTCGCCGCGATGCTCGATCCGCTCGAGCTGATCGACAAATTCGCCGGCAAGTCGGGCTTGCGTGAAGCCACGCTGATGTTTTGCGGCACGCTGTCGGCGATCGGCGGCGTGCGGCCATCCGGCAGTTTCGAAGTCGAGCTCGACGATCCGGTGCTCAACCGCAAGATTCACCACCGCTACCGCATCCGCACCCTGCCGGTGCTGGGATGAGAATGAAGGAACCGCCATCATGCCGATGAACAAGCCGCATCTCGAATTCCACAAGGTCGACATGGACAAGGGCTGGGTGACGCCGCCGGGCTATCCGTCCGGCATCCAGCAGAAAATTCTGGCAAGCGATCTCGACGAGAACAAAAAGATGGGCAGCCGCACGCGGCTGCTGCGCTTCGCGCCCGGCGTCTACACCACCGCGCCGTTCGTGCATGACCATTGGGAGGAAGTGTATCTCGTGTCCGGCGATCTCATTGTCGGCAACGACGACAAGGGCAATGGCGGCGAGCCGTTCCAGGCGCCGACCTATGCGTGCCGGCCCCCCGGCGTCTATCACGGGCCGTTCAAGTCCGACCGCGGCTGCATGCTCTACGAGATCCACTATTACGACGAGAGCAAGAAGAAGTAGGGTGGGCATCGCCCCAGCGATGTGCATCCGCGTGGGCAAAATCGTCGTCGCGCGATGCCCACGCTTTGTTCGAAGTGCAGACGATTTTGCCCACCCTACGAAGGACATGAAGATGCCGGACCAACAAAAGCCGGTCATGCGGCCGTATCTTGCCGCCACGCAAACGTTCGCATCGGGCCGGCACACGCCGCGGCAATTCCTCGAAGAGTCATTGACGTTGCTCGAGCAATGGGAGCCGAGCATCGGCGCCTTCGTTTGCACCAATCTGCCGGCGGCGCGCGCGGCGGCCGATCGCTCGACGTCGCGCTGGCGTGACGGCAAACCGCTTTCGGCCATCGACGGCATGCCGGTCGGCATCAAGGACGTCATCGAGACCGTCGACATGCCGACCCAGATGGGCTCGCCGCTGTTTGACGGTTGGCGCTCGGAGAAAGACGCGGCCTGCGTGCGCGCGTTGCGCGACGCCGGCGCCGTCATCGTCGGCAAGACCGTGACCACCGAATTCGCGGCGTCGGAGCCGCGCGGCACGCGCAATCCGTGGAACACGGCGCATACGCCGGGCGGCTCGTCGAGCGGCTCGGCGGCCTCCGTCGCCTGCGGCATCGTCAGCGGCGCGCTCGGCACGCAAGTGATCTCTTCGACGGTGCGGCCGGCGAGCTATTGCGGCACCGTCGGCTTCAAGCCGACGGTGAACGCGCTCAATCGCGAAGGCAGCCACGACTATCAGAGCCAGAGCTGCACCGGCATTCTCGGCGCTTCGCTGGAAGACACCTGGCAGATCGCCTACGAGATCGTGTCACGCGTCGGCGGCGACGCCGGCACGCCCGGCCTGCAAGGGCCCCACGAGGCGCCGCTGCCGGCGAAGCCGCGATCGTTGGCACTCCTCGAAACCGCTGGCTGGGGCGTCGCCGCCGCCGGCGCGAAAGCGCGCCTGGCGGAACACGTGGCGCGGCTGAAATCCGCCGGCGTCGATATCCAGACCCGCCACAACAATGAGGGCATCGCGGCGCTGGAGCGTGAATTGGTCAATGCCACCGAGCTGTCGCACCGTTGCAATGGCTGGGAGACACGCTGGTTCCTGCGCGACATGCGCGACCGCGACTCAAGCAAACTCAGCCGTAACATCATGGAGCGCGCGGAAAAATACGAGGATTTGACCTTGGCGCAGCATCGCGCCGACCTGAAAGAGCGCGCCCGCATCCGCGCCGTGCACGCCGCACTTGCCGACGGCTGCGACGCCTGCATCACGCTCGCCGCGCCCGGGCCGGCGCCGCAAGGCTTGAACTCCACCGGCAATCCGGAATTCGGCGTGCCGTCGTCGCTTCTCGGCGCACCGTCGCTGTCGCTGCCGCTGTTCGAGGTCGACGGCCTGCCGCTCGGCCTGCAGGTGCTCGGCTATTTCGACCGCGACGCCGAAGCCTTTGCCATCGCCGCGTGGCTGATGCAGCCGCGCTGAGACATAAGCCGCTCCGGTCCAACGAGACCAGAATAAGGAATGCGCATGCGCTATATCGATGCCTTCAATCACTTCTTTCCCAAGCGCTACTACGACGCGCTGTTGGAGACGCCCGCCGGCGCGAAAGACCTCGGCAAGCGCGTGCGTGGCATTCCGGCGCTCTCGGACATCGATCTGCGGCTGCGCATCGTCGAATCCTTCGATGACTACGCGCAGCTTCTGTCCCACGGCCTGCCGCCCATGGAGCGGCTGTGGGGTCCCGAAAAATCGCCGGAGATGGCCAAGATCGGCAACGACGGGCTGGCGGAAGTCGCGGCCAAGCATCCCAAGCATTTCGTCGGCTGGTCGGCGCTGTTGCCGATGAACGCGCCCGAGGCTGCCGCCAAGGAGGCCGAACGCGCGCTCGCGAACGGCGCCAACGCGGTGCAGCTTGCGACCAACGCCAACGGCGTGCCGCTCGACGACCCGCGCTTCCTGCCGATCTTCGACGTCATCGCGGCTTCCGGCAAGCCGATCCTGCTGCATCCGTCGCGGACTCGCGAAATGCCGGACTACCCGACCGAAAAAGTCTCGAAATATGAGATCAACAGCGTGCTCGGCTGGCCGTACGAAACCGGCGTCACGCTGGCGCGCCTGGTGTTCTCCAAGATCATGGACCGGCATCCCGATCTGAAGGTCATCGCGCACCATCTCGGCGGCGTCATTCCCTACCTGGAAGGCCGCGTCGGACATTCCTTCGATCAAATGGGCGTGCGCACCTCGGACGAGGATTACGAGAGCTTGCGCAAATCG
The DNA here is from genome assembly GCA_035501735.1 of Xanthobacteraceae bacterium. Taxonomy (GTDB): domain Bacteria; phylum Pseudomonadota; class Alphaproteobacteria; order Rhizobiales; family Xanthobacteraceae; genus PNAI01. The sequence continues at coordinate 17,232 of DATJVR010000009.1, read as the reverse complement.
CTGAAGAAGCGGCCTTTCGACTACTTCAAGGACTTCTACGGCGACACCGCCGTCGAGGGCGCGCGCGCCGCAACCGTGTGCGGGTTGGAATTCTTCGGGCCCGATCACGTGGTGTTCGCGTCGGATTGTCCGTTCGACAAGGAAAAGGGCCCGGGCTACATCCGCGACACCATCAAGGTGCTCAACTCGATTCCCCTGTCGAACGCCGAGCGCGAGAAGATCTGCTTTCGCAACGCCGTGACGCTGTTCGGGCTCAAGCCCTAAAGCGCCTGCCGAATATCACGTCGCGCGTCTGTTGATTGGAACCGCGCGCGTACGGTTAGCCGACTTTCTTGGCATTTCGCGACGTTTATGCCCGTGCGTTTACGCCGCTTTACCGAGTTCCGACTACGGTGCAGGCGGGATTGGCTGCGTTCCGGGAAGGCGTCACGGGTACCCAATGTTAACCGTATACAATTGCATCGTGCACGCGCACGATCTTCGTCTCGTTGGCCTCGCCGCGGTGATCTGTCTGCTGGCGTCGTTCACCGCGATCAGCCTGCTGCATCACGTCCGCAGTTCCCAAGGCCACATGCGCAACGTCTGGCTCGCGGTGTCCGCGACCTCGACCGGCTTCGGCATCTGGGCGACGCATTTCATCGCCATGCTGGCGTTTTCGCCCGGCATTCCGAACGCCTACAACATCGCGCTGACGTTTCTCTCGCTGATCGCGGCGATCGTGCTCACGGGCATCGGCCTTTGGACGGCATTGAACCCGAAGGTCAGCGCCGGCGCGTGGCTCGGCGGCGCCATGGTCGGCGGCGGCATCGCGGCGATGCACTATACCGGCATGGCAGCCTTCGAAATTCAGGGCCGCATCATCTGGGATCCGTTGCTGGTCGCCATGTCGATCGCGCTCGGCGGCGTGATCGGCGCGACCGCGCTGCCGGTCGGACTGCACAGTGCGTCGATGAAATGGAAAGCGCTTGGCGCGCTGCTGCTGACGGTGGCGATTTGCAGCCATCACTTTACCGCGATGGCGGCCGCCGCCATCATCCCCGATCCGACGATCGAGGTTCCGGCCGCGGCGCTGCCGTCGGGCCTGCTGGCGATTGCGGTGTTTTTCGCGAGCTTCGTCATCATCGTACTGGCGCTGTCCGGCGTCGCCGTCGAGCTGCGCGACCGGCGCCGCGCCGAGCTCGAGACCGACCGCATGCGCGGACTTGCCAATGCCGCGGTCGAAGGCCTTCTGGTCTGCGATGGCGAGCGGATCGTCACGGTCAACGACAGCTTCGCCGCCCTGATCGGGACCTCGACCGACAAAGTGGTCGGCACTGCGCTTGCGCAATACCTGCCCGAAGACGACACGCGCGTGCAGCTTTTCGCCTGTGCGAATACCGCGATCGAAGGCGAACTGCGCAAGGCCGACGGCTCGCGTAACCCGGTCGAGCTCATTCTGCGGCCGATCGACTTCGCCGGCAAACCGCATCACGCCATCGCGGTCCGCGACCTTCAGGCGCGCAAAAGCGCGGAACAGCATATTCGCTTCCTTGCCCATCACGATGCGCTGACTGGCATCCCGAACCGCAGCAGTTTCGATATGAGGCTGGATCAGGAAATCGCGTCGGCGGTTGCGAGCGGGCGCAAGCTCGCCGTGCTGTGTCTCGACCTCGACCGCTTCAAGGAAGTCAACGACCTGTTCGGCCATGCCACCGGCGACAAGGTGCTGCAAGCCGCCGCCAAGCGTGTCGGCGCCGTGCTCGACGACGACCAGATGCTGGCGCGATTGAGCGGCGACGAATTCGCCATTCTCGCGCCCGGCCTGTCCAATCCGGCGGCGGCCGGCCGCCTCGCGGAAATCGTACTCGAGGCGTTGAAGGCGAGTGGCGGGGCCGGCGAAGCCGACGCGCCGATTTCGACCAGCATTGGCGTCGCGCTGTGTCCCGACGATGCCACCGACCAGCATGCGCTGCTCACCCACGCCGACACCGCGCTCTATCGCGCCAAGCAGGAAGGCCGCGGCACCTACCGCTTCTTCGAGGCGGCGATGGGCGCCGCCGTTCACGATCGGCGGATGCTCGAGCACGACCTGCGTCAGGCCATCGCGAACAAAGAGCTGCAACTGGTCTACCAGCCGGTCAAGGAAATTCCGGGCGGCGGCGTGGTTGGCTTTGAAGCCCTGCTGCGCTGGCGGCATCCGACGCGTGGCGAGGTGATGCCGGCCGAATTCATCCCGATTGCCGAGGACACCGGAGCGATCCTGCCGATCGGCGAATGGGTGCTGCGCGAGGCCTGCCGGGAGGCGGCGACCTGGACGCGGCCGCTGACCGTCGCCGTCAACGTTTCGACCGTGCAGATCCACAACGCGAATTTTGCGCACGCTGTGCACGAGATTCTGTTCGAGACCGGGCTGGCGCCGTCGCGGCTCGAACTGGAGGTCACCGAGACGGCGCTGGTGCGCGATCTCAACCGCGCGCTGGCGACGCTGCGTCGCGTCAAGATGCTCGGGGTTCGCATCGCCATGGACGATTTCGGCACCGGCTACTCGTCGCTGTCGAATTTGCGGGCCTTCCCGTTCGACAAGATCAAGATCGACCAGTCGTTCATCAAGTCGGTCCAGGTCAACGCCCAAGCCGCCGCGATCGTGCGATCGGTGCTCGGGCTTGGCCGCGCGCTGGGTCTCCCGGTCCTCGCCGAGGGTGTCGAGACTACCGCCGAGTTCGAGTTTCTCGAGCGAGAAAAATGCGACGAAGCCCAGGGCTATCTGCTCGGGCGGCCGGCCGACATTGCGACTTTCGCTTCCGTGATCAACGTCGAGTCGACGACCGAGCAGGATGCGGTCGTGGTGCCGCTGCCGCACAAGACATCGGCCGCGTCGTAGCGCCGCCGCTGACGATACGCGTGCACTCCGCTCAAGCCTCTTCGTCGGCAATGCGGGCGCGCAAAACGCCGATGCCGGTGATCTCGACTTCGAGCGTGTCGCCTGGCTTCATCCACAGCGGTGGCTTGCGGCCATGGCCGACGCCCTCCGGCGTGCCGGTGGCGATGACGTCGCCGGGCGCCAGGGTGGTGAAGTCGGAGCAGAACGCGATGATCTGCGGGATCGCATAGATCAGCTTGTCGGTCGGCGAGTGCTGCACTTCTTGGCCGTTGAGCCGCGTCGTCAGCGTCAATTGGCCCGGATCGGGAATTTCGTCGGTGGTGACGAGCCACGGTCCAAGCGGGCCGGTGCCGGGAAAGTTCTTGCCCGAAGTGACGGAAAACTTCTGATAGTCGCGCACACTGCCGTCGACGAAGCAGGTGTAGCCGGCGACATGATCGAGCGCGTTCTCGACCTTGATGTGGCGTCCGCCTTTGCCGATGACCAGCGCCAGCTCGCCTTCGTAATCGAAATTGTCCGACACGCTCGGGCGGATCATGACGCCGTCGTGGCCGACCAGCGTGTCGGTGAAGCGGATGAACAGGCTCGGCTGCTTCGGTAATTCGCGGCCGACCTCCGACGCGTGCGCCCGGTAATTGACGCCGGCGCAGAGGATTTTTCCAGGCTGCGGGATCACCGGCAGGAATTTGACGTCGGTAAGCTTGCGGTCGGGCTTGCCCTCCATCGCCGCCGTGCGCATTGCGTCGATGGCGCCGGCGGCGAGCGCCGCGCGCAGGCTTGCGTGGCCTGTGCGCTTGTTGAGCGTGACGATGCCGTCGCCGCTCACCGCGCCGAACAACTCCTTGCCGTCAGCGGCAAAACTCAAGAGTTTCATGGTTTCCGGCTCCCCCGTTGCTGTTTCATCAGTGTAAGGGCCCGCCGCCCGACGGCAAGGCGGCCGGACAAAATCGTAAAATCCTTTTTAATTCTGATTGGGCAAACGACCGTTGTCGTCAAGGATGTGAGCAGCAATTTACGTGGCGTTGCGCAACCGTGCCGCCGCACGGCCGTTGCGGTCCCGTGGAGGTGTCAACGCCGCGGAGCTTCGATGACCGACATTGCAGTGGACGACCGCACGGATTTCCTGTCGAGCCTGCCTGCGGGGCGTCGCGACCGCGCCTTTGCGTGCGCGGTCGTTGTCGTTTCGACCGCGATATTTCTCATGCTCACGCCGTTCGCCAAGGTGCCGCTCGTCCCGGAGCCCATCTTTATTCCGGTCTATCAATCGGCGCTCTTGGTCAACGATGTGATTACCGCGGTATTCCTGCTCAGCCAGCGGCGACTGTCGCGCATGCAAGGCTTGAGCCTGCTCGCCGGCGGTTATCTCTTCACTGCGCTGATGTCGACGATGCACGCGCTGTCGTTTCCCGGCCTATTCTCGCCGACGGGGCTGCTCGGCGCCGGGCCGCAGACTACCGCCTGGCTCTACATGTTCTGGCACGGCGGCTTTCCGCTCTTCGTCATCGCCTATGCGCGATACGGGCTCGCCGAGCAGCCGGCCGGTGCGGGCCGCACCACCATCTTGAGCGCCGTCAGTGCGATCGTCTCGCTGGTTTGCGGCTTCACGTTGCTGGCCACGGCCGGGCAGGCGCTGCTGCCGCCGATCATGGAGGGTAATCACTACACGCCGATCCTGATCGTCGTGATATCGACGGTCTGGCTCTTGAACCTGGCCGCGCTCTATGCGCTGTCGCGCCGGCGGCCGTACACGGTGCTCGATCTTTGGCTCAGCGTGACGATGTGCGCGTGGTTGTTCGATATCGCGCTCAGCGCGGTGTTCAACGCCGGCCGCTACGATCTCGGCTTCTATGCCGGCAGGATTTACGGATTGCTGGCGGCGAGCCTCGTGCTGATCGTGCTTTTGGCCGAGAACGGCAAGCTGCATCTGCAGCTCGCCAAGCTGCGCGAGAGCGATCGCGAGAAGGCCGCCGAGCTGCGCCGGATCAGCACGGTCGATCAATTGACCGGCATCGCCAATCGCCGCGCTTTCGACGATGCGCTGGATCAGGAGTGGCGGCGCATGATGCGGCAGGGCTCGACGCTGTCTCTGCTTCTGGTCGATGTCGACTTTTTCAAGCGCTTCAACGACACCTACGGCCACGTCGCCGGCGATCAATGCCTGCGCGAGGTGGCGAAGGCGCTGGCCAGCCGGGCGCGGCGGGCGGGCGAGCTGGCGGCGCGCTATGGCGGCGAGGAGTTCGCCGTGCTGCTGCCCAACGTCGATCGCGACGAGGCGAAAAAGCTCGGCGAAGCGATCCGCGCCACGGTGCGCGAGCGCAACATTCCCCACGAACGCTCCGACGTCGCGCCCTATGTCACGATCAGCGTCGGCGCCGCTACCATCGCCAATCTGCCGCAGCTCGCCGCCGCGTTGTCCCGTTCCGACAACCTGCCATCGGCCACGATCCCGGGCGCGTCGGTGCTGATCGAGATGGCCGACCACGCGCTCTACCGCGCCAAACAAAGCGGTCGTAATCGGGTGATGGCAGCGGGCGCCGATGATGCCGCGCAACTCACGCACTCCTGCGTCTCTCCGACGGCGGCATAACGGCACCGCGATTTCTTGCGCAGCTTCGGTTGGCAATGCAGATAATTCTGCGCACGCCGCGCGGCATTTATGCCACACTGCGTAAGCCTTGGACGGCGCTGTGGCCGCCGAAGGGACAAGAGACGAGGGGAAGGAGTGCCCGATGGACATCAAGGTCGGCCGCAAGGCCATCGCCGAAGCGACGGAGAAGCTCAAGAACTGGGGCCGCTGGGGCAAGGACGACCAGATCGGGACGCTCAACCACGTCACGCCCGAAGATATCGTCAAGGCGGCAAGCCTGATCCGCACCGGCAAGGTCTTTGCTCTCGGAATTCCGCTCGACAGTAACGGCCCGCAGAACGGCCTGTTCGGCGGCCGCTTCAATCCGATCCACCAGATGCTCGCGACCGGCACCGACGCCATCGCCGGCCGGCAGGACTGGAACCGCATCCGCTACGCCGACGACACGCTGATGCTGTGCGTGCAGGGCGCCACCCATTGGGACGCGCTCGGCCACATCTTCTACGAGGACAAGGGCTATAACGGCCATGACGCCAAGCTGGTCGACGCCAAGGGCCTCAACGTGCTCGGCATCGAGCACTCCAAGAACAAGATGGTCGGCCGCGGCGTGCTGCTCGACATCGCGCGCTTCCGCAAGGTCAAATGGATGCAGGATGGCGAGAGCATCTCCAACGACGAGCTCAACACCTGCGCGCGCGCCCAGAACGTGGAAATCCGCAAGGGCGATTTCGTCATTGTGCGCACCGGCCAGATGGAACGCTGCCTGTCGGAGAAAAAATGGGGCGGCTACGCCGGTGGCGACGCACCCGGCGTGAAATTCGAGAACTGCTACTGGTGCCAGGAAAAACAGATCGCGGCGATCTGCACCGACACTTGGGGCGTCGAAGTGCGTCCCAACGAAACCACGGAAGCCAATCAGCCCTGGCACTGGGTCGTGATCCCGGCCATGGGGCTTTGCATGGGTGAGATATTTTACTTGAAGGAATTGTCCGAGGATTGCGAGGCGGACGGTATCTACGAATTCTTCTTTTGCGGTCCGCCGCTTTTGATCACTGGCGGCACCGGCTCGCCGATCAACCCGCAGGCAGTAAAATAACCAGCGGCGGCATCGCTCAGCGCCTTCTTCGTGCCGGTTTTTTGGAAGTCGACTTGTTCGGCCGCGCCGCTGCGCCTGCGTCCTTTCTGATCCGGAATATCAGTATTTTGCCTTTTTTCTCGCTTGCTTCGAGCGCATCGCCGGTCTCGCGCAGCAGATTGGGAATGTCGATGCTGGTGAGCGGATCGGTGCATTCGATCACCAGCACGTCGCCCGCCGCCATTCGCGCCAACAGCTTGCGCGTCTTGAGCGCCGGCAGCGGGCATTTGAGCCCGCGTAGACTGATCGTGGATTCCGCCATAACCGATTCCCCGCCGGAGCCGACTCGACAATTCTCCACCTGTCGCGTCAAGTTCGCGTACGTATATAATTACTCCCATGCGCATTATCGGACTGGCCGGCTGGAGCGGCTCGGGCAAGACCACGCTCATTACCAAGGCGATCCCTCGCCTGATCGCCCGCGGCCACAAGGTGTCGACCCTCAAGCACGCCCATCATGGCTTCGATGTCGACCACCCCGGCAAGGATTCGTTCTTCCATCGTGCTGCCGGCGCAACCGAGGTCGTGATCAGCTCGCAGAAGCGGTTTGCCATCGTCCATGAATTGCGCGACGAGCCGGAGTGGGATCTCTCCGCCCTGCTGAAGAAATTCTCCCCGGTCGATCTCGTGTTGATCGAGGGCTTCAAGCGCGACCGCTTCCCGAAGCTCGAGGTGCACCGCGCGGCCAATGGCAAGCCGCTGCTGCAGCTCGAAGACCCGCACATTGTCGCCATTGCCTCCGACCGGCCGCTGCCATCGGCGAAAGTGCCCGTGATCGATCTCAACGACATTGAAGCGATCTGCGATCTGCTCCTCGAACGCGCGGCGTCGCTTGCAACCATTGAAAATGCCCTGCGGAGCGCGTGATGGCCCAACTCACCGACGACTGCTTCGCATTTTCCGGGCCGCTTCTTCCGGTGGAGGAGATGGAGCGGCTGATTGCCGAGCGCATCACGCCGGTTGAGGAATGCGAGGAGGTCACGCTGCATGCGGCGCACGGCCGCGTGCTCGCCCGCGACGTCATGGCGCCGCTCGATCTGCCGCCGTTCGACAATTCCGCCGTCGACGGCTACGCGGTGCGCCACCGCGATCTTGATCCGAAGGATGAGACGCGCCTCAAAATCCTCGGACGTCTGACCGCCGGCAGTGCAGCATCATCCCCGCTCGCCGAACATACGGCGATGCGCATTTTCACCGGCGCGCCCATGCCGGCAGGCGCCGACACCGTGTTCATGCAGGAGGATGTCCGCGTCGAAGGCGGAAGCCTCATTGTGCCGGCGGGACTGAAGCCCGGCGCCAACCGCCGTCTTGCAGGTGAAGACGTGCGTAAGGACGCGCAGCTGTTGCCGGCAGGCCGGCGTTTGACGGCACAGGACGTGGCACTCGCTGCAGCCGTCGGTCTGACGCGGCTTAGCATGCGCCGCCGCGTGCGCGTCGCGCTCTTTTCGACCGGCGACGAAATCGTGGAACCTGGCGCCTCGCGACCGGCACCCGCCCTCTATGATGCCAATCGCTATCTGCTCGCCGCCCTGCTGGACAAGCTCGGCGCCGAAGTCACCGATCTCGGGATCCTCAAGGACGAGCCGGCGTCGTTGATCGATGCGCTCCGTCTTGCCGCCCGCAGGCACGATCTGGTGTTGACCTCCGGTGGAGTTTCGACCGGCGAGGCCGACTATGTCAAACAGGCGGTGGAGAGCCTCGGCAAACTCGTTTTCTGGCGCGTCGGCATCAAGCCCGGCCGGCCTGTGACCATGGGCGTATTGCCCGGGACAACACCGCAGACGAACGCCGCCTTCGTCGGGCTACCCGGCAATCCGGTCGCGGTCTTTGTCACGTTCGTGCGGGTGGTGCGGCCGCTCTTTCTCCGGCTTGCGGGCGCACGGCCCGAACCGCTCATTCCCTTGCCGGTGCGCGCGGGGTTTCCCTATCGCAAGAAGAAAGGGCGCCGCGAATATGTGCGTGTGAAGCTGAAGACGCGCCCCGACGGGGAGATCGAAGCGGTTAAACACGCCCAGGACGGCGCTGGAGTGATAACGTCTTTGACTGAGACCGATGGCCTCGTCGAATTGGCCGAAGACACCACTGACATCCAGCCCGGCTCGACCGTCGGATTCCTGTCTTACGCCGCGCTCATCGACTGAGCGCAACGTGGCGCCGTTAGATGCGCACGCTCGTTCCCGACATGAACGCTTCGCCGACCGGCATCTGAATTCCGTTGAGTATGAGTGCCGCGACAACCGCAATCGCCACAGCGACCACGCAAGCAATGATGAACGTCTTCATGATGGACCTCCGCCCGCAAATCGTTGGATCCAAGTGACGCTATTATCGGCTTATGCCAATAGTCAAATCAAGGGGTTAGGCGCCGGGATGCTGCGCTGCAAGCGTCTCAGCCGCGGCCGCATCCTGCGGCGTGTTGACGTTGAAAAACGGATCGACCGGAGCATCCGGCCAGTCTGCCGCCGCGACTCCGTGCCGCCCGGTCCACACATCGATCTTGTGCAGACCTTCCTTGGTCAGCGCATGACGTAGATCATCCCGCAGCGATACCGGCCATAGGCCGACGACCGGATGAGATTGTTGGCCTGAACGCGCACAGGCAAGCGGTGTGCGTTGAGATGCGCGCGCCGCATGCAGACGCGTCACCAGATCGCGCGGCAGGAACGGACAATCGCCGGGCACGCTCACGACATAGGAAATATCCGGCGCGTGCGCGGCAGCCCAATCGAGCCCGGCAAGGATGCCGGCAAGCGGCCCCGCGAAACCCGGCACGTCATCCGGCACGACCGGCAATCCAGTCGCGGCAAATCGCGCCGGATCGCCGTTGGCGTTGAGGATGAGGGCCTTGCACTGCGGTCGCAGCCGTTCCAGTACGCGATCGAGAATTGTCTTGCTGCCGATGGTCAGCAGAATTTTATCGCCGCCGCCCATCCGCCGCGCCAGTCCGCCCGCAAGCACGAGACCCAGCGTCGGCGGCAAGTCAATCGTCATGCACCGCCGCTTTCCGCCGATGCTTTGCGCTTTCTTCCTCGACGTAGCGCAAATCCTGATCGAATACGATGCGCTCAGTGCCGGCCAACGCCACGAACCGTTTCCCGCGCGCCCGGCCGATCAAGGTCAGATTGGCTTTGCGCGCGAGCTCGACCCCCCAGGCCGTGAAGCCTGAGCGCGACACCAGGATGGGGATGCCCATGCGTACCGTCTTGATCACCATTTCAGATGTCAGCCGCCCGGTCGTATAGAAAATCTTGTCGTCGGCCTTCACCCGATGCCGGAACATCCAGCCGGCGATCTTGTCGACCGCGTTGTGGCGGCCGACGTCCTCCATATAGACCAGCGGCCTGTCTTCCTGCGCCAGCACGCAGCCGTGGATCGCGCCGGCCTCGAGGTAGAGCGAGGGCGTGGTGTTGATCTTCTGCGTGAGCGTGTAAAGCCATGAAGTCCGCAGCTCGGCAGCGGGAAGCTTGATCTCCTCGAGCGCTTCCATCAGGTCGCCGAAGACCGTGCCTTGCGCGCAGCCCGATGTCTGCACCTTTTTCTTCAGCTTCTTTTCGTAATTGGTTTTGCGCTTGGTGCGCACCACGACCACCGCGAGATCTTCGTCGTAGTCGACGAACGTGATCACGTCGTCCATCCTGAGCATGTTTTGATTAAGCAGATATCCGAGCGCGAGATATTCCGGGTAATCGCCGATCGTCATGGCGGTGACGATTTCCTGCGCATTGAGAAAAATCGTCAGCGCCCGCTCGACGACAACCGAGGTCTCGATCGGCGCGCCGGTCTGATCGATGCCCCTGACGCGCTCGGTCAGCCGCGGATCGAGCGGATCGGGACGCACCATGAATTCTTTGAGGCGTCTGCTCATAATAAATTCTATCACAAATGGGCGCAACGCGCACATGAGAAAAGCCCGTGCGGGCCGGGCTTTCCTCCGCCTGCCGTCCGCGCTGGTTCCCCGCAATCCGTTCTCACCCCGGCAGGAAGGCGCTCGCACCCGTGGCTCTATCTGCGAGCTGCTCCACCGGCGCATCGTATAGTTTTTCAAGCTGAATGCGATTGAGCACCTCGCCGACCATTCCCTCCGCGATCCGCGCACCGCCGCGCAGCAGGTACGCTCGGTCGGCCGCTCGCAGCGCGTGATTCGGATCGTGCGTCGTGAACAGGACGCCGTGGCCGGACGCCGCCAATGCGCGAATCTCCCGCATCACCTTGCCCTGATTACCGAAATCGAGGCTTGCCGTCGGCTCGTCGAGCACAATGAATTGCGGCTCCTGCGCGAGCGCGCGCGCCAGCAATGCAAGCTGCCGCTCGCCGCCGGAAATCATCGTGTAGGGCCGCTCCGCCAGATGTGCGATGCCGAAGCGCTCCAGCGAACGCGCCGCCACCGCGCGATCATGCGCGCTTGGGCGGCTGAACAAATTGCCATGCGCGGTGCGCCCCATCAACACGATGGTTTCGACCGTGAACGCGAAAGTGGCCATGTGCGATTGCGGCACATAGGCCAGGAGACGCGCGCGCTCGGTACTCGTAAGACTGCTGAGCGTGCGATCGCCGATCAACACGTCGCCCGTTTTCGGGGCGAGCAGTCCAATCAGCGTCTTCAGAAGCGTCGTCTTGCCGCTGCCGTTCGGCCCGAGCAGCGCGAGCACTTCGCCTGTCGCCAGAGCGACGTCGAGATCCCTGCCAACGACGTGGTCAGCATATCCGATCGTAAGCGCCCGCCCGGCGAGGATCATGCGCAATCTCTCATGACCAGGTCTTCTGCACACCGGCGAGCAGCCAAATGAAAAACGGCGTGCCGACGACGGCCGTCAAAATGCCAAGCGGGATTTCGACCGCCGCGGCTGTGCGCGCCAGTGTATCGATGAACAGCAGAAACCCTCCGCCGAGCAGCGCCGCGGTCGGCAGGAGCCGCGCAAAGTCGGGACCGACCAGCGTGCGTGCGATATGCGGCACCACGAGGCCAACCCAGCCGATGATGCCGGCGGTTGCCACGCTCGCGGACGTGACCAGTGTCGCGGCGGCAACGATCGCGATGCGCAACGGCCCGGTCGGTACGCCGAGCGCGCGCGCCTCCTCCTCAGGGAGCGACATGACGTTCATGCGCCAGCGCAGTACGATCAGGATGAGCGTTCCGACTGCCACCGGCCCGAATAGAGGCACCAGATCGGAGACGTTCGTTGCCGCGAGACTGCCAAGCAGCCAAAACGTCATGGCCGGAAGCTGGTTGTAGGGATCGGCGAGATATTTCACGAGGCCCACACCCGCACCGAGCAGCGAGCCGATGACCACACCAGTCAGCACCAGCACCAGGATCGGGTCGTGGCTGCGCACCGACGAACCGATCAGATACACGGCCGCAACCGCGCCAAGCCCACCGAGAAACGCCGCGCTCTGGATCGCGAACACGCCGAGCGAAAAGAAAATACCGACCACTGCGCCGAGCGCAGCCCCGGACGATGCGCCCAGAATATCCGGCGATACCAGCGGATTGCGAAACAGGCCCTGGAACGCGGTGCCTGCCACCGCCAGCGCCGCGCCGACCATGACGGCGGAAAGCACGCGCGGCCCGCGCACTTGCAGGATCACGTTTTCGACGGCCGCCGTGGTTCCGGACGGTTGCCCGGAAATCTTCGCCCACAGCACGTTAAAAAGATCTGCCAGCCCGACCGGGTAGCGGCCGACCGTAAAGGCGAAGGCCAGTCCCGCGAGAAGAATTGCGCACGCAATCAAAAGACCCGGAACGGCGGAGCGATGCATGCGATCAAACCATCAATCCCGCCCAGCCAACACACGCGCGATCTGGGCGTCGTTCGGCGTCACGTGATAGAATTTGGTGTAGAAGTCTCGCGTCAATTCACGCATATCTTCCTTGAACAAATCGGGATACAGAATCTTACCAAGCCACCATAATCCGATCAGCCGGTTCGCGGAGGGCGGAAAATCCACCCATCCGAACGGCAATTTCGGCGACAGATGCACACGATTGTCGCGCACGGCCTTCAGCGCGTACCAACTCGGATCGTTCCGAACGCTCGCGGCGAAATCCTGATCGATTGTCACGATCACATCCGGATTCCAGAGCAGTACCTGCTCGATCGACACATTCACCAGACCACCCTTGCTCTCTCCCGCCACGTTGCGGGCGACAAGTTCGATGGTCTCCACATTGATCGAACCTCCAAGCCCCGTCGTAAGCCCGCGCGGGCCTCTCGCGTAATAGACCCGCGGCCGCTTCTGCGCCGGCACAAACGCGATGCGGTTGGTAATGACGCTCAATGTCATGTTGCAATAATCGGCGAAGTCCGCCCCCGCCGCTTCGCGCCCAATCAGCCTGCCGATCGTCTGATAGGCGGTCGAGAGCGAAAGAAAGCGTCCGTCGAGCAGCGCATAAGGAATGCCGGTCTGCTCCTGGGTGCGCTGGGCAAGCGACACGAACGTTCCGCTGGTCGAGCCGACGTCAAGGATGAGATCGGGTTTGAGCGCAAGAACGGCTTCGAGGTTTGCCGTATTGCCACGGCCGGTAATGCGGCCGACCTCGGCCCGCCTGCAGATGTCAGGCAGCATGAATTCGCATTCTTCCGGCCGATTGGCGCGCGGCCAGCCGAGCAGCAACTCGGGTGCAAGCGTATAGAGCATGATCGCAGCTGGCGGCCCGGCCGGGAACACGCGGGTGACCTTCGCGGGAATCTGCACCGTACGGCCGGCGGCATCGGTGATCGTGGCGGCACATGTCGTGCGCGGCGCGAGCAGCGCGGCGCAACCGGCGAGGAGCGTTCGGCGATCGATCGGCATTGCGCTAGTCTGGCAGCTTCGGCGCGGCGAAACCATGAGCGGCGAGAATGCGCTGGCCTGCCGGCGAAAGTATGAAGTCGGCAAGCCGGCGGGCGTTCGGTGAAGCCCCCGCCATCACGGTCAGCCCATATTCGGCACCGACTGCAAGCTCATTGGGCAGCGCGACGATCTGCTGGCCGGGATTTTCCTTTTTGGCCACACTTGCATTGGTGCAATAGGTCAGAAAGATGTCGGCCTTGCCTGCGGCGATCAGCGCGCCATAGATGTTCTTGCCGGCCGGTGCAGGCGGGGAATCCGGCGCGCCGGTGAGCTGAAGCGCCTTCTGGTTTAGCGTTGCGAATGCGCCGGTCTTGATCGCTTCGGCCTTGCGGAACAAATCCCAGGCATAGTCGCCGGAGGGATCGTGACGCGGCGTCGAGGTGCCGAGCTTCACATTGGGATTGAGCATCGTGGCCAGCAGATCGGATGGCCCGACGCTCAACCCTGGTCGCACTAGCGCACACAACCGGTTGCGCGCGAAGGCAGTCACCGGCCCGCTGCGTCCGGCGGCGGAGAGCGCCTGCGGATGCTCCATATTGGCGGATGCGAAAACCTCCGCCTTCGCGCCGGCCATGATCTCGTCCTTGAGCAGGCCGGAAGCGCCATATTTGGCCTGCACGGATAGGCCGGTGGCCGCCCCGAAAGCCTTGCTCATGTCGGTGAAGGCCAAACGCAGGCTGCCGGCCGCGTGCAGCAGCACCGGATCAGCGGCGGCGGCCGGCGCACTCACAAGCGATGCTGCCATCACAACCGGCAGAAGGCGCGAAATCTTCACGCGCTCGGATCGCCCGCATTCGGATAGAACAACTGCTGGCCGTTGATCTTGTAATCCGCGATGGCCTTCTGCCCCTCGGGCGAAATCAGCCAATTGATGAAAGCCTGACCGAGTTCCTTCTTCACATGCGGATGCTTCGCCGGATTGACCAGCATCACGCCATACTGGTTGAACAGCCGCTTGTCGCCTTCCACCGCGATAACGAGGTCGCCCTTGTTCTTGAACGAGATCCATGTCCCGCGGTCGGACATCACATAGGCGTTACTGGCCGCCGCGGCATTGAGCGCGGCGCCCATGCCCTGCCCGATCGATTTGTACCAAGGACCTTTTTCCTTTGCGATGTCGATGCCGACCGCCTTCCAGAGATTGATCTCGGCGATATGCGTGCCTGATCTGTCGCCGCGCGAGATGAAGGGGATACCTTTGTCCTTGATCGTCTTGAGCGCCACCGCAACGTCCTTCTGGCCCTTGATGCCGGCGGGGTCGCTCTTCGGCCCGATGATGACGAAATCATTGTACATCACGGGAAAGCGCTTCACGCCAAAGCCCTCGCTCAGAAATTTCTCTTCCGCCGATTTTGCATGAACGAACACCACGTCCGCATCGCCGCGCCGTGCGGTATCGAGCGCCTGCCCGGTGCCTTGCGCGACGACCTTCACCTCGATGCCGGTCTTGGCTTTGAATAGCGGCAGGATATGGCCGAACAGCCCGGAATCCTGCGTCGAGGTGGTGGAGGCGACCACGATGGATTTGTCCTGCGCAAAGGCGGTAGGCGCTGCGAGCAGGATCGTGCTGATGGCAGTAACGGTAATGATATGGCGGCGGGTGAGCATGTTGCTTTCTCCTGATGGTTTGCTTTCAGACAAGAAGTTCTCCAGCGATGAATTGTTTGGCCTCCTGCGTGCGCGGCTTGGCGAAAAAGGCGGCCACCAGCCCGGATTCGACGATCCGCCCGCGGTGCATGAGCACGATTTCATCGGCAAGCCTTTTTGCCTCGCCGAGATCATGGGTCGACATCACCACCTTGATGCCGCGAGCGACCACGGCTCGAATGACATCCTCGATCGCTTTGGTGGCCGCGGGGTCGAGACTCGCCGTCGGCTCGTCGAGGAACAGGATCTCAGGATCTCGCGCAAGCGCGCGCGCCAGCGCCAGCCGCTGCTGCTCGCCGCCGGAAAGTTTTCGCGCCGGCCGCTCGCCGAGTTCGCCCACCCCTACCAGCTCGAGCAATTCCGCGGCGCGCGCGCTCCGCTGCGCCCGGCCGATGCCGGCATTCGCCAAGGCATAGTGGAGATTCGCCACGGCACTGCGCCGAAGCATGGTCGGGCGCTGGAAAACGATGGCCCGTCGGAGCGGCGGCATCATGTCCGAGCCGGCCCAGGTGACACGACCACGCGTCGGCTTGATCAACCCCATGGCAGCCCGCAGCAACGTGGTCTTGCCCGAGCCGTTCGGGCCGATCAGCACCGTCGGCGCACCGGGTGTGAATGTGAGCGAAATCGAATCGAGAATCGTCACACCTCCGGCAACCACACCGACATCGTCGAATTGGACCGGAAGATTGGATAAAGGAGCCCGCATGGTCATCCCGCGTAGCGTTCAGCGCCGCGTCGTGCGACCCAGGCCAGCGCATTGATCGCGACCACGATCGTCATCAGCACGAGGCCGAGGCCGATGGCGAGCGGCAGGTCCCCCTTCGAGGTTTCCAGCGCAATCGCCGTGGTCATGGTGCGGGTGAAGCCTTCGATATTGCCGCCCACGATGATGACCGCTCCGACCTCTGCCGCCGCGCGCCCGAAGCCGGCAAGCAGCGCGGTCACCAGGCTGAAGCGCGCATCCCACACCAGCGTCGCCACGCGACCCGCGGGTCCAACATTCATGGCGGCCAGTTCGTCACGATATTCGATCCAGAGATCTTCGATGGTCTGCCGCGTGAGCGCGGCAATGATCGGGGTAATCAACACCGTCTGCGCAATCACCATGGCTTGCGGCGTGAACAGCAATCCGAATTCGCCGAGCGGCCCCGAGCGCGACAGCATAAGATAGATCGCAAGCCCGACCACGACCGGCGGCAGCCCCATGAGCGCGTTGAGCACCACGATCACACCTTCGCGGCCAGGGAAACGCGTGAGCGCGATAAGCGCACCAAACGGCACGCCGACGAGAGCGGAGAAAAACACCGCGCTCAGACTTACGATCAGCGATAGACGGACGATAGCGATCAGCGCCGGATCGGCGGTGAGCACGAGTTCGAGGGCGGAGTGATCTCCGGACATGCGGTTGCTTTGCAAATGGTGTCCGATCGATCTGTCGCATCCGACACGATCACAGTCAAATTTTGTAGGAAGCGAGCAAAATGCAATGCTGCTTGAGTTTCAAAAAACGACATCGCGCGCGCTTTCATACAATTTCTAATGCGATGGTTTTACACTAAGGATGAGAGTGATTTATCCGATATAGTTTTAGGCTATGGACTTGAAAAATGCCTCGCACCTATTCAAAACATCGGGGCAGCCGAAAAGGAGGTCCGTAAAAAAGATTCTAAGATGCGGAGCGGTGTGATTGAAGGCCCACCAGCCCCCAAGGCGCGTGGCCTTCCATAGCTGACAATGCGGAGGGCTGGCCGAGTGGTTGAAGGCGCACAGCGCGCCGCAGGGCGCGCGTCTTTACATAAAGCTGCGTGCGCCTTCTAAAAAGGTCTGGATGGAGGGGTGGCCGAGTGGTTGAAGGCGCACGCCTGGAGAGCGTGTATACGGGAAACCGTATCGTGGGTTCGAATCCCACTCCCTCCGCCAGCCCCTTGTTCGCCACCGTTCGCAGTCATCCGTTAGGCCCTCAAAATAACCAATAAACATAGGCTTAAATCAGCGCAACCCTCTGGACACATCCGCCGCGGTCCGTCAGAATTTGCGTTGGCATTGTGGGTAAGATTGTGGGTATAAGCGATGGCACGAACTGTCGGGCAGCTTACCGCGCTCAAGGTTTCTCGCGCGCACCAGCCGGGCATGTATGCCGATGGTGGCGGACTGTATTTGCAGGTC
>DATJVR010000008.1:0-44715 GCA_035501735.1 Xanthobacteraceae bacterium | reverse complement strand
GTCGTCCTGCACCGGCATGAGCGCCTGATCCATGAAAGCGTGCCGTCGCGGGTCACGTTCGATGCGGCGCTTCAGCTTGAGCATCCACCAGATCGTCGAGATCAGCTTCATGTTGTTGGCGGCCAGTGACCAGGCGATTCGTGGATAAAAAGCAAAGGCGGATTCCCGGGACAGGCCAGGCCTACGCTCCGACAGGCGTCTGAGTCGGACCAGGCCGCTCTGAAGCGGGTGCACTTTTTCGATCTGCATCATCGTTGTGAACTGCACCAGCACCTTGATGAAGCTCATCAATGGAATCTTGGTCACCACGGCGCGACGCAACAGCGTCTCGACATGCTCCGGCGTGTAGTACAGCGACCACGCCTCCTGATAGATCGCCTCAAGCTCCGCCCGGGTCATATTCGGGTGGTCGGTTACGGCATGTTCGAGATCGTACTTGTTGAGGTCGCGGTCCATATCGACGCCGTTTTTCCAGAGCACCTGGTGATCTTCGGAACCCGGCAATGGCGTCAGAATATTGAACTCGAGCATGTCGACGGGAAGCTCACGCTGGATAATCTCGATGTCGCGCCGGATTGTTTCCGGCGTATCGGCGGGAAAACCAACTATGTAGCCGGCGTAGGTGAAGATACCTTGCGCCTTCCAGGCCAGCAGCATCTTGCGATACTCGGTGATTTTGTTCTGCTTCTTCTTCGCACTGGCGAGATTGTCCGGATTGATGTTTTCCAACCCGATAAAGACGCGGGTGACACCCGCACGCTTGGATTTCTCGATGAAGTTCGGAATTCTGTGGCAAAGCGTGTCGACTTGTATCATCAGCCCGATCGGGATCCGGTCGACCTCGCGCAGTTTGGCGAGCCGATCGTAGAGCGCCTCCCAATCCTTGTTGCGGGCGAAATTGTCGTCGGTAATGAAGTAGCGTGAGATGCCCTGGGCCCAATTGTCGCGAATGATCTTCTCGATATCGTCGGCTGACCGGTAGCGCGACTTTCGCCCTTGCACGTTGATGATTGTGCAGAACGAGCACTGGAAGGGACATCCGCGGCCGGCATCGAAGCTGGTATTGGTGCCGGCCGTGCGCCTGACGAATTGCAGCGGCAGGAAAGGTATCGGGGTTCCGCCGATCGACGGCAGAGCCTTCATATAGTTGTAAAGCGGTTTGAGGCGGCCATGCGCGGCATCCAAGATGACCTCTTCGAGCCGTTCCTCGGCCTCGCCGGCAAAAAATGAGATTCCCAGTGCCCGCCCGCGTTCAAGATCGACGGCCGTGCCGTCGAGCATCGAGAGGCAGCCGGATACGTGAAAGCCGCCCATTATGGTCGGGATGCCGGCGGCGCGAAAGGGACGTGCGATGTCGAGCGCCCGCGGGTATTGATTGGACTGCACGCCGACAAGCGCCAACAGGCCGAAGCCGCCGTTTCGTCGAAAGCGGCCGAGCAACTTCGGAATATTGACCCGCGTGTTTGTCTCGTCGATCAGCGCGATGTCGATTTCGACGTGCGCGCCGAGCACCTTGCGTTGGGCGCAATCGAGCGCGAGGCCATAAATCGACGCCAGCGAATTGGAAGGGATCAGCGCCCGCCACCAGCGGATGACATAGCCGTCATCGTGATAGTGCGACGGCTTAATCAAAACGATTTGAAAACGGCGCTTCAATAGCTTGCAACCTCATGGGGCAAAGCGAAGCGCCCGGTTGGCCGGTCGAATTCAATATCAATTCTGTATAGGCGCAATCGGATGCTAATGCAAATCAGGCGAAAACGAGATCGCATTGATCGATTTTGGGGCCGAAGCGAGCGTTAAAATTTATAGTCCTTAGGGTTTTTTGCGAATAAATGGGTAATCGACGCTATGATAAAGCTGCAAAATAGCCACGCTGTCAAAACGCGCTTCCTCAGATTCAAGAATGGCACCGTTCAGATAATCAGAAGGCATTTCCTCGACGGCAAAACGTATGGCCTCAGCCGCGGTTTCGAAGCGACGGTACCCAGCAGGTCTATTACCTTTACGGCTGCGGCTCGGGAATAGCTCTGCTGGAGCATTGTAGTCAAAACTGGCCATCATCAATTGGACCACATCCACGCGGTTTATGCGAACACAACAATATACTGAATCGGCGACTGCGATGTCCGCTTCTGACACTTCGCGACATTGCCCGACGACGTCGGCTCAGATGACGCGATTGGACCAATACCGGACATCAGCCCTGCAGGCCAGCGTCGCGGCGTCCTATTTCTTCTTCATGCCGTAGGTCTGCTCCGGCCCGGGAAATTTGCGCGCGCGCACGTCCTTGGCATAGGCCGAAATCGCCGCCTCGATACCCGGCCCGAGATCGCCATAGCGGCGGACGAATTTCGGCACGCGCGGCGACAGCCCGAGCATGTCTTCAAGCACGAGGATCTGGCCGTCGCAGGCCACGCTCGCGCCGATGCCGATGGTCGGGATCGCCACCTTCTCCGTGATGCGGCGGCCGAGCGGCTCCGCCACCGCCTCGATCACCAGCGAGAACGCACCCGCATCCGCCACCGATCGCGCGTCGTCTTCGATCGGCGCCCAGTCTTTCTCCTCGCGCCCTTGCGCCTTGAACGAACCGATCGTGTTGATCGCCTGCGGCGTCAATCCGACATGCCCCATCACCGGCACGCCGCGCTCGGTGAGGAAGGCAATGGTCTCCGACAGCCGCCGCCCGCCTTCGACCTTGATCGCGCCGCAGCCGGTTTCCTTCATCACCCGCGCCGCGTTGCGGAAAGCCTGCTCCCGCGACTCTTCGTAGGAGCCGAACGGCATGTCGACCACGACCAGCGCCCGTTTCGAGCCGCGCATCACCGCGTGTCCTTGCAGGATCATCATGTCGAGCGTGACCGGCACCGTGGTCTCGAGCCCGTGCATCACCATGCCGAGCGAGTCGCCGACCAGGATGACGTCGCAATATTTGTCCACGAGCCGCGCCGTATGGGCGTGATAGGAGGTCAGGCACACGATGGGATCGCCGCCCTTGCGGGCGCGGATATCCGGCGCGGTCAGCCGCCTGATCTCGTCTTGCAGCGACATTCCCAACCCTCGTTCGTGCGGTTTTCCGAGGCCTAGATGCCCCTTGGCGGGCGCCGAGTAGAGGCCATGCCGGCACCTTGCGCAAGCCAGTTAGCCGCAAATGGGCTGTGCGGCAGGCGTGGTATCTGGCTAATATGCCCGCAGATTCGGCGTACCTGGTTGGCGTGAGGCCGTTAGCATGAGCACCGCCCCATAGCCGGAATCGAAGATGGACGATACCAAACCTGCCGCGCCGCTGACCCCGACAAAGAACGAACCCGACGAAGCCTCGCGCGAAACACCGTCGCGCAACGCGCCGACCATCACCAACTTACGTACGCCTGCGAATCTGGAACGTGCCGCGTTGGAAATGGCGCAGCGAACAACGCCGGCCCAGCGGCCCGCACCACCCCGGCCCGCCGATGCCCCTCCACGCGCTACGCCAAAGCCCCCACCGCGTCCGCCTGGACCGGTGGAATTCGCCTTCGTCGACCAATACGAGTCGATCAACCCGCTCTGGCAAACGCAAAGCATGGCCATCGAGCCCGCCCAACCGGGCACAATGCCTGCCGCGATCCGGCAGCCGTTCGACGATCACTTCCGCCTGACACTCACCAAGCTGCAAACGGCGTTGCTCGCCAGCGCGGTTTTCGCCCTGGTACTGGTCGCGGCCGGCATGGCCGCCAATGCCTGGCTCGCGGCGCAGGATTGGGGCTGCCGGACCGGGCTGACGACCGATTGTTCGTCGACAATCCCCAGGCCGATTGCGCGACCCGAGTTTCCTTCCTAACGCCGCCAAGGACTTACGACAGTTTTCCACTGTTGCATTTGCGCCAGCCTCGCGGTCTGGACTTCACACGCCGGGGCAGCAACCATCTTCGCATGGTACTTTTGCCGGGCAATGACGGAGCGCGAAGGCGCGGGACCGAATTCCCAAGCGGGGATCAGACCGATCGGCTCGCGGAATTTCTGGCGGCCGCTCCGGCGTCCGCGCGCTGGTCGAAACGGTCGCGCAATGCGAAGATTGACTGGAACGAGGATGTCGACCAACCCGTTGCCGCCATGGATCTGAGCCGAATTTCTCTCGACAACAACGGCCGGCTGTTTTGGGACGGCAAGCCTGTCGTGGTCCGCCGGCGTTTGGCGCTGTCCGGCTGGCAGAAATTCGCCGCCTGGGTCATTACGCTTGCCGTCATCGTCATCGCGCTCAGCGCTTCTGTCTTTACCGCAATCGGCGCGCACGACTGGATGTGCGGCGCCAAATGGACATCGAGCTATTGCCCTGCTCCGCCACCGGCCCCTGCGCCGCCGCGGCCCGCGCCGAACACCGACTTGCCGAATTGAACACTGGCTAGACCACCGGCGAGCGGCCGCCATCCACGTTGATCGCCGTGCCGGTGATGTAGGAGCCGGCGTCCGACACCAGCAGACAGGCGAGGTTGGCGAATTCCTCCGGCTTGCCCATGCGGCCGAGCGGCACTTCCTTGGCGTTTTTCGCCTTGTAATCCTCGTAAGCCACGCCGGTGCGCGCCGCGCGCTGCACGTGCTGATCGGCCTCGATCAAGCCGACCAGCATGGCATTGACCAAAATGCCGTGCGGCGCGCCCTCGCCCGCCAGCACTTTGGTGAGCGCCATGCCGGCCGCGCGCGTCACGGACGTCGGCGCGCTGTTCGCGCGCGGCGCTTTCGCCCCGATGTTGAGCACGTTGATGATGCGGCCCCAGCGCCGCTCCTTCATCTGCGGCCACACCAGGCGTGTCAGGCGGATCGCGGCGAACAGTTTTTGATTAAAATCCTGGTTCCAAATCTCGTCGCTGATGGTCTCGAACGCGCCCGTGCGCGACTCGCCGGCATTGTTGACGAGGATGTCGACCTTGCCAAACGCCTTCATCGCCTCGTCGTAGACGCGCCGGATATCGTCAGCCTTGGCGACGTCGCCCTGCAGGCCGATGATTTTTCCTTTCGATGTCTTGCGAATACTCTCCACCGCTTGATTGAGCGCCTCAGCGCCACGCGCCACGATCGCCACATCCGCGCCCGACGCCGCGAAACGCGTCGCCATGCCGAGCCCGATCCCCTTGCTCCCGCCTGTGATGATGGCGGTGCGGCCCTTGAGGCTGATTTCCATTTCAATTCTCCAATCCCAACGGCAAGATTCAGTGAATGCCTCGCCCTCCCCCTCACCCGCGTTCGGCCAGACCGAAGTCCAGCCTCACTTCTCCCTCCCCCCTCCCGTCAGCACGGGAGGGGGAGAGGGAAGAGGAAGCGCGAGCGCCAGTTTGAGGTTTAGCGAAATTCGCGCGGCGTAGCCATGCGCACATGACTGCGAGCGCTTCCGAGGGTGAGGGGGGTAGGCGCTATCAAGGAGATGACAAATGCAAGTCAATCCGCGCTCGGCGCAAACGCCTTCGCGTAGCTCTCTGGCTCGAAGCCGACCAGCAATTTCCCGCCGGAAAGCTCCAGCACCGGCCGCTTGATCATCGACGGCTGCGCGAGCATCAGCGCCAGCGCCTTCTTTTCGGTAAGCCCGGTCTTGTCCTTGTCCGGTAGCTTGCGGAAGGTCGTGCCGGCCTTATTCAAGAGCCGCTCCCAACCGACCTTCTTGGTCCAAGCTTCCAGCCGCTTCTTGTCGATGCCGCTCGTTTTGTAGTCGTGGAATTCGTACGCGACCTTATGGCCGTCCAGCCACGCCCGCGCCTTCTTCATCGTGTCGCAGTTCTTGATGCCGTAGATGGTGATGGCTTTCGCCATGGCGAGCCTTTGCAATTTGCGTCAAGTGGCTACTCGGCTATTTCTACAGGCGCGCGAGTGAGATCATCGGCGACTTAATCCAAGGCTCAAGCTTGTCGGAAGTTGCTCAATGGCGATAAGCGCCCTGTTATCAGTAATTATTCTATTATCGCCTAGAACTGCGTACGACGGAAACCAAATGAGTGCTTCTTTATCAAATTCGTAATTCAGTTGCCGCGCTGCCATTCCCCGTGCTTTGAGGTTTGCGATCAACTGCGCCGCTTGAGCAGCAGCCCCAGGAAGCGCATCGTGAGCAGCGTAGTGTTGCTTCACCTCTTTGCCTCGAAAAAGAAACGACACTTGACAGCCGTCTTTGTACGTATGGATGTCGAGTACGGGGTTACGCCGATTGGCGAGCCTTTCGAGTACCTTCCTGACCCATTTTCGAATCGCGGCATAAGTGTCCTTGCCAGCTTCAGAAGCAATCGAAGTCACGTATGGATTCCAGACGATAGCCACGTAGACAAGGCCAATTCGGATTAGTTCTTGCGCCGAGTCCGCCGCATAATGCGAAAGCTCTGTGCGTTCGATCCGAAGTGGAGCATCACTCGTGACCTCATCTAACCATACCCCATCCACTTCTCTTGAGTCCGTTGCAAGCTGAATCCAACAGCCATCCGGAAACGCAGGCAGGTTTGCCGGCGCTGCTACGGATGCACTTGTATCGAGACCCAACCCCCGAAAATCTAGTACTTCGCCGCCTGCGTAGAACCCTAGAACAGCTGCAACAAACTTCTTACCGTCTTCGGTATCGAAGTTTGCAGCTTCAAGAACCTGTCCTTTTGGTCTTCCAGGATCGTGATTATGGAGCAAGATAAGAGGATCCCTGTTGACTCGAGCAACAAGTTTCACGGGATCGACAGGAACTATAAATTCGCCATCGTCCCCTCGTGCATCTGACCAAATCACCGCAGACACAAGCTCTCCGAATATGCCTCCGGCGTAACGCCGAATTGCGGTATTTGCCCAATCACGAGCAGCAGGTGTCTCGCTCAATAGACTAGACATGGGAACCTCCCAGAAATTGCGATCGACCACGCCACAAGATGATTTTCTTTATGGCAGCCCTGCTCACTCCCACTCGATCGTCCCTGGCGGCTTGCTCGTCACGTCGTAGACCACGCGGTTGACGCCCTTCACCTCGTTGATGATGCGCGTCGCGACGCGGCTTAAGAAATCCATCTCGAACGGATAGAAGTCCGCCGTCATGCCGTCGGTCGATTGCACCGCGCGCAGGCCCACCACGTGCTCGTAGGTGCGATAATCGCCCATCACGCCCACGGTCTTCACCGGCAGGATCACGGCGAACGCCTGCCAGATCTCGTCGTACAGCCCGGCGCGGCGGATTTCCTCGATGAAAATCTCGTCGGCGAGCCGCAAGATATCGAGCTTCTCCTTGGTGATCTCGCCCGGGCAGCGGATCGCGAGCCCGGGGCCGGGAAACGGATGCCGGCCGACGAACACGTCCGGCAGGCCGAGTTCGCGGCCGAGCGCGCGCACCTCGTCCTTGAACAGTTCGCGCAGCGGCTCGACCAGCTTCATGCGCATGCGCTCGGGCAAGCCGCCGACGTTGTGGTGCGACTTGATGGTCACCGACGGCCCGCCGGTGAACGACACGCTCTCGATCACGTCGGGATAGAGCGTGCCCTGCGCGAGAAACTCGGCGCCGCCGATCTTCTTCGCCTCGGCCTCGAACACGTCGACGAACAGCTTTCCGATGGTCTTGCGCTTTTCTTCCGGGTCGGTGACGCCGGTGAGCGCATCGAGAAATTTTTTCGACGCGTCCACGTGCAGAACCGGAATGTTGTAGCTGCTGCGGAACAGCGCCTCGACCTTCGCCGCTTCGCCGAGACGCATGAATCCGGTGTCGACCAGGACGCAAGTGAGCTGATCTCCGATGGCTTCGTGGATCAAGACCGCGCAAACCGAAGAGTCGACGCCACCCGAAAGGCCCAGGATCACCTTGCCCTTGCCGACCTGCGCGCGGATTTTCTCGATCGCCTCGTCCTTGAACGCGCGCATGGTCCAGTCGCCGCGCGCGCCCGCGATCTTGCGCACGAAATTGCGCAGGATCGCCTCGCCATGCGGCGTGTGCACCACTTCAAGATGGAATTGCGTGGCGAAGAATTTCCGCTTCTCGTCGGCGATCATCGCGATCGGCGCGTTCTCCGACGTGCCGACCACATGAAATCCCTTGGGCAATTGGGTCACGCGGTCGCCATGGCTCATCCACACCGGATACTTTTCGCCTTTCCGCCACACCCCCTCGAGCAGCGCGCTGTCCTCGGTGACCAAGACCTCGGCACGGCCGAATTCGCGGTGATGCCCGCCCTCGACCTTGCCGCCGAGCTGCGCCGCCATGGCCTGCTCGCCGTAGCAGATGCCGAGCACCGGGACGCCCGCCTCGTACAACGCCTTCGACGCCAGCGGCGCATCCTTGTCGAGCACCGACGCCGGCCCGCCCGACAGGATCACGGCCTTCGGCTTCATCGCCGCAAAGGCTTCGGCCGCCTTCTGATACGGCACGATCTCGCAATAGACCTTTTCCTCGCGCACGCGCCGCGCGATCAGTTGCGTGACCTGCGAGCCGAAATCGACGATCAGGATTTTGTCGTGGGTGGGGGCCTGCGCCATGGCGGCTTCTAATCCCATATTCATAGTCTGTCGAGAGTGTGCAGGCCGGCTCATCATTTGCGCCTTAACATACTGACAAAAAAACCGTCCGTGTCCGTCCGCCGCGGCGTCATCAGCAAGCCTTCGTCCGACAGCAGCGCCGCGCGCCGGAAGAGATACGCGCGCTCGCCCAAGGCGTCGGCAGCCTCGCTGGGCTTTTCCACGGAAAATTCACTGTGCCGTTGAACAAAGGCCCGCACTTGATCGCCGTTCTCTTCAGCCAGCAGCGAGCAGGTCACATAGATAATCCGCCCGCCCGGCTTGACCAACGCGGCCGCCCGCTCAAGCATCTCGACCTGTTCCTTGCGCCGCTCTTCCAGCGCGCCCGGCCGCAACCGCCATTTGGCGTCCGGATTGCGCCGCCAGGTGCCGATGCCGGTGCAGGGCGCATCGATCAGCACGCGGTCCATGCGCCCGGCAAGATCGGCAAGCACGTCGGAACTGCCGCGCGGCGTGCGCACCTGCACATTGCGCGCGCCGGCGCGCTCGAGCCGCTCGTGGATCGGCGCAAGCCGGCGCTTGTCGTCGTCGGTGGCGTAGATCTGCCCCTTGTTCTGCATGGCCGCCGCCAGCGCCAAAGTCTTGCCGCCGCCGCCGGCGCAAAGGTCCACCACCTGCTCGCCCGGCTTCGCGCCCGCAAGCAGCGCCGCGAGCTGCGAGCCCTCGTCCTGAATCTCGATCAACCCTTTGATGAAGGCCGGTTCCGCATGAATCGCGGGCGATTTCGCTTCCGCGCCGAGCTTGATCCTCAAACCCACCGGCGACCAGCGCGTCGGTTCCGGCGAAAGATCGGCGAGCGACTCGATGACATCGTCGCGTTCGGCCTTCAACGCGTTGACCCTCAGATCGAGCGGCGCGCGCATACTGAGGGCCACGCCCTCTTCCGCCCGTTCATCGCCGAACACCCTGGCAAAAAACGGATCGAGCCATTCGGGATAATCCCCGACCACATGCGCCGGCGCGCCCTCGAGCGTCGCGGACGAAAGCCGCCCGCGCTCCGCCTCGCTCAGCGCGGCAGGCGCATATTTCGCTCCATCGCACAACGTCCCGATTGCCTCCACATCAAGCCCGCGCTCGCGCTTGAGCATGCCGAGCACGACCGCGCGCGGCGCGTCGTCGCCCATCAGCCAAACGGACGACGCGCGCCGCCGCAGCGCGTCGTAGGTCAGGCCGGCGATCGCCGCGCGGTCGCCCGATCCGGCGAAGCGGTGATCGAGGCCCCAATCCTTGAGCGCATCAGCCGCCGGCCGTCGCCGTGTGGCGATTTCGGCCAGCACCTCGATGGCGGCTGCGATTCGGGCTCCAGGTGTCATCGGCAGCGGGTGCGCGCATCGGCGCGGTTACTTGAATAAGCCTTCCAGCACGAGCATCAGCACATGCCCGGTCAGCACGAGGACCGCAAGGAAATTGATCACGAACACCTGCCCGCGCAGCGGCACATTGTCGGTCAAGGTCTGCACCAGCGTGTGAGCGACCCGCCCGCCGAAAAAGATCCAGGCCGCGATGATGTCGATCGCACCGACCCGGCCAAGCGCCACAAGCAGAACCACAACGGCATAGAAGATCAACGGCAGCTCGAACTGGTTGGACAGATTGCGGCTGATCCGCGCCACCTGTGGCGGCTCGCCGTGTCCCAAGAGGTAGGCGGAATACTCAGCCTCGCCCCGACTGACCGCGCGCAGGCGTTCAAACGTAAGCCAAGCATAAAGAAAGACGATGAGCGCGATATGCGCCAGCATCGCCAGCAGGATCAAAGCCGCGTTCACAGTCATCGCGAACAGAGTGTAGACTTGGCGCGCGGAACGAGCCACCCGTTCCACGACCGGGGGCATTTCGATGGTGACATTCCTGGTTGCGCTGGTCGGGGCGATCGTCGGCCTCGTCGGCGGCTTTGTTGCCGGCGCGGTCGCCGGAACGTTCATTGCCGCCGCGACCCACATGTCGAATTTCGAAGGCGCGTCGGGATATTTCGCGGTCTTTTTCTGCGGCCCAATCGGCGCGCTGGTCGGCCTCGTGCTCGGCGTGTGGATCGCGCTGCGCCTGCGCGGCGGGCCGAAAGGCATCTTCACGGTCGCGAAATACAGTGCGTTTTCGTTCGCCACCGCTTTGGCCGGCGCCGCCGCCGTCATTTATCTGATGCTGGCGTTCGACACCACGCTCAACCGTAATTTCGCGCCGCGCCAGGCGCTGTTCGAAATCCGCATGCCGCCCGGCACCAAGCTCGCCGCCGACCGCCGCAGCATCACGATCGAGCTCGACACCGACCGCAACACCGCCGACGCCTACATCGGCAAGGACCAGCACGACGACGGCGATCGGCCCGTGATCTCCGGCGGCGTCGACCTTGCGTTCCGCACCTCCAGCCGCATCATCGTGCTCAAAATGAAAGGCGAGCCCGACCGCCTGTTCCAATTGAGGCTGTCTGGCAATCCCGGCCATTCCGACGCATTCGGACCATGGCAGCCGATCGATTGGGTGGCCGAACCGGACGACAAGCAGCCGCGCAAGGCCACATCCGCCGACCAATACGAAATCCGCTACCGCGTGCGCGACCCCAACGTCGAATACAGTCGCCCGATGATTGATTTCGAGCTGAGCCTGCCGGGGTCGACGCCGCTCCCAGCCGATCTCAAACAGGTCAAGGTCGTCGCCGAAGAGGCGGAGAACGCCATGGACGGATCGCTCCGCGCCGATTCGCTGGAGCATGCGAACGGCCGTGTCCTGATGACCGGTATCGTTCAAATGGCCGGCGAGCGGCATTCCTTGATCGCCGTCACCATCCCCGATCAGCCGACCCGGTTGTTCGAGATAAAGCTTCCGCCGCTGACCTGGATCACCGAAACGATCCGGTATGTCACGACCTCGCCCGCTGACGACAATCGCAGCTATGGCCCGTCACAAAACGTCGGCTTCATCCGCGAGGCCGGCCAAAGAGGCGCGCGTCCCGCCAAGCCCGATGACGATGCGAAATTCCGCTACAAGCTGCAGTGAATGCACTCAAAGCTTGATGCTGATGCCGGTCTCGCGGTCTTCGTCGACGAACGCCGTGAGCCACTTCTTGCCGTCGAGCAGCGCCGCCAGCACTTGGTCCGCGGTGCCGCCGTGATTGAGGTTCGCGGTGATCAAGAGTCCGCGCGGCCGCAGCAACTTGCGTAAAATCTCGTGCAGTTTCGGCACCGGCGCACCGCCGTCGAAGAACGCGACGTCGTAAGGTCCCTTGAGCGTCTTCACCACGTCGGCGAATTCGCCCTGGTGCACGGTGATGCGTTTTTCAACGCCGGCCGCGACGAAATTCGCGCGCGCGAACTTGATGTGGAGGGAGTCGCGCTCGATCGTGTCGATCTTCGCCTTGGGCGCGCCATGCGCAAACGACAGCGACGTGTAGCCGAGCGCGCAGCCGAGTTCGAGGATCCGCGCGGCGCCGACCGCACCCGCCAGCACGCCGAGCAGCGGCCCATTGTCGTAGGGCCATGCGCTGCAGCCGTGCTTGGCGCGGTGCGCCAGCGTCGCCTCGCGGATCGAGGCGAAGCGATCGTTACTCGGTTGCTTCTTACTCACCCTCGGCTCGGATAATTCGGGCTCTCGCGCGTGATCGAGACATCGTGCACGTGGCTTTCGCGCAAGCCCGCGCCGGAGATGCGGATAAACTCCGCCTTCTTGTGGAACGCCTCGAGGTTTTCCGCGCCCACGTAACCCATCGCGGCGCGCAATCCGCCCGTGAGTTGGTGCAGCACGGTCGCGACCGGGCCCTTATACGGCACCTGGCCTTCGATGCCCTCGGGCACCAGCTTCAGACTGTCCCTGATGTCCTGCTGGAAGTAACGGTCAGCCGAGCCGCGCGCCATGGCGCCGACCGATCCCATGCCGCGGAAGCTTTTGTACGAGCGGCCTTGATAGAGGAACACCTCGCCCGGCGTTTCATCGGTCCCGGCAAGCAGCGCGCCGACCATGGCCACGTCCGCCCCGGCGGCCAGCGCTTTGGCGAGATCGCCGGAATATTTGATGCCGCCGTCGGCGATCACTGGCGTGTTGGATTTTTTCGCCACGTCCACCGCATCCATGATCGCCGTGAGTTGCGGCACGCCGACGCCTGCGACGATGCGCGTGGTGCAGATCGAGCCCGGCCCGATGCCGACTTTGATCGCGTCCGCGCCCGCATCGACCAGCGCCTTGGCGCCGTCCGACGTGGCGATATTGCCGGCCACCACTTGTACCGCGTTCGACAGCCGTTTGATGCGTTGCACCGCGGCCAGAACATGCTTCGAGTGCCCGTGCGCGGTATCGACCACCACCAGATCGACCCCTGCGTCGATCAGCAACTCCGTGCGCTTGAAACCGGCATCTCCGACCGTCGTCGCCGCCGCCACCCGCAGCCGCCCCTGCTCGTCCTTGCAGGCGTTGGGATTGGCCACCGCGCGCTCGATGTCCTTCACGGTGATCAATCCGACGCAGCGATATTGATCGTCCACCACCAGGAGCTTCTCGATGCGATGCTGGTGCAAGAGGCGCTTCGCTTCCTCCTGCCCGACCCCCTCGCGCACCGTGACCAGCCGATCCTTGGTCATCAGCTCGGCGACCTTCTGGCGCGGGTCTTTCGCAAAACGCACATCGCGGTTGGTCAAAATTCCGACGAGCCTGCCGGCCTTGCCGTTGCCGCCGCCTTCGACCACGGGAATCCCCGATATATTGTGCTCCTTACGCAGTTCGAGCGCTTGCGCGAGCGTCGCGTCCGGGCCGATGGTGATCGGATTGACCACCATGCCGGACTCGAAACGCTTCACCTGCCGCACCTGCCCGGCCTGTGCGTCCGGTTCGAGATTGCGGTGCACGACGCCGATGCCGCCCGCCTGCGCCATGGCGATCGCCATCTTGGCTTCGGTCACGGTGTCCATGGCGGACGCCACGATCGGGATATTGAGCGTGATGTCGCGCGTCACATGGGTACGGATATCCACCTCGGACGGCATCACATCCGAGAGTCCGGGCTTGAGCAGCACGTCGTCGTAGGTGAGAGCCTCGGGGAAGGAATTATTTTTCGCGGCCATCGCCAATCCATTCCGCCCGCATATGGGCTCTTGCGGCCCGCCTGATGACGGATAATCGGACTTTCGCGAGGAATTTCACGTCCTCGCCCGATTGCGAGCGGCCCGCTTTTGGGTTGGCGACGGTCGATAGCATGTCGCCGCGCCGATGCCTAGGGCATTTGGCGACCATTCGCCTTGCATCCGCCCGTCCCCATATTATGAACATACAGTCACATTGGATTCATCCGGCATGACCCGCGACCGCCTGGTTCCCTTGATCGTGGCGGTCGCGCTGTTCATGGAAAACATGGATTCGACGGTGATTGCCACGTCCTTGCCGGCGATTGCCGCCGACATCGGCACCAGTCCGCTGACGCTGAAGCTTGCCGTCACCTCGTACCT
This sequence comes from Xanthobacteraceae bacterium, assembly GCA_035501735.1. GTDB lineage: Bacteria > Pseudomonadota > Alphaproteobacteria > Rhizobiales > Xanthobacteraceae > PNAI01. The sequence continues at coordinate 30,796 of DATJVR010000008.1, read as the reverse complement.
GCTCTCGCTCGCCGTGTTCATCCCGATCAGCGGCTGGACCGCGGACCGCTTCGGCGCCCGCACCGTGTTTCGCGCCGCCATCGGGGTCTTCGTCCTGGGCTCGATCGGCTGCGCGCTCTCGGGCTCGCTCGCGCAATTCGTCTTTGCCCGCATCGTCCAGGGCGTGGGGGGCGCCATGATGAGCCCGGTCGGCCGGCTCGTGCTGTTGCGCACGATCGACCGCCGCGCATTGGTGGGCGCCATGGCCTGGGTGTCGGTCCCGGCCATGATCGGCCCGCTGCTCGGTCCCCCGCTCGGCGGCCTGATCACCACCTACGCCACGTGGCACTGGATTTTCATCATCAACGTGCCGATGGGCCTCGTCGGCATCGCGCTGGTGACGCGCTACATCGAGGATGTGCGCGCGCAGGTGCGCGAGCGCTTCGATTTCGTCGGCATGATTCTGTCCGGTCTCGGCGTCGCCGGCCTGACCTTCGGGCTCTCGGTCGCGGGGTTCGATCTGCTGCCCTGGCCGATCGTGGTCAGCATCATCGCGACCGGCGCCGTCTCGCTTGCGCTTTACCTTGCCTATGCACACCGTGCACCCGCGCCCGTGCTCGACTTCAAACTGCTCGCCTTCCCGACATTCCGCGCGAGCCTGATCGGCGGCTTTTTGTTCCGCATCGGCGTCGGCGCCATTCCGTTCCTGCTGCCGCTTCTGCTCCAGGTCGGATTTGGCTTCACGCCGTTCCACTCCGGCCTGATCACGTTCACTTCCACCATGGGCGCGCTATTCATGAAACCGGTCGCCTCGCGCGTGCTCAAGGAATTCGGCTTCCGCAACGTGCTCACCGCCAATGCAATATTGAGCGCGCTCTTCATCGCCGCCTGCGCCCTGTTCTCGGCGACCACGCCGGTCGCCATCATGATCGGCGTGCTGCTCGTCGGCGGGTTCTTCCGTTCGTTGCAATTCACCTCCGTCAATGCGCTCGCCTATGCCGAAGTGCCAGTCGAGCGCATGAGTCGCGCGACCTCGCTCGCCTCCGTCGGCCAGCAGGTTTCGCTTGCGACCGGCGTGGCGATCGGCGCGCTCGCGGTCGAGATGGTGTTGCGCCTGAAGGGCCAGCCGACGATCACCGCCGCGGACTTTCCAGCCGCCTTCATTCTGGTCGGCGCGGTCACCGCGCTCTCCACCGTGCTGTTCGCGCGGCTGCCCACCCAAGCCGGGGCCGAAATGGCCGACCGCGCCTCCGCGCCCGCCACCACCTCGTCACAGGGCATGAGCTGACGCGACAATTCTCAGCGCCCGCGAAACCCGCTCGCCAGCACGTAGAGCTCCGCCGAATCCGTCCGGCTCGCCGCCGGCTTGACGTGCTTCACGCTGGCATAATCGTGCTTGAGCGCGGCAAGCAGTTCGCTCTCGGTTCCACCCTGGATCACCTTGGCGAGAAATACCCCGCCGGGTTTGAGCACCTCGCGTGCGAATTCCGCCGCGGCCTCCACCAGCGCCATGATTTTCAGGTGATCGGTCGGCCGGTGCCCGGTGGCGTTCGCAGCCATGTCGGACAGCACGACATCGGCCGGCCCGCCGAGCAGACTTTTTAGTTCCTGAGGAGCGCGCGGATCGAGGAAATCAAGGCGCAGGAACTCCACGCCCGGCACCGTCCCCATCTCCAGCACATCGATCGCCACCACGCGACCCGCGGGCCCGACACGCTTCGCCGCCACCTGGCTCCAGCCGCCGGGCGCCGCGCCGAGATCGACCACCCGCGCGCCGCTTTTGAGGAAATGATGCTTGTCATCGATTTCGCTCAGCTTGAATGCCGCGCGCGAGCGAAAGCCCTCGCGCTTCGCCCGCGCCACATACGGATCGTTGAGCTGCCGTGCGAGCCAGCGCTGCGACGAAACCGTGCGGCTCTTGGCATTCTTCAGCCGCACCTTGAGCGGGCGCTTGCCACGGTCAACGCTCATCGAGCGGCCTCCCGCGCATCGCGCCCCCATACGCCGTCCTCGCGCATCATCTGCACCAGCATACCTTCGCGCAGGCCGCGGTCGGCGACGCGCAGTCGCCGGCACGGGAACGCCCGCCGGATCGCGTCGAGAATGGCGCAGCCCGCGAGTACGAGGTCGGCGCGTTCCGGACCGATGCATGGATTGGCCGCGCGCTCGTCGTAACTCATCGTCAACAGCCGCTCGACCACCGCCGTCACTTGTTCGTCGCTCATCCAGCAGCCGTCGACCCATCGCCGCTCGTAACGCGGAAGGTTGAGATGCACGCCGGCAATGGTCGTCACCGTGCCCGATGTGCCGAGCAGATGCAGGCCGTCGAGCGCGCCGCCGTTCGTCTCGGCAAAGCGCGCCACATGGGCGGACACCTCGGCGATGATGGTTTCGTACAGCGCGCGGCTGACGTCGACGCCGCCGTGCCGCTCGGCGATCGTCACCACGCCGACCGGCAGGGAAATCCAGCTTCGCACCTCCGGCCGCGGCGGACCGAACTTGTTCGGCGCCGAACGGTCGAGCCGCACCAGTTCCGACGAGCCGCCGCCGATGTCGAACAGAATGACCCCCGTGGACTGCGGATCGATCAGCGGCGTGCAGCCGAGCGCGGCGAGGTGCGCTTCGGTCTCGCGGTCGACGATTTCGAGATCGATGCCGACCTCCTCGCGCACGCGAGCGAGGAAATCGCGGCCGTTCTCCGCCGCGCGGCAAGCCTCGGTCGCGATCAGCCGCGTGCGCGTGACTCCGCGGTTGCGTATCTTGCTGCGGCAGACATGCAGCGCGTCGATCGCGCGCAGGATCGCGGCATCGCTCAAGCGGCCCGAAGCGGTGATGCCTTCGCCCAGCCGGATGATGCGCGAAAACGCATCGATGACGCGGAAGCCGTCGCGTGTCGGCCGCGCCACCAGCAGGCGGCAATTGTTGGTGCCGAGATCGAGCGCGGCATACGTCGGTCCCGATATATCGGCACCGCCCGTTTCGCCATGGCGACGCGGGCGATGGTAAGGCGATCGACGGCCCCGCCGGCGCAACTGCGCCCGGTCCGGAGCGGGGCCGAGGCCGGTCGCCCGGGCCTCGTCGTCCATGTAAAACCTTTCCCGCGCCGAAGCCCTTTCGACTCGACGGCACGGTTGTTCCCAAATCGCGCAAATTTTAGCACCCGCGGCTATGGACGCAACTCAGCATAGCTTGCCGAACATGACGGAAAGCGCAGTAGTTCTTGTGAAAGAGGCTACCGTTCTATATTTCAGAACGAACGTGAAACATTCCTCATGCCCGGCCGCGTGCCGGGCATGACGCATTAACCTAACCGTGCATTATTCGATCGCGATGAACATTCACGATACATCCACGGGACATTCCAGCACCGCCATCGGCCAGCCGGTGCTGCGCGCCGAGGACCCGAAACTGTTGCGTGGCGAGGGTCGTTATACGGATGACATAAATCTTCCAGGCCAGGCCTATGCGGCGATTGTACGCAGCCGCCACGCCCATGGCGTGATTCGCGCGATCGACACGGACGCAGCGAAGAAAATGCCCGGCGTGCTCGCGGTCTATACCGGCGCCGACATCGCGCCTTACGGCCCGCTCAAATCCAATCTGCCGTTCAAGAGCCGCGACGGCTCCGACATGAAAAAGCCGCGTCGCCAGGCGCTGCCCTCCGACAAGGTCCGCTTTGTCGGCGATCCGGTCGCCTGCGTCGTGGCCGAAACCCTGCAACAGGCCAAAGACGCCGCGGAAGCGGTGGCGATCGAGATCGATCCGCTGCCGGTCGTGATCAAACCCTCGGATGCGCCCAATAAAGCCTCACCGGTGCTCTACGACGATGCGCCCGGCAATGTCGCGCTCGACTTCCACTATGGCGATGCCGACAAGGTCGCCGCGGCCTTCGCAGGCGCCAAGCATGTGGTGAAGGTCAACCTCCTCAACAGCCGCATGATCGTCAACGCCATCGAGCCGCGCGCGGCACTCGCCGCGTACGACAAAGCCAACGAACGTTTCACGATTTACACCTGCAGCCAGGGCGTCATGGGCCTGCGTGCTGGCTTGTCGGAAATTTTCGGCGTCACGCCCGACAAGATGCACGTGCTAACTTACAACGTCGGCGGCTCGTTCGGCATGAAGGCGCAGCCCTATCCCGAGCAGGTGTGCGTGCTGCATGCCGCCCGTGCGCTCGGCCGTCCGGTGAAATGGACCGACGAGCGCTCGACCTCCTTCCTCTCCGACAACCACGGCCGCGACCACGAGCAGACCGCCGAGCTTGCGCTCGATGCCGACGGACACTTCCTCGCCCTAAGGCTGACCGGCTACGGCAACCTCGGCGGCTACATGGGCGCCATGGCGCCGCAGCCGCCGACGCTGAACATCGTACGCAACGTCGCGAGCCTCTACCGCACACCGCTGTTGGAGGTGAACACCAAATGTGTGTTCACCAACACGTCCTTTGTCAGTCCCTATCGCGGCGCCGGCCGGCCCGAAGGCAATTACTTCATGGAGCGACTGATCGATTACGCTGCGGCCGTGACCGGCTTCGATCGCATCGAGCTGCGCCGCAAAAATCAGATCCGCAAAAGCGAAATTCCGTGGAAGGCGGCATCCGGCGCCACCTACGACAGCGGCGATTTTCCGGCCATCCTAAAAGAAGCGCTCGAAGTCTCCGACTGGAAGGGCTTCGGCAAGCGCAAGCGCGAGAGCAAGCGCAACGGCAAACTGCGCGGCATCGGGCTCGGCTGTTACCTCGAAGTGACCGCGCCGGCGAACAAGGAAATGGGCGGCATCCGCTTCGAACCCGACGGCAGCGTCACCATCGTCACCGGCACGCTCGATTACGGCCAAGGCCACGCCACGCCTTTTGCGCAAGTCTTGAGCGAAAAGCTCGGCATCCCGTTCGAGCGCATCAAGCTCGTGCAAGGCGACAGCGACCAGTTGCTCGCCGGCGGCGGCACCGGCGGCTCGCGTTCCATGATGAATTCCGGCGCCGCCATCGTCGAAGCCTCCGTCAAGGTGATCGAGCAAGGCAAGACGATCGCCTCGCACGCGCTCGAAGCGTCTGCCTCCGACATTGAATTTGCCGACGGCCGCTTCGTTGTTGCCGGCACCGATCGCGGCATTGGCCTGCTGGAGCTCGCCGACAAGCAGCGCACCGGCGCGATCAGACTGCCGCCCGGCGCGCCGGCCTCGCTCGACGTCCGCCACGTCAGCGAAGGCATGCCGGCCGCCTATCCCAACGGCTGCCACGTGGCCGAAGTCGAACTCGATCCCGACACCGGCCTGATCGAGGTCGTGAAATATTCTTCCGTCAACGATTTCGGCACCGTCATCAACCCGCTGATGGTCAACGGTCAGGTGCACGGCGGCGTCGTGCAGGGCATCGGCCAAGCGCTGCTCGAGCGCACGGTGTACGACGACGAAGGCCAGCTGCTCTCCGGCTCCTACATGGACTACACCATGCCGCGCGCCCACGACGCGCCGGATTTCATCGTCGTCAGCCATCCGGTTCCCGCCAAGACCAATCCGCTCGGCGTCAAAGGCTGCGGCGAGGCCGGCTGCGCCGGCGGGCTTGCAGCCGTCATGAATGCGGTCGTCGACGCCCTTTCGGTCTACGGCATCAAGCACATCGACATGCCGGCGACACCCGAGCGCGTCTGGCAGGCGATCCGCACGGCCCAAGCCGGAACGAAATGACGCAAGCGACCGACCGCACATTCGCGGCCACGCGCGCGAGCGACACGCGATTGATCGCGAGCGTCAGCGCCGCGCATTTCGTCAGCCATTTCTACATGCTGGTGCTTCCGCCGCTGTTCGCCTTCGTGCGCGCCGACTACAGTGTTAGCTACACCGAGCTCGGCCTCGCCTTGACCGTGCTCAACGTCGTTTCCGCCGTGCTGCAGACGCCCGCCGGTTTCCTCATCGACCGCATCGACGCGCGCCTGGCGCTGGTCGCCGGCCTCGTGTTTGGCGCGCTCGGCTTCGCCATCGCCGCGCTGGTGGATTCCTACTGGGTGCTGATCGCGATGTTCGCGCTCATCGGCGTCGGCAATACCGTCTATCATCCGGCTGATTACGCGCTGCTCTCGCACCGCGTCGCGTCCGAACGCATGAGCCAGGCCTATTCCGTGCATACCTTCGCCGGCATGCTCGGCAGCGCGGCGGCGCCGATCAGCGTGCTGTTCATGCACAGCCTGTTCGGCTGGCGCGGCGCATTTTTCGGCGCCGCCATCGTCGGCTTCGTCGTCGCCGCGATCCTGTTCCTGCAGCGCAACGAACCCCACGGCCAGCAGGCCGCGAAACCTCATGCCGAAACCGACAAGGGCACGAGCTGGCAGTTGCTGCTTTCGCCGCCGATCCTCGTCAGCCTCGTCTTCTTCATGCTGCTATCGATCGCCAACGGCGGATTGCAGGCCTATTCGGTCGTGGCGCTGAACGCGCTCTACGGCACCTCGCCGATCACCGCCAACACCGCGCTTTCCGCCAATCTCGTGCTCGCCGCAACCGGCGTGCTGGTCGGCGGCTGGATTGCCGGCCGCACCCTGCGCCACGGCCTGGTCGCTTCGCTCGGCCTCGTCGCCTCGGCGGCGGCGATCATTTCGCTCGGCTTCGTTGATCCCAATGCTGTCCTGCTCATCGCACTGATGTCGCTGGGCGGCCTTTGCAGCGGCCTGATCATGCCCTCGCGCGACATGCTGGTGCGCGCGGTCACCCCGCCCGGCGCGTTCGGCAAGGTGTTCGGTTTCGTCACCAACGGCTTCAACCTCGCCGGCATCATCGCTCCGCTGATTTATGGCGCGCTCATGGACCACGACAATCCGCGCGCGGTCTTCGTGCTCGTCGGTGCGTGCTCGCTTGCCGCCGTCGTCACGGTCGTGATTGCGCCGCGAAGGCGTTGATGCCCGAATCCCACCGCATGTTATGATTGCGCCCGAGGAGCGCGCATATGGGTGATAGCTACGGCGTGGTGAAAGTGGCAGCGGTGCAGGCCGCTTCCGTCTTTCTCGACCGGGAAGGCTCGACCGAAAAAGCCTGCCGCCTGATCCGCGAAGCCGGCAAGAACGGCGCGCGCGTGATCGGCTTTTCGGAAGGCTTCATCCCGGCGCATCCGGTCTGGTACCACCACCATTCGGCAACCGGCGCGACCGCCAACAAGCTCGCCGTCGCGCTGTTCAAGAATTCCGTCGAAATTCCCGGTCCCGAAACCGAAGCCCTGTGCGACGCCGCCCGCGCCGCAAACGCCTATGTGGTGATCGGCGTGTGCGAAAAGATCCCCAACACCACCGGCACGATGTTCAACACGCAAGTTTACATCGGGCCGGACGGCAGGCTCATCCGCAAGCACCAGAAGATCATGCCGACCGTCGGCGAGCGCCTCGTGCACATGGGCGGCTATGGCGACACCTTCGGCGCCTTCCAGAGCGAATTCGGCCCGCTGTCGGGCCTGATTTGTGGCGAGAACTCCAATCCGCTGGCGGTGTTCGCGCTGATCGCCGAGGGCACGCGTATTCATGTCATGAGCTGGCCCAATCATTTCCCCACCAGCGGCGATCCGCTGCGCAATCGCGTCGCCATCGACTCGCAGGCCTTCGCGCAGATGAGCAAGGCCTTTGTTGTTTCCGCCTGCGGCACCGTGGATGAACGCATGATCGAGATGCTGCAGGCGGGCCCCGCAGCGGAGAAATTCCTGCGCAATCCCGATTGCTGCGGCGGTTCCCTCATCGTCGACCCCTTGAGCCGCATCATCGCCGGTCCCATGGGCGCCGAGGAAGGCATCCTCTACGCCGACTGCGATCTCGATCTCGGCATCCAGATGAAGCTTCGCCATGACTTCGCCGGCCACTACAACCGGCCCGACATTTTCCAGCTCCACGTCAATCGCGCGGCGCCGCAGCTCTATCACCGGCACAACGATCCCGCGGCTTTGCCCAGTTCAGCGGCCGATGCACTCCCTCCCCCGAAGGCGCGCCTCGCCCCGCCGGCGGATGAATAAAACCCAGGCACAGCGAAAAAACATGGACGTCTTTGAAGCGGTCGATTCGCGCATCTCCTGCCGCGCCTTTTTCGACAAGCCGGTGGATCAGAAAATCATCCGCGACCTGCTGGCGCGCGCCGCCCGCGCCGCCTCCGGCGGCAATCTGCAATCGTGGAACGTCTATGCGCTCACCGGCAAGGCGCTCGCCGACTTCAAGGCGATCGTGCAGAAGCGCATCGCCAGGGGAGACCCGCGCCGGACCAAGACGGAATACCCGATCTATCCCGAGCCGATGTTCGGCGTCTACGAGCAACGCCGCGAAGCGCACGGCGTGCAGCTTTACGGCTCGCTCGGCATCGACCGCAGCGACCCCGCAGCGCGGCTCAGGCAATTCAACAAGAACTTCGAGTTTTTCGGCGCGCCGGTTGCGCTGTTCATCACCATCGACCGCCGCCTCGGCCCCGGCCAATGGGCCGACCTGGGCGGCTATATTCATGCGCTGGCGTTTCTCGCGCGCGGCTATGGCCTCGACACCTGCCCGCAGGAAGCCTGGGCACGACTCTACGACACCGTCGGCGAGTTCCTGAAAATCCCTCCCAACGAGATGCTGTTCTGCGGCATGGCCATCGGTTACGGCGACCGCAAGCACAAGGCCAACGACTTTCGCTCCCCGCGCGCCGAGTTGCACGAATTCTGCAAATTCTACGGCTTCGACCCGGCTTAGGCTTAAGCCGCTCCGTGCACGCTCAGGTACACGATCGCGATCGCACTCATGCCGAACGCCGCTGCCGCGAGCGGCAACAGGATTTCGATGGCTGCTCGCGTACCTTTCGCGCGATCCCGCCACATCTCGAAGTCGCCGGACCGCCAGTCGTGGAAATTCTCGTATTGGCGCATCGCATCCGACTGCGGCGCCCCCGGATCATGGCTGCCGACCCGTGAGAGTATGAACAACAGCGAGACGACGATCAGGATAAATCCGCTCACGACGGCCAGCAGCCAAGCCGCGTAGCTGTCGCTGGCAAAGGCCCACGCCGAAACGACGAGCCACAGCGCAAGGCACGCCATGGCGGCATAGACCATCGGGTGGAGACGGCTGGAAACCGGTCGGTTATGGCGAATGAGGTCGTTGCTCATGGCGCCCTCCTTCAACGTTCAGGGCCGCCCAGCTCGCTTCTCATGGGATCAACGCATGAGCCATGCATTCGATCCATTCGGTTCCGGAGCCTCCGTATGAGTAAAGCTCCGGCTGGCGCGATTCGCGGCCACCTCAGGCCCGCCTCCGCCATGCTTTTTTTCATAGCGCAATCGTTCCGTAACGATGCCGGCGCATGGTATATATGACAACAAACTGAACATCAGCTCCGCAGGAGCATGCGATGAACTTGCAAACCCTCGGCTATATCGGGGTCCGCGCGAAAAACATCGACGATTGGGCGCATTACGCCAACCGCTTCCTGGGTATGCAGCTCGTGGACAAGAGCGCCTCCACGCTCGCCTTCCGCATGGACGACCGCAAGCAGCGCCTCGTCGTCAACGCCGCCGATGACGACGGCCCCGGCTTCTACGGCTGGGAAGTGGCCGACGCGCGCGCGCTCGACGCGCTCGCCGCGCATCTTGAGAACAACGAGGTGCAGGTCGCCCGCGGCTCACCCGCGCTCACCACCGAGCGGCATGTGAGGGACCTGATCGTTTTCCGCGATCCGGTCGGCAACCGCGTCGAAGTCTTCCACGGCGCCGAGACCGCGTCCGATCCTTTCAAGCCCGGCCGCTCGATCTCCGGCTTCCGCACCGGTCCGCTCGGCATGGGCCATGCCGTGCTCAACGCCGAACGCATCGACGACGTCATCCCGTTCTACCGCGACATTCTGGGTTTCAAGCTCAGCGATTACATCCTCAAACCGTTCAAGGCCTATTTCTTTCACATCAATCCGCGCCACCACAGCCTCGCCTTCATCGAGGCCGGCAAGATCGGAATCCATCACCTGATGGTGGAAACCTGCATGCTCGACGACGTCGGCCAGGCCTACGACCTCGCGCTGCGTAAACCGGAGATGATCGGCACCACGCTCGGCCGCCATGTCAACGACGAGGTGACATCGTTCTATTCCTGGTCGCCGTCGAAATTCCTGTTCGAATACGGCTGGGGCGGCCGCAGCATCGACCCCGCGACCTGGACGCCGCACGAGCGCACCGAGGGTCCGAGCCTGTGGGGTCACGATCGCTCCTGGCTTAACGACGAGGGCCGCGAGCAGGCGCGCGACATGCGCATCAATATCGCCGAGGCCGGCGTGCGCCTGCCGCTCAATGTGATGGACGGCAATTACAAACGCGCGCGCGACGTTTGCCCGTGGTGGAACGACAACGTCACAGCGCGCAAGATCGGCTGACCATGGACGCGAAAACCAACGGCGGTACGACAACGCGCGCGAATGCCGCTCCGCCAATAGAGTGGCCCGCGGACGCGCTCACCCGCATTCCGTTTTGGATCTATCAGGCGCCGGAAATCTACGCGCAGGAGCAGCAGCGCATCTACGAAGGCGAGACCTGGAATTTCCTTTGCCTCGAATGCGAGCTGGCCAAGCCCGGCGACTACCGCACCACTTATCTCGGCTCCATGCCGGTCGTGGTCGCGCGCGATTTCGATGGCGAGATTTACGCCTTCGAGAACCGCTGCGCCCACCGCGGCGCGCTGATCGCGCTCGACGGCGGCGGCAACGCGCGCGATTTCACCTGCGTCTATCACGCCTGGAACTATGACCTGAAAGGCAACCTCAAGGGCGTCGCCTTCGAGGACGGCGTCGGCGGCAAGGGCGGCATGCCGAAAACCTTCTGCCGCTCCGACCACGGGCCGCGCAAGCTGCGCATCGCGCTCTTCAGCGGCCTCGTATTCGGCAGTCTCAGCGACGACGTGCCGCCCATCGAGGAATATCTGGGCGAAGAAATCGCAAAGCGCATCGCGCGCGTTCTGCATAAGCCGCTGGTGGTGATCGGCCGCTTCACCCAGGCGCTGCCCAACAACTGGAAGCTCTATTTCGAGAACGTCAAGGACACCTATCACGCGAGCCTCCTGCACACGTTCTTCACCACCTTCAAGATCAACCGGCTGTCGCAACGCGGCGGCCTGGTGATCGACGAGTCGGGCGGCAATCACGCGAGTTATGCGTTCGCCGACCCGAACATGGCCGGCGGCGATTACGCGCAAGCCGGCCTGCGTTCGGAAAACGAAGACCTCACCCTGCAGGACAAGAGCCTCGTCGTGTTCAACGACGAGTTCAGGGACGGCTGCAGCCTCCAGATTCTCACCGTGTTCCCCGGCTTCGTGCTGCAGCAAATTCAAAATGCGCTGGCGGTTCGCCAGGTTCTGCCGAAAGGCCTCAATTCCACAGCGCTCAATTGGACCTACATCGGCTTTGTCGACGACACGCCCGAGCTGCGCCGCATGCGGCTGCGTCAGGGCAATCTCGCCGGTCCCGCCGGCTATGTATCGATGGAAGACGGCGCAGTCGGCGGCTTTGTGCAACGCGGCATCGCGACGGCCGGGGCCGAGCGCGCGGTGGTCGAGATGGGCGGCTCGGGCACCACCAACGAAGGCACGCGCGCGACCGAAGCCTCCGTGCGCGGCTTCTGGAAGGCCTACCGCGCGCATATGGGACTCTGATCATGGCGGGGGCGATCACGCTCGACCGCATCGTCGCGGCGCAGGCCGCCTACGTGCGCTGCATCGACTCAAACGAATTGGAATCTTGGCCGGATTTCTTCACCGATCAGTGCCTCTACAAAGTCACCACCGCCGAAAATCATAAGCAGGGGTTCGAGGCCGGCATCATCTATGCCGACACCAAGGGCATGCTGGTCGACCGCATCGTGTCGCTGCGTCAGGCCAACATCTACGAGAAGCAGAGCTACCGCCACATCCTTGGCCTGCCGACCATCCTGAAGAATGGCGGTGGCGAGGCGGAATGCGAAACGCCGTTCATGGTGGCGCGCATCATGCACGATGGCCAGACCGACCTGTTCGCCACCGGCCGCTATCTCGACACCTGCCGGCTTGCCGGCAACCACATCAAGTTCGCCCGCAAGATCGTCGTCTGCGATTCCTCGCGGATCGACACGCTGCTAGCGATTCCGCTGTGAGGATGTGGCGCGATCCACCTTCTTCTCACCTCCCCCTGAAAGGGGAGGTCGGCGAGCGAAGCGAGCCGGGTGGGGGTCAAATGCGCACAATGGATGACCCCCACCCGGTCGCTTGTTTCGCAAGCGACCGCCCCTCCCACTTTAAGGGGGAGGTAATGTTCGTGTCGAGTCGTCGCCAATGACCTTCACCGTCTCCGTCGCCGACAGCGTCATTAAATTCCCCTGCGACTCACGCGAGACCGTGCTCGCGGCCGCCCAGCGCGCCGGCTACGAGCTCCCCTACTCCTGCCGCAAGGGCGTCTGCGGCACCTGCAAATGTAAACTCACCGCCGGCGACGTCCGCGCCTATGCCGGAGACACATTGACCGAAGCGGAGAAAGCCGCCGGCCAGGTGTTACTTTGCCAGACGCGGCCGCGCTCGGATCTCGTGATCGCGCCGCGCGAGATCAAGAAGATCGATCCGTTCGCCCGCCGCACGCTGACCGCCCGCGTGTTCCGCATCGCCCGCGTGGCCGATGACGTCACCTTCGTGCATCTGCGCTTTCCGGCCGGCATCCGCATCCATTTCAAGGCCGGGCAAAATCTCGAGGTGATCCTGCCCGACGGCGAGCGGCGCAATTTTTCCATGGCCAATCCGCCGCACGAGAGCGATGGCGTGCAGCTCCACATCCGCCATGTGCCGAACGGCGTCTTCACCGGCTATGTCTACGACAAGCTCGCGCGCGGCGATCTCTTGCGCGTCGAGCTCCCTTTCGGCAACTTCACGCTGCAGGAGAGTGACAAGCCAATCCTGTTCGTTGCCGGCTCCACCGGCTTTGCGCCGATCAAATCCATCATCGAGGACGCTCTGCGCCAGAACAATCCGCGCCCGATGACGCTCTACTGGGGCGCGCGCACGCGGCGCGGCCTCTATTCCGAGCTGCCGCGCAAATGGGGCGCGCTCAATCCGCGCTTTGCCTATATACCGGTGCTGTCCGATGCGCCGGAAGCTGGTTTCCGCTCCGGGCTCGTGCACCAGGCCGTGCTCGCCGATCATCGCTCGCTCGCCGGCTTCCAGGCCTACGTCTGCGGCCCGCCGGTGATGACCACGGCGGCCAAACGCGACTTCTTCGCTGCCGGCCTGCCGCCCGAGCAATTTTTCGTCGATGCCTTCACCACCCGCGCCGATGAAGTCGCGACGCATTGACTTTGCCGTGGCCGCCTTGAAGGATGCCGCCCGAAAAAACGCCACGGGGAGCGCAATGGACAAGAAACCAGTCAGACGCATCGTCACCGGCCACGACACCGACGGTAAAGCCGTGATCCTGCACGACGGCCCGACGCCCTATGTCGGCCAGCGCGGCGAAGGCAACGTGATTTCGCTGCTTTGGATCACTAACGAGTCGCCGGTCGATCTGTCGCATACTCGCGATCAGGCCAACCAGAAGACCGGCGTGCCGCCGCCGCGCAACGGTTCGATTTGCCGCGTCGTTGATTTCGCGCCCGTGAAAGGCGAGCTCAAGGGCATCGACCACCACGAAGTGCTGCGCCAGATGGGCATCGATCCGGCGACCCAGGGTTACGTGCGACATTCGTTCACCCACCGTACCCGCTCGATCGACTACGCCATCGTGCTCGAAGGCGAGATCGACATGCTGCTCGACGACACCGAGGTGCACGTCAAGGCCGGCGATATTCTCGTGCAGCAGGGCACCAACCACGCCTGGGTCAACAACTCGGGCAAGCCATGCCGCATCTGCTTCGTGCTGATCGATTCGCATGATCCGCCGGCATGGAAGAAGAACTGGAAACCGAAGAAATAGTGCGTTCCGCTCTGCGGACCGGGTAAGCTCCCACAATCGTTCATGAAACCGTCCGTAAGGTCGGTGTAAGCCGACTCATTCACAATGCGGCCCATGCTCCGCGTTGCGACGCGCACGACTTTGCTCGCGTTGTTCGCCCGCATGAAAGGCAGGAATAATGACCGATAAAGAAAACCAAGACGTGGAAGCCGAAGCGAAAAGCATGCGCGCGATGTGGATCGCCTCCGCCGCGATCGTCGTGCTGATTGTCGGCGCCATGGGCATCAATATGCTGGTTCACAAGGATACCAGCGCCGGCACGGTCGAAACCGGCATCAAGTCCGAGCAGGCGCCGCCCTCACAGTAGTCAGTCCGAACGACGCGAGGTCACTCCGCCTTCCAGGGAATAACCTTGCGCTCGATCTCCTGCAGCAGCACGGTCGCGACCAAGCCGAGGATGCCGACCGTCACGATGCCGACGAACATCTTGTCGACCTGCAGCAGCTCCCACGAATTCCAGATCAGATAGCCGATACCGGCCTTGGTGGCGACGAATTCGGCCGCCACCAGTACGATGAACGACACCGCCAACGCAATGCGAAGGCCGGCAAAAATCATCGGCAGCGCGCCGAAGAACACGATGCGGCGGAATATGATCGACTGGCTCGCGCCGTAGTTCCGCGCCACGTCCCAGTAGATTTTCTCGATATTGGCCGCCCCGACGTAAGTATTGACCACCACCGGGAAGAATACCGCGATCACCACCAGCGCGATCTTGGAGGCATCGCCGAACCCGAAGGCGAGCAGCAAGAGCGGCATGAGCGCGACCTTCGGGATCGGAAACAGGCTCGCGATCAGCGGATCGAAGAAAATGCGCACCGGCCTGAACATCGCCATCAGCAATCCGGCGGCGACGGCCGGCACCACGCCGAGGACAAAGCCGACGATGACACGATAGAGCGTGACGGCGGAATGGTACGCCAGCTCGCCGTTGGTGATCATCTCCCAGGCGCGTTCCGCGATATCGCTGGGCGCCGGCACGAAACGGCGGTCGCCGATACCAAGCATCAGCAAGCCTTGCCAAAGCGCAATCAGCGCGATCGGCGAGATCAGATAGAGCAGCCGCTCTTGCACCTTTGCGTTCATTGCTCCGCCTCCGCCCGCGCCCGCATCACCTCCTCCTCCAGCACCCGCCAGATATCGAGCTTGAGCGCGCCGAATTCCGTCGACGCCGACAGCGTCATCAGGTTGCGCGGCCGCCTAAACGGCACGTCGATGATCTGCTTGATCCGTCCCGGATGCGCGGTCATCACCACCGTGCGGTCGCCGAGCAGCAGCGCCTCCTCGATCGAATGCGTGATGTAGATCACGGTCTTGCCGGTCGCCTCACAGATCCGCACCAGCTCCGCCTGAAGGATCACCCGGTTCTGCGCATCGAGTGCCGCGAACGGCTCGTCCATCAACAGCAGCGCCGGGTCGGTCACGAACGCGCGCGCGATCGCGGTGCGCTGGCGCATGCCGCCGGACAGCTGGTGTGGATAGTGCCGGTAGAATTTGGTCAAGCCCACGAGCTTGAGCGCGGCTTCCACGCGCGCGGAGGCCTCGGCCGCCGGCACGTTGCGGGTCATCAGTCCGAATCCGACGTTGGCCGCCACGCTCATCCAGGGAAACAATCCGCTTTCCTGGAACACCATCGCGTTTTCGACCGCCCAGCCGTTGGCTTGCACGTTGATCGTGCCGGACGTCTGCCGGTCGAGCCCGGCCAGGATGCGCAGCAGCGTCGATTTCCCGCAGCCGCTCGGACCGACGATGCAAAGGAATTCGCCGGGCCGGGCCTGCAGGCTGATATCGCTGACCGCCAGCAGTTGCCCCGTGCCGCTGCTGTAGATCTTGCTCACATTTGCGATTTGAACCGCGGCCCCGCGACGTTCGGCGGCCGCACTGCTGCTCTCCGCCGCGCCCACGATTTTCAGCGGCAGCCCGGCAGCTTGCTATCCTTGCGTTCGAGCTCGAACGCCCCAAGCTTCTGGATGGCGTTGTCGATATAGCTCGTGTCCACCAGCCGCTCGGGCGGGAACGCCACATTGGCAAGCTTGTTCTTCACGTACCAGGCTTGGATGTCGAGCATGCTCGCCACATTGATGGCTCCGTTCGGACTGCGCGCCGGCCAGGGATATTTGTGCAGCAACTCCGGCCTGCGTTCGGTCCCCGATTTGACCAGCTCGTCGATGATCTCGTTGCGGATCGCGGCGCCATGATAGCCCTGGCAGTAGTCGCGCACGCCGCGCAGCCAGGCGATGAAGTAGTTCTTCGCCACTTCCGGGTTCTTCTTCGCCCAGTCGGTATTGATCATGATGACCGCGATGGTCATCGGCTGCGGCTCGACGATGTCGTCCACGCTGGCGAACGGCAGCGCGATCTTCTGTTCCTCGAGCTGCCACACGAACGGCGGGATGGTGATGCCGGCGTCGATCGCCTTGTTGGCGAACGCCACCGCCATCTGCGTGAACGGAATGATCTTGATTTCGACGTCGTTGATGGTCAGCCCGTACTTCTCCAGGATCTTGCCGACCTCATAGGTCGACACCGAGCCTTGCCCGTTGCTGGCGATGACTTTGCCCTTGAGGTCCTTCGGGCTCTTGATCGTATCCTTGAGATCCGGCCGCAGCATCAGATTGTGCCCGATCGGCGTCGAGACGCGGTCGGCGACGAGCGAGATCGGCAGATTCTTTTCCAGCGCGTTGAAGATGCCGGCCGAGATGCCGCCCGCCACGATGTCGTATTTACCTTGCGCCAGCAGCGCGATCACGTTCGCAGTGGTGTCAATGTCGTCCCATTCAAGCTTGATGCCGTATTCCTTGAGGTAGCCCTTCTTGATCGCCATCAGCTCGGCCGAATTCGATGTCGAGCGCGCGATACCGATCTTGATCGTCGTTTCGTCGGCGCTTGCAGCACCGCTCGTAACGGCGGCCAATCCGGCCATCAAAATCCACGGCAAGATTTTTTTCATGGTTCGGCTTCCCTCCCATTGAGCCCTTAAGGGGAGGCCCCTGGTTTCGGTTTTACCACATAGCGCCCCTCGGGGTCGCGGTCGAGGTCGATGGTGTCGCGCATCGTCTCGAGCGCACGCACCACCTCCCGCCCATCGCGACTGCCCACGGCAGCCATCAGTTCCTCGAAGAATTTCGGCCCATCGGCCAGCGCAGCCTCGACCGAGGTAAAGCGTTTCCCGGCGAACCGCGGCGGCGCCGGCACGCGCGTTTCCAGCCGCTCAGCCGTCCCGAACGGCCAAGTCAGGTCATATCCCGCCTTGGCGCCGGTCCGCGCCCCGCCGGTGAGCGACGGATCGAGCGGCAGCGTGCGCATGCCGGTGAGCACGATCAGATCGCGATCAGGCTGAAACCGCGTGGCAAGCGCCCAGTCCATCTGTTCGTCGGAAAAAATGTCGATGTCGGGATCGACCACGAACACGTTCTTGCAATTGGCGAGCGCGCCGAGACAGGCCATGATCGCGTTGCGCGCCTCGCCCGGCACGCGCTGGCGCAGCGCCACGCGCACGTTGAACGCGCCGCCGCTTGATGTCGTGGCATAGACCGCGACCGGCTCGCGCACTGCAGCCTCGAGCGCGCGCCAGATCATGACTTCCGTGCGTAGCGCCGAAAGCTGTGCGGTATCGGTGCGGCTGAGCGTGCGTCCGCCGATCGACGACGTTTCGAACAGCGCATCGCGCCGCCGCGTGATCGCCGTGAGGTGAAACACCGGGTTGCGCTTGACCGCGCCGTAATAGCCGAGGAACTCGCCGTATGGCCCTTCCGGCTCCACATGGCCGCGCTCGTCGAGATAGCCTTCGAGCACATATTCGGCGTCCGCCGGCACGCGGACATCGTTGGTGATGCATTTGACCACGGGCAGCGGCGCATCGCGCAGCGAAGCGACGAGGCCAAGCTCGTCGACCGGCAGCCGCATGACGCCGGCGATATGATCGATTGGATGTGCGCCCACAATGAAGGCGACCGGAAGTCTCTTGCCCGCCGCGGCGCTCGCCTCAAAGATCGCGCGCAAATCGCTGGGAGAAACCAGATCGACGCCCGCTTCCTTTCGTCCGCGCAGCATCAGGCGTCGCAAGCCGACATTGGTCCAGCCGGTTTTCGGATCGACCACATAGTCGATCCCCGCCGAGATATAGGGCGCGCCATCCGCGCCATGCTGCAGATGCACCGGCAATGTGGTGAGATCGGCGTCATCGCCCTGCAGCACGACCTGCTGGCAGGGCGCTTCCTGGCGCTTGACTTCGACGATCTCGGGCTTGCCCCGCAACCTCCGCTGGATTTCCGGCAACAGCGCATCCGGCGCCACTCCAAAGGCGCGCGCGAGCCGCACCCGGCTGGCGCAGACATTGCCGGCGAGCTCCTGCTTCTCCGGACCCGCCGCGCGAAACAGCACGGCCTTGGCGTTGCCTTCGAGGATGCCGCCGATATCGGCAAGCTCCGTCGGCTCTTTGCGGATTTCGAGATCGCCCGCCGCCGCCAGATCGTCGACAAACCGCCGCAGCCGGAAACGATCGAAATCCACGCTTCCGCCCGTCCGACCCGGTTTGGTTTTTTCGACGATATTCATCGCGCGCGCTCTGGACAAAACGATTATAGAGGGTTCCGCCCGTATTTGCACATGTTGGCAATGGCGGGGCAGCTTGGCTAGGGTCGCGCGGTCTTCGCCAGAGCCGCAAACCACCGATCATGACAGAACGCGCCACCACCCCTGATCGCGGCCCTTACATCGGCCGTTCATTGCCCCGCTTCGAGGACCTGCGGCTTGTGCGGGGCGCCGGCCGCTACAGCGACGATGTCGGCCTGCCGGGGCAGGCTTACGCGTTCTTCCTGCGCGCGCCGCATGCCCATGCGCGCATCAAGCGCGTCGACACCACCGCCGCGCGTGCGATGAAGGACGTGCTCGCGGTGCTTACTGGTGAAGATTACCTAGCTGACGGCCTGAAGGGAGCCCTGCAGCGGCCCAACCCAGCCGGCGCGATCGATATCAAGGTGCGGGCTTTTGCACCAGAAAAGCGGCCCGTGCTGGAAGAGCGACAATGCCCGATTGCGCCGGATCGCGTGCGCTATCCCGGCGAAGCTGTCGCGATGGTGGTGGCTGAGAGTCTCCACGCCGCGCGCGATGCGGCCGAGGCGATTGCAGTCGAGTACGACGTGCTGCCGTCAGCGACTGACGTACTGACGGCGTCCGGCACCGAGCCGATCTGGCCGAGCGCAGCCGACAACGTCGCGCTCGATCAGGAGTTCGGCGACCGCGTCGCAGTCGATGCGGCCTTCGTCAGCGCCGATCTCGTGGTCGAGCATACGTTTCGCAATCAACGCATCGTCAATTGCCAGATGGAACCACGCTCGGGCGTGGCGACCTACGATGCGACGACTGATTCCTATACATTGATCTCGGGCAATCAGGGCGTTCACGTGCCGCGTCTCGTTCTGGCCGAAGCCTTCGGCCTGCCCGAGAGCAAACTGCGCCTGATCTGCCCGGATGTCGGTGGCGGTTTCGGCCTGCGCAACAACCTCTACCCCGAGCAGGCCGCGATCCTCTGGGCGGCGAAACGCATCGGCCGTCCGGTGAAATGGACCAACGACCGTTCCGAATCCTTCCTCACCGATTATCAAGGCCGCGATCTCGTCACCACCGCCGCACTCGCGCTCACGAAAGACGGCCGCATCGCCGCCTATCGAGTCGATCATATCGGCGGCGTCGGCGGGCAGACGGTCACCTACGTTCCGCTCAGCAACGCCTATCGCGTCGCGACCACGGTTTACGACATCCCGCTCATGCACATGCGTTGCCGCGCCATGATGACCAACACCGTGCCGACCGCGCCGTTCCGCGGCGCCGGCCGGCCCGAGGCCACGCTCGTGCTGGAGCGGCTGTTCGATCTCGCTGCGGCAAGGCTCGGCATGGATCGTGTGGCGCTGCGCCGGAAAAACCTGATCAAGCGCGACAAGCTGCCCTATCGCACGGCCAGCGGGCTCACCTATGACAGCGGCGATTTCACCGGCAACTTCAAACGCGTGCTGGAGCAGGCCGATTGGAAGGGTTTTGCGGCGCGCCGCCGCGAATCCAAGCGGCGCGGGCTTTTGCGCGGCATCGGCATATCGAACTACGTCGAGACGCCGGTCGGGATTCCGCACGAGCGCGTCGAGGTCACGGTCACGCCGGACAAGGTCGAGCTCGCGGTCGGCACGCAGTCGTCCGGCCAGGGCCACGAGACCACCTTTGCGCAGGTGATGGCCGACCAACTCGGCGTCCGTCCGGAGGACATCGTCTTCATCGGCGGCGATACCGCCAAGATTGCCTCCGGCAGCGGCACCCATTCCGATCGCTCCATGCGCCTTGGCGGCATGCTGATGGTGCAGGCGTCCGGCGAGGTGGTCTCGCAGGCGAAGTCCATTGCCGCAAAGATGCTCGATGTGCCCGCGGCCGAGATCGATTTCAACGACGGCCTTTTCGTCACGCCGAAGAGCAATCGCCGGCTCACCATCTTCGACATCGCGCGCGAAATGAAGGAAAGCCCCGCGCTCACCGCGGGCCAAGCGCTGCACGCCAAGGCCACCTTCACCGGCCGCATCCCCGCCTATCCGACCGGCTGCGCGATCTGCGAGGTCGAGATCGATCCCGACACCGGCGCGACCGTCATCGCCCGTTACACCTCGATCGACGACGCCGGCCAGCCGATCAACCCGCTCATCCTGCACGGTCAGGTGCACGGCGGCATTGTGCAGGGCGTCGGGCAGGCGCTGCTGGAGGGCGTGATCTATTCGGCCGAAGGCCAGGTGCTCACCGGCAGCTTCATGGATTACGGCATCCCGCGCGCGCAGCACGTGCCGATGTTCGACATCGCGCTGACGGAAGACCCCACCCACGGCACACCGTTGCGCGTGAAGGGCGGCGGCGAAGCCGGCATCACGCCCGCGCTTGCCGTGGTGATGAACGCCGTGATGGATGCGCTTTCGCCCTACGGCATCAAGCATATCGACATGCCGGCCACGTCCTACCGCGTCTGGTCGGCGATCGAGGCGGCCAAGAGCACTATTCCAAGCTGAAGCGGTTTTCAGTCCCCGGTCCGGCTTGCGACTAGGCTAATCCGAATAATCGGCATGCGCCGCTATTCCAGATTCTTGCTTGGCGGAAAGTCGCGCGAGAACACCGGTTGCTCGATCGCTTTCTTCGGATCGTAGGTCCAGAACTGGCTGACCTGCGGATAGGTCTTGATGATGGTGTTGGCGAGCTTGCCGTTCACCCGCGCCACCTTGCGGATATAGATGTCGAGCACGGGCGTTGCGTATTCGTCGAGCCGCACCGGACCGATCGGTCCGCGCGTCAGCCGCACGTCGTGCATGGTCTTCAGGAACGCGGCCGCGTCGTCGGTCTTGCCGCCAAGCTTGGTCAACGCCTCTTCGATGATGAGCAACGCGGTGTAAGGACCCGCCGTGTAGAAGCCGGGATCATGCTGATAATCCGCATTGATGCCGGCGACGAATTTCTTGTTGTCGGGAATGTCGAGCGCCGCGGCGTACCAGCCCGCCGTATAGGTGTCGATCGCCTCGTCGCCCATCACCTTCAGGATGCCTTCGTCGGTACTTGTGGTATTGCCGAGCACTTGGATTTTCCCTTTCAGTCCGGCGTCCTTGAACTGCTTCAAGAAACGCAGCGGATTGCTGCCCGCAAAACCGATGTAAATGGCGTCCACATCGCTCTTGAGCTGCGCGAGATAGGAACCGTATTCCGGCGCGTTAAGCGGCGGCCAGAGCTTTTGCACGATCTTGCCGCCGGCCGCTTCGAACGCCAGCTGAAAACCGCCGACGCCTTCATGGCCGTAGGTGAAATCGTCGGCGATGGTTGCCATCCGCTTGAAGCCCAGCGTCTTGGCGGCATAGTCGCCGAGCGGATAGGTCACCTGCGGCGCGGTCCCGAACGCATGCAGCGCCCACGGGTTGACCGCATGCGACTTCAGATCGACGGTCGCCGCCGAAGTCGTGGTGATCAGCGGCACTTTGCTTTCACGCACATAGCCGTCGATCGCCAGCGCCTCGTTGGTCGCCAGCGGTCCGATCATGACCGGAACCTTGTAGCGCTCGACCAGTTCCTGTGTCTTGGTGCGCGCCAGCGCCGGATTGCCGGCGGTGTCCTGCGTGATCAGTTCGATCTTGCGGCCGGCGATGCTGCCGTTGCGCTCTTTCAGGAAATAAGCCGCGCCTTCCTCCTGCTGTTTGCCGCCGGCAGCAAGCGGGCCGGTGTTGACCGTGAGGAATCCGATTTTGAGCGGCTCCGTCTGCGCGAACGCGCGGCGCGATGGAGCCATGCTGATCGCAGCCGCGCCTGCGAGCAATGCGCGGCGCGAGATCGACCCCTTCCGAATTTGACCTGACATATGCTGACACCCCGGTTTGTCCGACAGCCGCCGGACGAAAGAAATCGCGGGATGTTGGCCCAATTCACTTATGCGAACAAGCCGGACAGTGGTACCGCAGCTTCACGCCGCCTTGCGTGCGCTCTGGACCGCGGCCAATTGCTGCTGCAGCGCCGCCGCGCGTTCGCGCACCTTAGGCAATGAGCGCAGCTTGATCTCCTCATAGCCGCGGATGGTATCCGGCAGCTCCGCGATCTCGCGCACGATGTCAATCGTGCCGGCGTTGAGCTTTGGCAGTGCCTGTTGCAGAAGCTCGATGTACCATTCAACGAGGCGCCGCTCTTCGCGCCGGGTCGCGTTGTAGCCGAAAACGTCGAACGGCGTGCCGCGCAGGAAGCGCAAGCGCGCCAGCATTTTGAGCACCGGCGCGAACCATGCGCCGAGCGCAATCTTTTTCTTCATTCCGAAGGCGCGCAACAGCGGCGGCTGCAGATTGAAAGAGAGTTTCGCGCCCGCATCGAACGCGCCGAGCGCACGCTCGCGGAAGATGTCCTGCGTCAACAGCCGCGCCACCTCGTACTCGTCCTTGTACGCCATCAGCTTGTGCAGGTTGCGCGCGACGCCCTGAGTGACCGCCCCGGTCGCGCCCGCGGCGAACCGCTCCGCCGCAACCGTCTTTGCCACGACATCGGCATAACGCTCCGCGTATCGCACGCCTTGGTAGTCGATCAGATCTTCGATGCGGATCTTGAGCAGCCGCCCCGATTCCGCGCCCACGTCGCCGATATTGGCCAGCAGCGCATCGCGCGCCTTCGTGCGCGCCGGCGATGCGCGCCGTTCGAGCTCCGCCATCCGGTCGGCGAAGGTGCGATACGGCGTGCGATCCATGCCCGCGACCCGGTTGGGATCATGCACGAACAGCCGCCCAGTCCGAAATGCCGCGATATTGCCCTCGACCTGCACCTTGTTCAGTCGGATCGCTGCCTCGATGCTGGCAGCGCTGATCGGCAACAGCCCGCTCTGATATGCCGCGCCGACCGCGATCATGTTGGTCAACATGTAGTCGCCGAAAAGCCGCTCGGCGAGCGCGCGCGCGTCGAACACGCGGCTGCGCGCACGGTCGGAAACGCCCAGGATCGTTTCCACCATCGGATCGGCGGAAACTTTCATATAGACGTTGCGGATCATCTCGGCGTTCGGCAGCACCGAGGAATTGATCACGACCGCCGTCCGCTCCGGCCGGCAGCGCATCAGGTTTTTGCCGTCGGCCGCGCCGAGCAGGTCGAGCGCGAGATAAAGGTCGGCGCGGCCGAGCCCCACATTGTTGGCCGCGAGTTCCGCCTTCGTCCGCGCAATGATCAGGCTCGACAGCACCGGCCCCCATTTCTGCGCGGCGCCGGTCTGGTCGAACGACAGCACGTAATTGCCGTCGAGATTGGCCGCCTGCGCCAGAATGGCGTTCACCGTGATGACGCCGGTGCCGCCTACGCCCGGCACGTAGATGTGGAACGGCCGGTCGATCGCCGGCAGTGTCGGCGCGGGAAAGAGGTCGTCGATATGCGGCATCGGCGGCTTGCGAACGCCGCGCCCCACCGGCATCTCGACCGTCACGAACGACGGACATTCGCCGTTCACGCAGGAGCGATCCTGATTGCACGACGATTGGTGGATCGCGGTCTTGGCGCCGAATTCCGTCGGCACCTTCTGCAGCGACATGCAGTTCGAAACCTCTGCACAATGGCCGCAGTTCTCGCACACGTCTTCGTTGACGATGGTGAACTTGGTCGGCGGCGGCAGTTTCCCGCGCTTCTGCTGGCGGCGGCGCTCGTTCGCGCACATGCCGTCGTAGAGCAGGACGGTGACGCCTTTCACCTGCGACAGACGCGCGAGCTGATCTTCGATCTCGCTCGGCTCAAAGACTTCGGTATTGGCGGGCAGCTTGGCGCGCCGATAGGCGCTGCGATCCTTGGTGATGATGACGATCTTCGCCACGCCTTCGATCGCCAATAGCTGCGAGAGCTGCGGCACAGTCCGCGCCGACACCGGCGGCTGGCCGCCGGTATTGGCGATCGCGCCGTTGAACAGAATCTTGAACGTCATCGACACGCCGGCCGACACCGCATAGCGGATGTTGAGATAACTCGAGTGAAACAGCGAGCCGTCGCCGACGTTCTGCACGATGTGCTCGCGGCTGGTGAACGGCGAGAGCCCGACCCACGGCATGCCCTCGCCGCCGTAGGCGGTCACGCCCTGGATCGTGCGATTGGCCTCGCTGCGCAGCATCGCGAAAATGTGGCAGCCGGGGCTACCCCAGGCGACCTGCCCGTCCGCGAGTTTGGTGCCGATATTGTGCGGGCAGCCCGAGCAGAAATTCGGCGTGCGCCGGATATGCGCGATCGTCGGGCGTTCCTTGATAGCGGCCAATTCGTTCAACCACAGCCTTCCCGCATGCGGAATGCTGATGCGGTCGTTCAGGTGCCGGCCGAGCAGCATGGCGATCTGGTCGTAATCCATGCCGCCCTGGATCGGGAACAGCGGCTGCCCATGGCGGTCGAACTTGCCGAACACGCGCGGCCGCTTGGTGAAATTGCAGAGGATGCGGGTGATCTGCCGTTCGAGGAAATCGCGCTTCTCCTCGATCACGATGACCTCGTCGAGGCCGGCGGCGAATTCCTCGACGATCTGCGGCTCGACCGGCGCGATCAGCCCGAGCTTGAGGATGCGGATGCCAGCCGCGTGCAGGCCTGGCTCGTCGAAGCCGAGGTCGCTTAAGGCCTGCCGCATGTCGGTGAACGATTTGCCTGCCGCGATGATGCCGACGCGATCGTTGGGTGAGCGCACCACGATGCGGTCGAGGCCGTTCGCGCGCGCATAGGCGCGCACCGCGTCGTGGCGATCGTAGTAGAGCTCGCGCTCCTGCGCCACATTCACGATCGGAAAGAACTTGAAATCGGCCCGCTTCGCGTAAGGCTTGCCGTTGAGCTGAAAGTCCGGAATGTGGATCACCGGCTGGTCACGACGCAGCATGACCGTCTCGCCGCCTTCGCAGATTTGCGCCACGAGCTTCATCGCCACCCAGCAGCCCGAGTAGCGCGACATCGCGATGGCGTGGTGCCCGAATTCGAGAAACTCCGCGACCGTTGCCGGATAGACCACCGGAATGCCGACGTGCTCGAACACGAATTCCTGCTGATAGGGAACGCTCGAGCTTTTCGCCTCGTGATCCTCGCCGCTGAGGATCACGACCGCGCCGTGTTTGCTGGTGCCGCCGAAATTGCCGTGCTTCATCGCGTCGATCGAACGATCGACGCCGGGCCCTTTGCCGTAGAAGAAACCGACCACGCCGTCGAAATCCGGATGCGGATGCTCGTCGAGCATCTGCGTGCCCATGAGCGAAGCGGCAGCAAATTCCTCGTTCTGCGCCGGCCGGTGCAGGATGTCGTACTTCTGCAGGAGCGGCTTGAGGCTACGCAGCGCACCATCCATGCCGCCGAGCGGCGAGCCGGGATAGCCGCTGACGAAGAATCCGGTCTTGATCCCTGCGCGCGTATCGCGCCGCTTCTGGTCGACCATCACCCGCAAGAGCGCCTGATTGCCGGTGAGAAAGACTTCGCCCTGCTCCAGCTCGTAGCGATCCTCATCGAGCGAGGTGGTTCTGTGGCGCTGTGGGGCGTGCATGTTCATGGGGATTACGTCTCAGGCTTCTCCACCTTCGGCCATACTACGCGTTGCCAGCCGCTGTGATAGATTCGCGCAGACGCATATTACTTGCCAGACGGCAGTAGAGTCAGGTTAGGACGCTCGTCTTAACCCTTCGTATACCATGATCAACCATGAAATGATTGGATTTTTTCGGATTTTCGCCGCGCGGAACCAGCCTGCGGCCCCTAATACCGATAATCCTCGATCTTCAGCAAAGGGAAGGCGCTCAAAACGTGTGGTTGATTGGTCGGCGTCGCCGCGTGCAGGTACGAGCGATTGAGTTCCGCGCAGGTGTTCACGCCGCTCAGGCCGAACGCCCGCATGACTTCATCCTCGAGGATTTCAAGCATCCGCTGCACGCCGCCCTGCCCGGCTGCGGCAAGCCCATAGCACTGCATGCGGCCGAGCCCGACCAGGTTCGCGCCGGCCGCGACCGCTTTGACGATATCGGTGCCGCGGTTGAAGCCGCCGTCAATCATGATCTTCGCCCGGCCGCCGACGGCATCCACGATCTCCGGCAACACGTCGTAGGAACCGCGGCCGTGGTCGAGCTGCCGCCCGCCGTGGTTCGAAACATAAATCCATTCCACCCCGTGCTCGACCGCGAGCTTGGCATCCTCGCCCGTGGCGATGCCCTTGATCCCCAGCGCGATCTTGAACTTGCTCTTGAGCCGCTTGACCGTGCTCCAATCGAGCGCCGCCTGATGCGAGCGGCCGGACACGCGCCGCCGCCCGGCCGTGATGTAGCGCTTGGCGATATCGCGCTCGCGCCGGCTGTAGATCGCCGTGTCGACAGTGAGGAAAAATCCGAGATAGCCATGGTCGACCGCGCGCGCCACATGGTCGTCGACCCAACCCGCGTCCCCACGCACGTAGAGCTGAAACAGCCGCGCGGCGTCCGGCGCCGCCTTCGCCACGCCTTCGAGGCCCGGCTCGCATACCGAGCTCAGCATATGCGCAACGCCGAATTCCTTGGCCGCGCGCACCACGGATGCCGCCGCCTCCGCGTGGAAACTTTCCAGCGAACCGACCGGCGCGAGAAACACCGGCAGCCGCAGCTTCTTGCCAAAGTGGTTCACCGAGGTGTCGATCTTGCTCACGTCCCGCAGCACGCGCGGCCTGAGCGCAATCGAATCGAGCGCCATGCGGTTTCGCCTGAGCGTGGTCTCGCTCTCGGTGCCGCCGACGATGTAGTCCCAGTTGTTCTGGTCGAGATTCGCCCGCGCCTTGGCGACGATCTCGTGCAGGTTGAGAAATTCGCTCGAACCCGCCGCCATCTGCATGGCCGTTGTCTGCTCTGGGTTTTGCTGGTTCATGGAAATCCCGGATTCCTGCGGCCGCGCGCCAATTCACAAGGGCGCATGATGCGCGGCCGCACCTTTAGGATCAAGGCTAACGTTGCTAGGTTGCGAACGTCCGCAATGAGGTAATCCGTGAATCCCGCACAATCTCCCATCCGCCTGCTCGTGCTCGAGGGCGACGGCATCGGCCCCGAAATCACCGCCGCCACGCTGGACGTGCTCCATGCCGCGAACGACGCGCTGTCGCTGCAGCTCGCCTTCGAGCGTGCCGATATCGGCCTCGCGTCATTGCACACCCAGGGCACGACCTTGCCCGACGCGGTCGTCGCCGCCGCCAAGGCTGCCGACGGCGTGGTGCTCGGGCCGGTTTCGCACAACGCCTATCCGCCGCTCGATCAGGGCGGGATCAATCCATCCGGCGCATTGCGCAAGCAACTCGATCTTTACGCCAACATCCGGCCCGCCAAATCACGCGCCGACTTTCCGCCGCGCTGCGGCGCGTCGGTCGATCTCGTCATCGTGCGCGAGAACACCGAGGGTTTCTACGCCGACCGCAACATGTTCATGGGCAACGGCGAACTGATGCCGACCCCCGATCTGGCGATTTCCATACGGAAAATCACCCGCGAGGGCTCGACCCGTATCGCGGAGACCGCCTTTGCGCTCGCCATGCGCCGGCGCCGCAAGATCACCAATGTGCACAAGGCCAATGTGTTCCGCGTTTCCGACGGCTTCTATCTCGATTGCGTGCGCGCGGTCGCGAAAAAATTCCCCGCCGTCGCTTACGAAGAACGCATCGTCGATGCCATGGCGGCTTTGCTGGTGCGCGACGCCAGCCAGTTCGATGTGATCGTCACCACCAATATGTTTGGCGACATCCTCTCCGACGAGGCGTCGGAGATTTCCGGCGGCCTCGGACTTGCCGCCTCGATCAATGCCGGCCGGGATCACTGCCTCGCGCAGGCGCAGCACGGCTCCGCGCCCGACATCGCCGGCAAGGATCTGGCCAATCCATCGTCGCTGATCGGCTCCGCCGCCATGCTGCTGGGTTGGCTCGGCGAGCGGCGCAACGACAAGACCTTGCTGCGCGCCTCCGACCTGATCGAACGTGCGCTCGACGAGGTGATTGCGGTCAAGGACTGGCGCACCGCCGATCTCGGCGGCCCGCTCGGGACCAAAGCCTTTGGCGCGCGCGTTGCTGCCATGGTCACGAAGCTTGCACGCGAAGATCGGAGAATAGCGATATGAGTTCACCCTTCGACGATCCGCGCCTCGCTGTGCTCGACGGCTTTCGCGTCGAGATCGATCCCGCCCGCGAGCGCGCCGACGTGATCCTTGATCGCCCTCCGCTCAACATCGTCCCCATGCCTGAGCGTGACCAGCTTCGCCTCGCGTTCGAAGCGCTCGAGGGGGACAGCCGCGTGCGCGTCATCGTGCTGCGCGCTGGCGGCGAGCATTTCTCCAGCGGCGGCGACATCAAGGGCTTCCTGCAGGCCTCGCCCGAGCACGTCTCGAAGCTCGCCTGGAACATCGCCGCGCCCGCGCGCTGCGCCAAACCCGTGATTGCGGCCAATCGCGGTTATTGCTTCGGCGTCGGCTTCGAACTCTCGCTCGCCTGCGATTTCCGCATCGCCTCGGACACCTGCTTTTACGCGCTGCCCGAGCAGCGGCTCGGACAGATCCCCGGCTCGGGCGGCTCCGCGCGACTCCAAAAAATCATCGGCATCACCCGCACCAAGGACATCGTGATGCGTTCGCGCCGCATTTCCGGGCAGCAAGCCTATGAATGGGGCATCGCCACCGAATGCGTCCCCGATCGGCAGCTCGAAAGCGCAACCGACGCCCTCGCCGAGGAGTTGCGTGCGTTCTCGCCGCTCGCCCAGCGCACTGCGAAAAAGCTCCTCAATGACACTGAGGATGCTATGCTTTCCACCGCAATCGAGCTCGAAGGCCATTGCTACGGCAGGCTGCGGCAATCCGACGACTTCCGCGAGGGCGTGGAAGCGTTTCATTCTAAACGTCCGGCAAAATTCAAGGGGACATGAGGACATCATGACAAACCGAACAACGCGGCGAGTAGTTTTTTGCGCGGCGCTTTCGCTTGCGGCGTCTTTCGCAATATCACCGGGCTACGGCCAGCAATATCCGTCGCATCCCATCACGGTCGTCATCCCGTTTGCCGGCGGCAGCGCGAGCGACGTGGTCAGCCGCATCATGCTCGACAAGATGTCGAAGAACATGGGCCAGCCGATCATCATCGAAAACCGGCCCGGTGCCGGCGGCAACTCCGGCACGCAGCAGGGCGCGCACGCGGCGCCCGACGGCTACACCCTGATCGGCGGCGGCTCCGGTCCGGTCGCCGCCAACCTCACGCTCTACAAAAATCTCGGATACGACCC
This sequence comes from Xanthobacteraceae bacterium, assembly GCA_035501735.1. GTDB lineage: Bacteria > Pseudomonadota > Alphaproteobacteria > Rhizobiales > Xanthobacteraceae > PNAI01. The sequence continues at coordinate 1,127 of DATJVR010000008.1, read as the reverse complement.
GCTGAAAGATCTGGAGATGATCTCGCCGTTCGCGGGCTTCACCATCGTGATCGTCGCGAGCCAGAAACTTCCGGTCAAGTCGCTCAAAGACATGATCGCCTATGCCAAGGCCAATCCCGGCATGAACTACGGCTCCGTCGGGATCGGCAGTTCGCAGCATCTGGCCGGCGAATATTTCGGGCAAGTCACCGGCGTCAAACTCACGCACGTGCCCTATCGCAACATCGCGCAATACGGCCCCGACCTGATCGCCGGCACCGTCCCGCTCGGCTTCCAGTGGTTCCCCAACGTCGCCGGTCCGATCAATGCCAAGGGCGCCATTCCGCTCGCGGTTGCCGGCGATCAGCGCCTGCCCGCCCTGCCCGATACGCCGACCACCGCCGAAGCCGGTCTGCCGCAATACAAGGTCAGCGGCTGGTTCGCCTTGCTCGCGCCTGCCGGCACTCCGAAGCCGATTTTGGAGCGGCTCAACAAGGAGCTCACGACCGCGCTGAACGATCCTGCGGTCCGTCAGAGCTTTGGGCAGAACGGCGCGGTGACCATGGCGCTGTCGCTCGATGCGGCCAAGAAGTTCCACGCCGATGAGATCGCGAAATATCGCGACATCATCACCAAGGCCGGCATCAAGCAGATCGAGTGAACGGCTGTTACGCCCGACGTAAGGCCTGGCTCGCAACCAAAGACGCCGCGAGCGTTGCCGTGTGATCCTACTGCGGCTGAGAACTTGCCCCTCCCCGCGCCGGTCGCTATATCCTGCGGCGGCAGCGCGCAGAAGCGAGGCGGAAGCCAAAGGATTTTTGGCGCGCCCGAATCCTTGCTGCGCAAGGATCTTGGGGGATAGTTCAACGGCAGAACATCGGACTCTGACTCCGAGAATCTAGGTTCGAATCCTAGTCCCCCAGCCAGCAAGTGCTTGATATTGCAGGATTATTTAATCAGACGCAGAAAAGCGCGCGAACACGGGGCGTTCACGGAACATCATTTTGTCTGCGTGTCTCAAATGCGCCGATGATGTGCAAAATTTTTCCGTCAGTCTCTGCTCGCGATTTTTCGATTTCCGTTTTGACACCCGAAAGACTGGTTCGATTGAACCTGAGACCGGTTTGTTTGCAACCGAGACTGGTTCG
>DATJVR010000007.1:0-33148 GCA_035501735.1 Xanthobacteraceae bacterium | reverse complement strand
GCTCCTTGAGCTGGATGTCGACCACGGCGCTCGGCAGCTTGGTCACTTGCATGAACACCTTTTTCTCTTCGTCGTAGTCGCCAAGGCAGTATTTGCGCGCGTCTTCGTAAACCGCGAGCACCCGCCGTGTCAGATCGGGATAGGCTTTGAGAAACTCCTCGCGCGAATTGAGGATGCCGTAGGTGTTGGCGTCGGCATTGCGATAGAACAGCCGCGCGCCGTCCTCGACCTGCGCCTGCGCCATCATCGGGTCGAGGCCCGCCCAGGCATCGACGTCGCCGCGGATGAGCGCGGTCTTGCCGTCCGGATGCCGCAGCAGCACTTCGTTGATGTCGCGCTCGGTCATGCCGGCCGAGAGCAGCGCCCGCACCAGAAAGATGTGCGGATCGGTGCCGCGCGTTACAGCGACGCGCTTGCCTTTGAGGTCCTCGATCTTGTTGATCGGCGAATCCTTGCGCGTGACCAGAGCGGTCCATTCCGGCCGCGAAAAGACATAGATCGACTTGATCGGATTGCCGTTGATCTTGCCGATCAGCGCCGCGGCGCCCGCCGTCGAGCCGAAATCGATCGAGCCGGCGTTGAGGAATTCGAGCGCCTTATTGGAGCCGAGCGTCTGCACCCAGCGAATGGAGATGCCGTCTTTGGCGAATTCTTTCTCCAGGAGACCCTGCTCCTTGAGCACCATCGATACCGGGTTGTAGGTCGCCCAGTCGATATTGATGGTTTTCGGCTTGTCCGCGGCGAGCGCCACGGCCGGCAGCGCCGCCAATGCGGCCGATAGCAACAGGGAACGTCGAGTAAGAGCAGTCATGTGTACCTCCACACGTGGTTCGCCGTTCGCGCCCTTCGGGCACGTGGCGGTTGGTTGATGGAGGCGGGGTTGTTTCACCCGCCCGTCAGCTCGTTTGCGACGGGGCGGACCCCGACCGCTTTAGCTGCACTTGTTAAGCGCCCGCAAGCTGTTCGCTCAAATCGGCGCTATCTGCATTTCTATAGGCCTAAGCCCTTGTTCGTCAATTAGAATGAAATATCTTTTCGGTTAGCCTGACTGGCATGCGGTTTCCCTGTTCGATCGCGGCGCAGTGGTTTTTGTTTTCCGTAGCTGAGGCTGCGGGCGGTGACAGGATCGGAGCCCTCCGTTATCTCGATGTCCATGCTGCCAGCCGAACTTGCCTCCAAAGGCGCCGTCGAATTGTTCGACGAGCGCACGATTGCTTCCGATCTCAAGAAGCTGGCGGAAACCCACTCCGGCCATGAGCGGGAAATCCGCGCTGCCGTCGCGCAGCGTCTGAAGATTGCGCTCGCCGCCGGCCGCGCCACCGCCGAGCGCTTGCTGCTCAAGGACCGCCAGGGCCGCCGCTGCGCCGAGCGAATATGTTTCATGCAGGATGAAATCATCCGCGTGATCTACGAATTCGCCGGCAATTATCTTTATCCCTCGCAGAATCCCTCCGAAGCCGAACGCATGGCGATCGTGGCGACCGGAGGCTACGGCCGCGGGTTGCTGGCGCCCGGTTCCGATATCGATCTGTTGTTTCTCTTGCCCTACAAGCAGACCGCCTGGGGTGAACAGGTGGCCGAAGCTATCCTCTATTGCCTGTGGGACCTCGGCCTGAAAGTCGGCCACGCCACGCGTTCGATCGACGAATGCATCCGGCAGGCCAAGGCCGACATGACCATTCGCACCGCGATCCTGGAGTCGCGATTTCTGCTCGGCGACCGCAACCTGTTCGGCGAGCTGATGGCGCGTTTCAACAAGTCCGTCGTGCAGGGCACCGCGGCGGAATTCGTCGCCGCCAAACTCGCCGAGCGCGAGGAACGCCACCGCCGCGCCGGACAGTCGCGCTACCTGGTCGAGCCGAACGTCAAGGACGGCAAAGGCGGCCTGCGCGACCTGCACACGCTGTTCTGGATCGCCAAATACGTCTATCGCGTGCGCGATCTCGAAGAGCTCATCGACCGCGACGTGTTCGATCGCGAAGAGATGAAGATTTTCCGCCGCTGTGAGGATTTTCTCTGGTCGGTGCGCTGCCACATGCATTTCCTCACCGGCCGCGCCGAAGAGCGTCTTTCCTTCGACATCCAGCGCGAGATCGCCGTGCGACTGGGTTACACCGAGCATCCCGGCCTCAAAGATGTCGAACGCTTCATGAAGCACTATTTCCTGATCGCCAAGGACGTCGGCGATCTCACGGCGATCTTGTGCGCGGCGCTTGAAGACCAGCAGGCCAAGCCCGCGCCCATGCTCAGCCGCGTCATGGCGCGATTACGCCCGCACGGCCGCCGGCCGCTCGCCGAGAACGCCGATTTTGTCGATGACAACAACCGTCTCACCGTCGCTGATGCGGATGTCTTCAGCCGCGATCCGGTCAATCTCATCCGCATGTTTCATCTGGCGCAAAAGCACAATCTGGTTTTACACCCTGACGCCATGCGCGTGGCGTCTCACTCGCTGAAGCTGATCGACGACGAGCTGCGCAACAACGAAGAGGCCAACCAGCTTTTTCTTAAGATCCTCACATCCCACGATGCCGAGATCGTGCTGCGACGAATGAACGAAACCGGCGTGCTCGGCCGCTTCGTCCGCCCATTTGGGCGCATCGTCGCCATGATGCAGTTCAACATGTATCACCATTACACGGTGGATGAGCATCTTCTGCGTTGCATCGGCGTGCTGGCCGAGATCGAACGCGGGCAAAACGAGGATTATGCGCTTGCCAACGATCTGGTGAAGAAGATCCAGAAAAACCACCGCGCCGTGTTGTATGTCGCGCTGTTCCTTCACGATATCGCCAAGGGCCGCGTCGAGGATCATTCGATCGCCGGCGCACGCATCGCGCGGCGCTTTTGTCCCCGGCTGGGCCTGTCCGCCGCCGAAACCGAGACCGTGGCATGGCTCGTTGAGAATCATCTGGTGATGTCGACCGTCGCGCAATCCCGCGACCTTTCAGATCGCCGCACGATCGAGAATTTCGCCGCCGTCGTACAATCGCTCGAACGCATGAAGCTGCTCACCATCCTCACGACCGCCGACATCCGCGCCGTCGGTCCGGGCGTCTGGAACGGCTGGAAGGCTCAGCTCCTGCGCACGCTCTATTACGAGACCGAACCCGCGCTGACCGGCGGCTTCTCCGAGGTCAACCGCGCGCAGCGCGTGGCCATTGCGCAGACCGAACTCAAGGCCGAGCTCAAGGACTGGACCGGCGAGCAGATCGACGCCTATTTTGCCCGGCATTATCCCGCCTATTGGCTCAAAGTGGATCTGCCGCATCGCGTCGCGCACGCGCATTTCGTGCGCAATACCGAGCAGGCCGGCAAATCGCTCGCCACCACGTTTGCTTTCGATGCCGCGCGCGCCGTCACCGAATTGACCGTGCTCGCGCCCGATCATCCGCGCCTGCTGTCGATCCTCGCCGGCGCCTGCGCGGCCACCGGCGCAAACATCGTCGACGCGCAAATATTCACCACCACCGACGGGCGCGCGCTCGACACCATCGCGGTGTCGCGCGAATTCGAACAGGATGAGGACGAGGCGCGTCGCGCCACCCGCATCGCCGAGACCATCGAGAAGGCGCTGCTCGGCGACCTCAAATTGCCGGAGGTCGTTGCCCGTCGCTCAGGCGCGAAAACGCAGCTCAAAGCCTTCGCGCTCGAACCCGAGGTGACGATCTACAACCACTGGTCCAACCGCTATACCGTCATCGAGGTGACGGGGCTCGACCGGCCCGGCCTGCTTTACGAGCTCACCGCCACGCTGTCCAAACTCAATCTCAACATTACCTCGGCCCACGTCGCGACCTTCGGCGAGCGCGTCGTCGACGTCTTCTACGTGACCGATCTGTTCGGTGCCAAGATCGTCTCGCCCACCCGCGAGATGACGATCAAGCGCGCATTGCTGCAACTCTTCACCGCCACAGAGGAAACGCCAAAGGCTGCGAAAGGCGCGGCCGCCAGCTGAATGCTTTGCCAAAGGCGCGATAAGAAACCTCGGCGCAACCCGCGCTCTTCGCGCAGGATTGCCGCCGAGGCTCGTGTTGACGAACGGGCTGGGATTAGCCGGATTTCTTTTTCTTCGACTTCATATGATGGCTGGGTGCCGGCGTGGTCGCCCAGGGGTGCAATGCATCCGCCCAGAACGTCGCGCTTTGATTTTGCGCCGTGATGCCGGGATCGGCCGCTGCCTTCTTGGCGGCGGAAGCCATAGTCGTTGCGGACACTGCGAACACGGCAGCAAGCAAAATGGCGCTGATGCGCATGGGATTCTCCAGAATTTGTCTCGACCGGGCCGACCCGGAATCGGCGCATAATGCACAAAATGCCTTGATCGAGAATACCGCAACCGATGTTCATCAACAGCCGCATGCGTTTTAGGCATGCATCGAGAACCGCATCCCCAGCCATTTCGGCCAATCGTTCAACCGCTTAACCACCCCTTAAATCGCCAGAATTAGCGTGTAGGCAAGATTCGGCATGCAGCGACGGCCGGTCGCGACAGCAACCGGCGTTGCGACGCCAAACCGGGCAACGCCCGCCGCGCGCCACCATCGACGCCACATCAATGGTCGATCAACGGCAAGAGCCACCCAACCGCAAAACTCCCGCTGACGATTCAGCCCGGCCGCCGCGCCGTCGTCGCAGCCGCTCGCGCAGGCGTGGCCGCAAGCGCTCGGTCCTTGGCCGCCTCGCCTACTGGGGCGCGGTGGCCGGACTTTGGTCGTTCATTGCCGCAATCGGCGTCGTGGCCTGGGTCGCGGCTCATCTGCCGCCGATCCATTCGCTCGAAATTCCCAAACGCCCGCCCTCGATCCAGATCGTCGGCATCGATGGCCGTCCGTTCGCCATGCGTGGCGACAGCGGACCGCCGGTTGCACTCAAGGATTTGCCCAAATACGCGCCGCAAGCGTTCATCGCCATCGAGGACCGCCGCTTCTATTCGCATCACGGCATCGACCCCATCGGCATCACCCGAGCGGTGATTTCCAACGTGCTCCGGCGCGGCGGTACGCAGGGCGGCTCGACGCTCACCCAGCAGCTCGCGAAAAACCTCTTTCTGACCCAGGAGCGCACGCTCACACGCAAGCTGCAGGAAGCGATCTTGGCGCTCTGGCTCGAGCATAAATTTTCCAAGAATGAAATTCTCGAACTCTACCTGAATCGCGTTTACTTCGGCGCCGGCGCCTACGGCATCGAATCCGCCGCGCAACGCTACTTCAACAAGCCGGCCAAGCAACTGACGCTGGCCGAAGCCGCGGTGCTCGCCGGCATCGTCCGCTCGCCCTCGCGCCTGGCGCCGAGCCGCAATCCCAACGGCGCCGAACGGCGCGCCCAATTCGTACTCGCCGCCATGGCCAACGCTAAATTCATCACCGACGACATGGCGACCGCAGCCCTCGCGCATCCCGCCCTGGCGGTGCAGCAAACCGGCACCGGCACGGTGCAATACGTCGCCGACTGGATCATGGACGTACTCGACGATCTCGTCGGCCGCGTCGATGACGACCTCGTGGTCGCCACCTCGATCGACCCCGTTCTGCAGGCGGCGGCCGAGAAGGCGCTGGTCGATGAGATCGCCCAGAAAGGCGAAAAATCCGGCGTCACCCAGGGCGCGATTGTGGCGATGAATCCCGACGGCACAGTGCGCGCGCTGGTCGGCGGCAAGAACTACGCGGAAAGCCAGTTCAATCGCGCGGTCGCGGCCCATCGCCAGCCCGGGTCCGCCTTCAAGCCTTTCGTCTACCTCACCGCGCTCGAACACGGTTTGACGCCGGACACGATCCGCGAGGACAAGCCGCTCGCGCTCAAAGGCTGGAAGCCCGAGAACTACGGCCACGAATATCACGGACCGGTAACGCTGCAGCAGGCGCTCTCACAGTCGCTCAACACCGTGTCGGTGCGCCTCACGCTTGAGATGGGCCCGAGCGCCATCGTCCGCACCGCCCATCGCCTCGGCATCGCCTCCAAGCTCGATCCCAATCCTTCGATCGCGCTCGGCACCTCCGAGGTGTCCGTGCTCGAACTGGTCGGCGCCTATGCGACCTTTGCGAATGGCGGCATCGCGATCAGCCCGCATGTGATCGAACGCATCCGCACCGCGGGTGGAAAGTTGCTCTATCAACGCACCCCGCAAAACCTCGGCGCCGTCATCGAGCCCCGCATCGTCGGCATGATGAATACGATGATGCGCGAAACGCTGCTGACCGGCACCGCACGCAAAGCGGAGCTTGCCGGCTGGCCCGCCGCCGGCAAGACCGGCACCTCGCAGGAGTTCCGCGACGCCTGGTTCGTCGGCTACACGGCGCATCTCGTCACCGGCGTTTGGCTCGGCAACGATGACGGAACGCCGACCAAGAAAATTACCGGCGGCGGTTTGCCGGTGGAAATCTGGAGCCGGTTCATGACCGCCGCCCACCAGGGCATTCCCGTCGCGAGCCTGCCCGGGGTCAGCGAGTCCCCGTTTGCCGGTCTGCAGCCGCCCTGGAAACTCTTCACGCCCTCCCAGCCGAGGCCTGAGCCTGCACCGCCGCCGACGCCGGCGGCCACCGACAAGCTCGACACCTGGCTGCTCGACCGTCTGTTCGGACGGCAATGACAATCGTCAGACGCGCACGTCGCGCGTGAATGCCCAGATTGCCAGCGCACCGCATCCCGTGACCGCGATCCCCGCCGCAAGCGGCCACGCGCTCCTGCTCAGCAATGCGACGACGACGGCGCCGACCACCGCGCCGGCGGTTTGCTGCAAAAATCCAACGAGCGACGACGCGGCCCCCGCGCGCTGCGGAAACGGCAGCAGCGCGCCCGCCTGCGCCTGTGGCAATGCCAGTCCCAGACCGCCGAGGAATATTGCCACCGACAGCACCAGTGCGGTCGCCGACGTCAGGCCAAATGAAAGCGCAACCACGCATGCCACCCCGCCGCCCGCAAGTCCGAGGCAGCCGATCCCGAGCGTGCGATCGAGCCCGTTCCGCATCACGATATGCGCCGCGACCCAGGTGCCGGCGAGATACCCGGCCGAGCCCACGGCGAAGGCCAGGCCGAATTCAAACGGCGAGAGCCCGTAAAGATTTTGCAGCACGAACGCGGAAGCCGAAATCCAGGCGAACAAGCCGCCGAATGCGCAAAGCAGAATTCCCAAATAGGCGAGAAACGCCGGGTTGGCTAAAAATGTACGATAGGAGCTTAGGATCGAAGTGAACGAAACGGGCTCCGGCGCGCGGCTGCGCAATGTTTCCGGCAAGAACAGCGCTACGAGCGCGGCCGAAGCCATGCCAACCGCCGTCAGCGCGATGAAACTCGCCCTCCAGCCGAAATAAGTTTGCAGCGCGCCGCCGATCAAGGGCGCAATCAATGGCGCCAGCGCCATCACGGCAGCGAGCCGCGAAAGTTCGCGCGCAACGCGCGCGCCTTCATACACGTCCCGCACCACCGCGCGCGCCAGCACGGCCGCACCCGAGCCCCCGATCGCTTGGAAAAACCGCGCGGCGATCAAAATCTCGATCGACGGCGCGGCCGCGCACACGAGGCTTGCGGTAATGAACAGCGCCAGCGCCGCCATCAAAACCATGCGCCGCCCATGCCGGTCGGAGATCGGCCCATAGATCACTTGCCCGCCCGCAAAGCCAATAAGATAGAACGAGAGCGTGAGCTGAACCTGGGCGTCCGGAGACGCAAGCGTGCGCCCGATGTCCGGTAATGAAGCGAGATACATGTCTACCGACAATGGTGCGATGCCGGTCAAGAGTGCCAGCAGGCCGGTGAGCGCGACGGGGTTGGGGCCGAGCATGTGGGATTTCAGTTCAGGATCTGCGGCATCACGTGGTCGTGCCGCGCGGCGCGGCATCGCCTTGCGCGGACCCGTAGCGATGCAGTTCGCTGCCGTGCGCTTCGAGCCAAGCCTTGGCGCGCGCCGCATCCGGGCAATGTTCGGCGACCAGCCGCCAGAACCGCGGCGAATGATTCATCTCGATCAGATGCACCACCTCATGTATCGCGAGATAGTCGAGCACGAACGGGGGCGCCAGGATGAGCCGCCATGAATACGACAGCCTTCCGGTGCTCGAGCACGAGCCCCAACGGCTCGATTGATCGCGCACCGAAACGCGTTTGACATTGACGCCGAGCTTTTCCGCCGCGCGGCGGCTTGCATGCTCCAAGGCGTGCTTGGCCTCGCGTCTGAGGAAATCGCGCACCCGGCGACCGACATGCGGCGCCTGCCCGGCAACACAAAGCAGCTTCCCGCCGTCGCCGTCGCTCTCGGTCCACACCGTTCCGCGCCGATCCGGCCGATGCTCGATGCGGTGCGCATCCCCGCGCAGCGGCACGGTCGTGCCATGGTCGAACGGGGCCGCTTCCGGCAAGCGTTTCAGCCGCGCCGCAATCCAGGCCGCGTGCTTTTGGGCGAAAATCTTCGCCTCGCGCAACGCCCCGCGCAGCGGCATGGTGAGCACCACGCCCCGGCTTCCCGCATTGACGCGCAGCGTGTAGCGCCGGGCCTGGCGATGGCGCCGCACCCTGACCGGATAGATTTTCTGGTCGAATTCTATTTCGATGAGCCGCGGCTCGCTCGGCCGGCGAAACAACAGGGCGCTAAGCGGCATGGTGCGAGCTCGTCCGGACTATCCGACTCAAAAAGATTCGGAAAAGACTATTGCTCTTGCGTCGCTTCGGGGGCAAGTCGGCAATTGCAGCGTCGTTACGCCACCACGCGCACGGACGCCTTGCGCGCGACCCGCGTCCGCTCGCCATTCGAGCGAATGAAATCGGCGATGCGCGGCTGGATCTCGGCCCGGTAACGCGAGCCGTTGAACACGCCGTAATGGCCGACCGCCAGCTGCAGATAGTGCGCCTTGCGTTCCTTCGGAATATTCACGCACAGATTATGCGCCGCCTCGGTCTGGCCGACGCCCGAGATATCGTCTTTTTCGCCTTCGATGGTCAGCAGCGCCGCATTGCGAATCTTCGTCAGGTCCACCGCCCGGCCGCGGTGGGTCATCTCGCCCTTCGGCAGCGCATGGCGGACGAACACCGTATCGACGGTCTGCAGATAGAACTCGGCCGCAAGGTCCATCACGGCCAGATATTCGTCGTAGAATTCCCTGTGTTTTTGCGCCGAATCGCCGTCGCCCTGCACCAGATGGAAAAACAGATCGCGGTGCGCGTCGAGGTGACGATCGAGATTCATGCTCACGAAGCCATTGAGCTGCAGGAATCCGGGGTAGACGTCGCGCATGACGCCGGGATGCGGGAACGGCACCTTGGTGATGACGTTACGGCGGAACCAGTTGACGCCGCGTTGTTGCGCCACCAGATTCACCGCGGTCGGATTGATCCGCGTATCGATCGGCCCGCCCATCAGCACGATGGTGCGCGGCGCGTAGGCGTCGTTCGACGCTTCCATCAACGCGGTTGCCGCGATCACCGGCACCGACGGCTGGCAAACCGCGACCACGTGCGTGTCACCGCCGAGCTTATGCAAAATGCTGATGATATAGTCGATGTAGTCGTCCAGATCGAAGCGACCTTCGGCCACCGGCACCATCCGCGCATCCACCCATTCGGTGATGTAGACGTCGTGATTGGGCAGGAACGCGGTTACCGTGCCGCGCAGCAGCGTCGGATAATGGCCCGACATCGGCGCCACGATCAGAACTTTCGGCTGCGGGCGTTTCGGCGCATGTTCAAACACGCGCTCGAAATGCAGCAGCCGGCAGAACGACCGCTCCCAAACGCAATTGATGTGAATCGGAACGGTTTGACCGTTCACCGTCGTGGAATCAATATTCCATTCGGGCTTGCCGTAGCGCCGGGTCGCCCGCTCGAACAACTCGCTGGCCGCCGCCATCGTCTTGCCGAATTGGGTTCGCGCCAGTGGGTTGAGCGGATTCTTGAAGTAGAGCTTTGTCACGTCGGCAAACGCGCGCGAGGGATTGAGCGCGGCCTGCCCCATTTCGTAAAGCCAGTAGAGGCCGGTCGAAAACGCCGGGCCGCCGACGCTCGGCGCTCCACCAAATTCTCCAATCGCCATATTGCTAAGCCCAGCCCTGGCTTTTTGCGCTGCAGCATTCTGCTGATTCGAACTCATACGGTCAATATAACTATGAACAATTCGAAATCCGTTACGGCTAAAAATGCATGCTTTTCTTGGGCTTACGAAGACCGCAACGCAGCAATGCTTATTCGCCGGTCTGCAACAGCGTGCCCTGCCGCCGCGCACTGGCGAGCAGGAGGAAGAACGCCACCGCTGCCGCCGCAAACAGCACCACGTTGATGGCGAATGCCTCCACCATCAGGTTGCCGCGGAAGACGTGATGGATCAGCAGCGCCCGCATGCCCTCGAACACGTAGGTTGGCGGCAGCGCCCAGGCCACGGTTTGCAGAAATGGCGGCAGCACCGCCACCGGATAGTAGACGCATGTGAGCGGCAGGAACAAAAACATGAACGTCCATGCCAAGCTCTCCGCGCCCAGTCCATTACGCAGCAGCAGTCCGGCCACGAGAATTCCGATCGCCCAGCTGGTCAAAATGAGGTTGAGGAAGAAGGCCGCGAGCGCCAGCCCCAGATCCCAGAGATTGAACCCGAAGAACGCGATCGCCAGGAGCGAGACCGGCACCATGCCGATCGCCAGCCGGATCAGGCTCATGATCATCAGCGCGCAGACGAATTCCACCGGCCGCAATGGACTCATCATGATGTTACCCATGTTGCGGGCATACATCTCTTCCAGAAATGAAATCGAGAATCCAAGTTGTCCACGGAACAAGATGTCCCACAGCAGCACCGACCCGATGAACACTCCGGCCGATTGCGTGAAGAAGCTCGAATTCTGATTCACATAGAGCTGCAGAAAGCCCCACATCAGCATTTGCACGGCCGGCCAGTAGATCAGGTCGAGGATGCGCGGCCACGACGAGCGCAGGAGATACCAATAGCGCAGCACCATCGCCGATACGCGCCGCATAGAGAAGGCAACGGGATCGCTGGACTGCGTGCTCACTGCGCCGCCTCACGCGCTTCACCGCCGCCGCGCGCGATGTCGAGAAATACCTCTTCCAGCGTGCGCCGGCCATAGCGCGCGATCAGCCGCGCCGGCGTATCGTCATCTTCGATCTTTCCGCGCTTCATCATGATGACGCGCTCGCACAACCGCTCGACTTCCGCCATATTGTGCGAGGCCAGCAGCACCGTTGCATGCCGCTCGCGGCAATAACGTTCGAGCCGCCCGCGTACCCAATCCGCCGTATCGGGATCGAGCGAAGCGGTCGGCTCGTCGAGCAGCAGCACTTCGGGCTCGTTGATCAACGATTTTGCCAGCGACACGCGCGTCTTCTGGCCCGACGAAAGCTTGCCGGTCGGCCGGTCGAGCAGGTCGGTAAGTTCCAAGTCATGCGCCAGTTGCGTGATGCGCTCGGTCAGATTGGCCACGCCGTACAGCCTGCCGAACACCGTCAGATTTTGCCGGATCGTCAGCCGCATCGGCATATCGACATAAGGGCTTTCGAAATTCATCCGATGCAGCACGCGGTGGCGCTGCCACGGCATTTCCGCACCGAGCACCGTGACCCGCCCGGACGTCGGCGTGAGCAGCCCCATGATCGTGGCGATCGTCGTGGTCTTGCCGGCGCCGTTGGCGCCGAGCAGCGCGGTGACCGTTCCCGCCGCCAGCGAAAACGAAATCCCGTCGACCGCGGCTTCGCGTTTGTAGATCTTGACCAGACGGTCGACGACGATGGTGGGCTCGGCGATGGTGGGTTCGGGCATGGCTGAGGCAGGCGGCATATCCGGCAGATGTGACGTGGCGGGCCGCCGCGCGCAAGTCCCGTTTTTTGCCGATGGCCACGCGGTATTTATGCCCTGCCGGCAAAACGCTACATTAGCGTCATGTTTGATAAGGATTTCGACAAGGTCCATCTGCCGCAACGCCGCCAAGTCCGGCTCGACACGCTGCTGCGGCTGCGCTGGTTCGCGATCATCGGCCAGACCGTCGCCGTGTTGGTGGTCTACTACGGCCTCAATTTCGCGTTGCCGGTCTGGGAATGCCTCGTGGTCATCGCGCTTTCCGCCGCGCTCAACGTCTTGCTGCGCGTTCGCTTCAGCACGGCGCAGCGCATCGAGCCTGACCGCGCCGCGTGGCTGCTGGCATTCGACACCGCCGTGCTTGCGGTCCTGCTGTTCATCACCGGCGGGCTGCAAAACCCGTTCGCGTTTTTGTTCGTCGCCCCGGTTCTGCTGTCAGCCACGGCCCTGCCGCCGCGCTTGACCGTGTACCTTGCCGGCTTTGCCTTGTTGTGTGCCACTGTCCTCTTGTTTGTCCCGAACAAGCTGCCCTGGGATGTCGAAGAGCCGCTCGACTTGCCTTGGAGCTATCAGCTCGGCGTTTATCTTTCGATTCTGCTCTCGATCTTGTTCGTCGGCATTTATTCCTGGCAAATCACCGAAGAAAGCCGCCAACTCGCCGAGGCGTTAGCGGCAACAGAACTTGTGCTCGAGCGCGAACAGCATCTGTCCCAGCTCGATGGGCTTGCCGCCGCCGCCGCGCACGAACTCGGCACCCCGCTCTCCACCATCTCGGTAATCGCCAAGGAACTCGAGCGCGCGATCAGTCCCAAGTCACCGCATGCCGAGGACATCCGCCTTCTGCGCGAGCAGTCGCAACGCTGCCGCGATATCCTTTCCAAACTCACCGAACTCTCGGCGAGCGGCGAACCGTTCGACCGCATGCCGCTTTCCGCGCTGATCGAGGAAGTGGTGGCGCCGCACCGCAATTTCGGTGTCGCGATCGAAGTCGCCGTGCCGCAGCAAGCCGCTCAGCCGGTCGGTGCGCGCAATCCGGCGATCCTCTACGGCCTCGGCAATCTGCTCGAAAACGCCGTCGACTTTGCGCAGAAACGGGTCGAGGTCGCCGCCGACTGGACCGGCGAAGACGTTGCCGTCACCATCAGCGACGACGGGCCCGGCTTTGCTCCCGAAATCATGGATCGCATCGGCGAGCCCTATGTGCGGTCGAGCAAACGGCGACGCATGAATGCCGCCGGCGAAACCACCGGCCTCGGCCTCGGCTTTTTTATCGCCAAAACCCTGCTCGAGCGCTCCGGCGCAACGCTTAACTTTGAAAACCGGGCATTTCCCGACCGCGGCGCGGTCGTGCGAATTCATTGGGGCCGCAACGATTTTGAGCGTCCGTTAACGGTCACCGCTTCTTGAATCTTGCAGCCTTGTGGTCGCCACGACTCTTCTTTATCCTTGATATCAAGGCTGAAAATCGGAGTACGCGATGGGTGATGTCGCGCTGGCTGCGAATGTGAGTGAACGTTCGATCGGTGAGCGTTCCCTGCTGATTGTCGATGACGACAAATCCTTCGTGCAACGCCTCGCCCGTGCCATGGAGAGCCGTGGCTTCGAGGTGATGGTCGCGGAAGCCGTCGCGGAAGGACTCCAGCACGTGGCGAAATCCGCGCCGGCATTCGCCGTTGTCGATATGCGGCTATCCGACGGCAGCGGGCTCGATGTCATCTCCGCGCTGAAAGAGCGCCGCCCGGATGCCCGCGCCATCGTGCTGACCGGCTACGGCAACATCGCCACCGCCGTGAACGCGATCAAGCTCGGCGCCATCGACTATCTCGCCAAGCCGGCCGATGCCGACGACGTCGTCGCAGCCTTGCTCGCGATCGACGGCAAGAAGGCCGAGCCGCCGGAACACCCCATGTCCGCCGACCGCGTGCGCTGGGAACACATTCAGCGCATCTACGAACTGTGCGGCCGCAACGTGTCGGAGACGGCGCGCCGCCTCAACATGCATCGCCGCACGCTGCAGCGCATCTTGGCCAAGCGCGCGCCGCGCTGAGACGTTATTTGATCAGGTCGCTCACCCGGTCGATGATCGGTTTCGGCGTGGCGTAGATTTTCTTGATCAGTGTGGCGAGATGCTCGCCGCTGTCCGGCTCCACGTCCAATTTGTTGCGCTTGGCATCGGCGACGAAATCCGGGTCCTTCATCGTCGCGTCGAAGGCTTCGCGCAGGATTTTCAGCCGGTCCGCCGGCAGGTCCGGCGGCGCCACGAACGGCCGCCCGATTTCCTGCCCGGCATAGAGGTATTCGAGCAATTGCCGTTCCTCGGGATTGCGCGCAAGGTCGAAAACCGACGGAACATCCTTCAGCTCCGGATGCGTCACCGAGCCCGCCTGCAGCAGCACGTTCACCTTCTTCCCTGAAATCCAGTCCGGCCGGCGGCTGTTCACGCTGTCGAGGCTTTCGCAGATTCCGTCGACCTCTCCGCGCTCCATGGCGAGGAAAACGTCCGCCGATGACGGAAACCCGCCGACGATCTTGAACTTGAATCCGAATACATCGCCGAGCACCTTTGGATAGGAGCGTGTGCCGGTGCCCGGTCCGGTATCGCCGAGCACCAACTGCTTTTCTTTCAGGTCCTTGATGTTTTTCACTGCCGCGCCGCTGTTGGCGATGCAGACGTTGTGCTCCTTCGTCGGCGTGCCGAGCCAGGACAGTTTGGTCGCATCGAACCGCGCGCCGGGGGCGCCCGACAGCGGCCCGAGCGCCGCATCGCGCGCGATGATCCCGAATACTGTGCCGTCCTTCGGCGCGGCATTGTAGATGTGGCTCGTCGCCACATAGCTGCCGGCGCCCGGCATATTCTGCGGTATGATTGTCGGCTTGCCCGGAAGATATTTGCCGACATTGCGCGCGACCAGGCGGCCCCACATGTCGTAGCCGCCGCCGGCGCCGAAGCCGATGATGACCGTGACAGTCTTGCCCGCGAACGGCTCGGCCAATTGAGCATTGGCCGGCGCCGCCGCGAAAACGCCAGCCGCCAACGCAATGGCGCCCGATGCTGCGAGCTTTCGAAATATCATCTGCATGCTCACTCCCCGTTGCTCACGCGTTATCATTTTGCCGTCGCCCGTTCCGGAAAAGCCCTCGCCAGCGCCGCGCGCGAGGCCGCAAGCACCCCGCGTTCGGTGATGAGACCGCTGACCAGCCGCGCCGGCGTGACATCGAAGCTGTAGTTGGCCGCGGATGTGCCGTCAGGCGCAACCCGCACCGTCTCAAGCCGACCATCGGCGGCACGGCCAGTGACGGTTTCGATTTCGTCGGCACCGCGTTCTTCGATTGGAATGTCCGCCACACCGTCGGCCACCGAAAAATCGATGGTCGGCGACGGCAGCGCCACGTAGAACGGCACGCCGTTGTCTTTCGCGGCCAGCGCCTTCAGATAGGTTCCGATCTTGTTGCAGACGTCGCCCTGCGCGGTGACGCGATCCGTGCCCACGATGACCATATCGACCAGCCCGTGCTGCATCAGATGGCCGCCGGTATTGTCGGCGATATAGGTGTGCGGCACACCGTGCTGGCCGAGTTCCCAGGCCGTGAGCGCGCCCTGATTGCGCGGCCGAGTCTCATCCACGTAGATGCGGAGCTTGATGCCGGCGTCATGCGCCAGATAGATCGGCGCAGTCGCCGTACCCCAATCCACCGTCGCAAGCCAACCGGCGTTGCAATGGGTGAGCACGTTGACCGGTGCGCCGTTGTTCTTCTTACGGGCGATGTCTTCGATCAGTTTCAGGCCGTTCCGGCCGATCGCAAGATTGATCGCCACATCCTCATCGCAAATTTCGTCGGCCCTGCGGTAGGCGGCCGCCACCCGCCGTTCGCGCGGGATATTGCGCACCACCGCCATCACCTCGTCGAGCGCCCATTTGAGATTGATCGCGGTCGGCCGTGTGGCGAGCATCATTGCGTAGGCGCGCTCGAGATTTTCATCCGACGCATCCGCGCGCAGCGCGAGGCAGAGCCCGTAGGCGGCAACCGCCCCGATCAGCGGCGCGCCGCGCACCTGCATCGTGGCAATCGCGCGCGCGGCATCGTCGACCGTCGCGAGCCGCAGCGTGCCGAAGCGATGCGGCAACAACGTCTGATCGATCACGCCGACCGCGACGCCGTCCGGCTCCCGCCATACGCTGCGGGTAAGCTTGCCGTTGACTTTCATGGCCCAGTCATAACGCCCCATTCAACTTGGAACAATTGGGCATAATCGCTTGCCCTGGTTGCGCCCATACCCCAATGTTCGCCTTCGAATCGGGAGCCCTTGGAATGCCCATCGAATACGAGGCCGAATACAACAACCGCGCGCGGGTGCCGGAGTACGTCGACATCTTCGCCCGCTGGCAGCGCGCGGCCACCGACTATCGGGCAAAGGCGGCCGCCGAGGAAGGCTGTGCGCTCGGCATGTCCTATGGCCCCAGCGCACGGCAGACCATCGACCTGTTTTTTCCCGAAAGCAGCGGCACCACGCCGCTCGCGCTATTCGTGCACGGCGGCTATTGGCGCTCGCTTGAGCCCGCGATGTTCAGCCACATGGCGTACGGACTGAACGCCCACGGCATCGCCGTCGCCATCGTCGGCTATGATCTGTGTCCGCAGGTGAGCATCGCCGACATCATCGCGCAGATCCGTCAGGCCTGCCTCCACCTCTGGCGCCGCTTCGGCCAGCGCATCATGGTGTTCGGTCATTCCGCCGGCGGCCATCTCGCCGCCTGCATGGTGGCGACCGAGTGGAAGTCGCGCGATCCGGCCGCTCCGACCGATCTCGTGCCGGCGGCTTATGCCATCTCCGGCGTGTTCGATCTTGGCCCGCTCGTTCACATCTCGATGAATCAGGAGCTCAAGCTCGACGAAGCGGAAGCGCGCCGCGTCTCGCCGCTCGATTGGCCGATCGCCAAGGATCGCATCTTCGATGCCGTCGCCGGGTCGCTTGAATCGTCCGAATTCCTGCGCCAGAGCCGCGCCATCGTCGATGCCTGGGGCGCCCGCGGCGCGAGCGCCCGCTATGAAGCCGTAGCGGGCATGAATCACTACACCATCGTCGATCCGCTGTGCGATCCCGCGAGCGCGATGGTCCGCCGCCTCGCCTTGCTGTGCCAGAGCACGCAAGGTCGCGCCTGAACCTTCCGATCAGAAGAACGCCTGGATGCCGGTCTGCGCGCGCCCGAGTATCAGCGCATGAATGTCGTGCGTGCCCTCGTAGGTGTTGACCGTCTCCAGGTTCGACATCACCCGCATGACGTGGAACGCGTCGGAAATGCCGTTGCCGCCGTGCATGTCGCGCGCCATGCGCGCGATTTCGAGCGCCTTGCCGCAATTATTGCGCTTGAGCAGCGACACCGCCGGCGGCGCGGCCTTTCCCGCCTCCAGCAATCGCCCGAGCCGCAGCGCCGCGTGCAACCCGAGCGTGATTTCCGTCTGCATGTCGGCAAGTTTCTTCTGTATGAGCTGATTGGCCGCTAGCGGCCGGCCGAACTGTTTGCGGTCGAGCACGTATTGTCGCGCCGCATGCCAGCAGAATTCGGCGGCGCCCATCGCGCCCCAGGCGATGCCGTAGCGCGCCGTGGTCAGGCAGCCGAACGGGCCGGCAAGCCCCTTCGCGTTCGGCAGCAGGTTGTCCTCCGGAACCACCACGTCGCTGAGCACGACCTCGCCGGTGATTGAGCAGCGCAGCGATAGCTTGCCCTCGATCTTCGGCGTGGAGAAGCCTTTCGCGCCGCGCTCGACGATGAAGCCGCGGATTGCGCCGTCGAGCTTGGCCCACACCACCGCGATGTCGGCGATCGGCGCATTGGTGATCCAGGTTTTTGCGCCGTTGAGCTTGTAGCCGTCCGCCACCTTGTCCGCCCGCGTGACCATCGAGCCCGGATCGGAACCATGATCCGGTTCGGTCAGCCCGAAGCAGCCGACGATCTCCCCGCGCGCGAGCTTGGGCAGATATTTCTTGCGCTGCGCTTCGGTGCCGTAGGCGAAGATCGGCTGCATCACCAGCGACGATTGCACCGACATCGCGGAGCGGTAGCCGGAATCAACCCGTTCGAGTTCGCGTGTGATCAGCCCGGCCGCCACATAGCCGAGCCCAGCCCCGCCGTATTCCTCCGGAATCGTCGGCCCGATCAGCCCGAGTTGGCCCATCTCCGTGATGATGGCGCGGTCAAAGCGCTCCTCGCGATAGGCGAGCCGCACCTGCGGCATCAATTTGCTCTGCGCGAAGCCGCGCGCGCTCTCGCGCACCATGCGCTCTTCTTCCGTCAACTCGCCGTCGAGATCGAGCGGGTCCTGCCAGTTGAAATCCGCGTCTTTCAGCACCGCGGCAGGTTTTGTCCTATTTTTTTCGACCGCTTGCGACATGGATGGCTCCGGCGCTGGTTCTCGCTTGGCGCGCGATTATAGAAGCCCGGCGGGGATACATCCATGCTGTCCATCCGCCGTCTTCGCCGATCCCCCACCCCGCTCGCCGCCGACCGTTGCCGCTCTCAAGCCCTTCGGCTATCAAGAATGCCACGCGCCCGTAGCTCAGCTGGATAGAGCGCTGCCCTCCGAAGGCAGAGGTCGTGAGTTCGAATCTCGCCGGGCGCGCCAAACAACCTGTCAATGAACGCAGCGGGCAGGTATACGCGCCGTCAGTCCCAGGAATTTCATTCGACCATTGAAATCAAGATTTGTGTGCCCATTCTCGCCAGTGGGTCGGTCGCACATCGATCCGACGTTTGGTCTCCGCATTGATCCAACCGTCGGCGATGCGCCGGCAAGGAAACACCAGAGTATGAGGACCATCTTGGTCGATGACGGCCAGCTCAAGATCAAGATCAAACGGCGCGGTGGATATAAACTGCCACATTGTTGCTTTTTACTGGCCGCTGGAATTGATGGCCTTGATTTAGATCAAGGGTAATCGGATGTTGAGGCAAGCGCAGAGTTCCCAATGGCCCGGCGCATTGCGCCTTGCGGCCGTGTTGTTCGTCTCAATGATTGCCGCCGCGCAGGCCGCAGACTGGAAGAAATACCGCGGTGAATTCGCCGGCGATGGCTCTGACTGCATCGATTTCGCCAGCATCCGAACCGACGCCAAGGGCCTGACCTATTTCAAATGGTATTCGATCGAGGACTCAAAGCGCTGCGGCCAGCCGACGCAATACGATTTTGTTGAAGACATCGCGGTGTCCTGCCGGGAGGTTTCGGCCGCCGGACCCAATCGCGATAATTTCCCGGTCAAATATTATCACTACTACCCTCTCGGCAACCGCGGTTGGCAACCTGACAGCGGGCCCAATCGCCAATTTGCCCGCGTGATGCAATATGTCTGTCAGAACCGGAAGTGATGGCCGCGACGGATCGGCGCCTGCGCAGAAAATCATAAAAACCGGATCAGCTTAAAACCCGTAATCCTTCCAGCGCTTCTCGACCAGCGCCCAATCCTTCGGGTCGGGCTTGACCGACGGCGGATAGCGCTCCCCGCCATAATTCTCTTCACGGTCGAAATCGAGGTTCACCGTCGCGTCGATCAAGACGCGCGTCCATTTTCCGGTGCCGAACAGCGCCGTGTTGCGATGGCGCAGCCGCGTGCTCGGATCGAGCGCCGAGCCGAACGTGGCCGGAAAGAACACGATGTCATCCTCAGCCGCATTCACCCGATAGGCGAACGCCCAGTCGATCGCGCTGTAATCGTGGATGTCGATGTCCTCGTCCACCACCCAGATGTGCTTGTAGCGCAGATGCGCCGCGTTCGAGCCCCAGATCGCATTCGCCGCCTGCTTGGCCTGTCCGCGATAGCTCTGCCGCAACTGGATCATCAGCGTCGTGCCGTTGTTGGCTGCCGGACAATGCACGTCGGTCACGCCCGGCACGCCCGCGCGCTCCAGGATGTTCCACGCCAGCGCCGCGCGCTGCACCGAGCTCATGATGCCGTTCTCACTGATCATCTTCGGCATCGTGCCTTCCAGCGTGCCGCGGAAGATCGGCCGATCGCGATGCGTAACGCAAGTGACCCGCACCTTGTGCTTCGGCGCCTGATCGCCGCCGAAATAGCCGGTGTATTCGCCGAACGGCCCTTCCATTTCGAAAGTATCGGGGTCGTTGGAAATCCAGCCCTCGATCACGATCTCGGCCGCGGCCGGCACCTGCAGCGGCACGGTTTCGCAGTCGACCAGTTCCACCGGCGCGCCGCGCAACGCGCCCATCACGTCATATTCGGATACATCCGGCGGGATCGGCGACGACGCGCAGAATTCCAGGCACGGCTCCCAGCCGTAGATGAAGGCGACCGGCATTTCCTGCTTCTTGGCGGAATATTTCTGCATGTCCTGGCCCCAGTTCTGCGGTCGCCACAGCAGCACCGGTATCGTATTCTTCTTGCCGATCATGCCGCGATAGATGCCGACATTCATGCGCCCCGTGACAGGGTCGCGCGTCACCGAGCCCTGCATCGTGTTGATGTAGCGGCCGCCGTCGAGCCGGTGCCATTTCGGCGCGGGAAAGTCGTAGAGATTTATGTCCTTGCCGGTGACGATGTTCTCCTTCACCGGACCGGTTTTCACCGTGACCGGCGGCAACCGGCCGCTATAGGACTTGCGCGCGGCCTGCACGAGGTCGGTGATCGGCGCGTTCTTCGGCAGCCCGAACATCATCGCGATGCGCGAATAGTTCGACATGCCGCCGGTGAAGAGCTGCGTGCAGCGCCCCTTGGTGTAATCCTTGATGCGGTTGAACAGGAGCGCCGGACCATTGCCGTTGCCGAACACCCGCCGCGTGATCGTGCCGAGTTCGCAGTCCCAATCCACTTCGGCGTCGATCTCGTGCAGCTCGCCTTCTGCTCTCAGCGCCGCGATCCACCCGCGTAAATCCCCGAACTGCATTTTCGTCTCCTTGGCGCGCGCCGATGCTGCTATGATCAACGTCGATACCCCATAAAAAGGGCCACTGAAAAGGGAAAAGCGATGGCAGAGGCGAAACGCGAAGCAACCCATGCACTGGCCGAGTTCGCCTCTAAGCTGCGCTATGAGGACCTGCCCGAGAAGACGCGCGAGCATTGCAAGCACCTTCTGCTCGATGCGCTCGCCTGCGCGCTCGCCGGCGACAAGGGCGAGGAAACCCCGCAGGTGACCGCGCTCGCCGCGGCCATCGCCCAATCGAAGGAAGCAAGCGTGATAGGCGGCGATCATCTCTCGCTCGCCGGCGCAACCTTGCTCAACGGCTACCTCATCACCGCCGTCACCATGTGCGACGCTCACCGTCCGACCATGGCGCATGTGACGCCCGAAGTGGTCCCGCCCGCGCTCGCCATTGCCGAACGCGATGAAAGATCCGGCCGCGATCTGCTGGTGGCGATTGCCGCCGGTAGCGAAGTGCTCACCCGCATCGGTCTTGGTCTCGACTACGCCGCCTATCGGGCGCGCGGCTTTCACGCGCCCGGCGTGCTCGGACCGTTCGGTGCCGCCGCCGCGGTCGGCCGCCTGCGCGGCTTCGATGCCGAGACCATGGCGCGCGCCTTCGGATTGGCCGGGAGTCAAGCGGCCGGCACCTACGCGGCCTGGGCAACGCCGACGGTGAAATTCCATCAGTGCCGCGGCGCGCTGTCGGGTCTACTCGCAGCATTGCTCGCCGAGCAGAAATTCGTCGCGACGCGCGAATTTCTCACCGCAAAAGACGGCGGCCTGTTCAATGCCTACGGCGACGGGGGCAAGCCTGAGCGCGCCACCAGGGATTTGGGCCAACATTGGGAGCTTGAGCAGATCGCGTTGCGGCTCTGGCCCTCGGCATCGTTGCAGCAAGGCATGAATACCGCCCTGTTCGATCTGCTGGCAAAGCATGCGGTCGATCCCGCGAAGGTGAAAACGCTGCGCGTCGCCATGAGCCAGAGCGCCTACGACTATCACGGCAAGTTGCCGGTCTATAAGGCCAAGTTCGAAGCGCTGATCTCCGGCCATTACACCGCCGCGGTGATCCTGCACGATCACGCGCTGACGCTCGCGCAATTCGAGCCCGCCCGTTACGACGATCCGAAGCTGCGCCGCTTCGCCGAGCAGCAGGTTGAAATCCGCCCCGATCCCTCGCTCAACGGCGTGCAGACGGTGGTCGAGATCGAAATGACCGACGGACGGAAGCTTTCAAGCCGCTGCGATCATCCGCGCGGCTCGTACGAAAATCCGCTTTCGGGCGCCGATGTCGAGGAAAAATTCCGCACCTATGCCAAGCCTCGCCTGCCCACCGCACGGGTCGAGGAGGTTTTGGATGCCGTCGACCGCCTGGAGGATTTCCCCTCCGCGCGCAAGCTGATGGAACTCTTGCAGGCCCCGCGCGTCGCCAAAGGCGACCGTGCCGCCTGACGCATCATTTCCTCTTCACCAGCACGTCGCTACCCTCGACCTTCACCTCATAGGTATCGATGTCCTGGCTCGCCGGTCCCATGAGGCAGACGCCGGTGCGCACATCGAACCGCGCCTGGTGCAGCGGGCACTCGATTTCCTCGCCTTCGAGGAAACCTTGCGACAGCAGCGCGAATTCATGCGTGCAGGTGTCGTTGAAGGCGTAGATTTGCCCGTCGAGCTCGGTCAACGCGATCGGCTCGCCATCAAGCTCGGTGGCGAACACTTCGCCCGGCGTGATGTCGCCGCGCGCGGCCACGCGTTTCCAGTCGCCCCCGTTCGTCATCGCCTATTCCGCCGCCGCCGTCAGGCGCCCTGTCACTTCCTCCTGCGCCAGCCGCTCGAGGATGCGCCGCGCCTGGATTACGCCATTGTCGGCGTTGATGTCGATCTGCGGCGCATTGGGCGTCAGCAGCATGTTCTTCTGCTGCGCCTCGAAAATCGCCTGGTCTTCCAGAAACGCCGTGGTGATCTGGTTCATGATCATCGCGGTGGTCTCGGCATTCTTCACGTCGAAGTCGTGCGCCTGACCGTAGAAATAATGCGTCGTGGTTTCCGTCTCCGGCGTCATGGCATTTAAATTTCGCATGCTGATGCCGCCGACGCGGCGGCCTTCCGGCGCGCCCGTGCCGGTCGGTGTGGCGCCGACATCGAGCCGTACGAACGACGGCGGCGTGAAGTGGATGATCTGCCAGCGATCGACATTCGAGGTGAACCCGCCGGCTTTCACGAACGTCGGCGGCGCCGGCGCATCGATCGTCCAGCGCGTCACCTTCACGTCGTTCGGCGAGCGCTCGACCTTCACCTTGGCATTGACCAGTGCCGCATTGCCGATCGTGCTGGTGTGCACGAAGGCGAGATGCGTGAGATCGAGCAGGTTGTCGACGATCAGTTGCCAATTGGCTTTGGCGTGCAGATAGCGCGTGGCCGCACCCCAGGCCGGATCGTCGAGCCAATGGAAGTCGGTGATCGCGGCCGGATCGGCGAGCGCCGGATCGCCCATCCAGATCCACAGCCAATGATAGCGTTCCACGATCGGATAGGCCTTCACCCGCGCCGATGGCGGCACCGTGTCCTGCCCCGGCACCTTCACGCACGCACCAGTCTTGTCGAAACAAAGCCCGTGATAGAGGCACTGCAGGATGTCGCCCTGCAGCTTGCCCATCGAGAGCGGCAAATGCCGATGCGCGCAGCGGTCCTCGAGACCGACCGGTGTGCCGTCCTCCAGGCGATAGAGCACGACCGGCTCGTTGCAGATGATCCGCCGCAGCGGCGTGCGGCCCACCTCATGGTCGATGGCGGCGACATACCAGTAGTTCTTCAGGAACATGGCGGTCTGTCCTTTTGCGGAACCTTCGCGCTTCCCGGGCGACAGGCCGATTTTACGGCCAACGGCAGGAAACTCAATTCGTCTCCCGAATTGAAATTCTCCGCGCGACCATGTTTGTTCTGCTGTTGACGGCGAACCGGCACCTGCCGGCTGGGAGGGATTACATGCTGCTCACCGGCAAGGACTATCTCGCGAGCATCCGCGACGGCCGCAAGGTCTATCTCGGCAGCGAGCTGATCGAGGACGTCACCACGCATCCCGCCTTCCGCAACGCCGCCAAATCATTCGCCGAGATTTATGACCGCAAGCGCGCGCCGGAAAACCGCGACGTCATGGTCTGCGAGGAGGACGGCGACAGCTTCTCGGCCTATTACCTTTTGCCCAAAAGCCGCGAGGATTTGCATCGCCGTTTCGAGTCCCATCGCCGCATCGCATCGTGGACGTACGGGCTGATCGGCCGCTCGCCCGACAATTTCCCGAGCTACGTGAGCGGGCTCGTGATGGATCCGACGATGTTCGACCGCATCCGCAAAGGTTTTGGCGACAACATCCGCAATTATTACCGCCACATGCGAAAGCATGACATTTTTGCCTCCCATACCGTGACCAATCCGCAAGGCTGGCGCGCGGCGGCGCCCGACGCAACCAAACGCTCGCCGACCCTGCGGGTCGTTGCCGAGGACGATCGCGGCGTCACCATCAACGGCCTGAAGATGCTCGGCACCGCAACGGTGTTTTGCCACGAGACCTGGTGCGGCAATCTCCAGCCGGTCGCGCCCGGGCAGGAAAAGGAATCGATCACCTGCGCGGTGCCGCTCAATGCTCCGGGAGTGAGCATCTGGTCGCGCAAATCCTACGAGCAACAGGCCAAAAGCGCGTTCGACAATCCGCTCGCCGCCCGCTTCGACGAGAACGACGCCGCCGTGCTGTTCGAGAATGTGAAAGTGCCCTGGGAGCGGGTCTTCTGTCACGACAACGTCGAAATGACCCGCGCGATCTACATGCTGACGCCTGGCCATGCCATGGCCAATCACCAGGCCAACGTGCGCTTCCTCGAAAAGCTGAAATTGATCGTCGGCATCGCCGCCAAGCTCGTCGAGATGAACAACGTCGGTCAGGTTCCCGCCGTGCAGTTCACGCTCGGCCGGCTCGCCGCCATGCAGGCCACCCTTGAAGGCCTGATCATGGGCGCGATCAATTGCGGAGAGGCGCAGACGTCGCCCTATCACACCGTCAATCGGCGCTACACCTACGCGGCGCTGCACTGGTGCACCAACCACCACTCCGAAATCTGCGACACCGTGCGAGAGCTGATGGGCGCCGGCACTTTTCAGATGCCGGCCGACTCGTCCGTGCTCGACGACAAAACCACGCGCGAAAAATTCGAGACCTATTGGTCGGTGCCCGGACAATCGGCCGCCGATCGCATGAAGCTGCTCAATCTGGCGTGGGACCTGCTCGGCTCCGATTTCGCCGGTCGCCACATGCAATACGAGAAATTCTACGCCGGACCCAGTTTCGTCATGAACGCCTACAGCAATCTCACTGCGCCGTGGAAAAACTGGACGGGCGCCGTCGATGAGCTGCTTGCCGGTTACGCCGCGCCGAAAAGATCTTAAGTCACGCATACGCGCCGATCAGGCTGGTGCCCGCCATGATCAGCGCAATGCCGAGCCATTTGACCGGCGTGACCGCCTCGCGCAGCAGGTATTTCGACAACAGCGCGACGAACACGAAACTCAACGATGCCATGGCGAATGCCGCGCCCACGGCAAGAAACCGCAGCGCCGCGGTGTAGACCGACATCTGCACGACGAAGATCGCAACCCCGAGCAAGACCCAGAAAACCTGTCGCTGTCGCTGCAGCCGCGATTTTTTGAACGATATTTCGCCAAGGCCCTCGATGAGCGAAGACAGCACGACGAGCAGGATCCCGACCGCGGTATGCGTCATGGTCGTTCGTCCGCGCCCGGAATCGTATTGCGCGCGGTGCGGCTGATGCACCAGGCCCCTGCGCACACCAAAGCGATGCCGGCCATTTGCTGCGGCGTGATCCGTTCGGCCAGGATATAGGCCGACGCCAGGCACACCGTGATGCGCGATATCGAGAAAAACGGCTGCGCAAAACTCAGGTCGGCTTCACCGAGGACCGAAAGCCAGATGAACAACTGGCAGATCATCAGCCCGGCCACCACCAGAAACAGCGGCTGGTTGATAACCGCCCCGATGGCGTCGAGCGACGGCGTTTCCGGCAAACTGAGTGCCGCGACCTTCCAGATCAGCTGGACGAACGTGTCCATGCCGATGATCAGCGCAAGGCCGATCGCCACTTTGTAGGGAAAACCCAAGGACGATGGCATGCGCGACGGACCGGCGAATGGCGTGGCTGGGTGACCATAATTTTGCTACGAAATCCCCGCATCGAAATCCAGTCATGTCCGCGTCCATCCCAAAACTCTCCGCCCATGGCGCCGAAATACCGGCGCTCGGATTCGGCACCTCGCAGCTTTCCGGCAACCAGGCCGAGATCATCGGCACGGCGCTCGCGGCCGGCTATCGCCATCTCGACACCGCCTGGAAATACGGCTCCGAGCGCGCCGTCGGCCAGGCGTTGCGCGCCTCCAAGGTCCCGCGCGGCGAAGTCTTCGTCACCACCAAGGTCTCGCACGAATACCTGCGCGCCGACGATTTCGCGCGCTCGGTCGACGAGAGCCTGAAAAATCTCGAACTCGCCTATGTCGATCTGCTGCTCGTACATTGGCCGAATGCAGCGATCCCGCTCGCCGAAACCATGGGAGCGCTCGCCATGGCGAAACGGCAGGGATTGGCCCGTCATATCGGCGTTGCCAATTTCAACGTCGCGCTGCTCGATCGCGCGGTAGCCCTTTGTCCCGAGCCGCTCGCGGTGCTGCAGGCCGAATGCCATCCCTATCTCGATCAGTCGAAACTGCTCGATGCCTGCCGCCGCCAAGGATTGATCTTCACCGCCTATTGTCCGCTCGCGCGCGGGCGTCTGTTCAAGGATCAGGTGCTGAGCGACATCGCGCGCCGCCGCGGCCGCACCATCGCCCAGGTCGCATTGCGCTGGCTGTTGCAGCAGCAGGTTGCCGCCATCCCGCGCTCGTCGAATCCCCAGCGCATCGCCGAAAATATCGACGTGTTCGACTTCGCGCTCACCGACCTCGAGATGAAACAGATTGGCACGTTAAAGCGCGCCGACGGCCGCATCGCCAATCCGGTCGGTCGCGTCAGCGGTTGGGATTGAGTGAGATTGGCGCTATCCGTCGGTCGGCCTCAGCTGACGTCGATCAACGCCCAATCGACCTGCCGCCGCGGTTTCGGGATATAAAACTTCCCTGCCCGCACCATTGGCCGCTGTGCCAGAAAAATATTCACCAGCCGCTGCTGCAGCGCCTTCGGCGACGTCGGCTTGACCAGCAGCTCATGCGCGCCGAGGCGAAGCGAATCCTGCACGACCGAGCGCGTGCCACGCGTCGCGACCATGATGATCGGCAGGCTCGACTTCGGAAACACGCCCGGCGAGCGGATGATCCGCATCATTTCCGCGGCGCTGAGCACCGGAATGTTCCAATCGAGAATCATCACGTCGGGGTCGAGCGTCCGAATGGCCTCGAGCGCCTTCACACCATCATCGACTTCGAAAATCGATTTCGCGCCGATGTTCGTCAGCATCATGCGCGTCGTCTTGCGCATGTGCTGATTCCCGTCGGCGACGAGAATCGCGAGCTCTTCGATCAGTTGGGTGACTTGCGCGTGCGCGAGTTGCGTTTCGAGCATTTTTGCGAACTGAAAACCAATGCGACGCCCGCAGTTCTAATCGAGGGTTGTTTTAATGCTGCTAAAACTCGCTTGTGAAATCGTGCCTTCGCATCAATCCAATCTTAAGCATACGCCAGCCGGCGGCCCGATCGCCGCAACAGCCACAGCACGATGACGCCGTTGAGCCCATTCCACAGGATGCCGTTGAGGAATGCCACCCGGTACGAGCCGGCGTAATCGTAGATCACGCCCGACATCCAGCCGCCCAGCGCCATGCCGACCAGCGTCGCCATCAGCACGATGCCGAGCCGCGTTCCGGCCTCCTGCGGCGAGAAATATTCACGCACGATGATCGCATACATCGGCACGAGCGCCCCCTGAAAAAGACCGAACAGCGCCGAGATCACATAGAGCGACACCAGGCTGTCGAACCACAGATACAGGAACAACGCCACCGCCTGCAGCACCGAACCGATGAGCAGCGTCGCCAAACCGCCGATTCGATCGGCGATCGTCCCGCCGACCAGTCGGCTGATGATGCCGAAGCCCATCATCAGCGATAGCATTTCCGACCCGCGCGCCGGTCCATAACCGAGATCGCCGCAATAGGCGACGATATGCACCTGCGGCATCGACATGGCGACGCAGCAGCCGACGCCGGCGATGCAGAGCAGCACCATCAGCGCATTCGGCGACAGCCCGAGCGAGCCGTGCGCCGCAGCCACCGTGGCGCCTGACCGTTCGGCGGCATGAACCGGCGCCCGCCGTCGCAGCAGCAGCACGAGCGGCAGCATGCTGATGACGCACGCGATCCCGATTGCCATTTGGGTGACGCGCCAGCCTTCGCCGGCAATGAAATATTGTATGAGCGGCGGCCAAATGACGCCCGCGAGATAATTGCCGCTCGACGCGATCGCGACCGCAATGCCGCGCCGCCTTGAGAACCAATGAGACACGTCGGTCATCATCGGCCCGAAGGTTGCCGAGCTGCCCAATCCGATCACGCCTTGCGCCAGCGCAAACAGCCAAAGCGTCCCGGCGTAGCTCGAAACCACGTAACCGATGCCGAGCAAGAGCGATCCGCAGATCGCCGGCGGCACGATACCGAGACGGTCGGAGATGCGGCCCATCGCCACGCCGCCGAACGCGAAGCCGATCATGGTCAGCGTGAAAGGCAGCGAGGCTTCCCCGCGCGGCACGCCGAAATCGGCCTGCACCGCCGGCAGCGCCACCACGAACGACCACATGCCGATGCTGCCGATCGTCCCGATCGCAAGCGAGACAGCAAGCCGCATCCACGCGTAGGCGGACTCGATGTCGGCGCTGGCATGGTGCGCTTCGGCGTTCCCAGTCACGGATTTTTCCCGGCGATCGTCGATGCATTCCTAGCATCGGAACGCGGCGACGGCCTAGAGCGCGCCGCGCAATTCTGCGATGCGCCGCCATGACAAATTTCAATGCAGGCGATAAATGCGCGCGATGGGCACGCTCAATGCAGCCGCGGCGCCTTGAGAAACCGATTGCGGTCGCCCGATTTGACGCGCAGCTCCAAGGTTTTCCCGTCGCGATAGGCACGCAGCGGGACTTCGACGCCCGCCTGCCCGAGCGACCAGATTTGCCGGAACAGACCTGCGAGATTGCGCACCTCTTTGCCGGCGACCTCGAGCACGATATCGCCCGTGCGCAGATCAGCGCGCTGCGCCGGCCCGTTTTTGGCGAGACCGACGATGACCACCTTGTCCTCGATCTCGGTGGCATAGAGTCCGAGCCACGGCCGCGGCGGACGATCGGCCTGGCCGCGCGTCTGCAGATCGGTGAGGATCGGTTTGAGCAGATCGATCGGCACCACCATGTTGATGTGCTCGCTTTTGCCGCCCTCGCGCGCCTGTTCGAGCTGCAGCGAACCGATGCCGAGCAAGTCACCCGCCGGCCCGATCGCCGCCGTGCCGCCCCAATGCGGATGCGCCGGCGACGTGAACAGTGCCTCGTCGAGCACGTATTCCCAATAGCCGGCGAATTCCTGCCGACCGATCAGCCTCGCCGCGACCGAACGCTGCCGGCCGCCGGCACCGCCCATGACGACCTGCTCGCCGAGTTGCGCCTCGCTGGATTTGCCGAACGGCAGGGCCGGCAGATCGAGCCGCGCCAAGGCCTGAATGAGCCCGAAACCCGTCACCTGGTCGTAGCCGAGCACATGCCCCGGTACCGCCCGGCCATCGATCAGCGTCAGCCACACCGTCTCGGCCTCGGTGATGATGTAGCCGATCGTGAGCACGAGACCGTCGGTGCTGATCAGCACGCCGTTGCCGGTGCGTTCGGTCCCGAGCGTGTCGGCGGTGAATGCATCAGAGGGGATGATGGTCCTGACCCCGACCACCGAGGTCAGGGCTTGATCGAGATCGTAACGATAGTCTTCCGGCTTGGGCTGTGCCGATGATGGAATTTTCCAATCGCTCAAGGATGCCATAATGCAACCCCTTGCGGAACCATCCCCCCGCCGAAACTCGTGTCCATAGTATTACATCCCGTATATGGACGCCCCAAACCTGAGCGTCGCGACTTTATGCTTTCGAGCCCGCCTCATTATGTTGGAACGACCAGCATAGTTCCAGCATATAGCAATGGAGTCTGTCACGGCCGGTTGCGGTCGTCATCCAAGCCTTTCGAACGCTGTTGATACGATGCCAATGACGTGATCGATAGGGGCGGGGCGTCCTGCGACTCAAAGGTCAATGCTACAGGATCGCACGCGTGACTATCCCACTCTCGATACTCGATCTTTCACCGGTTACCACCGCAACGTCAGGCGCGCAGGCCCTGCACAATAGCCTCGACCTCGCCCGCTTCGCCGATCAGCTTGGCTTTACGCGCTACTGGGTGGCCGAGCACCATAATCTTCCTTCCATCGCGAGTTCCGCCCCCGACATCATGATCGGACAGATTGCGGCGGCGACCGCGCGCATGCGCATCGGCGCCGGCGGCGTGATGCTGCCAAACCATGCGCCGCTCGCGGTGGCGGAACGCTTCAAGGTGCTGGAAGGCCTGTTCCCCGGCCGCATCGATCTCGGGCTTGGCCGCGCGCCCGGCACCGATCCGGTCACCTCCTACGCGCTGCGCCGCCGCCAGGACAATCCGGCCGAGGACGATTTCCTCGCACGCTTCCAGGAACTGCTGCTGTTCGAGCAGCAGGGATTCCCCGAAAACCATCCGTTCCACAACGTGCGCGCCATGCCGTCCGATGTCGCGCTGCCGCCGATCTATCTGCTGGGATCGAGCAACTACAGCGCCGAGCTTGCCGCCTCCGTCGGCGCTGGTTTTTCCTTCGCGCATCACTTTTCCGATTTCGATCCGGTCGTGCCGATGATGAGCTATCGCACGCGGTTTCGGCCCTCGCCCGCCCGCGCCAAACCGCACGCCATTCTCGCGGTTCATGTCGTGTGTGCCGACACCGACGACGAGGCCAATCGTCTCGCCACCACCGTGGACTTGAATTTCGCGCTTCGCCAGAAGGGCCAATACCTTCCGCTTAAAAGCCCGACGGAAGCGGCAAGCTACGACTATTCGCAAGTTGATCGCGACCGCATCAAACACAATCGCGCGCGCCTCTTCGTCGGCAGCAAGTCGACCGTGCTCGGCCGCCTGCAACCGCTGATTTCAGTCACCGCCGCCGATGAAGTCATGATCACCTGCATGATTTTTGATCACGCCGCCCGCAAACACTCCTATCGGTTGATGGCCGAGGCCTTTGCGCTCAAGGCGGCACCGGAACCCGAGCCGCAGCCGAAATCGGGATTGCAGAAGTGGTGGCGCGGCGATTAGCCCTTGGCGAGTCGCGCAGGACTTGATTAAACCGTCTGCACAACAACCAACGTGGGAGGCCTCTCGTGGGCAAGCATTTTTCTCTGACCGCCGCCGACAGCCATAAGCTCGGCGCCTATCGCGCCGATCCCGCCGGCAAGCCGAAGGGCGGCATCGTCGTCATCCAGGAGATTTTCGGCGTCAACCATCATATCAAGAGCGTTGCCGACCGTTACGCGGCGCTCGGCTTCGTCGCCATCGCGCCGGCCGTGTTCGATCGCGGCGAGAAGAATTTCGACGTCGGCTATGACCAGAAGTCGATGGAAGCCGGCCGCGGCATGCGCGGCAAGATCACCACCGACAATCTGATGGACGACACGCAGGCCGCGATCGACTTCGCCAAGCAGTTCGGCAAGGTCGCGGTGATCGGCTACTGCATGGGCGGCTCGGTGGCGTTCCTTTCGGCGACGCGGCTCAATGGCATCGCTTGTGCCGTCGGCTACTATGGCGGGCAGATCGCGCAATCGGCCGAGGAGAAGCCCAAGGTCCCGACCATGCTGCATTTCGGCGATCAGGATCAGGCGATCCCGATGACCGATGTCGAGAAGATCAAGAAGGCGCAGCCCGGCATGCCGATCTACGTCTATCACGCCGGTCACGGCTTCCATTGCGACGAGCGCGGCTCGTTTGCTCCCGAAGCCGCCCAAGTCGCCGCCTGCCGCTCGCAGGAATTCATCGCCAAGCACGTCGGCTAAATCGTCATGCGCTCATCCCCTCTCGCAAGAGAGGGGATGAGCAGTCTGCCCCTTACGCGTGCTCCGGAAAGAGCGCGAGCAATCCTTCGCGCGAGGCGGGGCAGGCGCCGCGCTCGGTGATGAGTGCGGTGACGAGACGCGCCGGCGTCACGTCGAAGCCGGGATTGGCCACCGGGCTGGCGGCGGGAACCAATCTCGCGCCGCCCAGCATGGCGACCTCTGCGCCATCGCGCTCCTCGATCGGAATCGCGGCGCCGTCCTCGAGCGACCAGTCGATGCTTGGCGAGGGCACGGCGACATAGAACGGCACGCCATTGTCCTGCGCGGCGAGCGCCTTCAAATAGGTGCCGATCTTGTTGGCGACATCGCCGCTGCCGGTGGTGCGGTCGGTGCCGACGAGGCAGAGATCGACCCGGCCGCGCTGCATCAAATGTCCGCCGGCATTGTCGACAATGACGGTGTGCGGCACGCCCGCCTCGCCCAATTCCCAGGCGGTGAGGCTGGCGCCCTGATTGCGCGGACGCGTCTCGTCGACCCAGACATGGACGGGAATACCCTGCTCGTGCGCGAGATAGATCGGCGCGAGCGCGGTGCCCCAATCGACGGCGGCAAGCCAGCCCGCGTTGCAGTGGGTGAGGATTTCGACGGCGCCCTGCTTGCCCTTGCGCTCCCAGGCCTGCGCGATGAACGGCAGGCCATGGCCGGCGATGGCGCGGTTGATCTCGACATCTTCCGCGGCGATTTGATCGGCGGCGGGAAAGGCCGCTTCATCGCGGGACGCCGGCGGCAGCATTCCCAAGATCGCCTGCATCTCGTGGAGCGCCCAGCGCAGATTGACCGCGGTGGGCCGCGTCGCGAGGAGCGTCCGGCACGCGCTTTCGAGCGCGCCATCGGTCGCGCCGGCGCGCATGGCGAGCGCCACGCCATAAGCGGCGGTGGCGCCGATGAGCGGCGCGCCGCGCACCTTCATGCCGCGGATGGCGTCGGCGGCATCCTCCAGCGTGGCGAGATGGGCGATGACGAGCCGGTGCGGCAATTGCGTCTGGTCGATGATGCCGACGCGGCCATCGGGCTCGCGCCAGATCGTCCGCATCGCCTTGCCGGCGACTTTCACGATTTCCGTCCCAGCACGCGGCCCGCCACCGCGTCGAGCTTTTGCACGAGCGCCGCATCGCGCCGCTCCGGCGCGGTGATGAGCGCGGCATCGAGCGCATGCCGGCAGCCCTGCGGGCAAGCGGCATCGGCGGCGATCAGCGGCACCGCGGCGGCGACCAGGCTCTTCGCCTTC
>DATJVR010000006.1:0-48451 GCA_035501735.1 Xanthobacteraceae bacterium | reverse complement strand
CCCACGCTGCGCCTGGTCGTGCACGCCGATATGACCCGCGCGGTCGATCGGGTCGCGCGGCTCGTTGACGTCGGATCCGGCATAGCGCCAGGCGAACGGCAGATAGGCCGCGGCTTCCTCGACCAGCCTCGGGATGCCCCAGCGGTCGATCAGGTATTTCATCCGCGCCATGTGGCGGTCGGTGCGGTCGCCATTGGCGATGAATGCCTTGACGATCGCGACCGCGGCGGGGACGACCTCGTCAGGCGTCAGCAGCACCCCGGCATCGGCGGCGAAGGCCATATGCCCGGTGAGCCCGCCAAGCATCATGCGGAAATAGATCCCCGCCGGCACCGGCTTGTCTGGCCCCACTCGGACCGCGGCAAAACCGATATCGTTGGTGTCCTCGAGCACTCCCAGCCGGCCGCCGCCATCGAAGGCGATGTTGAATTTGCGCGGCAGGCCATAAAGCTCGCGGTGATTGAGGATGTAATAGTGAAGCTCGCGGGCGAGCGGGCGCGTGTCGATCAGCTCCTGCGGATCGATGCCGGCGGTCGGCGTACCGGTGACATTGCGGATGTTGTCGGCACCCGCTCCACGCGAGCACAGGCCGAGATCCTGGATCGCCTCCACCATCAGCACGGCGTTCTTGGGCTCGATTTCGCGCATCTGAAGATTGGCGCGGGTGGTGACGTGCGCGTAGCCGCCGGCATGGCGCTCGGCGAGATCGGCCACGCCGGCGAACTGCCAGTGCTTCAGGATGCCGTTCGGAATGCGCAGCCGGCACATGTAGGCGTTTTGCGCCGGCGCGGTGTAGAACAGCCCGTAAAAGCGCCAGCGGAAATTATCGGCCGGCTTCGGCGCTTCGTTGTTTGCAGCCTGGACTTTCAGCCGCTCGTAGCCGTCGAACGGGTGCAGCTCGCGCTTGAACTTTTCCTGATCGGCTAGTTGGCCGCCTGCCGCCACGGCGCGATCCTGCGCCGCGATGTGAATGGCGTCAGGCCCGGTGGCCTCGCCTTTGACGGCGCTGCCCGGGGATAGCTGCCCGCGCTGTGCGCGCGCGACCGCCAGCCCTGAGGCAAAACCTTCGAGATAGCGTTTCTGATCGGGGGTGAAGTCGCTCGACATCGTACGCGCCTCACGCTGCCCGGCGCTCGACCCGGCGCTCCGCGAGCGCGCGGCCAAAGGCAAGCTCGCCGCGGATCGCCTCGATCGATGCGCCGGAGCGGATGTGGTCGAGATACCATGGCCCGTCGGCGGTATCGCCGAACAGCACGGCGCCGGCGAGCCGTCCGTCGGCGATCAACAGTTTCTTGTAGCTGCCGAGACCGGGATCGGAGAGCACGATCTGTTCGGTGCCGGCGCGGCCGAGAAAATCGCCGGCGGAGAAGACGTTGACGCCGGACACTTTCAGATTGGTCGCGAGCACGCTGCCCGGATAGGATGCGCCCTCGCCCGCGAGATGCGCCGCAAGCACGCGAGCCTGTTCGTAGGCCGGCTCCACCAGTCCGTAGCAAATGCCCCGGTGTTCCGCGCATTCGCCGATGGCATAAATGCCCGGCCGGCTGGTCTGCAAATGATCGTCGACAGCGACGCCGCGATTGATCTCAAGATCCGCCGTATGCGCGAGCTCGACGTTGGGCCTTACACCGACGGCGAGTACCACGAGGTCGGCCTCGAGCCGCACCCCGTCCTTGAGTACGACCGACTCGACGCGTTTCTTGCCGAGAATGCCGACGGTCTCCGCGTTGAGATGCACCGCAATGCCCTTGGCCTCGATCGCGTGCTTGAGCATGTCGGCCGCGCGTGCATCCAACTGACGCTCCATCAGCCGATCCATCAGATGGACGACGGAGACTTGCGAGCCGGCCTTGGCCAGGCCGTAGGCGGCTTCGAGCCCGAGCAAGCCGCCGCCGATCACCACCACCCTGCGGCGGCGCGCCGCCGCTTCCTGCAAGGCCGAGACATCGCCGAGATCGCGGAAGGTCAGCACGCCAGATAATTCCATGCCCGGGATGCCGAGCCGGATCGGGCGCGAGCCGGTCGCGAGCACGAGCTTGGTGAACGGCAGTTTGGCGCCGTTGGCGAGACGCACACGGCCGGTGTGGCGATCGATCTCGGTGACGCTGTGCCCGAACAGCAGCGTCACGCCGTGATCGCGCCACCATTGCGCGGACTTGAGCTCGATGTCTGCGCGGGAGACCTCTTGTGCGAGAACCGCAGACAGCAGCACGCGGTTATAGGCGAGCCGCGGCTCCTCGCCGACCACGGCAATGGCGTAACGGCCAAGCGCGCGCTGCGCGAGCTCCTCGACCAGCCGCATCGCCGCCATGCCGTTGCCGATGATGACAAGGGGCTCGCTCATCGCGTTTCCTCTAAGCCGCCGAACGCGCCGCGGCGCGCGCGGGCGCACCGTGCTCGAACTCTTCGAGGAACGTCAGCAGTTCCTGCCGATACTCGTAGTAGCGTGGGTGTTCGAGCAGCATGCGGCGCGTTCGCGGGCGGGGAATATCGACGGCCATGACGCGGCCGATACGCGCCTTCGGCCCGTTGGTCATCATCACCACGCGATCAGCCAGCAAAATCGCCTCGTCGACATCGTGGGTGACGCAGATTGCGGTCACCTGCGTGCGCGACCAGACCTCCATCAGCACCTCCTGCAGTTCCCAGCGCGTGAGCGAGTCGAGCATGCCGAAGGGCTCGTCGAGCAGCAGCAGCTTGGGCGAGAGCGCGAAGGCGCGCGCGATGCCGACGCGCTGCTTCATGCCGCTGGAAAGTTCCGAAGAGGGCTTGTCCATGGCGTCGGCGAGCCCGACGCGCGACAGGTAGTAGCTCACGATGTCCGCGCGCTCGGCGCGGCTGACGTGCGGATAGACGCGGTCGACACCGAGCGCGACGTTCTCGCGCGCGGTCATCCAGGGCAGCAGCGAGGGGCTCTGGAACACGACAGCGCGATCCGGACCGGCGCCGGTCACCTCCTTGTTGTCGAGCACGATGCCGCCGCGCGTGATGTCGTTGAGGCCGGCGACCATCGAGAGGACGGTGGATTTGCCGCAGCCGGAATGGCCGATCAGCGAGACGAATTCGCCCTTGCGCATCAGCAGATCGAAGCCGTCCACCACGGTGAGCGCGCCGTCGGCGGTCGGGTAATCCTTGGCGACCTCGAAGAATTCGACGTAGCGCTGCTCGAACGGCGTGTTCGCCGCCGCGCGGTAGGCCGGCGGAGGCCCGGCGTCGAATTGCACCGGGATGATGTTCGGCAGCGCGCGGCGCTCGTCGAGATTCGCAGGCCGGCGGATGCCGACGTCGATCAGATGCTGCGTGATGGCGGCGCGCAGCTTCTTATAGGCCGGGTTTGCGTTGATCGCGGAGCGATCGCGCGGCCGTTCGAACGGCACCTGGAATTCCGGGCCGAAATTCGCATCCGGGCCGGGATTGAGCGGAATGATGCGATCGGCGAGCAGGATCGCCTCGTCGACATCGTTGGTGATCATCACCACGGTCTTTTTTTCCTGCGACCAGATCGCCTCGATCTCGGTCTGGAGTTTTGCGCGCGTGAGCGCGTCGAGCGCGGAGAGCGGCTCATCCAGCAGCAGCACTTCTGGGTCCATGGCGAGCGCGCGCGCCACCGCCACCCGCTGGCGCATGCCGCCCGACAGTTCCGCGGGCCGGCGGTCGACCGCATGCGAAAGCCCGACCATGGCGGTGTAGCGCTTGATGCGCGCCTCGCGATCGGCGCGCGGACTTCCGGTCAGCACCGCATCGACGGCAAGCGCAATGTTGCCGCGCACCGAGAGCCAGGGCATCAGCGAATAGCTTTGGAAAACCACGCCGCGTTCGGGGCCCGGTTCGCGTACCGGCTCGCCCTTGAACAGCACTTCGCCGGAGTCAGGCAGGGTAAGCCCGGCCATGAGATTGATCAGCGTGCTCTTGCCGGAGCCGGAATGGCCGACGATGGCCACAAACTCGCCCTCCTCCACCGCAAGCGACACGTTTTTCAGGACGCGCGTGCGCGCCGCGGCGCCGCCGTAGGATTTGGCAACCGACTTGAGCTCGAGAATGGCCATGATCGGTCTTTCGTCAGCGCGTCGCGCCGTGGGTGAATGTGGCCTGCAACGCCATCATGATGCGGTCGAGCAGGAATCCGATGATGCCGATGACG
Source organism: Xanthobacteraceae bacterium (assembly GCA_035501735.1). Classification (GTDB taxonomy): domain Bacteria; phylum Pseudomonadota; class Alphaproteobacteria; order Rhizobiales; family Xanthobacteraceae; genus PNAI01. Next base: position 44,310 of record DATJVR010000006.1, on the reverse strand, counting down.
AACACCGCGCCCATGATTTTCGAGAGCGATTCGGAGGAACCGTTCTGGAACTCGTCCCAGACAAATTTTCCGAGACCGGGATTTTGCGCGAGCATCTCGGCCGCGATCAGCACCATCCAGCCGACGCCGAGCGACAGGCGCAAACCCGTGAAGATCAGCGGCAGCGACGACGGCAGGACGATCTTGACGACCTTGGTGTACCAGGGCAGCCGCAGCACGCGACCGACGTTGATGAGATCCTTGTCGATCGAGGCGACGCCGACCGCGGTGTTGATCAGCGTCGGCCAAAGCGAACACAAGGTCACCGTGATGGCGGAATTGAGAAACGATTTCGGAAGGGTCGGATTGTCGGAGACGTAAATTGCGCTCACGACCATGGTCACGATGGGAAGCCAGGCGAGCGGGGAGACCGGCTTGAACACCTGCACGAGCGGATTGATCGCGGTGTTCACGGTCTGCGACAGGCCGCAGAGCACGCCGAGCGGAACCGCGACCAAGGTCGCAAGGATAAAGCCGGTGAAGACGGTTTTCAGGCTGGTGAAAATCTGGTCGACGAAGGTCGGCTTGCCGGTGTACGGCCGAACCTTGACCTGCGCCTTCGGATCGGCTGCGAGCGCTTCGGCGTTCCGTTTGGCTTCACGCTCGTAGAATTCCTGCTCCTTCATGCGCTCGGCGCGGTGATCGGCCCAGAGGTTCTCCATCTGGTGCCAGACTTGCACCGGGCCGGGCAGCGCCCCGAGGCTGGTCTGGACCTTGGGCGCGAGAAACGCCCAGGCGGCGAGAAAGATGGCGATCGCCAGCACCGGAATACCGAACGATCGCCACAGTTCGACAAGCTGCGGTCGCACCGGCTCGCCCGCCGCGATCCGCAGTAGCGGCACGATCCAACCGAAGCCAACCACGTTGAGAAAACCGGTGCTGCGGGTGATGCGCGACTGCCAGCGATCGCGCCGTGCCTGGCGCACAACGTTGGGCCGCGCATCGGAACTCGACATCAACTCGCTTGCTGTGGACATCCTGATTTCCTTGGCGAAGCCGGCCAGGCTCCGGAATTTTCCTCAAAACGCGGCCGAGCGGCGGGGACGCCCGACCGCGGGTTCAGTTCGAGACGACCGATGTGCCGGAAACGCGTTGGCTGCCCTTCAAGCCGATAGTGAGCTTGTCGACGTATTCGTTGGGCTTGCGGCCGTCGTAGGTGACCTTGTCGATGAACTCGCTGACCGGCGGCCGATAGCCGTCGCTGTCCCAGGGGAAGTCTTCCTTCTTGGCCTTGCCGTCGGCGACCAGAAGTTTCGCGGCCGCGAGATAGATGTCCGGCCGGTAGACGTCCTTTGCGGTCTGCGCGTACCAGCTGTCGGGCTTGGCTTCCGGGATCTGGCCCCAGCGCCGCATCTGGGTGAGATACCAGACCGCGTCGGAGTAATAGGGATAAGTCGCGAAGTAGCGGAAGAAGACGTTGAAGTCGGGCACCGGACGTTTGTCGCCTTTTTCGTATTCGAAGGTACCGGTCATGGAATTGGCGATGACGGCGGCATCGGCGCCGACATATTCGGGCTTGGAGAGAATCTTCACCGCCTGCTGGCGGTTGGCGTTGTCCGGGGCATCGAGCCACATGCCGGCGCGGATCAGCGCCTTGGTGACGGCAAGCACGGTATTGGGATTTTTCTGCGCGAAATCGGCGGTGAAACCGAAAACCTTTTCCGGATTGTTCTTCCAGATTTCGTAATCGGTGATCACCGGCACGCCGATGCCCTTGAATACGGCCTGCTGGTTCCACGGCTCGCCGACGCAATAACCCAAGATGGTGCCGGCTTCGAGCGTCGCCGGCATCTGCGGCGGCGGCGTCACCGACAGCAACACATCGGCCATGATCTGCCCGGATATGTCGGTCGGCGAGTAAAAGCCGGGATGGATTCCGCCGGAGGCGAGCCAGTAGCGCAGCTCGTAATTGTGGGTGGAGAGCGGAAACACCATGCCCATGTTGAACGGCTTGCCGTCGGCCTTGTATTTGTCGACGACCTTCTTGAGCGCTTCCGCCTTGATCGGATGCACCGGCTTTCCATCAGGTCCTTTCGGGATGTATTGCTTCATCTCCTCCCAGACCGATTTGGCAACGGTGATGCCGTTGCCGTTCAAATCCATGGAGAACGGCGTGATCACATGGGCCTTGGTGCCGACACCGATGGTGGCGCCGAGCGGCTGACCGGCCAGCATATGCGCGCCGTCAAGCTCGCCGGTGATTACGCGGTCGAGCAGCACCTTCCAGTTGGCCTGCGGTTCGGCGGCGACGTTCAGGCCTTCGTCTTCGAAGAAATTGAGTTCCTTGGCGATGGCGATCGGCGCCATGTCGGTGAGCTTGATAAACCCGAGCTTGAGATTTTCCTTTTCGGGTTTGAGCGCGGCGCGCGCGATAGGCGGCGAGAACAACGTGAACTCCGACGCGGCGCCGGCGATAGCAATGGCGCTGGCGCTGTTTTTGAGGAACGCGCGACGGTCGGTCGGCGGCTGGGCAGTTTTGTTTTCGGTCTTGCTCGTCATCGAAATCTCCTGTGGCGTTTGAGTGAGGCCCACTTGCCCGTTTCCCTTCGACCAACAAAAAAACCGCGGCCCCGAGGCGTGCGTGGCGCTCCTCCCGGGACAGCGGCGTTGCTTGGCGGCCCATCATTGGGCCATTGGCGCCAGATCGAGGTGGCGCTCTTCGATGAGTTCAATTCAAGTGCCGTGCCAATTGCAGCAATTCCAGCAAATGAGTAGCAGGCTCAAATACTTGGCCAAAAACCAGCCAAGTTTGGCGACCCGCTGGAATGGCGGCGGCCTGCTCATCGCAGGCGCAGCGTGCGACTTTGTTGTGCAATGCAAAATCAGCGCACGACGGACAGCCGCGGGCGTGCGGCGCGCTTGATGCTCCAGGCTGCGAGGTGACCGGCGATATCGGATGGATCAAAGGCGGATCCTAAAAATGCGCCGATGCCGTCGGTCGGCTCGCCATGACCACGGCCCGGCGTGATTCCAAGCACGGCATCATAAAGTTCGGGACGGAAGACGGCGCGCGCCGTTGCGCTGAGCTCCTCCGAAATGGGTGTCTGTCCCCAGCGCGCCATCTGCGCATAGAGCCAAGCGGCCTGCACCGGATCGGGCCGGGCGGCGCCGTTACGGCCGATGAGAATATATCGATTGCTCGAACGTGCGCTGCCGTCGGGCGCGATCTTCAGATTTCCCGAGAGCGTGCTGCTGACGATATCGGCGCTGACATCCAGCCGCCGCGCGACCACGGCAGAAACCGCCGCGAGATTGGCGGGGTCTTCGACGTGGCTGCTGGCATGCGCCAAGGCGCGGATCAGAGCGCGCAATGATTCGGGATTGTCCGCTGCCCAGCGTTCGCGAACCGCCAAAACTTTCTCCGAAGCGCGGGCGACGATCTCACAGCCGAAATGCAGGATGCGACCGACGCCGGATTCCACCGCAACCGAGTTCCAAGGCGCCCCGACGCAGAATCCGTCCACGTGACCATTGGCCAGGCTTTCGACCATGTAGGGCGGCGGCAGGACGACGAGACGAACGTCGTCATCCGGATCAATTCCGCCGGCGGCCATCCAGAAACGCAGCTGGTAGTTATGATTGGAGAACGGGAACGTCATGCCGAAGGTCAGCGGCTCACCCCTCCCCGCCTTGCGCTCGGCGACCTCACACGCGAGCGCGCGCGCCGATACGGCCGGATCGGCAATGTCACCGTCGGCCCGGTTCGAAAGCGATGCAAACAGACGCGGCGAGACGGTGATGGCATTGCCGTTGAGCCCGAGATTAAAGGGCGCAAGGAGCGGCACGCGCACGTGGCCGATGCCGAGGCTCGAAGCGATCGCAACCGGCGAAAGCAGATGGGCGGCGTCGAACAGGCCGATGTTGAGCTTGTCGCGCACGTTCGACCATGAGACTTCGCGCACCAACTCGACGTCGAGCCCCTCGGCGTCGGCAAAGCCAAGATCGACGGCAACCACGAGCGTCACCGCGTCGACCAGCGGAATATAGCCGATGCGAAGCCGGGTCTTGCTCATTTGAGCAGCTCCGCCGCGGTCAGCACGGACTGCGCGATTTCGACGATCTTCTTGTTCTCGTTCATCGCGGTCTTGCGCATCAGCGCATAGGCCTCGTCTTCGGTGAGCCGCTTCGCCTTCATCAAGACGCCCTTGGCGCGGTCGATCACCTTGCGCTCTTTCAGCGCATCCTTGGCACGGTCGAGTTCGTCTTGCAGCTTGGAGAACGCGTTGAAGCGCGAAATGCAGAGGTCGAGGATGCTGGTGATGCGCTCTTTCTTGAGCCCATCGACGATATAGGCCGACACGCCGGCATCGACGGCGGCCTGGATCGATGCGCTGTCGCTATGGTCGACGAACATGGCGACCGGACGTTTGACCGCCCGGCTCATCTGGAACATCTGCTCGAGCACGTCGCGGCTCGGGTTTTCCAGGTCGATCAGGATCACATCGGGATCGATGGTGTAGATGCGCGCAAGAAGGTTGCGCGTTTCACCAATGCACTCGATCTGCACAAATCCGGCTTCGCGCAAGCCATCCTGCAAGATCGCCGCACGCACCGGATTCTCATCGACGATGGCGATCTTGAGCGCCGAATCGCGATGGGCGCCCGGCGACGGGTTGGCCGGGCTCGGCGGATCCATACCGTTACGCGTCTCAGCCAATGGCTCGTTCCCTGCCGTCTCCTTCTCGACGCCCATTGGGCAGCCGATCGCCGCTCGCATCCTCGTGTCCTTCATGCAAGACCCATTCCAAATTGCCGATACGGGACAATACGCCCAATGCGTGCCCTGATTTCGCTTGGCCTTATCCGAACATACGGCCTCGCAATCCCTTCTTTTCGGGGCTCGGCGGCGCGACTGTGGCTGCGGCATCCTTCATCACTCCGGCCAAAGTCAGGTAGGCTTCGGTCCAGGCGGTCTTCAGCGGCGGCGTGAAGTCCGCGCCCAGACCCTGTTCAAGGGTCCAGAGCAGTGCGGCGCCGACCGGCTCGTAATGCTTGGCGGTGACGCCGTAGGCGACGTGACGCCTGCCGAGGTCTTGGACGGTAGGAACGATCTTCTCAACCTGATGCAGATTGGTCACCGCGGTCGCCAGCATGGCGATCAGCTTCTTCTTCTGCTCACCGAGATCGTCCGGGAACAACGAGCGTACTTCCGGTGCGATGGTGAACAGCCGATCATAGAAGAGATCGGCGGCCGTGCCGGCGATCGGCACCACCTTCTTGAAACTATCCTGGACCATTTTCACTTGTTCGGGGGTCATTGGGAAATCTCCGTTGCTGGCGTTGCGTTCGGTTTGTCCTGATGTTCATTCGACAGGAATGCGGATCACGACGGCACCCATGGTGTCGCCGAGCTTGAAATCCCGTTTCGGGGATTCGAGATGGTTGTTGTGGCAATTGACGCAGGCCGGCGAGACCGCGACGTCGGCATAGACTGCGGTGAAATATTTCTTACCGCCCAGCGTCTCGCCCTTGTAGAAAGCCTTGGATTTGTCATCGACGACGGCCTGGAGGCCTTCTTTTTCGGCGTCGGTGCGCGAAGCATTCTGCTTGTTGATCGGCCAGATCGAGAGCAGCGAATAGGAAAACATCTGCGTCTTCTCGCCGACGCGCTCGGCGGCGAAACGGAACATCTGCGCGGGCAGCGGCAGCGCCTTTTTGTCGGCAAAGTGCTCGTCGGCGGTGATGACCTTGTCTTCGTTCTGCAGGCGGTTGACCACACGGGCGGTGTAGATAGTGCGGTCCGCCTCCATCACGGCGTGCAGCATGTCGGTGACTTTCTGAAGCGGGATGCCTTTGGCGTCAGCCGCGCTCAACCATGATTGCGCAAAGGCGGCAGTGGCCGCGGTCATGCCGCAGACAAGCAGCGCCAATCCCGCAAGTCTTATGCTGTTCGTTTGCATGTCGATCTCCTGTTATCGATGAAGGTGATCCTCATTTCCGCGTTTCGCTCCGTTCCTTCACGCGCTTTTTCGCCCACTCGATACTGTCGATGTGAACGGCCGGAAGGTCTTTGAAGTTTTTTGCGATCAGTGCGGCATCGGCGAGAGCGTCGAGCGTGAATTGCTCGCCGTGACAGTCGCCGCATACGCTGCGCACCATTTTTTCGTTCGGGCGCAGGTTTTCGTTCTGGTTGTGGGTGACGAAAGTCGTCTTTTCGCCGTACTCGTCCCGATGCTCGACGATCGGCATATGGCAGGTCGCGCAGGATACGCCGGAGCCGCGCGGCGATTCACCGGCGATCTCTTTCTTGAACAGCTGGTAATGGGGCGAGGCGAAATAAGCCTTGGTATGCGGATCGTCGTGGCATCCGAAGCAGGCGGTAACCTGGGCCTTCACCAACTCGTACCGGTGCGCGGGGTGGCAGCTGTTGCAGGTGAGCGTCTTGTCGGCGGCTTCGGGCTTCATCGGCAGCCGTGCGTCTTTCGGCGACATGGGCAAAAGCTTGCGCGCCTTGAACAAGCCGAGCAGACCGTCGCGGGTCGCGAACAGGCCTTGACGCAGCCGCATGCCGTGGCGGCCTTCGGTGAAACTCGTGGCCTGATCGGCGTGGCAGGATTTGCAGGTCTCGATGCCGGGCGAGGCGATCCAATCGCGCGGCGCGGCCTTGGTGGTATGGCAGCCGGAACAATTGACGGCTGCGCGAGCGTGCGCATCGGACGCCCAGTCAGCGGCAATCATGGCGTCGGCGTGCGCCGGCGGCGCATCGGCATCGGCGGCGAGCAGTGCGCGCGGGACCTTGATGGCATCGGCTTTCTTGGTGAGATACGCGATCAGCGCGATGCGTTGCACCGGAAGCTGATCCGGCTCATCCGCGTGCTTGACCAGAAAATCGGTGTAGAGCGCGCGATTGTCATGGAAGTTGTGGCAACCGGCCGAACCGCAGGTGGTGAATTTCAGCCCGGCGTGGCTCGGCCGGTCTTTGGCGATGTCGTGATGGCAGTGGTAGCAATGGTCGTCCGGCAGCGTGACGCCCATGGCTTGAGTGATCGCGGGACGATGTTCGCGATGGCAGGTGACGCAGTGACGGGCGTCGAGTCCCTGGACACGATCGGCATTGCGCGGGTCGGTGAATTTCGAGAGCGGATGAGAATCGTTTTCAAGCTTGAGCGCCGCGCCGTGGCAATTGACGCAAGCCTTCTGCAGGATTTCCGGCCCGCCGAACACGCTGGTATGGCAGGCGTCGCAGGCGAGCTCGATCTGATGGTGGCCATCGGTGGTGCGGCCGATCAAAAGAAATGAGCGGTTGCCGCCGTAGTAAATCGCAGCCAAGGCGAACAGCCCGCCCGTCACCGAAATCGTCGTCCACAACACCCAGAGCATGACGTTACGTGACATCCTTTGATCGTGTTCTCAGTAGGCGTAGACCGTGACGACGTGGAGCAGCAGCAAAACCGGCAGCGGCCAGCACGCGAGAATGTGCAACCAGATGAACGGGACGCGCGGCGACGGCTTGACGGTTGCCGGCAAGGCATGTTCGCGCGCGGTGACGATGCCGGTGATGCTGCCGACGGCGGCGACGGCGAGGAACGTCAGCATCAGCCAGCGATTGAGGTTTTGGCCGAGGCTGAAGCCGGTATGCAGAAACAGGACCGCCAGCGCGGCAGAGCCTATCGTCGTATGGATGATGCGCCAGACGCGATAGTCGCCGAGCCATTGCAGGCCGACGCGTTTGCGGATCGAGAGAAATGCCACCAGCGCGGAGAGGCCAACCAGGGTGAAACCGGTCACCTGCTTCCAGGTCCCGTCGATCCAGAGTTGTTCGATACTGACGCCGCGCTCGAAGCTCTGGGAATAGCGCCAAGCCGGCAGCATGAGGGCGACCAATGCGACGAGCGCAGCCAGCGCCGACGTCACCGCGATGGTGCGCGCGCCGAAAACGGGCTCGCGTTTGGCCGCAACGCCGAGGATTTCATGCAGCAAGGGCCGACAGGTGCCGCAGACCGTGCTGGCGTTGGTCTCGCGCATCAGGAGTTCGAGCGTGCTCGCGCCGAGACGCACGGCTTCGCCGAGCTGACCGCGCGTGACGCCCGTGCAGTTGCAGACGATCGCAGCCGCCGGCCACATCGCCGCCGATTTGTGGGCACTGATCGGGTAGAGACGGCCGGTGCGGCGCATGCGCCAGCGCTGCCACGGCCAGACGAAGACGCGATCGCGCACGGCTTCCTGGATGCGCGTGACCTCCGGCCACTCGCCGACGGCCATGGCGCCGACCAGACGGCCGCGCTGCAGGATCAGCCGCCGATAGATCGCCTCGGCCGGCGCCTGCCAGAAGATCGAGTGCACATCACCGCGCTGATCGATTTGCTCGATGTCGCCCATGCTGAAGACATCAGTGCCGATGATTTTCAGCTTGGTGGTGGGAACCGAGCCGCGATAGCTCACCGGCTCGCCGGCGACATGCCCGACGGCAACCGCCGCCTGCTCCAGACCGGGCGCGACCAAGCCGTAGATGTGGCCGTCGTGCTCGGCGCATTCGCCGACCGCGTAGATGTCCGGATCGGAGGTCTGCATCGTATTGTTGACGGTGATGCCGTGCCCGACCGCGATGCCGGCGTCGCGCGCCAGGTTGATGTTGGATCGAATACCCGTGCAGATGATAATGGTGTCGCAGGCGATCGTTTCGTCGTTCGATAAAACCACACGCTCGACCCGCGCCTCGCCGGCGATCTCCTTGACGGCGCAACCGGTGCGCACGTCGATGCCCATGCCTAGGATCTGCTCTTCCAGCATGAGGCCGGCGGCACGATCGAGCTGACGTGCCATCAGATACGTCTCATGTTCGACCACCACGGTGTCGACCTTGCGCAGGGCAATACCGCGCGCGGCTTCGAGCCCGAGCAGGCCGCCGCCGATGACTACGGTGCGGCGCGATCGCATGCTGAGCGCGACCAGTCGCTCGACATCGTCGAAATTGCGGAAGCGATAGACGCCCGAGCGCTCGCGCCCGGGGATCGGCGGAACGTAAGGGTGCGAACCCAGGCACAGAATGAGCTTGGAATAGCGCCAGCGGCGTCCGAACTGGTTTTCGACCGTCTTGGCGGCGCGGTCGATGCCGACGATGGTTTGACCGGTGTATTGCGTGACACGCGCGGTCGCGGGAAACAAATTCGGCTGGTAGACGACGCCGATCTGCACTTCGCCGGCGAGAAACGGCGTTAGCTTGAGCCGGTTATAGGGCCGCCAGCGTTCGGCGTTGAACTGAACGACCGGAATATCGCGGCGTGCGAGCTCCTGCGCGACCCTCAGTCCCGAAGGCCCGCCGCCAACGACGATGACCGGCGCTTCGTCGGCAGCGGCGCGATCGTGCGCGAGCGCGACGTCGCGCGGCGGCAGAACCGTCGTGTCGGTGACAAAACTTTCGTTCCGTGGATGCTCCATCGGCATCGATCCCAAGACGAGGCTTCGCGGCCAGCTCGGTCGCAAACCGAGAGCCCCGAACCAATGCCGGCAACGCTGCCGGCGCCCTGCCCGTCGTTGGGCGATGCGCTGCGATTTGGCGGCCGTGCGTTCGCCCGGCGCCTCGCGCTCTTCGCATATGCAGCAAAGACCGTGCCATCCGGTCGATGGCTGCCGGATTTACCTAAAAGTCTGGAACAGCTATGTTTTCAGATTGATTTTATTTTGTGCAACTCGACATCATGCCAGCGCATTGTGCAAATGCGTAATGAACGCGCAGCACATCTATTTCAGAGTTAATGTAGGCTAATGTGAACCGCGCATTTCGGCGTCGGCGATCTCCGTCACCAGATCGACGATTGTCCTGCGAAGTTTCGCCTCCTTGATCTTCATGAAGGCCTTGATCAAGGCGAGCCCGTGAGAGGAGGCAAGAAATTCGGACACATAGGCGGGCGAGGGCGCGTCTGGACCGGTCCGCTTGTGGCCCAGCGTGTCCGGCGCACCTTCGAAGAAAAACGATACCGGAACCTGAAGGATATTGCCGATCTGCTGCAACCGGCCGGCACCGATGCGGTTGGCTCCCTTTTCGTATTTCTGCACCTGCTGAAATGTGAGATGCAGGGCGTCTCCCAGCTTGGTCTGCGACAGGCCGAGCATCAAACGGCGCATGCGCACTCTGGCGCCGACATGCTTGTCCGTCGAGTTGATCGTTTTTGCGGTCATTTGTGGCATCGTGTTGCGGGTCCCCTTCAGTTACGTGCGTGTTTTTCCACCTCTTCGATCAGGCGCGTGCGCCACGCCGGATCGTTAATCCGGGAAAAAGCACGGATTAGACGAAGGCCCTCTTCCGGCGCCGGCCCAAGCGAGGTGTCCACACCACCGGCTCCGGACGATTTTCGCCCCGCCGATTGGCGGCGGGGCATAGTATTGCGGGAAACGATCTTGATTTTAGCGTTGCCCAAGCAAACTTTCCCCTATTCGAGGCGATTACCGGATTGCCCCCGAGGGCCGGAACGTGGTGAAATCGAATTATCATCATTCACAACCCTGGGCGGCTGTCATTAAAATGGGATACTCGTTTCGTTAGATGGCGTCTAATGATGGCCGACATTGAAACCCGCCTCTTTCGTTATTTTGTAGCGCTCGCCGACGAGCAGCATTTTTCGCGCGCGGCGATGCGGCTGAGAATCAGCCCGCCCACACTCACGCATCAAATTCAGAAGCTGGAAAACCAACTGAGCGCCAAGCTCGTCGAGCGCAACGGGAATACGCATATTGAGTTCACGGAAGCCGGCCTTCGTTTTCTCGAGCGTGCGCGCGACGTATTGCGTCAGGTCGAAGAAGCCGAGGTGGTGGTGCAGCAAGCAGCGCGCGGCGAGACCGGTCGCATCGAGATCAGCTTCATGCCGTCGGTGGCCTGTTCCGGACTCATGCAAAAGCTGCTGGGCGACTTTCAGCGCGAAAACCCGGCGGTTGAGATCATCCTGCACAAGATGGTGCCATTCGAACAGATATCCGCGATGCTGCGGAAGACAATAGATTGCGGGTTCATTCGCGCCCCGTATCGATATCCAGCGGGCCTCGACGGGTTCGTCATCGATCGCCAGCCGATGGTGCTGGCGCTTCCGAAGAATCACCACTTGGCTCGACGCAGAAAAATCGATCCCAGGATTCTCAGGGACGAGACGTTCGTCAATCCGCCGAATGAACTCGATATCGGATTTTGGGGCCATACCGAAACGGTGGCGAAGCTCGGAAATTTTACGCCAAAAGTCGCGAAACGCGTTCACGACATGATTACCGCCTTGACTTACGTATCGGTCGGTTACGGCATCGGCGTCGTTTCCAAATCGATGTCCAAAATAAATATCCCAAACGTTGTCTATCGAGAGTTCGCGGCGAATCCGCCTCCCACATCGACCGTCGCTTTCGTGTATCGTCGTGATGACTTTTCGCCCGCATCCAATCTGCTCAGAAGGTACATTCGTCGCAATGCCCCGTTACACTAGGCTACGTTCAGGCTAATCAGGTCGCGCGTATCACATTTTCATGCGTATCAGGGGAATGGACATGAAATTCCAGCGCCGCAAATTTCTACGTCTGGCAACCATTGCCATCGCAATGCCCGCTATTTCGCGGATCGCAATCGCGGAAACCTACCCTGCCCGGGCAGTGCGAATCGTCGTCCCCTTTCCTCCCGGCGGCGTCGGCGACATCATTGCGCGATTGATCGGTCAATCGCTGCAAGATCGCCTCGGCCAATCGGTGATCATCGAAAATCGACCCGGCGCCGGCGGCAATGTCGGGACCGAGGCGGTCATCAAGTCGCCGGCGGACGGTTATCAGCTCATTTGGATCGGCACCAACAATGCCATCAATGCGACGCTCTACGAGAAACTCAATTTCAATTTTATCCGCGACGTCGCACCGGTTGCGGGCGTGGTGCGCGGACCGCTCGTCATGGCGATCAATCCGTCGGTCCCGGCCAAGACCGTTCCTGAATTCATCGCTTACGCCAAGGCCAATCCCGGCAAGATCAATATGGTGTCGTCCGGCAACGGAACGGGGCCGCACCTGGCCGGCGAGATGTTCAAGATGATGACGGGCGTGCAAATGGTGCATGTGCCCTATCGTGGCGAAGCGCCGGCGCTGACGGATCTCGTGGGTGGACAGGCGCAGGTGATGTTCGCCAACCTGCCCTCCTCGATCGAGCACATCCGAGGCGGCCGCTTGCGTGCGCTGGCGGTGACGACCGCGACGCGTTCGCCTGCGCTGCCGGACGTTCCGGTGGTGGCCGATTTCGTGAAGGGCTATGAGGCCAGCACGTGGCTCGGCGTCGGCGCACCGAAGGCGACGCCGTCCGAAGTGATCGCGAAGCTCAACCGCGAAATCAATCTTTGCCTCAAGGAACCCAAGCTGGTGGCGCGCCTCGCCGAGCTCGGAACCGCGCCCATGCCGCTCAGCCCGCAAGCATTTGCCGCATTCATCGCGGCGGACACCGACAAGTGGGCGAAAGCCGTGAAGTTCTCCGGCGCCAAGGTGGATTGATCCGGACGGGCGGGGGATTCAGCCGTTCTGCACGGCGGCCAAGAAGCTTTCGACTTCGTTCTTCAAATTCTTACTCTCACCAGCCAGGCCGCGAACCGACGCCAGCAGGCTTTCCGAAGCGGCCCCCGTGTTCATGGCGCCATCCGTGACCCTTTCCATGCTTGCGGCAACCTCGGAAGTGCCCCTGGAGATATTGCTCACGCTGCGGAAAATGTCCTGCGTGCCGACACGTTGCCGCTCCAGGGTCGCGGCGATGGCAGAAGAAACCTCCGAAGCGTGACGAATCGTGCCAAGAATTTCCGTCATCGCCGTCACGGTACATCGCGTTGCGGTTTCAATCTGGCCAATCTGGTTGCCGATTTCATCAGTGGCCTTGGCCGTCTGCGTCGCCAACGTCTTCACCTCCTGCGCTACCACAGAAAATCCTCGGCCTGCCGCTCCGGCGCGCGCCGCCTCTATCGTGGCATTGAGCGCTAACAGGTTCGTTTGATCGGCAATCTCGGTAATCAGCTTCGCCACGCCGCCAATCTGGTCAGCCGCTTCCGACAGCGCCGAAATGCACGTATCGGCTTTTTCCACCTGCGCGACCGCAATCGAGGTGATCCGGTTCGATTCGTTCACCTTCTCGGCAATCGCGGCGCTCGAATCAAGAAGGTTATTGGTTGCCGACGCAATATTCCGGATATCCGAGGATACCTCATCAAACGTGGCAACCGCCGAGCTTACCAACTGCTTGGTGGAACTTGCGGTGTGCGTGAGTGCGTGAGCGGTGCCTTCGAACTGCACCGTTGCCTGTGACACCGCTTCAATGGTGCGTCGAAATGGTGCGCCGAGCAATTGGTCGACCAGCTCCTGTTTCGCGCGCATGGCGGCATCGAGATAAACGGCGGTGGCAAGTTCCATATCGAGCAGGCCCGCCTTGGTGACCGCAGCGATTTGATCTGCCTTTGTCTTGCGTCTCGCGGATCGGCGGTCACGCCAACTCGTAGGACTATCCAGCGCGATCGCCCGCAACAGGGCCGAGATCAGAAAATTATAGCCTCCAATATACCATTGCGGACCCAGGCCCATGCGATGATGCATCTGTCCAACCCTGGTCACCGATGCGACATAGCGGTCGTCAAACTCCGCGTTGGCAATGAGATCCCAGTGCCTGATCTGCATGTCGCTGGCGCGTCGCACGACCGCCTGATTGGGGAAGAGCCGCGAAACTGCCGAAAAGGACGATACGTGGGAATAAAATTCGGCGAGAATATCAGGCAGCACCCGAGTGATCAGCGGACGAATGTCTCTCAGTGCGCCGAGCGTCTCCGCATCCATACGAATAAATGCAAGGCGCATCGCGAGTGAGTCGATCGACACTTGCGGCTCCCCCTTCGCTCGCCAAAGAAATGTGCGCCCATAAAATATGACTAATGAGTCTAGAATGTTTCAGTTAATAGCTTGTTTTTTTCGCCGGCACGCGCGTTCGACGACGAGCGAAAATTTGTTCGCTCGCTCGTTTCTTAATCTCGCTTGATATCATGGGTTACCGGAAATATTTCGCGGACAGCTCTCCGTGATAAAATTGGTGCCATCCGCCGCATTGCTGCAAAATCTCATTCGAGCGCGTCGGCTCGTTCTTGACGGCGATGAAAAAATCGGCAGGACGGCTGAACGACCAATCTTGTTTCTTCACGAATGCAAACGTGCTGACAAATTCGGATCAGATCGAGCAAATGCGCTCAAGTGCGTCGCGGTCGCGGATCGTGAGCAAGCGATTTTTGAGCTCAACGAGACCCTCCTGGCGTAGCTGGCCTATCACCCTGCTGACATGCACCGGCGTAAGTCCGGTGGCTTCAGCAATGTGTCGTTGCCGCAGCGGAAAATGAAATGCGTGATTTTGGGTCAGGCGGCGCGCGGCAAGCCGGTCCGACAAATTCAGCAGCAGCTGTGCAATCCTTTCTTCAGCGGTCAGTTGTCCCAAGCTGATCGCCAGCCGAACGACCTGCATGTTGTCGTCGGTCCAGGATCTCAGGATCGCTTCCATTTGATCGGGTTTTTCAATCAACGCTGCGCGAAACATGGCGCGCTCGAAGCTACGGTAGGTCACATGGGTGATCGCCTCGACGGTGAAGCTCAGTCGATCTTCGAATACCAAAGAGTTGGAAACGAGATCGCCGGGCAGCAGGATCGAGATGATCTGACGACGATTGTTCGGCAAGACTGCAACCTTCGCTGCCCAGCCGCTGCAGATAATGGGTATGCCGTCGATTCGATCGCCGCTGCGGAAGATGGTCCGCCGCGCGGCGCCCTGATGTTCTGAAAATCTGAACGCAGCGCCGCCCAGGTCCAGGCACGCGCTGCCAGAATTGTTGAGCCCCTGGCACAGCGAAACGCAGTTCGCCAAGCACGCGCCAATCGAGGCGTCGTTGCAGGCATCACTCAAATTTGAATCAGGGCGTTCTTCCGGCTTGATGATTCGCGCCGCTATCATTCCTTCTAACCTCTTCCCGCGCTTGCATTATTCGTTCTTGCTCGCGAAAATATTCCCAACTTGTGCACAACCTTTAGTGCATCCCATCCAAGTGTAAAGAGCCAAAACAACATGCCCCTCCCGCCGGCGAAGGGGCATCAGCGAGCCTGAGAGGAAAAAAATATTAACTTAGGTTACGAGTTTCCGAGGCAGCTGCGTCGCAAGACCGGCGAACTCGAGCGCAGCAATTCCATGTGAATCACCTCTGCGCAGCCAACGATCGATTTTTCCTGGCAAGATTGATTTCGGTTTGCCATATGGCTCGATATCCAGCGCAAATGATTCGGTTGAACGACGGTGATCTGCTCCCGACCGCTCGATAATTTTCCCCTCACCCGCACGCATAGCATGGCGGTAGTGCGGGAGTGTTTGGCACGGATTTATGCCGAACCACGATTGATACTCGCTCGAGGCGAGAAGGCCCTCAATGTTACAATCAACAATTGCCAGTTACAGCATGTTGGTTTGACGTACCTCACATTTGGCGCAGCCGCGCAAATCAAGTTTCCCGAGACGAATTATTTTTCGATGCTCTTTCCGATCCGCGGAAAAGGACAAATCACAAATAGCATGATAACCGAGCCTATAAGCCCCGAACGTGGGTTGACAATCAATTCCGCGATGAGCTTCGAAGCGAGCTACAGCGACGATTACGAGCATCTTGTGTTGCGGATCGAACCAGCGACGCTCTTGAAAAAATTGGCGGCGATCGTGGGAGAACCGATCACTGGCCCGATAGAATTCGGATCGGCGCCAGCTGTCGCCTCTTCCGCATCGCAGATCCTGCGTGACTATTTATTTTTTCTCGTCGGCAACCTCAGCAGCCCTGCCGCACCATTGCCGACATGGGCGATCACCGAAAGCGAACAGATGCTGATGGTGCTGTTTCTTCATGCCAACAAGCATAATTACAGCCACCTCTTGGACGAACAGCCGACCGAAATTGCGCACAGGCAGGTGCAGCGCGCGGCAGATTACATCGAAGCAAATTGGGCTCGGCCCATCACCCTGGAGAGCCTTACAGCCGTCACCGGCGCATGCGTGCGCGATCTATTTCGCTCTTTCACCAGAATTCGCGGTTGTTCGCCACTCGAATTTGCGAGGCAGGTCCGGCAAAGACACGAAGGCAATCATTGATGGTTGCCGCTAAACCGCTTGATTCCTTCCGCCTCGTCCGAACCGCCAGCATCGAGGAAATGCGATCAGCGCTCACGCATATTTATGCCGCACCTGTCATTGAGCCGGTCGGGCCGGTCAAGTCGTTTGACGCCGTAATCAATCACTGTCAACTCGTGCATACCGGGCTGAATTACGGAGCCTATGGCGCCAGCGTTCGTCTGCAATTTCCCGAGACCGATCTTGTCTCTCAGATATTCCCAATACGCGGAAAGGGCGAGGCATTGCTTGACGGAACATCGGTTACGATCGATCCCAGCCGCAGCGTCGTGATCTCTCCGAACGCAGCGTTGAAAATGACGAATAACGCTGAGTACGAACGTTTGGTCTTGAGCGTAAGTTCCAGCGCATTAACGGAGAAGCTGGCCGCGATGATCGGGGAGTCAATCATTGTTCCGTTGAAAATGCATCCCGTTCAAGACTTTACAAAGCCGGCAGCGCATATCCTGCGAGACCATTTCATGTTTGTCGTTGGACAACTGAACGTGACCGGCTCCCTGCCGTTCCTGGTCCTGGAGGAATTCGAGCAAATACTCATGGCCATGTTTCTGCATGCCAATGTGCACAATTACAGCGACCGCTTGGAGCGGAAGACGCCAGGCGCCGCCCCCTGGCAGGTCCGCCGCTCGGAGGAATACGTCGAAGCGAATTGGGCTCAACCCATCAGGATAGAAGACCTCGCCGCGGCAACCGGCGCAAGTGCGCGCAGTCTCTTCAAAGCCTTCAAGCAATTCCGAGATTATTCGCCTATGCAGTTCGTCAAACAGGTTCGGCTGCGGCAAGCCAAGGCGATGCTGGACATGGCTGGGCCGTCGACCGCGATCAAAGAGATAGCGCTGGCCTGCGGATTTGCCGATCTCGATCGGTTCAACACCGATTACCAGATGGCATTCGGCGAGCTTCCCTGTGCAACACGCAGCCGTCGCCGGGGTCCGAACCGCGCGCTGAATTGATTCACCAATCCCACCGGCAATGCGCCTGTCGGGCTTGGATTGCGACGCGAAATAAGCGCCGCTATTGGCACTCGGCGATGCGTTTCAGCACTTCGAAATTGACGATCGTGAGCGATCGCTTTTCGATCTTGATCAAATTTGCGCGCTGAAAATTGCCCAGCACCTTGTTGACGTGAACAGGGGTCAATCCCGTGGCGTCAGCGATCTGCCGCTGCCGCAATGGGAATGCCATGCTTTGATCCCGCACCATGCCGCGTCTGCCGAGTCTTTCCGCCAAACTCAGGATCTGCCGGGCAATGCGCTCATCAGCGGTGCGGCGGCCAAGATCGATTGCCAATTGATCCGCCAGCGCTCTTTCCTCGATCCAGCTCCTCGAGAGCCGCTTGAACAATTCAGGATGCCTCAGCATGATGTTCAAAAGTTCGCCGCGATCAAACTTGCGATAGGTCACCTCCGTAATCGATTCGACCATGCGACCGGGTAACGGCTCGAACAGACTAGCGGTGGAGGCAATATCGCCCGGGAGAAGGAACGACAGGATTTGCCGGCGCCCGTCCGGGAGTCCGATCGAGGCGGCTGCCCAGCCGCGGCAGATGACTTGCACGAATTCGGACGTCTCCCTGGGATGGCAAATCGTCCGCTTGGCAGGAGCCGTGTGCGTGGACGAATCCAAGAGAGACCTTCCGAGGTGAGTTTCCTCTTTCCTCAGTCCCGCGCAGAGGTTCAATTCATAGATCGGGCAGTTCATGCAAACTGACGAAGCATGCCGCGGGATGTCGAGGAGCGCATTCTCCTCCGGCAGAGCCTCGGTCGGCTGCGATGGCACCAAAGCCGCGACGTTCAAGTTATCAAAGTCAATGGGTGCAGACTGGACATGAGTCGGTTGGTTTTTCATTTTCTTCTCATCTTCCGTTTCGAGGCCAAGACGAGCTTCAGAGTTTTCAATTTCATCTCACCGCCATTTCGGATATGCGACGCCAAAGACAACAAACTAGGCGCACGCTTTCACGCTCGCGACGAAATCGACGCTTAAATCATCACCGAAAATATTTTGAAAATGGCCGAGCAGTGCGTCATGCATGGTGCGAAATGATCAACCAAAATCGGCCAGATGATTTCAATCCTAAGGTTTCCGCCAAGAGTGAATTACCGACGAGAATCACATAAAAATCATATACTTTACGCATCTTGAGTGATGGAGAATTATCCTAACGCAGGTTATCAATCTGCGTTAGCAATCGTTTCATTGCGATCAGCGATACAACGCACCGTAGTTGATGGCCGATACCTTCGCGGTGCGCTTGCAGAACGCCAAATTATGACTCGCGCACGATGCCGAATTGCGAGACCGGCGACGTCGATCCGCGCGGCGTCAGAATTCGCAATCGTGGGCCGAAAAATGTTGCCATACGTTGTTATTCTAAATCATACGAAATTTTTACCGCGCATTATTTCGAATCAATGAAGTGTCATCACACATATACAATCCGAAACTGGGCGAATGGATGCCGGCACAATGACGACACGGGCTTGGGCATCACGGCGATGGCCCACGCGTGAGCAGGCCATCCGGCGATTTGCGAGCGCGTCTCCGAGATCGTGGGATGCGTGATGCAAAAATCCACAATCAATCTACAAGATCTCATCATTCTCGTTGCCGAACAAAATCCTTTCGAACGCAGGATCGTCCAAAGCATGTTGCGTGGCTTCGGCGCCAACAAGCTTCTGGAGGTCGATCAGTCGATCGAGGTGCTGCAAGCGCTGACCAACCAAAAAATCGACATCATGATCTGCGACTCGCAGCTGCCACCGCATGGCGCTCTCGCCCTCACGCGCGCCATGCGTCGCAAAGGCGACAATCAAAACCGCACGACGCCGGTGCTCGTGATGACCAGCGATTCACGCGAAGGGACCGTCAAACTGACGCGCGACGTCGGCGCCAACATGGTGATCGCAAAACCGATGTCGCCCAAGAGTCTCTATGACCGTCTCGCCTGGATCGCCTTCACTCAGCGCCAGTTCATCGCGACCGCGACCTATTTCGGACCGGATCGGCGCTTCAAGATCGAGGGCTATCCAAATGGCGTCGGTCGCCGCAAGAGCGATAAGGCGGTTGAAGTCGCCGCCGAAGCCGGGCCGGCGCTTGGGCAGGATGACATCGACAGCTTGTTTGGCGCGGCCCGCTCTGGGCAAACCTGATGACCGAAGAATCCGATCACGAAACGCATATTTTTCCCGTCGAAACGCGCTACCATACAATGGCAAAGCGTCCGGGCGGCGTGCCGAGAAAGCTGGCGTTGCAGCGCGCTCAGGCCAAGATCGATGAGCTAAAGCCGGCATTCAACGTTTGGCTGGACCGGCAGTTGCAGGAATTCATTGCGGCGGTCCGGCAGCTCGAAAGCAATCCCGATAACCTGTCGCGACTCGAGAACGCCTATGGCAAATGCCGTCAATTGCGGAATGTGGGCACAACAATGGGCTTCGAGCTCGTGACATTCATCTCGGACATGCTCTGCGACAATTTCGAGGCCCTCAAAGCAGGCGCGGTTTATCAAAAGGAGACGATCGACTGTCAGATCGATGCGCTCGTTCTTGCCAGCAAGCCGCCTTACTGCACGTTGAGGCCAGACCAGTTGCCCGAAATGACCAGCGGCCTGCGCGAAGTCGTCGAGCGCGTCAAATCGCTGGTCGCCAAATAATCAGGCTCAACCGCTTTCTCCCCGTTCCCGGCGTACACCTTTATGACGCCACCGTTTTCGCCCCAGTCGGACCAATCGTTCAGGCCTATCAAAATCAAGGACCCGCGGGGAACGCGGCCTGCTGGCGCTTGCGCTGAAATTCGACGACGCGCTGTGCCGTCTCGCGCTTGAGCCGCGTGAAGCTGACCATCGCTTCATCAAGCGCTTGAGGTGAAACGCCGCGGGCCCCGGCGCGCAGGAGCAACAGCGCTCGCGCGGCGAGCCACGACAGTCCAGCGGCTTTCACGATGATCAAACCGGCTCCCGGGTCTTCTTGCATCATCGCCCGCTCGATGATGTCGATCGGCAGATTGCAGAGGACCGCCAGCGCGGCGGCGGTTTCTTCGAATTTGCCCGCGCGCGCAAATGCCTCCACCTCGCCTTCGCCGAGGCGACCGGACGCCTGCATCGATTCAACAAGCGCGCACGCTGCATGATAGTCATGCGACGCGGCCGCGGCCTTCGTTTGCATGGCGGTTGCAACGTCCGCGACGGCTTGTCTGATTTCGGCCGCATATTGCGGATTTTCGGATTCGAGCTTGAGCCGGACGGAATGAGAGGCCTTGGTCAAGAATTTGATGAAATGGTGGCGGGGAATCTCCGGCCGCGATCCGAAGGATACTGCGAATTCATCGTCGCCCTCGGATCGCTTGATCAGCCTGACATAGCCGACCTCGGAAAATTTCGCGCCCATGTTCCGCACCGTGCTCAACGCAACTTCCCGATTTCCGCGCTCAACAAGAACGTCAGTGACGGTCTCAGCAAGCGATTTGCGCTGCGAAATCGCCAGCAAATGCTGTTGGCTCTTGGTGCTCGCGTTCTCCACCAGGGTGGCATTGTCGAGAGCGTCCGATTTTTTGAGGATCGATTGTGCGACCTCGATCGAATCGTCGAATGCGAGCTTGCGGATCACGGTCGGCGGCGCATTGGGGACGGTGGCGAGCCGATCGGCAAGAATGGCGCGGGCCGACGTCTCGATATCTGCGATCAGCCGACTGAAAATGCTGTCGAATAGATCGATGTGATCTTCGGAGCAGTGCCCTGAGCTGAAGACAAACAAATCAGTCACACGACGGAGCGTTTTCGCTCGCCGTTCGACCGACCCGTGCGAGAGGGCGTCTTCCAGTTCGCTGATGATAATATCGGACGATACCATTGCTGTTCGTATGCCTCGGTCACATTGAGCCAAGCCGCGCCGTTCAACAGGCCGCCTTGGCGCTAGAAGACGACGTCGATATCCACCTCCGCCGCGAGCGCCTTCAATCGTTGCGGCGTCTCCACCAGGGGCAAGCCGTCCTGGAGACGACGCAAGAGACGATCCTTGAGGTCGGCGACGGTGATCGCGGTAATCACCTCGCGCCCAAGCTGGGCGCGCTCCTCACCGGCCGGCGGCAGCCTATTGGTCGATTCCGCATAGCGTGTCAGAGCGTCGCCCAGCGCTTCGAACTCCTGCTTCAGACGATCGAAGCCTTGCAACGCGACGATCAGTTCTCTGTCCGGCCGGGCCCGATTCATCACCATGTCCGTCACGCGATTGGCGGTCTCGTCGAAGCGCAATACATTTTCGAGCAGAAGCGCAGCAAAAACGGAAAGGAACGCTCCGACATCATCGGCGGAATCCCTTACAGCCACAATTGTTTCCTCTCGCGGTACGTATCGCATGCACAGCCTTCACGAGAGCTTTCCCATGACCTGTTCGATCTTCTGACGCAGGATGGCCGCCGTGAACGGCTTGATCAGGTAGTTATTGACGCCTGCCTGCGCCGCCTTGACGACCAGTTCGCGGTCGCCGCGACCCGTCAACAGAATAAAGGGAACCTTTCGCGCGACCGGATGACCGCGCACGGCCCGCAGGAGGCCCAGCCCGTCCATTTCGGGCATGTTGAAATCAGAAATGATCAGATCGAGCGGCTGAACGGCGGCGGTCTCCATCGCCTGGTGGCCGTTCTCCGCTTCGTGAATCTGCCGAATTCCGATCTCTTCCAGAGTCATGCGCGTCATTTGTCGTACGCTGTTTTGGTCGTCGACAATGAGGACCTTCAGAGCAATCGCGTTGGGCATTGTCATCACTCCTGATCAGCGTTCCGCACCACGTCGGCAGTGCAGCCGATTCCACTATGGCATCAGTTGATCGCCACCTTCGCGGCGGAAGCCTTCTTTGCGGCGATGGCGACATTCGG
Organism: Xanthobacteraceae bacterium; assembly: GCA_035501735.1. Classification (GTDB taxonomy): domain Bacteria; phylum Pseudomonadota; class Alphaproteobacteria; order Rhizobiales; family Xanthobacteraceae; genus PNAI01. Next base: position 22,265 of record DATJVR010000006.1, on the reverse strand, counting down.
TGAGGCACTGGCGGCAAGGTCGGACAATTTCTCGACATCCAGAATGAAAGCGACACGTCCATTGCCAAGAATCGTCGCCGCGGCAATGCCTGGCACGGATCCGTAGCTCTCCTCGATGCTCTTGATGACGACCTGCTGATGGCCACATAGCTCGTCGAGGACGAGGCCAAACCGCTTTCCGTCTCCCGCTTCCGTAATGATGACGACGCAATCGTCGGACTCGTCCGCCGTCGAATTCAAGTTTAGCAAATCACCAAGACTGACCAGCGGAACAAGATCCCCGCGCAGTTTCAACATGCCGCGCGTGCCGATCAGGCTGTTGATGTCGGAGCGTGCGGGCCGCAGGCATTCAACGATAGCGGACATTGCAACAACGTAGGTTTCCTGGGCCACTTTGATGACCATGCCATCCATCACGGCGAGGGTCAGAGGCAGCGCCAGCTGGATCATCATGCCGCGGCCGCGCTCCGACTTGAGCGATATCCGTCCACCAATGTCCTGAATGTTGCTGCGAACGACATCCATTCCCACACCACGACCGGAAATATCGGAGATTTTTTCCGCGGTAGAAAATCCCGGCAACATGATGAGATTGTTGATTTCGTCATCGCTGAGCACAGCGTCGGCGCCGACAAGGCCTTTTTCCTGCGCCTTTTTCAGCACACGATCGGAATTGATTCCCGCGCCGTCATCGCTGATCTCGATGATGATCCGGCCTCCCCGATGCTCGGCGGCAAGACGAATCGCTCCCTCTTCATTCTTGCCGGCAGTCAATCGATCCGCCGGCGCTTCGATGCCGTGGTCTACCGCGTTGCGAATAATGTGCGTCAACGGATCGCCGAGGCGCTCGATGATCGAGCGATCAACTTCGGTGGTCTCGCCAGACATTTCGAGCCTGACTTTCTTGCACGTTTTGGTCGCAAGCTCGCGGACCAACCGAGGCATGCGCTGGAACACCGAACCGACGGGCTGAGCGCGCATCGACATCACGCTATCTTTGAGCTCGCGCGTATGGTGAACGACCTCCTCGACAATCTGGGCGAGCCGGTTGCTGGTTCCTTCCGGAAGGTCGTTGACGATTTGCCCCAGCATGGCCTGGGAAATCACCAGCTCTCCGACCATGTTCACGACTCGGTCGATCTTTTCGAGCTCGATTCGGGTCGTCGTTGCGGCAGGCTTTGCAGCAGGAACGTGGCCCGGATTCGCGGCGCTCAACGCCGTGTTGACTGCACCGCCGGGGGCGGAACTCCCGGCCGTCTTTTCGGCCGCTGCAGGTGTGACGGCGGATGGTTCCTCCATCGCGAGCGGTGGTGATTGCGGTACTTCGACGAGGGTTGCGGAATTCGCGTCGGCCAACTCCTCTATGCCGAGCTCGCAATCGCCGACGACAAACTCGAAGACTTCGTCAACCTGCTCCCGGGCAGCGGTCGTTCGCAGTGTCCCGGTCCAGCCAATATAGGGACGGTCAAATTCGAGTTCCGCCAACCCGGGCAGCTCATCGGTTGCGGCGACCAGATCAAGCTCGCCCAGCTTCCGCAGTTCACGCACAATGTAGAGCGGCTCGTTTGCCTTCTTCAGCAGTTCCGGCTTCGGCCGAAACGTAATTTGGAAAGTTCGAATGCCATCCGCATTGGCAGCCGCGCCGTCGAATTGATCGGCGCGCACAGGCGTGAATTCGATCCCATCAAAATCAGCGGGGGCTGCGGATTCGCCGGCCTGAGAAGCGGCATCACCGGTCTTGTCCCGCGCCATAAGATGTTCGAGCGCTGTGCGACATTCGCTGCCAAATCCCGGCACGATCGCTTCACCCGATCGCGACATCTGGACGAGATCGGACAGAACATCACTCGCCGCCAAAAGCACGTCGACCACATCGGGGCTGGCGGTCAGGCTGCCACGGCGGACGGCATCGAGCACCGTCTCGAAAACATGGGCAAACTCGACAAGCGCCTCAAAACCGAAAATCCCCGCGCCGCCCTTGACCGAATGAACGGCGCGGAACACGGCATTGACAGCCTCGTCGGTATCCTGCCCGTTCTTGATATCGGTGAGCCCCGTCTCCGTTTGCTGCAGCAATTCGCTGCATTCATCGAAGAAGGTTAGCTTCAGTTGCTCCAAACTTGCCATGACACTTCGGTCCTCAACTGGCTGACGGCAGCTATGGCGCGACTTTTCGGATCGTGGCAACCAGCCGGTCCGGATCGAACGGCTTTACCATCCAGCCGGTGGCGCCGGCCTCGCGGGCAAGATTCTTCTTCGCTGCCTCGCTTTCAGTCGTGAGCACGAGAATCGGCGTTGTCTTGTGATCCGGATTGCAACGCAGATGACGGATCACCTCGTATCCATCCATCCTGGGCATATTGATGTCTGTAATGATGACGTCGACCCGTTCCTTGCCGAGCACGTCGAGACCGTCACGGCCGTCGATGGCTTGCAGCACGTCGAATCCTGCATCGGCCAGCGTCAGCATGAGCATGTCGCGCATTGTCTTGGAATCATCGATCGTCAAGATTCGCTTGGCCATGGTATTCTCATTTGGTTGCGGGGAATCGAGTTGCGGAATTTCGCTTGGTATTCCGCCTTGGTCGGACATTGGTGTTTGGATTTTCTTGCTGTTGTCGTCCGGCGCTTGACCCTGGTTCTGCCTCCAATCGATTGCGAGATCCTCGAAGGCGCTGATGAATGCAATCGACGGCTGCTCGATCGATACGCGATCGTAGCTCCGAAGCGTGGCGAGAATGATCTGCATGCAGGGAAAGGTCAAAGTCTCGACGGCCGATGCATCCATGCAGAGCGGTGCTGCGCTTTGCAGCCGTTGTCGCAGCAATTCCAGAAATTCCTTGGCTGCAGCGAGATCGAGAATCGCTGGCAACTTGAGTTGCGCCGCATCGATATTGTCCGTCACGTTCACTTCCTGCATCGATCGAAGTTCCCAACCGTTCCAACGCAATCAACCTGCCTGGGTCGCAGTGCCGGGATGATTTGCCATCTTCGGCGTTGCGGTCTCGACAGCACAGGCATCGAGTATGGCGTCGGCAATATGCGACAGTGAAAACTGGCGCATGACCGCGCCGCGCTCGAATGCCACGCGCGGCATTCCATAGACGAGCGAGGAGGCCTCATCCTGACCGAGCGTGGTTGCGCCGGCCTGCCGCAGTTCCAGCAAGCCCTCGGCGCCATCCTTGCCCATGCCGGTCAGGATCACGCCGACCGCGGCGCGGCCGGCAACGCGCGCCGCCGAGCGGAACAGCACGTCCACGGATGGCCGGTGCCCCGACACCGTCGGCCCGTCATTCAAAGCGCAGATGTAGTGGCCGCCGCTGCGCGCAAGCTCGAGATGATGCGAGCCCGGAGCGATATAGACGTGGTTGGGTTCAACGACCTGGTTGTGCGCGGCCTCGCAAACCGCCATCGGGCATTCGCGATTGAGACGCTCGGCGAAAGCAGCGGTAAAACGCGTCGGCATGTGCTGGGTGATGAGCACGGGCGGACACGTCGCCGGCAAGCCCAAGAGCACCACCTTGAGCGCCTCGACCCCGCCGGTCGACGCGCCGATCACGATGATTTTGTCCTTGGAAAGAACCGGTCGTTCGCGTTGCGGCGGACGTACGCGCGGCATGGCGCGGCGAACGCCGACGCGGGTCAGCGCTGCGGCTTTGATCTTGGCTTGCAGTTCGGTGGCGATCGCCGCCATCGAGTTCGCGATGTCGGTCGTCGGCTTGGCGATGAAATCGACGGCGCCGATCTCGAGCGCTTCGAGCGTGATCTCGGCGCCCGCCTGGGTGAGAGTGGAAATCATGATCACGGGCATCGGCCGCAGCGTCATGATCTTGCGAAGGAAGGTGACGCCGTCCATGTTCGGCATCTCGACGTCGAGCGTCACGACATCGGGATTGAGCTCCTTGATGCGATTGCGCGCGATGAATGGATCGGCGGCCGTGCCAACAACCTCGATCTCCGGATCGGCCGAGAGCAAGGTCGCCAACAGCTGCCGTATCACCGCAGAGTCGTCGACAATCAGAACACGCACGGGCTTGCCCATGAACTTGATCCTTCACGTGTCGAAGAGCTCGATCTCGCCGCCCGGCGCGTGCGACGAGAGGCGGGATGCATAATTGTTTTCCTCGCGCACGATGGCGGACGATTCGCTGCCGCCCAACAGTCGGCGGACGACTCGCCCGGTTGAGGGCTGATAATTGATCCGGCGCGGCAACTGACCGCCGAGATCCGTGGCGGCGCATCGCAATCCTTCGGCTTCCAGGTAACGCAAGGCAAATTCGGCGTTTTCGGTGCCGATTTGATTGCGGTTTTCGGTCACGTTTCCGCCCCCAAACATTTTGATCTCCAGTGAATTGCGCGAGCAGCCGGCTTTCAACAATTCATTGATGAGTTTCTCCATGGCGAAATTACCGAAACGCATCGATTGCCTGTCGCCTCCCCAGCTCCCGGAACCGCTGTGCGGAAGCATGAAATGATTCATGCCGCCGATGCCGTTCAGCGGATCGCGAATACAGGCCGCGACGCAGGAGCCGAGGACTGTCACGAGGATTTCGTCGGGTTTCGACGTGACATAGAACTCGCCGGGGAACACCTTCACCATCCAGGCGGCGCTGTCGTTGTCATAGAAACGCCGCGTGGCGATCGGCGGCGAGCTGCCGATGGTCCCGACATCTGGAGACTGCAGCGCTGCCGTCGCACCGATCATGCGTCTCTCCGGTAGATCGTGCGGCCGAAATGCTGGAGGCCTGGGTGAGATCCGATGAGCGACTCGGAATGACCGACATACAACCAGCCGCCGGGCTTTATTTGCTGCGTGAAACGATCGACCAGAGCAGCTTTGGTGGGACCATCGAAATAGATCATCACGTTGCGGCAGAAGATGGCATCGAACAGCCCCTTTAACGGCCACGCTTCCATCAAGTTGAGGCGGCCAAAGGTGATGAGCGATCGTATCGCGTCAGACATGACGACGTGCGCGGATTTACGATTGCCGACGGCAGGCTGGAATTGTTCCCGATAGACTTTGGGGACCTCTTCGATGGCTTCGACCGGATATTCGCCGCGGATACCTTTGGCGATGACTTCGGTATCGATGTCCGTTGCGAGGATTCGCGCATCGTGATCCTTCAGGTCGCGGATCTCACGCTCGAGCACGACTGCAATCGTATAGGGCTCTTCACCGGTCGAGCATCCGGCAGACCATACGCGTAGACGGCGGTTGCCGGCCCGATGTGCAGCTTGAGCGAATGGCGCGGCGACATGCGAACGAAAATGATCGAAATGATGAGCTTCGCGGAAAAACCTCGTCAGGTTGGTCGAGATAGCGTTGATGAAGCCTTCCAACTCCGACGGGTTTTCCGCAAGATGAGCCCGGTATTGGCGAAATGACGTCAGGCCAAGCACGCGCAGACGGCGCGACAGGCGACTGTAGACGAGGTTGCGTTTGCTGTCGGAGAGCGCGATGCCGGCATGCTCGTAGGCGAACTGCGCCAGATTGCGGAAATCCGCTTCCGTGAATGCAAACTCGCGAGGGGAGCCGGCGGTGGCGGCGTCCTCTGTAACACAATCCGCTGCCCCATGAAGTACCTGCGACATACGCAAACCCGTCGATCTTTAAAATTCCTTCCAGTCCGGGTCGCTGTTGACGGCCGTCGTCAGGGCAGCGCGCATCTGACCGACCGGCCCGCCGCCGTTGGCGGCACGTTTGGCAACGGGTTGCGGCTTCGGCCGTGCCGCGGGCTGCGGCTTTGCAGCCGCCACACCGGCGGACCGGTGTACCGACCCGCCCGCCGATGCCGCCTTGAGCTCGATGCTCGCGAGGTCGGCGGCGCCGTCGATGCGGAAGAAGGCAACGCGTGTATCCATCGCCTTCGCTTGCTCTTCGAGCGTTTTCGCGGTCGCGGCATTCTCTTCCACCAGCGCGGAATTCTGCTGGGTCACCTCATCCATTTGGGTCAGCGCCTTGTTGATCTGCTCGAGGCCAGTCGCCTGCTCGAGGCTCGCCGACGCAATATCAGATACGACTTCCGCCACCTTCTTGATCGATTCGACGATCTCGGTGAGCGCCGTGCCCGCCTTGTTCACGAGCTCGACGCCGTCTTTCACCTGAGAATTGCTGTTGGTGATCAGATCCTTGATGTCTTTAGCCGCCTGCGATGACCGCTGCGCGAGACTGCGAACCTCGGAGGCAACAACCGCAAAGCCACGACCGGCTTCGCCAGCCCGTGCGGCTTCGACCGCCGCATTGAGCGCAAGAAGGTTGGTTTGGCGCGCGATCTCGTCGATCACGCCGATGATGTCGGAGATCTTGCGCGAGGATTCCTCGATCTTGGCCATGGCATCGACCGCCTTGGCGACCACCTGGCCGCCGCGGTTGGCAACCTCACGCGTATTGCCCGCGGACTGGTTGGCTTGTTGCGCGCTTTCGGCATTCTTCTTCACCGTGGCGGATATCTCCTCCATCGATGCCGAGGTCTCCTCCAGGCTCGCGGCCTGTTCCTCGGTGCGCTGCGAGAGATCCGTCGTGCTGGTCGAGATCTCCGCCGAGGCATTGGTGACCTCACGCGCGGCCGCCTTGATCTCGCCGATGGTCGCGCCGATCCGCTCCGCCATCGTGTTGGCGTCGGATTTCAACCTTGCAAAGGCGCCCTGATATTCGGCCGTGATGCGTTGCGTGAGGTCGCCCTCCGCCAGCTTGCTGAGCACGCGCACGAGGTCATCGAGCGCGGCAGCGACATTCTGGCTCAAGCCATTCATCGCCTGCGCCAGATTGAGCATGAAGCCCTTCTTGCCTTCGAGCGAGAGGCGGCGCGTGAAGTCGCCGGCGACCGCCGCTTTCACGACGGTGTCGATCTCGGCCTCGATGGCCTTTTCGGCAGTTTCGTCCTTCCATTCCACGGTGGTGCCAAGGCGCTTGCCGGCCTTGTCCTGGATCGGAGAGACCACGAGATGGAAACTGCGGCCGCCGATCTTGAGATCAGTCTCGATCTTGCCGGTGAGCGTGTCGAGGATGCGCCGCTGGTGCGCCGGGTTCTTATGGAACGTATCGATATTGGCGCCGATGAGCTTGCGCGCATCGAGAGCCGGCACGTCTTTGCGCATGTCGACTTCGGCCCCGCGGATCATCTCCTGCATCGTGTTGTTCATGTAGACGATGTTGTAGTTCTCGTCCGCGACCATGATGTTGGTGGCGCAGGTATCGAGGGCCGAACGCACGCGCGTATTGACGGCCTCCAAAGCCCGTATCTGCGTCTCGTCCTTCCATTCGACCGTGGTGCCGAGGCGCCGGCCGTCGCTGGTCCGGATCGGGCTTACGACCAGGTGGAAGTTGCGGCCGCCGATGGTGAGATCGGTCTCGATCGTGCTGGTCAGACCATCGAGAATGCGGCGCTGGTGCGCGGGGTTCTTGTGGAACGTATCGATATTGGCGCCGATCAGCTTGGCCGCATCGAGAGTAGGCACGTCCTTGCGCATGTCGCTTTCGGCGGCCTTGATCATCTCAACCATTGTCTGGTTCATATAGATGATGTTGTAGTTCTCGTCGGCGATCATCACGTTGGTCTTGGCACCGTCGAGTGCGGAGCGGACACGGTGGTTGATCGCCTTCTCCGCGATCGACGTGCGGAACAGACTGGTCGCCTTGGCGATATCGCCGACTTCATCACCGCGATTCGTGTAGGGGACGTCGACGAGCCGATCCTTCGTGAGCTCATTCAGGACGTTGGCCATCTTGCCGAGAGGTCTGGCGATCGAAAATGCGCCGAAGACGGCGGATCCAATCAGAAGCAACGCGGCAAATACGCCAATTCCCATGCCAAGGCGTTCGGCCGATGTCATCGTTTGCGCGGCGGCGGCGGTTTCCTTTTCAGCAAGACCTGATGCGACTTCCCGCACTTTTTCGATGAGTTCGTCCAGTTGTGCCGCGATCGGCAAGGTGCGCTCGCGAGCGAATTTTTCCCTCTGATCAGTGAGTTCGGCTACGCGCGCGACCGCATCCGCCGATCCTGACCCGTTGATCCTGATGATGTCGCCCTCAATGGCGGCGATTTCCTTTGCACCGCTGGCATATTGCTCGAGCAGACTTCTGATCTTCTGCATCCGCTCGCGATTTTCCGGGACGCGCAGCTTCGGGATCATCGCGTCGACGACCGGAACGGCTGCTTTCAAATTTTCGTCGATATTGCTCAGACCCTTTTGAATATTCTCCGGGGTACGAGCAAGCCGAACATCGCGTACGCCGAGCTGCATCCGGGTTTGCCATTCCGCGATCCGCATCGAATCTTGCGCGATGTGCTGTTGAAATGCAGCCAAATCGTTGGCGTCTTTGACGGAGCTGTTGCCGAGATATTGGGTAACGATGATGCCGACCACCAGCAAAACGCCGATGCTGGACATGATGGCAAGCTTGGTTCCGATACGGATGTTGGCAAGACGAAACATGAGAGTGCCCTTTGGTCGGTTAGAGTGTGGCGAATGAAGTCGAGCTGATGTGGGTACGGGTGCTACCTGTTCTTGTCGGAAGATCGCCTGTTCAGATCATGCACGTCAGCGCTTCTGCGGCTGATTGCCGAGTTTTTGTTCCGCACTGATCGAATCGACTTCGTCGCCGGTTTGCGTCGAGAGCAAGTTCGGAAGATCGATCAGCGCAATCATGCCGCTCTCGATCGTCACCAGGCCGGAAAGGAAATTGATGCGCGTGGTGTTGGCGATGCGCGGCACCGGCTGGATCTGCGATGCTTCGGTCGAAACGATGTCGAGCACGCGATCCGCGAGCAGGCCGACCTGGCGCGCGCCGACTTGAACGATGATCACGATGTGCAACGGCGTCGCCTCGGTCAGCCCCTGTCCGAAGCGGCAGCGCAGGTCGACGATCGGAACGATCGCGCCGCGCAGATTGAGCACGCCGCGTACATATTCGGGCTGCTTGGGAAGATGGGTAATCTCCGACCAGCCCTTGATCTCGCGCACCGCCATGATGTCGACGCCGTACTGGTCGTCGCCGATGGCAAAACTGATGAACTGGGTCGGTATCGCCGCACTGCGTTCGGGATCGGCGCGGAGCGCTTCGGCGCTGGCCCAACTGGCCGGATTGGCCTGGCTGGCGGGAGTTTCCGGCACTGCGGCTTGGTTACTCATACCCGGTTGCCCTTTCTTCAGATCCCCGTTTCAAAGGCGCAACGGCCGTCAGTTCGGGATATGCTGAAAGCAACCTAGACAAAGCTGGTTAAAACATCGTTATATACTTGAAGTTTCGCAATAATAGATCAGATTTTGTCGCTCTATACAGTATTAATACAGTTTAGCAATATAATTTATACATGCAGATTAAACACAATAGTGTTCCTGTTAGCGTCCTTCACTCGGCCGCCAGCGCCCGGGGTCTGAGCGGCAGGTCGAGACGCTGCCATACCTCCACGAGCGCCTCGGCGAACGCATCGATCATCGCGTCATCATGATAAGGCGACGGCGTGACCCGCAGTCTTTCGGTGCCTTGAGGCACCGTCGGGTAATTGATCGGCTGGACATAGATGCCGTGATCTTCGAGCAGCAGATCGCTCGCCGCTTTGCACTTGTCGGGATCACCGACAACCACGGGAACGATGTGAGTGTCGTTCGGCATCGTCGGCAGGCCCGCCGTATCGAATATTGCCTTGACCCGCGCGACGCGCTCTTGATGACGTTCGCGTTCGAAGCTTGAGATCTTAAGATGACGAATCGCGGCCGCTGCTGCGGCACAAACCGCCGGCGGGAGCGCCGTCGTGAAAATGAATCCCGGGGCATACGAACGCACGGCATCTATGAGTACGGCGCTGCTTGCGATATAGCCGCCCAGGCTGCCGAATGCCTTGGCGAGCGTGCCTTCGATCACATCGATGCGGACCATCGCACCATCGCGCTCGGCTATTCCGCCGCCGCGCGCGCCATACAAGCCGACGGCATGGACTTCATCGCAATAGGTCATGGCGCTATAGCGTTCGGCAAGATCGCAGATCACGTTGATCGGCGCGATATCACCATCCATCGAATAGACGCTCTCGAAAGCGATAAGCTTGGGCCGTTCCGGGTCGGCAGCCCGGAGCAGCTCCTCAAGATGAGCGACGTCGTTGTGCGCGAAGATTTTTTTCTCGCATCCCGACCGGCGGACACCTTCTATGATCGAATTATGATTGTGGGCATCCGATAAAATCAGGCAATTGGGAATGAGCCTGGCGATGGTCGAGATCCCGGTCTCGTTCGACACGTAGCCCGACGTGAACACGAGAGCGGCTTCCTTGTGGTGCAAATCAGCAAGCTCGTCTTCGAGCATGACCAGCGGATGATTGGTGCCGGCTATATTGCGCGTGCCGCCGGCGCCGGTGCCCATGCGGGTTGCCGTTTCCACCATCGCGCCGACCACTTTGGGGTGCTGACTCATGGCGAGATAATCGTTGGAACACCAAATCACGACCTCACGCGGGCCGCCCGGCGACGAATGCCAGATGGCATGAGGAAAACGACCGGCGATCCGTTCCAGATCGGCAAAAACCCGATAGCGGCGTTCTTGCCGCAGTCGCGCCACGGCATCGGTAAAGATAGCGTCATAACGCATCGTCTCGGGTCCTTGCTCATCGCGGCTGGGCGACACCACGCCCGAGGGCGTCCTGTCAGGCTACGCCTCTTATCTTGGCGGCATCGCCATAGGCGGCTTGCTTCATGATAGTCGCCAAAGTCCGAAATACCTCCACCCAGGCGTCGCGCAATTCCGGGGTGAACTGATCGCCCAATCCCTTCTTGAGCGTGCGCAGCAGCGCGTTGCCCACATAGGTGTAGTGAACCGGTTGCACGCCGTAGTCCAAGTGCTTCACGGCCAACTTCTGCGCCGGCCCCATGATTTTCTCGGGCGCTTGCAAGGAACGGATGACCATCGCCAATGTGGAAAGCAGCTTGCGATGTTGCTCCTGCATGTTGGACTTGAACATGTCGCGAAGAGACGGCTCGATGGCGAACAGCTCGGCGTAAAACAATTCGGCCACTTTTTCTCCCAGGGCCGCGACCTTCTCGAAGCTTTCCTGAACCAGTGTGACTTGCCGGGCATCCATGGTTGACCTCGATTTTGGCTGAATCACCGAAAGCTGGTTTCAAAACGTCAAGCGGCAGGGAAAAAGGATCATTGGCATCGCGACAGCGCCCCCGAAACTTTCAGCGAAATCTAAGTCAACGATGTTAGTGAATGATTTAATGAGACGTAGATGTAGAGCAATGCGATGGATGAATAAATTGGATTAACATTACGCGCACAATGCACGGGGTGAATGCCATTGCTGTCTCGCTCGCGCGGCGCGTCGGCCCACCGCGATGAATGCGATCGCCGTTAAGTCAATCTTGCTGATTTAAGCGTAATCGTTTGCACCGATCTCCAGATCACAATGGGGTCGGATGGCATCAGTATCGAGACGGACATGGGGCTCAATGCACAATCGGTGATCGCGGAACTCGATACCGCGCTGGGCAAAGCGTCGAAATCGAAGCATGCATGGATGCTGTGTTCAATCGTCGATCTGTTTCTTCGCGGCGCGGAATCCTTCTCCAACGATCAAATCGCGATTTTTGGCGATGTCATCGGCCGCCTGATCGAAAACCTCGAGCGCGCCGAGCTGGCCGAATTGAGCACCAAGCTGGCGCCGATCGCCAAGGCTCCGCAAGGCGTGATCGAACGATTGGCGAGCCATGACGACATTGCGGTCTCCGGCCCGGTTCTCGCCGCTTCCGCGGTGCTGACGGACGAGATCCTTGCGGGCCTGGCGAAAACCAAAGGCCAGTTTCATCTTGGCGCCATCGCCGCACGCTCGCGCCTCGGCGAGAGCGTCACCGATCATCTGATCGATCGCGGCAATCTCGATGTCGCGCGCAAGCTGCTGGGCAACCCCGAGGCGCGGCTGTCCGAACTCGGCTTCGTCAAATTGATCAAGAGATCGGAATCCGAGGGCGAGCTCGCCACGCTGATCGCGAATCGCGACGACATACCGCGCGAACTGCGCCCGTTCCTGAAGACGCCCGCAGGCAGCCCCTCGTCTTAGGGGAAGCCGCCAACACGACCGCTTACGAGACTGCCAGCCGAGGCCGCGCGCCGAACATCCGTCGACGAAGCGCGTCGCTCACGCTACCGCTTTGGCAATCTCCATCGTGCAGCGAGAGCACACGATCGGCGTGTCGCGCAGCAATGACCTCACGAATTCAGCGCGTTCTTCCTGCCCGGCCGCAGGCCCGACGATTACGCGCTTGATCGGCAATTTAGCATTCATCTTTTCGAAGATAGTCACGTACCGCTTGTTCGTGTCGGGACGTTTTCGAATTTCGGGCAATGGCTGCGCCTGAAAACTGTCAGGAAATTCTTTAAGTGCCTGATCACTCATCCGCTGGGTTCCCGGCATTCCGACGATACGGACCTCGCGCTCCGGTCGATACTTTGCTTCTTTGAGAAGCGTCGCGCCTAAGAGAAACGGCTGCGTCGCCATCTCCGGATATTTAATCTTGTTAAATAGAAACGCTCGCAGAGTATTGGCCGATGCCCGAACCAGCTCCGGGAAAAGCTGATCGTCGGGCAAATCGGCGTATCGGACGGCATCTAACTTCAGGTGGACCCAATATCTTGAATCCCATTCTTGGCCTAACATCCGCGCCAGCCCCGCTGTATCCAGTACAATGCAATATCCGTCAGGACCGGCGTAATCACGCCACTGACTCCAGACGCCGTTTTCGCGATCGAAGTCCGTGTCCGCCGCGTGCGTCGAGAACGACGTCATGTAGGCTTCGGTTGCGGTTAGATCACTACGCCCGTCGAAGGTCGCGCCGTAGAGGCTGTCCACAAAATCGCGCGCGAGCCCAAGCCCGCCACCGCCTTTCTTCCATAGGCGACGGCCCGTCCTGTTAGTCGGATATTCTGCTGCGATCTGTTCGAAGTGCGGAGCAATCGCCGGAGGCAGTCGGGTGCGTAATATTTGGACTTCGGTTTGGTCCACCATATCGCGAAAGTGAGAGGCCCAAAATTTGTTGGACGTCACGATGTTTTGGAACGGCACGCGCTTTGTGTAGTGGAATAGTTCCGGGTGCGCCGCCTGTATTTCGCGGGAGCAGATTTCCATCTCGATGTTTCTGATCTGCGTGTAAAGAGATTGCACCATAATCCTCTCAACCTTTGCATTTTATTCTCGTTCACATTATGTTCTTTTTGAGGAAGCGGATACGGAGGCGGCAATGTGGTGGTGGAGAAAGGTTCGGTGGGCAAACATTCCGGATAACCTTCGGAAGGAACTCGAACGACTTGGCGAAAACGTCGTAGCGCAGGCGGTCGCACACCCGGTTGATAATCCTTCCGGACTTCCGCTGTATGGATTTGTCCATACCCATAACGAGCAAACGCTCGATTGGTTGACGGAGCGGAGAGACATTCATGAGCGCCGAGAGCACCGCCTCGAATTTGTCGAATGGTCAATCGTCATTCTTATTCTGTTTGAGATCGCGCTCCACATCGGAGAGCTTGTAGTCAAGCATTAGGCGCGGCGCTCTAGGCCCTAATTTTTGGGCACTAGGCCCTTTGTTATTTCCTAGGGCCTACGATAAGGCCAATAGATTTGTTCTTACCGAAGCACGTTTCGAATGCCGAATCTAAGTAAGTCTTTTTCGAGCAAAGGCTCTGCCAGAGTGCGATTTCAGGTATTTCTCGAATTCTAAGGCCTTGTATTTTTCCGGAAATGCTGAATACCAAACGAGTTCCCACGGAATGAATTTGGCCGTGTGGGTAGATTTCCCGGCGTTATGATCCGCCATCCGCTTTTTCAAGTCGGCGGTAGCACCAGTATATTCTTGCGTCGGAAAAGCCCGGCTACGAATGATGTAAACGTACCACATAATGCAGCTCCAGTCCGTCTTCGCTTTCGCTTCGCTCAAGCTACGCCGGACACTGCTTCGCCCTAACGTTCTCCGCATGGCTGCGCCACGCGTAGCCCGTAAGGGCGAAGCGTGGTGGGCCCGGGAGGACTCGAACCTCCAACCAGACGGTTATGAGCCGTCGGCTCTGACCATTGAGCTACGGGCCCGATCCATTGCAACGCGCGCGGCGCCGTGCGCCGACGCAACGCGGCCACGCACACACTCTGCATCATCCATGCATCGCCTCACATGTATAAAGCGTGAGCGTCACATCTTCAGCAGCCGCTTGGTGTTGCCGCTCAATATTTTGGCCTTGTCTTCGTCGCACAGCGGCACCGTCTCCATCCATTTCAGGCCGGGCGGATTCATCACGAACGGCCAGTCGACGGCAAAGAGAATACGGTCGATGCCCATTTCCTGCACGCAGCACAGCAGCGCAGGATTGGAGAAGTTGCCGCTGGTGGTGATCCAGAAATTGCCGCAGAACAGGTCGCGGAAGCTCAACTGCTTGGCGGCGCCGGGCCGCGCCAGCGCGTGATCGACGCGCCAGACGAGGAACGGCAGCGTTTCGCCCAGGTGGCCGAGGATGATCTTCAGCTTCGGATGCTTGTCGAACAGGCCGGACAGCACCAGGCGGATCGCGAGCGTCGCGGTTTCGACGGTGTAGCCCCAGGCCGCGCGCACGACCATCGGGAATTCCTTGGTATAGGGTTCGTAATAGGCGTTCATCACGCGCGCATCGGGCAGGCCGGGATGCATGTAGATCGGCACGTCGAGCTTCACGGCGCGCTCGTAGATCGGCCAGAATTTCTGATCGTCGAGGAAGGCGCCGTTGGCAAGGCCGTGCAACATGGCGCCCTTGAAGCCGTGTTTGGTCACGCAACGTTCGAGCTCGTCGGCGGCACCTTTCGGATCGGCGGTCGGGAGCGCCGCAAAGGCCTTGAAACGCGACGGGTTGGCGGCGCAGACGGCCGCGAGCCGGTCGTTGACGCCGCGCGTTACGGCGACGGCCGTTTCGGCCGGCAGCTTCTGCGCCGATGGCGCGCCGTGGGAGAGCACCTGGATGTCGATGCCGACTTCATCCATCTCCTTGAGACGGAACGCGCCGAGATCGTAGAGCCGTTCAAGCTGGGGACCCGGCCGGCCGGATTCGAGGCCCGTGAAGGTGGCGGCCAGCTCCTTGTCCCAATAATGCTCCTCGATGGTGATGACCGGACAATTCGGCTTCTTGAACATCGTGACGGTTCCTCCCTGCCCCGGTTTTGCGATCACGCTCCGACGGCCCGTTTCGTATCAGGGGCCTGCCTGTCACGCTAGAGACTTTGCGCGCGACGGCCGGCATAATGACGTCCTTTACGGGTTGCATGGAGATGACCGCATGCACGTCTTCAACCTCGACAAGGAACAGACCTGGGATCCCCAACATCATGTGGAGAAGATTCTCGGCAAGGTCGCGGACGGCGATGTGACGGTGGCCTGCTGGGAGCCGGGCCAGATCAGCCCCTACCACTGCCACCCGCATGCGACCGAGATCTATTTCTGCTACTCCGGCGGCGGCAAGATGCGGACGCCGCGCGAGACCGTCGCTGTGGTGCCGGGCGCTTTCGTCGTGCATCCGCCGGGCGAATTGCATGAATACGCCAACGGCCCTGCCCGCACGCTGCTGTTCCGCGTGCGCTACGGCAGCGACATGCTGGCGCGGCACGTGGAGTGGCGCGGCAAAGCCGATTTCAAGCAGCGGCCGGAGGACGCCGACTATTTCCGCCGGCATCCGCCGCAGTAGAAATCCCACGCCATGCCTGGGTTTTCCGGAGTAAAGAAATCATCAATTTCCTCCGGCTAGTCTTCCCTTCGAGTTGCCAGCGGTCGGAGCGCTCGCATGGAAGAGCAACGCAAATTCTTGCGGCAAAAATCCTATTTGCGCGGTTGCATCTATTTCAACAATCGCAGCGAGACCGTCGACTGTTTCGTCCGTGACATCTCAGGCCATGGCGCGCGGCTCACGCTGGTGAGCGACATCACCATCCCCGACGCGGTGGACCTGCATATTCCGCAGCGGAACCAAACCTACCGCGCCAATGTCCTGTGGCGGCGCGGCGCCGAAATGGGACTGGCGTTCGCACAGCCGCAGCAATCGACGCAGCCGTCGGAACTCAACGAGCTGCACGACCGCATCCGCAGGCTCGAGCAGGAAGCCGAGCAGATGAGGCGCACAATCCGGCGTCTGCAGGGCGATGGGCGGCCGCGCGATTTCGAAGCGGCCTGAAACCGGCTCCCTGTCATCGCATCATGCGGTCCGTTATCTTTGCGCGTCTTGCTGAAGCGAGACTTGCAGGGAGTTTGCCATGGCGACGGACCAACACTTGCTCGAAGCGCGGCTGCGCGCGGTCGAGGATCGGCTCGAAATCCTCAACCTGATCGCGAGCCAGCCGCCGAGCGCGGATACCGGCTCGGACGACTACGTGCGCTCGATCTATCTCGATGACGGCGTGATCGATCTCGGCGGCGGCAAGGCCGCGAACGGCAAGGAGGCGGTGGCGGCGATCGTGAAGACGCCGGGTCATCAGGCGGCGATTGCCGGGGGCCTCGCGCATTTCTGCGGGCTGCCGCATATCGCGATCGACGGCGACGACGCGGTGGCGACATCGTATCTGCAGATCATCACGCCGCATCCGACGGCGGAGCCGATCGAGGTGCCCAATCACGGCACGACCAAAGGGTTTCGCATTCACCGCGTCGGCGCCAACCGCTGGGAGCTGAAGCGCACCAAGGCCGGGTGGAAGATCAAGCGGCGCACGTTGCGGCCGCTCGATGGCTCGCAGCCAGCCCGCGACCTGCTGCGCCAGGCCGTCACGCCCAAAGCCGTGACCGGCTGAGGTGCCGCTCGGCAATTACTGGGGCGCGGGCGGCGGCGCCGGTGGCGGCGCGAGCGGCACGACCGGCGGTGTCGAATCCGGTGGCGGTGCAGGCGGCGTCGGTGCCGGCGCGGGTGTCATCGGCATGTTCATTGGCGGCGCCGGCGTCGCGGCGACGGGCGCGGTCCACTTCTTGTAATCAGCGTCCGACACATCCGGAAGCTTTTTCAAGAATGCAACGATGTTCCAAATTTCCGGGTCGGGTACGCCGGCAAGCGCGAAGCTCGGCATGCCGGTCATGTTGATGCCGTTCTTGACCACCCAGAATAGCTGAGAGGCTTCGCGGTTCTTCACGATGTCCTTGAGATCGGGCGGGTCAGGGCGCAACCCTTCGGAGAACTTGGCCCATTCGACGCCGGGCCCGCCGTGGCAGTTCGTGCAACCGCGCGCCGCGAAGGCTTTCGCGCCGGCCATCACCGCCGCATCGTCGAACTTCACGGACGATGGCGTGCCCTCGGCGTTGCGCGCGACCGAGGCCTTGCGCACTTGAACCAGCAGCCATTTGACGATTTCCGGTTCGGGCGCGGTGCCGGCCACGCTGTAATAGCCGCCAAAGAAGAATATCGCTGCGGCAACTGCCGCGATGATCGCAAGCGCACCGATGAAAGCCAGCAGTCTCATCGCGGCCCTCCATGTTTTCAATGATCGGGTGATTGGACATACGCAACAAGGAGCACGCGTAGGGCAGCGATGATCGATAATACCGGCGGCTACTGTCAATGGGCAGAACGCATGAGCCGCATTCTGGGCATCAATCGAACAGCGCGACCGCGCGCGTCCAGCCGGCGGAGCCGCCTTTGACCTTGCAGGGGAAGCAAGCGACCGTAAAGCCATGCGGTGGGAGCTGTTCGAGGTTGCATAGCTTCTCCATATGACAGTAGGGAATCTCGCGGCCGGCCTTGTGGCCTTCCCAGATGATTTTCGGATCGCGCTCCTTCAGCCAGCGCTCGCGCGTATGCGAGAACGGCGCGTCCCACCCCCAGGCATCGATGCCGGTCACGCGCACGCCGCGCGAAGTGAGAAAGAGCGTGGCTTCGCGGCCCATGCCGATGCCGGCCGTGAGATATTCGTCGGTGCCGATGCAGCTCGACGCGCGGGTGTTGACCAGGACGATGTCGAGGGGCTTGAGCGCGTGGCCAATGCGGTTGAGCTCGGCTTCGACTTCGGCGGCGCTCACCACGTGGCCGTCGGGCAATTGACGGAAATCGAGCCGCACGCCGGGGCGGAAGAACCAGTCGAGCGGCACTTCGTCGATGGCGATCATGCGCTTGCCGTCGACGGAGTGCGAATGGAAGTGCACCGGCGCATCCATGTGGGTGCCGTTGTGGGTCGTGAACTGCACCTGCTCGTAGGCCCAGCCTTCGCCGTCCGGAAGGTCGTCCGGGCGCAGGCCGGGGAAGATCTCGGCCAGCAGCGGCGCCGTCTGCTTGTGCGAAAGATATTCGATCTTCGGCCGCATGAAGGGATGGTCGAATATGGTTTCGTTGTCGAGCGGGGCGGAAATATCGACGATGCGGCGGGGGAGTTGCATGGCGCGTTCCCTTGATGGCTGGCGTTGTGCCTTTGTAAGGGAGCGCAGCGGCGGGCGAAAGCGCGCTTTATTTCCGCGCGCGATGCGCTAGGCTGCCGCCGCCGAACAGGGCTGAAGAAATCAGGGAGGCAAGCAATGGCGAAAAAGGCGTATTGGATTTCAATGTATCGCTCGATCAAGAATCCGGACGCGGTCGCGGCCTATGCGAAAATGGCGGGGCCGGCGCTGCGCGCGAAGGGCGCGAAATATCTCGCGCTCGGCGTCGCCAACGAGGTGTACGAGGCGGGACTGAAACAGCGCATGGTGATCGTCGAATTTCCGAGTCTCGAGAGCGCGATCGCCGCGCACGACAGCCCGGAATACCAAGCGGCGCTGAAGGTGTTCAACAATGCGGCGGAGCGCGACTTCCGCATCATCGAAGGCATGGAATAACGGCCCGCTCGCGCGCCACCGGCCATGCGTCACCAGTCGGTGAACGGATGGCGCAGATGTGCGGCGCGCTCGAGCCGCCGGCCGTCGGCGAACCCCTCCGCGAGCAGCTTCAGGTAGCGCCAATGCCCGCGCCTGAAAAAACGCGCGAAGGCTCGGAACAATCCGCCATGCTCGCGAAGCGGAAGGCGTTCGGTGCGCGCTGAAAGGGTCATCATTGTCATCTCCCGCTACGCTCGATGGGCTAGGGCTGCCGATACAAAAATCGGCGTTCGATTTCGCGTTCGATATCGTCGGTGAGTCTGCCGCGCGACTGGAGAAAGCGCGCGATCTCGCGCTCGGCCTGGCGCTGACGCGACAGCATCATCGCGCGGATCAGGCGCTGGAACAGGCTTGGTTTCTGCGGTGCTTCGGTAAAAACGCGAGCGCGGTTGGCGACGGTCGCCGGAACATAAGCCATGGTCGTTCATCCTTCTGGTTTGAGCGCGGCCCGAAAACCGATTGCCGTCTTTCGCGGTTGCGCTCGAAGTCGAACATCCAGGGCGTTTCCAGTTTCTTATTGTTGTTGACTCAAACATAGAATTATTACCGCGATGTTGCAGATCGGAATTTGCATGAGCCTCATGCGTATGACTCACAAATCGGTATGAATGATGTCGCAAAATTGCGCATTGTGATGAAAATTATTCCGAAGATTGCCCAGCCCATAGGCGAATTGCGTATGATGATATTATCAATGTCGTGAATACTGCTTAGAAATTATTTTTCTGACATCGAATCGATATGTGACAGCGACGCCCATGACAGCCACGCACATGAGAGCGCCGCGCAAAATTTTCGTTTCGGCGAATCGTGCGACGAAAAAATTCAGAAAAAATTTTCGCAATTGCGGCTGATGCGCGGCGCCGCGCGCTGGGCTAGGCTCACGTGCCATAAATTCTCCATAAGATTTAAGGGAGCCGCCATGCCGAAAGCCTACTGGGTCACCGCCTACCGCTCGATCTCCGATCCCGAGAAACTCGCGGCCTATGCCAAGCTCGCGCCGCCGGCGATCGCGCCGTTCGGCGGAAAATATCTGGCGCGCGCCACGGCCGCGGCCGCGTACGAGGCGGGGCAGAAGGAGCGCATCGTGATCTCGGAATTCCCGAGCGTGGAGAAAGCCATCGCGGCGCACGACAGCCCGGGGTACCAGGCGGCGCTGCGCGCGCTCGGCAACGGCGCGGTGCGCGATCTGCGCATCGTGGAGGGGCTGGAGTAGCAAGGCCCGGCCTGCCGCGGCCGGGCCTTCACGCAACCGTGTGAGGGGGGCTGTAACGGACAACCGGCCGGCGGCGTAATATGAGTGATACCTGAGTGATATCGCGAAACAGCCCCCGGAAGGAGACCCCATGCGCCCGCACAATCTCATGCGCTTCGCGCTGTTCGCCGTGCCCGTGCTCGCGGTCTGGCCGCTGATCGCGGCGCATTCAGAAGCGCCGGTGAAAATTCCGCCCGTCGCGCTCGACGCCGGCACGCCGGCCGCCGGCTTGCAGACCGCGGTGCTCGCGGGCGGCTGCTTCTGGGGCATCCAGGCGGTCTATCAGCACACCAAGGGCGTGACCAACGCGGTGTCCGGCTATGCGGGCGGCAACAAGAGCGAGGCGGATTACCACATCGTGAGCTCGGGCAGCACCGGCCACGCCGAATCGGTGCAGGTGACGTTCGATCCGCGCGTGGTGTCGTACGGCCAGATTTTACAGATCTTCTTCTCGGTCGCGCACAATCCGACCGAGCTCGACCGGCAGGGGCCGGACGTCGGCCCGCAATACCGCTCGGAAATTTTCCCGCAGAACGACGAGCAGCGCAAAATCGCGCGCGCCTATGTCGCGCAGCTCGATGCGGCGAAGGTGTTTCCGCGGCGGATCGCGACCAAGGTCGGCGACGGCCGGGCGACGTTCTTTGCGGCCGAGGCCTATCATCAGGACTACGCGGTGAACCATCCGAACCAGCCGTACATCGTGTACAACGACGCGCCGAAGGTGGAGCATCTGAAGCAGATGTTCCCCGCGCTCTATCGCGCGATGCCGGTGACGGTGGCGCAGGCGCAAGCCGCGGGACATTGAACGCGTCGCGCTTGCGCTTATTCTTCCGCGCATTTTTCTTCCGCGCATTTTTCTTCGGCGCCTCCCGTGCGCGCGCGGGCGAGTTCCGCGGCGCGGCCTTTGATGGCGCGCTGCAGCGACGCGAGCAGGGCGGCATCCTGCGCGGGCGAGCGCGGCTTTGGCGCGGCCAGCGTTTCGCATTCGAGCGCGGGCGAGGCGCAGCGGCGGTAGCGACGGCAGACGCGCGCGGAGCAATCGCGCCAATCGTTCACGAACGGCGCAAGACTGCGCATGAGCGACAGGCGCAATTGCGCCTGTTGGTCGGCCGCAGCGCCGATGGGGCGCGGCAGCGTCGCGGTTTGCCTTGTCGGGCGTGAAAGCGGAGCGGACACCGCCGGTTCCCCTCCCGCTGGCGGGGAGGGATTTGGGGTGGTGGTGGCGAGATTGTCGAACGCGCTGGCAAACAACTCCGACCTCCCTCCCTCCCCCGCAAGAGGGAAGGAAAGTTTGAGAGTGTCGTCGCGCCTGACAACGGCGTTTGTGGCGTCATTCTGTCGTGCGGATTTGTTCCGTGGCAGCGCCGTCGACTGCGTGGGCCGCAGGGAGGGCGGGATCAGTCCGACTGCTCCAGGCAAAGATCGCATTCGACTCTCCTTTCAGCGCGCCACGCGCGCGTCTTTGTTTCCGCGCGCGAAATTTCGCGGCGGGTTTTCGTATTCCCTTGTCCTCCCAAAACTACGCATCGCGCGTCGCGCGTAGTCCGCGCGCGATGCCAAAAAGTGCGAGGGAAGCGGAGCGCCGAAAGGCGTCACCACCAGCCTCCCGCCTCCCCCGCGTTGTCCGCCGCAGCGCTTGCGCGCCACGGCCGATCGCGGGCTTGGCGGGCCGCGCTCTCGCCTGACTTGCTTTGCGCAGACTGCGCAAGCTTGTCTGCGATGCGCGTCGCCTTCCGGCACTCCGCTTGCGGCGATTTTGGGCGGCGGGGCCGTACTTCCGGGCGCGGACGGCGGCTCAAAAGCCGCCTGATCCCGCAGGCTTTCGCCCGCGTTCATCCGAGCCGCGTCCAGCCATTGAAGGCAGTCCCTCGTAGTAGGGACGGACGGCTGCCCGCAGCCTCCCGGTGTTGCGATGACGAACCGCAACAGCAGGCGCCGCCCCCTCCCCGCGTGTTGCAGCGTCACTGCAGAACGCCCCTCGCGGGGGAGGGTGATAGGATCATATACCTAGGATTTTAGTCTTGTCAAGCTTCGACGATCTAGTTGTGGAGCCTCAAGAGGTTGTTCTCGGTCAAGCCAAGTCTGCTGATGGGTGTTTTATCATCGATGCCGGCGTGTGGCCTATGCCAATTGTATCGATGCAGCCATGGCGACAATTCCGCTTTTCGTTGATGTGAGTTTTGGA
>DATJVR010000005.1:0-47323 GCA_035501735.1 Xanthobacteraceae bacterium | reverse complement strand
CTCTTGGCATCGGCGAGGATTTTGACGAACCCTTCGGTCGCCAGATTGGCGCGTGCGCGTGCGTTGGCCGTGAAGGGAAACTTGCCGCTATTGTAGGGGACGCTGGCGGCTTTGAGTTCCTCCTCGCTTTTGCCCACGCTGGCAAACTCCGGGAACGTGTAGACGACGTTGGGGATCACCTCGTAGTTCACGTGGCCGGCCTGGCCGGCGAGGATTTCGGCGACCGCCACGCCCTCCTCCTCGGCCTTGTGCGCCAGCATCGGTCCGGCCACCACGTCGCCTATGGCATAGACGCCGGCCACGCTGCTGCGAAACTGCGGATCGATCGTTACCCGCCCGCGATTGTCGCGCTTGACGCCGGCGGCGTCGAGGCCAAGCCCGTCGGTGAAGGGCACGCGGCCGATAGCCACCAGCACGATGTCGGCCTCGATTGCCTCCGGTGCGCCGCCGCCGGCCGCGGGCTCGACCTTGACCTTGAGGAACTTGCCGGACGCATCCACGGCCGTGACCTTCGATGCGAGCTTGAAGGCGATGCCCTGCTTCTGCAGCAGGCGGAGGAATTGCCGCGCCACCTCGCTGTCGATGCCGGGCAGGATGTGATCCAGGAATTCGACGATCGTCACCTCGGCGCCCAGCCGCCGCCACACCGAGCCGAGCTCCAGCCCGATGATGCCGGCGCCGACGATCAGGAGCTTCTGCGGGATCTTGGTGAGATCGAGCGCGCCGGTCGAGGACACGATGCGCTTCTCGTCGATGTCGATGCCGTTGAGCCGGGCGACGTCCGAGCCGGTGGCGATGACGATGTTCTTCGTCTCCAGCGTCTGCGTCTTGCCGTCGGCGGCCTTCATCTCGACCTTGCCCGGCGCGACGATCCGGCCAGCGCCGTGAAATGCTTCGATTTTGTTTTTCTTGAACAGGAAGTCGACGCCCTTGACGTTGCTCTCGACGTTCTGCTCCTTGTATTTGAGCATCGCGACGAGATCGACGCCCGGCTTGCCGACCCTGATTCCCATCTGCGCGAACGTGTGCCCGGCTTCCTCGTAGAGCTCCGAGGCATGCAGCATCGCCTTCGAGGGAATGCAGCCGACATTGAGGCAGGTGCCGCCAAAGGTCGCGTTCTTCTCGACCACCGCGGTCTTTAATCCAAGCTGCGCCGCGCGGATCGCGCACACATAGCCGCCGGGACCGGTGCCGATGACAATGAGGTCGTAGGGCATGACTTATAGATCCAGCACCAGCCGCGCCGGATCCTCCAGCGATTCCTTCACCCGCACCAGGAAGGTCACCGCCTCGCGGCCGTCGACGATGCGGTGGTCATAGGACAGGGCGAGGTACATCATCGGCCGCGCCTCGACCTTGCCGGCGACCACCATCGGCCGCTCCTGGATCTTGTGCATGCCGAGGATGCCGGATTGCGGCGCGTTGAGGATCGGCGTCGACATCAGCGAGCCGTAGATGCCGCCATTGGTGACGCTGAAAGTGCCGCCCTGCAGCTCCTCGATCTTGAGCGCGCCGTCGCGCGCCCGCTTGCCGAAATCGGCGATCGCCTTCTCGATCTCGGCAATCGATTTCATGTCGCAGTCGCGCACCACCGGCACGACCAGGCCGCGCTCGGTGCCGACCGCGATGCCGATATGGTAGTAGTTCTTGTAGATGATGTCGGTGCCGTCGATCTCGGCGTTGACGGCCGGGATCTCCTTGAGCGCCTGCACGCAGGCGCGCACGAAGAAGCCCATGAAGCCGAGCTTGGTGCCGTGCTTCTTCTCGAACAAATCGCGATACTGGCTGCGCAGCGCCATGACATGGGTCATGTCGACCTCGTTGAAGGTCGTGAGCATCGCCGCGGTGTTCTGTGCGTCCTTCAGTCGCCGGGCGATGGTCTGCCGCAGCCGCGTCATGCGCATGCGCTCCTCGCGCGCGGCATCGTCCGGGGGAGACGGCGCCCGCGCCTGGACGGCGGCGGGGGCCGCTACCGGCGTCGGCTGCGCGGCGGCGCGCTCGATGGCGGCCAGCATATCGCCCTTGGTGACGCGGCCGTCCTTGCCTGAGCCAGGCACGGTCGCGGCGTCGATGCCGGTCTCGGTCGCGATCTTGCGCACCGATGGCGCGAGCGGCATGTCGGCGGCGCGCGCCGACGGCGGCGCGGCTGCGGGTTTTGCCGCCGGTACCGATGCGGGCTGCGGCTTTGCCGCCGGCGGTTGCGGCTTTGCCGCGGCGGCGGCGGCGGACCCCGCGGCGCCGACACCCTCCTTGATCGCGCCGAGTAGCGCGCCGACCGCGACGGTGTCGCCGTCCTTGGCGGCGACTTCGCTGAGCACGCCGGCGGCGGGCGCCGGGACTTCGATCGTGACCTTGTCGGTCTCCAGCTCGACCAGCGGCTCGTCGACGGCCACGACATCGCCCGCCTTCTTGAACCACTTGCCGATGGTGGCTTCGGTTACCGACTCGCCCAGCGTGGGAACGCGAATTTCAGCCATGGGCTAGTTCCTTTGTTGCGCGCGGAAACCGGACGAAGGCCGATGGCGGATGGATGGAGAAGTCATGCCTCTGCCCTCGGCGCTTGCGGGCTCCGTCGCGCTACCCTAGCGCTTCCTCCAGAAGCTGCTTGAGCTGACCGAGATGCAGCGACATCTGTCCGACTGCGGTCGAGGCCGAAGCCGGCCGGCCGGCGTAGCGCGCGCGGCGGCTGTTGGCGCCGATCTGATTGAGCACCCATTCGAGGAAGATATCGACGAACACCCAGGCGCCCATGTTGCGCGGCTCTTCCTGGCACCAGACGATCTCCGCTCGCTTGAAGCGCGAAAGCTCGCTCACCAGCGCCTTGGTGGGGAACGGATAGAGCTGCTCGACGCGCAACAGATAGACGTCGTCGATTCCGCGTTTCTCGCGCTCCTCATAGAGGTCGAAATAGACCTTGCCGGAGCAAAGCACGACGCGGCGAATCTTGGCGTCGGCGACGAGCTTAGTCTTTTCGTCGGGCAAGAGCTGCGCGTCGTCCCAAAGCAGCCGGTGGAATGTGGTGTCCGGCCCCATTTCGTCGAGCCGTGACACGGCGCGCTTGTGCCGGAGCAGCGATTTCGGCGTCATCAGGATGAGCGGCTTCCGGAAGTCGCGGTTGAGCTGGCGGCGCAGGATGTGAAAATAGTTCGCCGGCGTCGTGCAGTTGGCGACCTGCATATTGTCCTCGGCGCACATTTGCAGGAAGCGCTCGAGCCGCGCCGAGGAATGCTCCGGTCCCTGTCCCTCGTAGCCGTGCGGCAGCAGGCAGACCAGGCCGGACATGCGCAGCCATTTGCGCTCACCCGAGGAGATGAACTGGTCGAACAGCACCTGGGCGCCGTTGGCGAAATCGCCGAACTGCGCTTCCCACAGCGTCAGCGCGTTCGGCTCGGCGAGCGAGTAGCCGTACTCGAAACCGAGCACGGCCTCTTCCGACAACATCGAGTTGATGACCTCGAAGCGCGCCTGCCCGTCCGCGAGGTGGTTGAACGGCGTGTAGCGCCGCTCGTTTTCCTGGTCGACCAGCACGGAATGGCGCTGCGAGAAGGTGCCGCGTTCGCTGTCCTGGCCGGAGAGACGCACGCGGTGGCCTTCGAGCAGCAGCGAGGAGAACGCCAGCGCCTCGCCGGTCGCCCAGTCGATGTTCGTCCCGGTCGAGATCGCCTTGCGGCGGTTCTCCAGAAACCGGTTCAGCGTGCGATGCAGGTGGAAATCCGACGGCAGGACGGTGATCTTCTCGCCGATCTCCTTGAGCCTCGCGATCTCGACGCCGGTCCTGCCGCGCCGCGGATCGTCGCCGTCGCCGCCGGTCTTGAAGCCGGCCCAGCGCCCGTCGAGCCAATCGGCCTTGTTGGCGCGGTAGCTCTGCGCCGCCTCCAATTCGGCGTCGAGGCGGCTGCGCCAGTCCGCCTTCATCTTTTCGACCTCGCCGTCGGTGACAACGCCCTCGCCGACGAGCTTTTTGCCGTAGATCTCGAGCGTACTCGGATGGCTGGCGATCGCCTTGTACATCAGTGGCTGGGTGAAGAAGGGCTCGTCGCTCTCATTGTGGCCGTGGCGGCGATAGCAGAACATGTCGATGACCACCGGCTTCTGGAATTTCTGCCGGAACTCGGTCGCGACCTTGGCGGCGAAGACCACGGCTTCGGGGTCGTCGCCGTTGACGTGGAAGATCGGCGCTTCGATCATCTTGGCGACGTCCGACGGGTAGGGGGAAGAACGCGAATAGCGCGGGTTGGTGGTGAAGCCGATCTGGTTGTTGACGATGAAATGCAGCGAGCCGCCGGTGCGGTGCCCGCGCAAACCGGAGAGCCCGAAGCACTCGGCGACCACGCCCTGACCGGCAAACGATGCGTCGCCGTGAATGAGCAGCGGCATCACCATGGTGCGGTCTTCGGGCGTGGCGCCGAGGTGATCCTGTTTGGCGCGCACCTTGCCGAGCACCACCGGGTCGACGATTTCCAGATGCGACGGATTGGCGGTGAGCGACAGATGGACCTTGTTGTCGTCGAATTCGCGGTCCGAGGAGGCGCCGAGGTGATATTTGACGTCGCCCGAGCCCTCGATCTCGTTGGGTGTCGACGAGCCGCCCTTGAACTCATGGAAGATGGCGCGGTGCGGCTTGGCCATGACCTGGGCCAGCACATTGAGCCGGCCGCGATGCGGCATGCCGATCGCGATATCGCGCACGCCGAGCGCGCCGCCGCGCTTGATGATCTGCTCCAGCGCCGGGATCATCGATTCGCCGCCGTCGAGGCCGAAGCGCTTGGTGCCGGTGAATTTCAGGTCACAGAACTTTTCGAAGCCCTCGGCTTCGACCAGCTTGTTGAGGATCGCGCGCTTGCCCTCGCGGGTGAAGCTGATCTCCTTGTCGGGGCCTTCGATCCGCTCCTGAATCCAGCCCTTTTGCGCGCCGTTGGAGATGTGAAGGAACTCGACGCCGAGCGTCTGGCAATAAGTGCGCCGCAGAATGCCGATGATCTGGCGCAGCGTGCCGAATTCCAGCCCGAGCACCTTGTCGAGAAATATCGGCCGGTCGAAATCGGCTTCGGCGAAGCCGTAGCTGCTCGGCTCGAGCTCCTCCTCGTTCTGCGGCGGCTCGAGCCCCAGCGGATCGAGATTGGAGTGGAAATGCCCGCGCGCCCGATAGGCGCGGATCAGCATCAGCGCGCGAATCGAATCGCGGGTGGCGCGCTCGACATCGGCGGCGGCAAGCTCGACGCCCTTCGTCTGCGCCTGCGCCTTTACTTTGGCGCCGAGCGTATTGGCGACCTCGGTCCAGTCGCCATCGAGCGCAGCGACAAGCTCGTTCCGCTCCGGCGGCGGCCAACCCGGCCGCCGCCATGACGGGCCGCGCGCGTTCTCGGCCACGTCGCGGACGTCGTCCTTGAGGCTCTTGAAGAACGATTGCCATTCGGCATCGACCGCCCGCGGATCGGCCTCGTAGCGCGCATAGAGGTCTTCGATGTAGCGGGCGTTGCTGCCGTACAGAAACGAGGTGAGGGCGAAAGCGGTGTTCGCGTCCTGGCGAGACATGGCGAATCCCGAGCAAGCGGTGGAAACGGAAAGAAAGCCCGACGAGTACGGAAAACGGCGAATCAGCCCGCCCGGCGCGGGGCATTCTCTCTTGTACCCTATTTAATGCGCAGATGCGGCAGCCGAAAGACGCTAGAAATGAATTAAGATTTCAATACTTCGGCGAGCGTCTTGCCGAGCCGGGCAGGCGAGGGCGAGACCGTAATGCCGGCCGCTTCCATGGCTGCGATCTTGGATTCGGCGCCGCCTTTGCCCCCGGCGATGATGGCGCCGGCATGACCCATGCGGCGGCCTGGCGGCGCGGTCCGCCCGGCGATGAAGCCGACCGTCGGCTTCTTGCGGCCGCGCTTGGCTTCGTCCTTGAGGAACTGCGCCGCGTCCTCTTCGGAGGCGCCGCCGATCTCGCCGATCATCACGATCGCCTCGGTCGCCTTGTCGGCGAGGAACATTTCCAGCACGTCGATGAAGTCGAGTCCCTTGACCGGATCGCCGCCGACGCCGACCGCTGTGGTCTGGCCGAGGCCCACCTGCGTCGTCTGGAACACCGCCTCGTAAATGAGCGTGCCGGAGCGCGAGACGATGCCGACCTTGCCGCGCTGGAAGATGCTGCCCGGCATGATGCCGATCTTGCATTCGCCGGCGGTCATGACGCCCGGGCAGTTCGGCCCGACCAGCCGCGACTTCGAGCCGCACAGCGCGCGCTTGACCTTCACCATGTCGAGGACCGGGATGCCTTCGGTGATGCAGACGATGAGCGGGATCTCGGCGTCGATCGCTTCGCAGATCGCGTCCGCCGCGCCGGCAGGCGGCACGTAGATGACGCTGGCGTCGCAGCCGGTCTTCTGCCGCGCCTCGGCGACGGTTTCGAACACCGGTAAATTCAGATGCGTACCGCCGCCTTTGCCCGGCGAGGTGCCGCCGACCATCTTGGTGCCGTAGGCGATCGCTTGCTCGGAATGGAACGTGCCGTTCTTGCCGGTAAAGCCCTGGCAGATGACCTTGGTGTTCTTGTCGACGAGGATGGACATCAGGCGGCGCTCTTCACGGCTTTGATTAGAATTCACCTCCCCCTGAAAGGGGGAGGTCGACGCGCGCAGCGCGTCGGGTGAGGGTCATCTTTCTTGACTGTAATTCGGATATCGCACCAACGATCGTCTCCAATACCCCCGAAAGATATTGGGCCACGTCCGAATTCCAAAATCGAAGAACCGTCACATTCCGTTCGCACAGCCAGCGTGTTCGTCTAGCGTCGTGTTGAAATATTTCAGCTTCGGAATGCTGACCGCCATCAAGTTCGATCGCCAAGCGCAACGCTGGGCAATAAAAATCCAAAATATAAGGGCCGATCGGATGTTGGCGGCGGAAATTGGCACATAGTTGTCGATTACGAAGTTTCTGCCAAAGCTCCATTTCGACGTGCGTTGATTGGCGACGAAGATGACGAGCTCGCGCTGTCTTAACTCGCGTGTGATCAAAACGAGAGCTCTTGACCCCCACCCGGCTCGCTTTGCGAGCCGACCTCCCCCTTTCAGGGGGAGGTGAAGTGCCATTGACTGCTGACAGTCGCGCACTCATGAGGCGGCGCTCTTCACGGCTTTGACGATCTTCTGTGCGGCGTCGTCGAGGTCGTCGCCGGAGGTCACGTTGAGGCCGGACTGCGCGATGATCTTCTTGCCGAGATCGACGTTGGTGCCTTCGAGCCGCACCACCAACGGCACTTTCAAGCCAACCTCTTTCACCGCCGCGACCACGCCTTCGGCGATGACATCGCACTTCATGATGCCGCCGAAGATATTGACCAAAATGCCCTTCACCTTCGGATCCGCGGTGATGATCTTGAAGGCGGCGGCAACCTTTTCCTTCGACGCGCTGCCGCCGACGTCGAGGAAATTCGCCGGCGCCATGCCGTAGAGCTTGATGATGTCCATGGTGGCCATGGCGAGGCCGGCGCCGTTGACCATGCAGCCGATATTGCCGTCAAGCGCCACATAATTGAGATCGTATTTTGAGGCCTCGATTTCCTTCTCGTCCTCCTCGGTCAGATCACGCAGCGCGACCACCTCGGGATGGCGGTAGAGCGCATTGTCGTCGAAGCCGACCTTGGCATCGAGGCAGATCAATTTCTTGTCTTTCGTGACCACCAGCGGGTTCACCTCGAGCAGGCTCATGTCCTTCTCGGTAAACGCCTTGTAGAGACCGGCAAGCAGCGGACTCATCTGCTTCTGCAGATCGGCATCAAGGCCGAGCGCCTTCGACACGCGTCGCACATGATGCGGCCAGATGCCCTCGACCGGATCGACCGAAATGGTGACGATCTTGTCGGGCGTGTCGTGCGCGACCTTCTCGATGTCCATGCCGCCTTCGGTGGAGACCACGATGGCGACGCGCGAGGTCTCGCGATCGATCAGCATCGAGAGATAATATTCCTTCTCGATGGCGGAGCCTTCCTCGATGTAGAGGCGGTGTACCTCTTTGCCCTGCGGTCCGGTCTGATGCGTCACCAGCGTCGCGCCGAGCAGGCGAGCGGCCTCCTTCTTCACGTCGTCGATGGACTTGACCACTTTGACGCCGCCGGCCTTGCCGCGGCCGCCGGCGTGAATCTGCGCCTTCACGACCCAGACAGGGCCGCCAAGCGCATGGGCGGCCTTAACGGCCTCATCGACGCTTAATGCCGGAATGCCGCGCGGAACGGCCACGCCGAAGTCCCGCAGCACCGCCTTGGCCTGATATTCGTGGATGTTCATTGATCGACAATCAATTGGCCGCGTCAACAAAGGGCGGCGATGAACCTACTTCTTCCCCAGCTCCGGTGCGATCTTCACGCAAGCATCGACCAGCCCCTTCACCGCCGCCGCCGATTTATCGAACGTGTCGCGCTCGGCGGCATTGAGTTCGAGCTCGACGATGCGCTCCACGCCCTTGGCGCCGATCACCACCGGTACGCCGACGTAGAGGTTCTTGATGCCATATTCGCCATTCAGCCATGCGGCACAAGGCAGCACGCGCTTCTTGTCGCGCAAGTAGCTCTCGGCCATGGCGACGGCGGAGGATGCCGGCGCGTAGAAGGCGGAACCGGTTTTCAGGAGATTGACGATCTCGGCGCCGCCGTTGCGCGTGCGGGTCATGATCTCGTCGACGCGGGCTTGCGTGGTCCAGCCCATCTTGATCAGGTCGGGCAGCGGGATGCCGGCAACCGTGGAATAGCGCGCCATCGGCACCATGGTGTCGCCGTGGCCGCCGAGCACGAAGGCGCTCACGTCTTCGACCGAAACATTGAATTCGTCCGCCAGGAAGTAACGCAGCCGCGCCGAGTCGAGCACGCCGGCCATGCCGACCACCATCTGCCGCGGCAGGCCGCTCGATTTCTGCAGGGCCCAGACCATGGCGTCGAGCGGATTGGTGATGCAGATCACGAAGGCATTGGGCGCGTATTTCTTCAGGCCGGCGCCGACCTGATCCATCACTTTGAGATTGATGCCGAGCAGGTCATCGCGGCTCATGCCGGGCTTGCGCGGCACGCCCGCGGTCACGATGCAGACATCGGCGCCCTCAATCGCCTCATACGAATTGACGCCGGCCATGCGGGCATCGAAACCCTCGACCGGCGAAGACTGCACCAGGTCGAGCGATTTGCCCTGCGGGATGCCTTCGGCGATGTCGAACAGAACGACATCACCCAGTTCCTTCATGCCAATCAGGTGGGCGAGTGTGCCGCCGATCTGGCCGGCACCGATCAAAGCAATCTTGGGACGCACCATGTGGGAGAATGTCCTCTCGAAGGGAAAACCGCCGCTGCGCCGGTGATTAGCCGTTTCGGCGAGGGCATTCAAGTCGATGAGGCCCGAAAGCCCAGGAACCACCTGAGCTTTTGTGCATGTCATCAACGGCCGAAATCACCCCATCCTAGCGCCGCAGCGTGGTATTGCTCTGCATGAGTTCAAGTTGGATCTGCTGAATCTCGGCCAGACGCTCCCATTGGCGCGTGAGGATATGGTCGATTTTTTCATGCAGGTGCCTGATCTCCAATTCGGCCTTCAGATTCACGCGATAATCGTTTTCCGACCGCAACCGGTCCTTGGCCTCCTGGCGTTTCTGGCTCATCATGATGATCGGCGCCTGCAGCGCAGCCAGGCACGACAGCACCAAATTGAGCAGGATGAACGGGTAGGGATCGAACTGCTCGCGTCCGAGCTCCACCATGTTGAATGCCATCCACAAAAACAGCACCGCCAGGAAGAAGATGATGAAGGTCCAGCTGCCGCCGAAGCTGGCCAGATGGTCCGACAGGCGCTCGCCAAAGGTGCGATGGCCGGTAAATTCGGCTTCGATGTTCTCGGCCAGCGTCTCGTGGTCGGCGAGACTTTGGACCACGTCCTGTTCGAGCTTGGTCAGCTCGCCGCGTTCGTCGTGGAGCAGGTCGGTGACGTAGCGCGAGCGAAAGCGGTCGAGATCGTTGTTGCAGACATACCCTTCGGCGGGAAGATCGGGATATTCGAGCTTGATGCGATCGAGCAGACTCGGGCGTATCACGTCGAGCCGCGTGACATCGCGCGCGAGCCTGTCCCGGCTGCAAATGACGCAGGGAAACCGCGTCGGCCGCGGGCGCCTTGCGCGCTGGGAAGCCGCGGGCGCGGGTTCGGTCATGGCGGTAACGTTCTCCACCACACCGTTGTCGGCGGTCGTTTTGATTTCAGGGATCTCGGGCTTTTGGGTCTGCTCCATAAGCACGCTCCGATTTACTTGAGTCGCCCACGAAATACGCCTTGGCCGTCAGCGCTGGCAACCAAAATCGAGCCTTGAGGGGCCGACCGTTAGATAGGCCGCCCCGAAGATGGAGCCAAGAAAGCATTCAGGTTTCGACGATGCTTTCGCTCGATGCACTCGGCGCGATTTCGCGGCGACCGTGTGGCAGAGCGAGATAGCTTTGCGAGCGCATTTCGATCAGCCGCGAGGCCGTACGCTTGAATTCGCCCACCTCAAATCCTTCCGTTCCGCGATAGAGCGCGTCAGGCTCGGCGGCGGCCGAGGCCACGAGCTTCACCGCATGATCGTAGAATGTATCGATCAGGATGATGAAACGCTTGGCCGCGTTGCGCTGATCGAAATCCATCACCGGTATGCGATCGATCATGAGGGTGTGAAATTCGTGCGCGAGCCGCAAGTAATCGGCGGCACCAAGCGGCTGCTCGCAAAGCTCGGCGAACGAAAATCGTGCCACACCCATGGCGGCATGCGGCACGTGCAGCGTCCGGCCGTGGACGAGCAGGTCGCACGGCTCGCCCGCCTGATTGCCGGTCAGACGCCTCCAGGTGTCCTGCAGCGCCGCATCGGCCTCGGCATCGGCCGGAACGTGCCAAACCGGATGGCCGGCGAGTTTTTCCAGGCGAAAATCGGTGCGGGCCTCCAGCCGCAACACTTCCAGGCGCTGCTCGAGCATGCCGATGAACGGCAGGAACAGTCCACGATTCAGCCCATTCAAATAGAGCTCGCGCGGCTCGACATTCGAGGTGGCGACCATCACGACGCCGAGCTCGAACAATCGCGCGAACAGGCGGCTTAGGATCATGGCATCGGCAATGTCGGTGACGTGGAATTCGTCGAAGCACAGCAGCGAGGTTTCCTCCGCGATCGAGCCGGCGGCGAGGCGGATCGGATCGTCGCCGGCGATCTTGCCGAGCTTGAGCTCGTGTCGGATTTCACGAACGCGCTCATGCACGTCGCCCATGAACTCATGGAAGTGCGCCCGGCGTTTGCGGGTCACCGGCGAAGCTTCGAAAAAAAGATCCATCAGCAGGGTCTTGCCGCGTCCGACCTCGCCGTAGATGTAAAGGCCCTTGATCGGCTCGCTCCGCTCGCGCGCCCCAAACAGCCAGCCGAGGGAGGAGGATTTCCTCGCCAGGCGATGCACGTCGAGGCAGCGTTCGAGCTGGTTGAATCGACCCAGCAGCGCTTCCTGCGCGCGATCACGCTCGATTTTGCCGGTGGCGACAAGATCCTCGTAAAGCTCGTGGATAGGCATCCGAATCGACTTTTTTGCAGAGCGAGTCGTGTGGCGAGAGGTGACTTGGGCGAGGGATAAGGATTCGGCAAGGGCGGAGCAAGCAACACAACGCTAACCACGATGGGTAAATTTCAGCGGCACAATTGAGCCATTTTCATTCGACAAATCAAATCCTTAGAAGAAAAGGCCAGCGCATGCCGTTAACGAAGTGGCGGTGATTGCGCGCTATTGAATCCCGCATCGCCGAACGTGGGGTGCAAGAACATGCCAAGCGGAAAAGAAATCCGTGCCGACATCCGTGTTTTGGGGCCGACCGCGATCGAAGACTATTACGCCCATCTGTTGCGGCTCAACGGCAACGGACCGAACCTCGCCGGCGACAATTGCGCCATCCACTGTCTCGGTTTGATTTCAGCGGGGGCGATCCTGGTCGGCGCCTATGTGGACGGCGTCATGCGAGCGGCGGCCGAAATCGTTCCGGACCGGACCGCGCGCCGCGCCCAAGCCGCCATTACGGTGGAGCAGGAGTTTGATGACGGCGCGTTCGGCGGCCTGCTGACCGAGCGCATCATCGACGTGGCGCGGCGGTACCATCTGAGCATGCTGCGCGTGGCGGAAAAAAGCTCGACCAAGAACATTCAGATCGCGGCAACCGACGTCTGCGCCGCAAACGGGTAGGCGGCTTCGACCACATACGGCCCGCCACCGACGGACGCACGCGACGAGAACAGCACAAAGCGCGACGCCAAGAACGTCTTCGAGCGAAACGCGCCACGCGTCGACAGATATTCGGCCACTTCCCGGCTCGCCGTATCGCGCAAACGCGCAAGCGTGACGTGGGGCGTGTATTTGCGGCTTTCCGGTTCGAGTCCAATGCGCCGCAACAGGCGTTCGTGTTCGGCCTGCAGCTCGACAACGGGCTCTTGCGGCAATGCCGAAACCACCACGGCGCGCGGCTTGCGGCCGCCGAAGGAGGATAGCCCCTCAAGCCGCAACTCGAACGGTGCACGATGAACCCTGCCGAGCATCGAATCGACTTCGTGCGCGACGACGTCGTCGACATCGCCAATGAACCTCAGCGTGAGGTGATAGTTCTCAGGATCGATCCAGCGTGCGCCCGGCAGGCCGCCGCGCAGCATCGAAAGCGACTGGCCGATATCGGCGGGGATTTCGAGGGCCGTAAAGAGTCGCGGCATTTTCGTGCGTCTCTGTTGCCTGATCAGCGGTGCGCGCGCACGCGCGCGATCAGCTCTTCGGTCTTGGGCAGAATACGCGCAACGATGACATCAACGCCGGCCTGATTCGGGTGTATACCATCGCCAAGATTGAATTTTGGATCGGTCACGATGCCATCGAGGAAAAACGGGTAGAAGACGAGTCCGTAGGACGCAGCAAGGTCGGGATAGATTGCATCGAACGCACGCCGGTACTCCGGGCCCATGTTCGGCGCGGCGCGCATGCCGGCGAGCAGGACCTCGACACTGCGGGACTTGAGCATGCGTATGATTGATTCGAGCGACGCGCGCGTGACTTTCGGATCGATGCCGCGCAGCATGTCGTTGGCGCCAAGCTCCAGAATGACCGCGTCGGTACCGGGCGGAACCGACCAGGCGACCCGGCTTAGCCCGCCGGATGCGGTATCTCCGGAAACACCGGCATTGGCGATGCTGACCGCGAAGCCTCTGGCCTTTAGCGCCAGTTCGAGCCGCGCGGGAAAGGCCGCAGCCGCCGGAAGTTGAAACCCGGCCGTGAGCGAATCGCCCAATACGACGATCTTCAGAGGGCGGTTCTCGGCCTGGCTGCTCGGCGCGACTGCGGCCAAAATACAACCAACCACCGCCGAAGCGAGGAGCCGCTGGACCAATCGGTAGCCATTCCCATATGAGCGGGGGCCAGACGAGCGACGACCAGCACGGGCGCAAGACCTCATGAACGATACCTCGGCATCAGGCAGCCCGGCCATTTCACTCACCGGCGTCAATCTTTCGCTCGGCCGCGGTGCGGCCAGCGTTCATATCCTCAAAGACATCAATCTGCATATAGGTGCGGGCGAGGCGGTCGGCTTGGTGGGTCCGTCGGGTTCCGGCAAGTCGACGCTGCTGATGGTGATCGCCGGGTTGGAACGTCCCGACACCGGTAGGGTTGCGGTCGGCGGCCACGACCTCGGCGCGCTCGACGAGGACGGGCTTGCGCGCTTCCGCGGCCGCAATGTCGGGATCGTGTTCCAGTCCTTTCACCTCATTCCGACCATGACGGCGCTGGAAAACGTTGCCGTGCCGCTTGAGCTTGCGGGCATCGCCCACGCGCAGGAACGCGCG
Source organism: Xanthobacteraceae bacterium (assembly GCA_035501735.1). Taxonomy (GTDB): domain Bacteria; phylum Pseudomonadota; class Alphaproteobacteria; order Rhizobiales; family Xanthobacteraceae; genus PNAI01. Next base: position 33,469 of record DATJVR010000005.1, on the reverse strand, counting down.
CAGCGCGAACTCGCGGCGGTAGGTCTATCCGAGCGGCTTCAGCATTATCCGGCCGAGCTTTCGGGCGGCGAACAGCAACGCGTTGCGCTGGCGCGGGCGAGCGCGCCCGGTCCCGCCATCCTGATGGCGGACGAACCGACCGGCAATCTTGACGAGACAACCGGCGCCCAAATCATCGATCTGCTGTTCGCCAGCCACAAGGCGCGCGGGACGACGCTCGTGCTGGTCACGCACGATGCGGCGTTGGCGCAGCGCTGCGACCGCATCATTCGGCTGCGCTCGGGGCGAATCGACAGCGAACGCGTCAAGGCCAGGCCATGAGCATTGCCGTTACGCCGCCGTCTCGCCGACTCGTGTTCGATCTTGCGCTGCGCGAGCTGCGTTCGGGCTTGCGCGGTTTTGGCGTCTTCATTGCCTGCATCGCGCTCGGCGTCATGGCGATTGCCGGCGTCGGTTCGGTTGCCGAGAGCCTGACGAGCGGCCTGGAGCGCGAGGGCCGCGTGATCCTGGGCGGCGACCTGGCGTTCACTCTCATTCATCGCGAGGCGGACGCAAACGAACGCGCCTTTCTCGAGCGGCAAGGCCAGATGGCGGTGACCGCCACCATGCGGGCCATGGCGCGTTCCGCCGAGGGACGCAGCACCCTGGTCGAGATCAAGTCGGTGGACGGCGCTTACCCGCTTTTCGGCGCGGTTGCGCTCGACCCAGATATGTCGCTCGCGACCGTGCTCGCGGAGCGGAACGGGGTCTACGGCGCAGCCGTCGATCCGACATTGCTGACGCGGCTAGAACTTTCGCCCGGCGCACGCGTGACGATCGGCGCGGCCACGATCGAGCTCGCCGCCGTGCTGAAATCCGAGCCGGACAAGCTCGCGAGCGGGGTCGCATTCGGTCCAAGGGTCCTCATGAGCGAAGCCGCGTTGCGGGCGACCGGACTGCTACAGCCCGGAACGCTGGTGCGATGGCATTATCAACTGAAGCTGCCGGACGACCGCGAGAGCGCGGTGCAGGCCGTGATCGCCAGCGCGCGCGCGCAATTGCCGGATGCCGGCTGGCAAATTCGTACACGCCGCAACGCCACGCCCGCGCTGGAACGCGACGTGGAGAGATTCACCCAATATCTGACGCTCGTCGGGCTGACCGCGCTGCTGATCGGCGGCGTCGGGGTTGCGAATGCGGTGAAAAGCCATCTCGACCGCAAGCGCGAAGTGATTGCGACCCTGAAAACGCTGGGCGCGACCGGCGGGCGCGTTTTCGCCATTTACCTCGTCCAAATGATGGTGCTTGCGCTTATCGGCTCGGCGATCGGGCTCGTGCTTGGGGCCGCCATGCCGTTTGCGATCGCGGCCGTTTTCGGTTCCATCATTCCGCTGCCGATTGCACCGGCGCTGCATCCTGCCGAACTTGCGCTTGCACTTGCCTTTGGGCTGCTCACCGCGTTGGCGTTCGCGTTATGGCCGCTCGGCCGCGCGCACGATGTTCCGGTTTCGGCGCTGTTTCGCGACGCAGTTGCGCCTGAGCGCAAGTGGCCTCGCGCGCGTTACGTGGTGGCGACGATCGTGGTCGTGGCGGCGCTCGCGACGCTCGCCGTGCTGCTTGCCTATGACCGACGCATCGCAATCTTTTTCGTCGTGACCGCAGCGGGCGTGTTCGTGGTGCTGAGGCTGGTCGCCGAATTCGTCATGGCGGTCGCACGCCGACTGCCGCGGGCGCGCGCGATCGCGCTGCGAATGGCAATCGCCAATATCTACCGTCCGGGCGCGCTCACGCCGACCGTCGTGCTGTCGCTCGGCTTGGGGCTGGCGCTGCTTGTCACCGTGATCGAAATCGACGGCAATCTGCGCCGGCAATTTTCCGCCGCGCTGCCGGAGAAGGCGCCCTCGTTTTACTTCCTCGACATCCAACCGGCCGATGCCGAACGCTTCGACGCGCTCGTTCATGCGCGCGCGCCTGCGGCCAAGCTGGAACGCGTGCCGATGCTGCGCGGCCGCATCGTGTCCGCCGGCGGGGTCAAGGCGGAGGATCTCAAGCCCTCGGCCAACGCCGCCTGGGTGCTGCAAAGCGATCGCGGCATCACCTATGCGGCCGACATTCCTCTAGGTTCGCGGCTGGCCGCGGGGGAATGGTGGGGCGCGGATTATCAGGGGCCGCCGCTTGTGTCATTCGAGAAAAAGCTCGCGGAGGGACTGGGGCTTAAGCTCGGCGATGCGGTCACCGTCAACGTGCTTGGCCGCGAGATCACCGCGCGCATTTCCAACCTGCGCAACGTCGATTGGCAGAGCCTCGGAATCAATTTCGTGCTGGTGTTCTCACCCGGCGCGTTTGCCGGCGCGCCGTACACCGATATTGCCACGCTCACCTATCCGGATGGCGGGAGCACGGCCGAAGAGACCGCGATGATCAAGGCCGTGGCGGACGCTTTTCCGGCCATAACAGCAGTACGCGTGAAGGACGCGCTCGATGCGTTCGGCAGCATCGTGACGAACCTCGTACTGGCGGTGCGCGGAGCGAGCGTGGTCGCGCTGCTGGCGGCCATACTGGTTCTCGGCGGGGCGCTGGCTGCCGGCCATCGCCATCGGGTCTACGACGCCGTCATCCTGAAGACGCTGGGGGCGACACGATTGCGGCTGATTGGCGCATATGCGCTGGAATACACGTTGCTCGGAACCGTGACCGCGCTTTTCGGCGTGGCCGCCGGTTCGATTGCGGCGTGGCTCGTCGTCACGGAGTTGATGACGCTCGGATTTGTCTGGCTGCCCACTTCGGCGACGATTGCCGCGGTGGGCGCGCTCGTCGTGATGGTTATTTTCGGGTTGCTCGGAACATTTGTCGCACTGAGCCATAAGGCTGCGCCGGTGTTGAGGAATTTGTGAAACTTGCGACAAACCGTCACGCGATCATCGTGGTGACATGCAATTAGCGTACAGACGTACTCCATGAGTTGATGTATCAGTGCGTTGACTGGGGCGGTCGGCGGCGACCGTCGAAGCGAAGCTCGAGTTCCCCGGACGCACACTTCAAGGCACAGGCAGGGGTTCGACGATGTCGGACTTTGATCGCAACATGGTGACGGCACCATTCGGACCAGCGCTCGGTCGCGCCGGCACGGTCGCGGTCGATCAAGGTCTGCGCACGTATATGCTGCATATCTACAACTACATGATGCTCGGTCTTGCGATCACGGGCATGGCCGCGCTCGCCATCTACATGCTTTCGGTTACGAGCGATCTGTCCGCCGCCGTCAAAATCCTGCGCGGGGGAGAGCAAATTCCGATCCCGGTCGGCAAGACCATGTTCGTGACGCCGATCGGCTACTACGTCTTCCTCAGCCCGTTAAAATGGGTGATCTTTTTCTCCCCGCTCGTGCTGGTTTTCGTGCTCAGCTTCGGCATAGAGCGGCTGCGGCCAGGCGTGGCACAGGCCCTGTTCTGGATTTATGCCGCGCTGGTGGGCGTTTCACTCGGCGCGATTTTCCTGGTCTTCACCCACGATTCGATCGTGCGGGTGTTCTTCATCACGGCAGCATCGTTCGGGGCCTTGAGCCTCTGGGGCTATACTACCCAGCGCGACCTCACCGGCATGGGTTCATTCCTGATCATGGGGCTGTTCGGCGTGATCCTCGCCGGCATGGTCAATCTCTTCATGACAAGCAATGCACTGCAATTCGCGATTTCGGTCGTGGGCGTGCTGGTTTTTGCCGGGCTGACCGCGTGGGATACCCAGCGGTTGAAGAACGAGTACATCTTCGCAGCCATGGATGGCGAGACCGCCGAGCGCGCTTCGATCCTGGGTGCGCTATCGCTCTATCTCAATTTCATCAACCTGTTCACGCTGCTGCTGCAGCTGCTCGGGCAGCGCGACGAATAAGCCGGGACTCGTCGTCATAGTCAGGACCAGACTCGCGCTAAACGGGGTTTTCGTGGGGCTATCGTGCTACTGAACAATTTGTAACCTTTACCCGGTAGACCCTCCCCCCATCTGGCGCAAAGCGTTGCGGCGCACTAGATTCGGCTCACGGAAACGCCGATCGGGCCCTGCGCCGCGGCGAGGGATTTCCCCGGCCTCCGCCGGGATATCAGAGAGGAAACTTCTATGTCGGATTTCGACCGGAACATAGCAGCGCGCGGCAGCTTTGCTGGCCGGGCGGTTGCAATCGACGAGGGGCTGCGCGCGTACATGCTCCGCGTCTACAACTATATGGCCACTGCGGTGGCAATCACCGGCGTGGTGGCATGGTTCACATTCCAAGCCGCGGTGACGACGAACGATGCCGGCGCAATCGTCGGGTTGACGTCGTTCGGTCAGGCCATCTTCCACGGACCGGCGGTCATTGTGCTGCTGCTAGCAACGCTGGGGTTGGTATTTTTCATCAGCTTCCGGATTCAGCACCTGCAGTACACGACGGCACTGGCGCTGTTCATGATCTATGCCGGCCTGCTCGGACTGATGCTTTCATCCGTATTTCTGGCTTACACGCTGACCTCGGTCACGCGGGTGTTCTTCATCTCGGCAGCCTCGTTCGGCGCACTCAGCCTCTACGGGTACACGACACAGCGCGATTTGACCGCGATGGGCTCATTCCTGATGATGGGCCTGTTCGGGCTGTTGCTGGCGATGCTCGTGAACTTGATCTGGCCGAGCAACGCGTTGGGCTTCGCGATCTCGGTGATCGGCGTGCTCGTGTTCGCCGGCCTCACCGCCTGGGATACGCAGAAGATCAAGGAAATGTATGACGTCAACGACGACGGCACCGTCTCCGGCCGCAAGGCAGTGATGGGCGCGCTGTCGCTCTACCTCGACTTCATCAACCTGTTCCTGATGCTGCTGCGGTTGCTCGGCGACCGCCGCTGAGCGCCAACGGACTAGGACAACGCCCCGGCCATTGGCCGGGGCGTTTTCTTTTGCGCGGGAGCAATCTAGGTTTCGCCAATGCCACCCGCCATCCGCGACGCCCGCTCAGGCGACATTCCTGCCATCACACGCATCTACGCCCGCGCCGTGAGGGAGGGCACGGCGTCATTCGAAATCGAGCCGCCCACCGAACAAGAAATGGCGCGGCGGTTTCAAACTCTGGTCGACCGCAACTATCCCTACGTGGTGGCCGAGCTCGATGGCGCGCTGGCAGGCTATGCCTATGCGGGACCTTACCGGCCGCGGCCGGCCTATCGCTGGTCGGTGGAGGATTCGGTCTATGTCGACCCCGCGGCCCAGCGGCGCGGCGTCGGGCGTGCCTTGCTCGAGCAACTCATCGCGGCGAGCGAGGCGCGCGACCTTCGCCAGATGATCGCGGTAATCGGTGACTCGGCGCAAATCCCTTCGATCGAATTGCACCGCGCCGCCGGCTTCCACTACGTCGGCAATATCCAAAACGTCGGTTTCAAATTCGGCCGCTGGCTCGATACGGTGCTCATGCAGCGCACCCTCGGGTCCGGCGCGACGACGTTGCCGTAGGCTTTCAGGCCCCTACCACGCTCAGCTTGCCGTCGAGCACGCGCAGCACCCGGTCGAGCTCGTGGCCGCGGCGGATGATCAGGCCGGTCGCCGATACCACGCTATAGGCGCCCTGACGGCGCGCATGGCGCAGGTTTTTCTCGATGCGGTAGATGGGAACTTCCGACGCGCGGCGGAACACGGAAAACACCGCCCGGTCCTTGAGGAAGTCGATGGCATAATCTCGCCATTCGCCGGCTGCGACCATGCGACCGTAGAGGCCAAGAATGCGATTGAGTTCGCGACGGTCGAAGGTCACTTGGTTTGCGGGGGCGACGGGACTGTACGTGCCGCCCCCGTGGAACTCGCTTGGTTCGGTATCGCCGAAGGTCATGCGGCGCCTCCCATTGGTTACTCAAACGTTACCCACAGTTCATGATCGCGCTGCCGGCACGTCACGGCAAGGGGACTCTGAGTTAGGGTTAATGCGCGGGTGGCGCCCTGAGCGGCGAAAGCGTGCAAGCAACCGGCTTTTCAGCCCTCACGAAGACGTTAAAGAAATCATAATAACGCCCAATTTCGGCCCAGCGACCGCCGCGCTGACAAATAATATGCAAGCAGTTGCCTAAGGCCCGGTCCAGCCAAGAGTGCCGGACTTCTCAGCCCCCCAGCCCCCCGGGCTCTGGCGGACCGGGCCAGTTGGTAAGCGTACGGTTCAATCCCCCAACGCTCTTGGGCCGGCCTAACGCCGGCCCATTTTTTTGCTTGCGCGGCTTTGCCGGCCAGCGCTGCCGCTGCCAGTGTTTCGTGCAAAAGCGCGACACGCCGACCGGGCGGTGCAGGTCTCCTGCGGAATTGTCCGAGAAAAATCAGCGCAAAGCCGCGCTGCTTGCGCCCAGCATCAGACCCGGCGTTTGCGGGTCGCCTTTCTGAACTAGCACCACGATCGAATCGAAATCGCTGTTTTGGAAATCCTTGATCGAGAGACTGTAGGTCTCGGCCTGGCCAACCCATTCACCAAGCTTCACCCAGCTCCGCACCACGTTGTTGTAGGTGACCGTATGGCCGCGATTCTCGCCGCGCTCGATCGCGACAGGAATCTTCTTGATCAGCGGGAGCAGCCAGACTTCGCCCTGCCCCGTCCCGTCCGTTGATGCCGATACTTCGACGGTCAATTTGTCGCCGTTGATCGTCAGCTTGACGGGAAGCTGCATGGCAGCGGTTTCACGGTCGGTCTGTGCGATGGCTTGTTCGATCGCCGCGCGATCACTGCCGGGAACCAGCACCATGCCGTTGACCACGACCTGCGGCGTATAGACCTGGTCGTTGCGCATTTGCGCATAAGCCTTCTGCCGCTTGCTATGACCCTTGAGCGCAAGCGTGTCCTTCCATCCGAGGTAATCCCAGAGGTCGACCGGAAGACTCATGGTGACGAGCGAATGGTCCTGCCCGAGTTCGCCGATGAGTTTGTCGGCGGCCGGACACGATGAGCACCCCTGACTGGTGAACAACTCGATCGAAGCCTTCGGCGTTTCGGCGCGCGAAACGGTCGTCAGCGCGAGGAGGGCAACGAGAACCACGGAGCTAGACAGGGAGCGATGCGCGAATGAGGAGCGCGCCACAGGTATGTCAAAAATATGCGAATCCAACGACGCCATGCCACGCATCTTAGCCAGAACCCGACCTCACCATCTACTCACTTCGCAGTGAGGCAACGTTTAGAATAGTTAAAGCTCAGTACCGCGTCACGCGGCGAGATGGCGCAACACGTATTGCAGTATCCCCCCATTTTTGAAGTAATCAAGCTCATCAAGTGTATCAATACGGCATATCAAAGGTACGCGCTTTAATCCGCCATCGCCGGCCACGATTTCCGCAATCATTCGCTGACGGGGCTTAAGTTCACCCTGCAGACCGCGGATCGTCACCTGCTCGTCACCTTTCATGCCGAGCGACTGCCATGACGTCCCTTCCTCGAATACCAATGGCACGACGCCCATACCGACCAGATTGGAGCGGTGAATGCGCTCGAACGATTGCGCGATGACCGCGCGCACGCCGAGCAAATTCGCACCTTTGGCGGCCCAGTCGCGCGAAGAGCCCGAGCCATATTCTTTGCCGGCAAACACCACGAGCGGAACGTGCTCGGTGCGGTAACGCATTGCCGCATCGTAGATCGGCATCTTCTGGCGCGACGGGTAATGGATTGTGAGACCGCCTTCGGTGCCGGGCACCATCTGGTTCTTGATGCGGATGTTGGCAAAGGTGCCGCGCATCATCACCTCGTGGTTGCCGCGCCGCGTGCCATATTGATTAAAATCGACCGGCTTGACCTTGTGCTCAACCAGATATTTTCCGGCCGGCGAATCGAGCTTGATCGAGCCGGCCGGTGAAATGTGGTCGGTGGTGATCGAGTCGAGGAAGAGGCCCAGCACGCGCGCATCGACGATGTCCGTCAACGGCTCGGGCCGGCGGGTCATGCTGGTAAAATACGGTGGATTCTGCACGTAGGTCGAACGGCGATCCCAATCGTAAGTGAGCCCGCCCTTGACGGTGATCTTGCGCCACTGGGCGTCGCCCTTGAACACGTCGGCGTATTTCTTCTGGAACACCTGCTTGGTGATGCACTTGCGGATCAGGGCGTTGATCTCGCGGCTAGTGGGCCAAATGTCGCGCAGGAAAACTTTCTTGCCTTTCTTGTCCAAGCCGAGCGGCTGCTTGACGAGATCGATAAGGAGCGAGCCGGCGATCGCATAGGCGACGACAAGCGGAGGCGAAGCCAGATAGTTGGCGCGGACGTCCTGATTGACGCGGGCCTCGAAATTGCGATTGCCGGACAGCACGGCGCAGGCCACGAGATCGTTGTCATTGATCACTTTCGAAATCTCGGCCGGCAGCGGACCGGAATTGCCGATGCAGGTGGTGCAACCGAACGCAACGAGGTTGAAGCCGAGCGCATCGAGATCCTTCTGCAGGCCGGATTTCGAGAGATACTCGGCAACCACTTGCGAGCCAGGCGCGAGCGAGGTCTTCACCCAGGGCTTGACCGTGAGACCTTTGGCCAGCGCCTTGCGCGCCAACAGGCCCGCACCGATCATCACGCTCGGGTTGGACGTGTTGGTGCAGGAGGTGATGGCGGCGATCACGACGTCGCCGTGGCCGAGATCGTGATTGCGGCCCGCTACCGGAATGCGCTTGCTGGTGCCGCCGGCCTTGCCGAATTCCTTGTCGACCGACGTGGCGAGCGAAGGATGAAGATCGAAGATATCCTTCGTGTTGGTGCCGCCCTTGAGGAACTCTTTCTCCATCGCCTGCGCGAAGCTCGATTTGACGTCTTTCAACGCGACGCGATCCTGCGGACGCTTCGGGCCTGCCATGGACGGCTCGACGCTGGCGAGCTCGAGCTTGAGCACATCGGTGAAGATGGGATCCGGCGTGGATTTGGTATGGAACATGCCCTGCGCTTTGGCGTAGGCAGCGACCAGCGCCACCTGTGCGGCCGGCCGGTTGGTGTCAGTGAGATAGCGCAAGGTGTCGTCATCGATCGGGAAGAAGCCGCAGGTGGCGCCGTATTCGGGCGCCATGTTGCCGATGGTGGCGCGGTCGGCGATGGACAAATTGGCGACGCCCGGGCCGAACAATTCGACGAATTTGCCGACCACGCCGCGCTTGCGCAGCATCTGCGTGACGGTGAGAACGAGGTCGGTCGCGGTGACGCCTTCCTTCAGCTTGCCGGACAGCCGCACGCCGATCACCTCGGGCAGCAGCATGGAATAGGGCTGCCCGAGCATGGCGGCCTCGGCCTCAATGCCGCCGACGCCCCAAGCCAGCACCGAAAGGCCGTTCACCATGGTGGTATGGGAGTCGGTGCCGACCAGCGTGTCCGGATAGGCAACCTCCATTTCCATGGTCTTGCCGCCGATGGTGACCTTGTCCTTGCTGACGAACACCGTCTTCGAGAGGTATTCGAGGTTCACCTGGTGGCAAATGCCGGTGCCGGGCGGGACCAGGCTGAAATTCTTGAACGAGCGCTGCGCCCATTTCAGGAACGTGTAGCGCTCCAGGTTCTGCCGGTATTCCTCTTCGACGTTTTTCTTGAAGGCCGCGTTGTCACCAAAATAATTCACCGCCACGGAATGATCGATCACGAGGTCGACCGGCACCAGCGGATTGATCCGCTCGGCATCGCCGCCGAGATGTTTCATCGCGTCGCGCATGGCGGCGAGATCGACCACCGCAGGCACGCCGGTAAAATCCTGCATCAGCACGCGCGCCGGACGGAACGGAATTTCGCGATCCGATGTCTTGTTCTTCAGCCACAGGGCGAAGGCCTGGATGTCCTGCTTGGTGACGGATCGGCCATCCTCGTTGCGCAATAAATTTTCCAGCAGCACCTTCATCGAAAACGGCAGCCGGGAAATTCCCTTGAGGCCATTTTTTTCGGCGAGCGGAAGGCTGTAATACGCGTAAGTCTTGCTGCCGACTTTGAGCGTTTGGCAGCATTTGAAGCTATCGAGCGAGGTCATAATGTTTCCATCCCAACACTTGGGGAGCCCGGCCGGCCGACACTGACTAAATTATTGCCGGAATGCGTTTTTTGCCCCTAGCGGCGCAGCTTGCAGCGTGTTTTCAACAGTGCGCGGCACGAGCTTATAAGGTCTTTTTACGCACACGACCAGATAAACCAAAACTGTCAACAAGAGGGGGCGATGGGGTCGAGAAACATAATTTTATTTTGTATTTTCAATCTGTTAGGGGCGACTTAAGGTCGTCTCCATGCAGCTTTCGGGAACAGATCTGCTCTGTATTCGCGGCGGCCGCGAAGTCTTTGCGGGGCTTGCGTTTGAGCTGCGGGGTGGAGAAGCGATTCTCGTCACCGGCCGCAACGGCGCCGGCAAATCCTCGCTGCTTCGCATGATCGCGGGCTTCGTCCCGATTGCGGGCGGCCGACTGGAATTGAAAGACGGCGATCCCGAACTGACACTGGCCGAACAGGCGCATTATCTCGGGCACCAGGACGCGTTGAAGCCATCGCTCACGGTCGGGGAAAACCTTTCGTTCTGGGCGCGCTATCTCGGCGGCGATGGTCTTGCGCCGCAAGACGCATTGGAAACGGTCGGTCTCGACGCCCTGGCCGAGCTGCCCGCCGCCTATCTTTCGGCCGGGCAGCGGCGGCGGCTGTCGATCGCACGGCTCGTTGCGGTCAAGCGGCCAATCTGGCTGCTCGATGAACCCACATCGGCGCTCGATCGCAGCGCGCAAGAACGGCTGTCCAGCCTTATGCAGCACCATCTCGGCGGCGGCGGGATGATCATTGCGGCGGCGCATGGGCCGATCGGACTTGAGCGCGCGCGCGAATTGCGGTTGGGAGAAGCGGCATGAGTGCGCTCAGTGCGCTGTTCATGCGCGATCTAAGACTCGCGGTGCGCGTCGGCGGCGGCGCTTTGATCGGCGTGCTGTTCTTCGTGATCGTGGTGATCCTGGTGCCGTTCGCGATCGGGCCCGATCCCAATCTACTGGCGCGCATCGGGCCGGCGATCCTGTGGCTCGACGCACTGCTCGCGAGCCTGCTCGCGCTCGACCGGCTGCTCGCTGCCGACTACGAAGACGGCTCGCTCGACTTGATCTTGACCGGCCAGAGCGCGCTCGAACTTGCGGTCGCGGCCAAAGCCATCGCGCATTGGCTGACGACCGGGCTGCCGCTGATTATCGCCACGCCGCTGCTCGGCCTGTTCCTCAACCTCGAATGGCGCACGAGCGCCGCGGTCGCACTGACGCTTCTGGCCGGGACGCCGGCGCTGACGTTCATTGGCCTAATCGGCGCCGCGCTATCGGTGGCGCTGCGGCGCGGCGGGCTGCTGCTCCCTGTCCTGGTGCTGCCGCTGACCGTCCCGGTTCTCATCTTCGGGGTGGCGGCGTCGAACGCGGCCATCGTCGGGCCTCTGCCGTTTGGGACACCCTTCACGATCCTGTGCGCCCTGACGCTGCTCAGCTCCGTGGTCGGGGTGGTGGCGGCGGCGACAGCCCTTCGCCACGGTTTGGAATGACTTGGAATGGAATGATCCGCACGCCACATTGTTAGCCATCCGAAGGCGTTAAAGAGCACCAATGGCCCTCATCGACCTTGCCAATCCGTCGCGGTTCCTCAACTTCACCGAGCGCGTGCTGCCGTGGCTCGCGGGCGCGACCGTCATCGGCTTCGCGCTGGGCCTGAGCCAGGCCTACAATGCGCCCGACGATTATCAGCAAGGCGCCACCGTCAAGATCATGTTCATCCATGTGCCGTCAGCCTGGCTCGCCATGTTCGGTTGGGCGCTCATGAGCGCAGCGGCGCTCGGCACGCTGGTGTGGCGACACCCGCTCGCGGACGTCGCGGCCAAGAGCGCGGCGCCGATCGGCGCAGCCTTCACGTTGATCTGCCTGATCACCGGCTCGCTGTGGGGCCGGCCGATGTGGGGCACCTATTGGGTGTGGGACGCACGGCTCACCTCGGTGCTGGTGCTGTTCCTGATGTATCTCGGCGTGATCGCGCTCCATCGCGCGGTCGAGGATCCGACGCGTGCCGGACGCGCCGCGGCGATTCTCACGTTGGTCGGCGCGATCAATCTGCCGATCATCAAATTCTCGGTCGACTGGTGGAACACGCTGCATCAGGGCGCGTCGGTACTGCGCCTCGGCGGCTCGACCGTATACCCGACGATTCTGGTCCCGCTGCTCGATATGGCGGTCGCGTTCACGCTGTTGTTCGTGACGCTGCATCTGGCCGCCATGCGAAACGAAATCTTGAGGCGGCGCGTGCGGACGTTGCGGCTGATGCAGGCGCAGAGCGCGCCGGGAAGCTGACATGAATCTGGGCCCGCACGCAGCCTTCATCGAAATCGCCTACGCGGCGGCGGCGATCATCATCATTGCTTTGATCGCCTGGATCGCGCTCGATTATCGCGCGCAACGGCGAAATCTGAGCGGGCTCGAGGCGCGCGGCGTGACACGGCGCTCCGAACGCGCCAGCCGGGTTGCAACATGAGCGCCGCCCTGGACAACGCCGCGAGCGTGCGCCGGCGCAGAATCGTCGTACTGCTGCCGCTCGCCGTTTTTCTTGGGCTAGCGGCGCTGTTCTATTTCCGCCTGTTCGCCGGAGACATTTCGCAAATTCCTTCGGCGCTGATCGGTCATCCGGTGCCGGAACACGACTTTCCGCCGATGCCGGGCTTGACGCGCGACGGCGCGCCGGTGCCGGGCATCGCGCGGGCCGATTTCATGGGCGCGGTCACGCTGGTCAACGTGTGGGCCTCATGGTGCGCACCGTGCCGCAAAGAGGCACCGCTGCTCATGCGACTCGCGCACGACAAGCGCATCCGGATCGTCGGCATCAACTACAAGGATCAACCGGAGAATGCGCTGAAATTCATCGGCCGATACGGCAATCCGTTTGCGGCGGCGGGTCTCGACGACAGCGGACGCGCCGCGATGGATTGGGGCGTGTACGGCGTGCCGGAAACATTCCTCGTCGGCCGCGACGGGCGGATCGCGTACAAGCTGATCGGCGAGATCGATGCGGATAACCTCGAAACGACGCTCAAACCGCAAATCGAAAAGGCGCTCGCGGCGCCCGCCCAATAATCGACTACTTCTCGCCGACGTGATGCTTCATGAGCAGCGGGTATTGCAGCGCGCCGAATATGAAGGTCAGCGGCAGTACACCAAAGGCCTTGAACGCCACCCAGACATCGGTCGACTGCGTGCGCCAGACGATTTCGTTGAGCAGCGCCAGTAAAAGAAAAAACAAGGTCCAGCGCACCGTCAGTTTCCGCCAGCCTTCTTCGGTCAAATGAAACATCTGATCGAACACGATTTCGAGCAGCGGTCTGCGCAGCAGCAATCCGCCAAGCAACGTGCCGGCGAACAATAGGTAAATGATGGTTGGCTTGACCTTGATGAAAGTTTCATTTTGGAAAACGAGCGTGAGACCGCCGAACACAAGCACAACCACGGCGGACACCAGGGCCATCATCGGAAGGCGGCGGGTCAGCGCGTAGGAGATGACGAGCGTTGCGAGAATCGCAACCATGAAGGTGGCGGTGGCGACAAAAATGCCGGCGCGTTCGCCGGTCGCAACAGCGGCCGGGATGATCGGCGAGAGGAACGGCTGGAACAGCGCCGGGCGCGCGTTGGCGAAGAAGAACAGAACAAGCGGCCCGAAATCGAGCGCGAGCTTGAGCCAGGGATTGGGTTGCGCCTTTGTCGGCATCGCCATGTCCTATGAATCGATACCGGCGATTGCGCGCGCGAAATCACGTGCGGTGAAGGAGGCAAGATCGTCGACGTTTTCGCCGATACCGATGAAATGAATCGGCAGTGCGAATTTTTGCGCGATGGCGACGAGGATGCCGCCGCGCGCGGTGCCGTCGAGCTTGGTCATCGCCAACCCGGTGACCCCGGCGGTTTTCGAGAACACCTGGACTTGTGACAGCGCATTCTGTCCGACAGTGGCGTCGAGCACCAGCAACACGGCGTGAGGGGCGGCAGCATCGAGTTTCTTCATCACGCGTACGATCTTCTCCAGCTCGTCCATCAGCACGGCCTTGTTCTGCAGGCGGCCGGCGGTATCGACGATCAGCACGTCGGCATTTTCGGTTTTCGCCGCGGCGAGCGCATCGAACGCCAGGCCCGCCGCGTCGGCGCCGGTCTCACGCGCAATGACGGGGGCGCCAACGCGCGTGCCCCAGATCTTGAGCTGATCGATGGCGGCGGCGCGAAAGGTGTCGCCGGCCGCGAGCATGACCTTTTTTCCTTCAGCGCGGAATTTGGCTGCGAGCTTGCCGATGGTCGTGGTCTTGCCCGAACCGTTGACGCCGACCACGAGCACCACGAACGGCTTTTGCCCTCCGGGCACAAGCGGCTTCGCCACGGGGCCGAGGATTTTTTCAACTTCAGCCGCGAGCACCGCCTTCACTTCGTCGGCCGAAATCGTCTTGTCGTAGCGGCCCTCGCCCAACGCTTGCGCGATGCGGCCCGCGGTCTCGACGCCAAGATCGGAACGGATCAGCAGCTCCTCGATGTCGTCGAGCATGGCGGCATCGAGCTTGCGCTTGGTGACCAGATCGGAAATCGCAGAACCGAGCGAGGACGAGGTCTTTTTCAGCCCGCCCGTCAGCCGCTGCCACCAGCTGCGCCGCGTTGCCGTTTCGTTTTGGGTGCTGTCGCTCATGCCGAAAGCCGTGATACCCGTTCCGGCGGATGTAGGTAAGGGCAATGACACCGGAAGAGATGCTCAAGCGCCTGCTTTACCGCGACGGGCTGATGCTGGTGATCGACAAGCCGGCGGGCTTCGCCGTGCACAAGGGCCCGAAGGGCGGCACCAGCCTTGAGGATTATTTCGACGCGTTGCGCTTCGGCCTGCCGCGGCCGCCGGCGCTTGCCCACAGGCTCGACCGCGACACCTCGGGCTGCCTCGTGCTCGGCCGGCATCGCAAGGCGCTGGCCGAGCTCGGCCGGCTGTTCAAGCGGGGGGCGATCGGAAAAACCTACTGGGCGGTGGTCGAGGGCGGGCCTGCCGAGGACGAAGGCCGGATCGATCTGCCGTTGGGGCGGCTTGATGATACCCGCGGCTGGTGGATGAAACCCGACCCGCATGGCCAGCCTGCGGCGACAACGTGGAAAGTGATGGGACGCGGAGGATTCGAACTCGCAACAAGCGCAGAGCAAAGTTTTATCGTGGAGGGAGCAGACATTACTCGCGGCAACAGGCGCGCGCTGACCTGGCTCGCGCTCGAGCCGCTGACCGGACGCACGCATCAGTTGCGCGTGCATTGCGCCGCGATGGGATGGCCGGTCGTCGGCGACAGCATTTATGGGAAGTCGCCTCGCTCCGGCGGGCCGGTGCTGCATCTGCATGCGCGCGAGGTGGTGGTGCCGCTCTCCAAGAAAAAAGAGCCGATCCGGGTGACTGCGCCGGTGCCCGAGCACATGCGCGCGCGGCTGACCGCCTGCGGGTGGGATGGGGTCGAGCCTACGAAGGCGGACTGATGCGGTTGCCGCCCACCATCCATCACGCGGCGTGTAATTGTCGCCCGTCATGGCCCGAAATTTGGAATTCGACGATCGCACCTGGCTCAAGCGCCACACCGAGCCGCACTTGGGTGAACTGCTCGGTGCGGCCAAGCGTGCGGGATTCGACCAGCACGCGGCGGCGGCGGCCGATTTCGCCGTCGAGATGACGGCGAAGCGCTGCCTCGCCGCGCTCGCGCAGGCGACGGGCGCGATCCTTGATCATCGCTGGTGCGACTTGCGGCATGCGCGCGGCCGGCGTGCCGGGGCGCGGCGAAAACGGAAAGACATGCAGAAACGTAAGCCCGCAGTGCTCGACCAGATCGAGCGAGCGCAAGAACATGTCTTCGGTCTCGGTCGGGAAGCCGGCGATGATGTCGGCACCGAACACCACGTCGGGCCTTAAGCGCCGTACATCGGCGCAAAATTTTATAGCTTCGGCGCGCAGGTGGCGGCGCTTCATGCGCTTCAAGACGAGATCGTCGCCCGACTGCAGCGAGAGATGCAGGTGCGGCATCAGCCGCGGCTCGCCGGCAAGCGCGTCGAGCAGATCGGCATCAGCCTCGACCGAGTCGATCGAGGACAAGCGCAGGCGCCGGAGCTCCGGCACGGCTTTGAGGATTTGCTTCACCAATGCCCCAAGTCTCGGCGCGTCCGGCAAATCCGAACCGTAGCTCGTGATGTCGACACCGGTGAGCACCACTTCGCGGTAGCCGTTCTCGACCAGTCGCCGCACCTGCACGACCACTTCGTCCATCGGCACCGAACGCGAGTTGCCGCGCCCGAAGGGAATGATGCAAAACGTGCAGCGGTGGTCGCAGCCGTTCTGGACCTGCACGAAGGCGCGGGCGCGGCCGTCAAGCCCTTCGATCAGGCGCGGCGTGGAGGCCTTCGCCGCCATGATGTCGCCGACGGCGGTTTTCCTCTCGGCGGTGAGGCCGGACCAGACCTCGCGACTGAGTTTTTCCTCGTTGCCCAGGACGTGATCGACCTCCGGCATGACGGCAAAGGTGTTCGCTTCCGTCTGTGCGGCGCAGCCGGTGACCACGATACGTGCGGACGGCTGCTCACGGCGGATCCTGCGGATTGTCTGGCGGGCCTGGCGCACGGCCTCGGCGGTTACAGCGCAGGTGTTGACCACAACGGCGTCTCGGTTGCCCGCCGCGCAGCGGATGACTTCCGACTCGTAGGCGTTGAGCCGGCAACCGAAGGTGACGACTTCGACGCCCATCACGCCGCTCCGACTTTGGCGAACAGGCCGGGATCAAATCGGCCCTCGTATTCGAATTCCACCGGGCCGGTCATCAGCACATGATCGTCGCTCTCGCGCCACTCGATGGCGAGATCGCCGCCCGGCAGCGTGACCTTGACCTTGCGATCGGTACGCCGAAGGCGCGCGGCGGCAACCGCGGCCGCGCAAGCGGCCGAGCCGCAGGCCTTGGTCAGGCCGGCGCCGCGCTCCCAGGTGCGGATCACGATATGGGCGCGGGATTTCACGCTGCAGAGCGTGATATTGGCGCGCTCGGGAAAGATCGGATGATGTTCGAGCAGCGGGCCGATCTTTGCGAGATCGTAGGCATTCACATCGTCGACCCAAAAGATCGCATGCGGATTACCCATGCTGACGGCCGAAGGCGAATGCAGGATCGGCTTATCAATCGGACCGATCTGCAGTTCGATCGCGCGGGTGTCGCGAAATTCCTCGGCGAGCGGAATATCCTTCCAGCCAAACCGCGGTACGCCCATGTCAACCGTGAAATATCCCGAGCCCGCGTCCTTCCAGCAATTCAGAATGCCGCCTATCGTCTGGAAGGTCGCCGTGGTCTTGCCGGTTTCCCTGGTGACCAGTTCGGCGACGCAACGCATGCCGTTGCCGCAGGCGCCGGCCTCCGAACCGTCGTTGTTGTAGATGCGCACAAAGGAGTCCGTGCCGGCAACGCGCGGCGGGTAGAGCACCATGAGTTGATCGTAGGGCGCGCCCTCCTTGCGGTTCGCGGCGCGTGCGTCGTCGGCGCTGATGGTTGCAGGATTTCGGCGCATATCGACCACAACGATCTCGTTGCCGATACCGTTCATCTTGACGAAGGGATGGTTGGCGAGCGCGCTCATCGGCCTGACTTATATGGCCAGTGGCCGCGGCTTGGCCAGGGGCGGCCGGCAAGCGTCCGTTGGCTCGATCCGACGCCTCAACGGCCGCGCCCGTCCGTGCTAGAATTCGTCCATGCCGCGTTCCGATGGCAGCAAACGACGTATGGCGAAAGCGCCCTCGTTGCGAGGGTTCATCGTTGCCTTCGCGCTGGCGGCCGGACTCGCTCAGACAGCCACCTTCGCACAAGTTCCTGCACCGCCTTCGGTGCAAGAAACAAATCCCGATGTGTTCGGCGAGGAAGTGGTGCTCACCGCCAAGCCGGTCTTGTTCGTGGCGGGCAAGTCATCCTGGGGCGGTGCGTTTCCCACATTGGTCGGTCAGTTCAAATCGATCTCGAGTTTGCTCGGGAAACAAAATCTCAAAGCCGCCGGACCCGCGATGACGATCTTTCTCTCGGTCGACAACAACGGCTTTCAGTATCAGGCAGCCGTGCCGGTGAGCGAGGCACCGGCAAACCTGCCGCGCGGCGCGATCACCGCCGGGCAGTCGCCAGCCGGCAAGGCGATCAAATTCGTCCATCACGGCGATTACGACTCGCTCGACATGCTGTACGAGGCGATCACCCATTACATGGACGAAAAACAGTTCGAGAAGCTCGGACCATTCGTCGAAGAATACGTGACCGATCCGGTGACGACGCCGGAAGACAAGCTCGTGGTCAATGTCTACGTGCTGGTGAAGTGACTGCCTTGACTTAGCGCCACCGCACTCCTAATTTCCGGCTGCTCTCTAAACAGAGCCGTGAATTCAACCCGCCGACCGGTCCTGATGAGGCCGGAGGCCCCCGCCCGACAGCGCGATGCGCCCTCGGGCGCATAAGTGTTTGGCAACTGATGTTCGACAGCCTAACGGAAAAACTTGGCGGCATTCTCGATCGCCTGACCCGGCGCGGCGCGCTGTCGGAGGCCGACGTCGATGCCGCCATGCGCGAGGTGCGGCGGGCATTGCTCGAAGCGGACGTGGCGATCGACGTGGCGCGGGCGTTCGTCGAGCAGGTCAAGCAGCGCGCGGTCGGCGTCGAGGTGCTGAAATCCGTCACGCCCGGTCAGATGGTCGTGAAGATCGTGCACGACGCGCTGGTCGACACGCTCGGCTCCAGCGCCGATCCGATCGATCTCAACGCGCCGGCGCCGGTGGCGATCATGCTGGTCGGCCTGCAGGGCTCGGGCAAAACCACGACCACGGCCAAAATCGGCAAACGCATCACCGAGCAGATGCGGCGCAAGGTGCTGATGGCCTCGCTCGATACGCGGCGTGCAGCCGCGATGGAGCAGCTCGCGGTGCTCGGCACCCAGGTCAATGTGCAGACGCTGCCGATCGTCGCCGGACAAACGCCGGTGCAGATCGCCAACCGTGCGCTGCAGGCGGCGCGGCTCGGCGGCTACGACGTGGTGCTGCTCGATACGGCCGGACGCATCACGCTCGACGAAGCGATGATGAACGAGGCGGCCGAGGTGAAGCGTGCGGCAGCGCCGCACGAAGTGCTGTTGGTCGCCGACAGCCTCACCGGCCAGGACGCGGTCAATCTCGCGCACGCGTTCAACGAGCGCGTGGGACTGACCGGCATCGTGCTCACCCGCATCGACGGCGACGGCCGCGGGGGCGCGGCGCTCTCCATGCGCGCGGTCACCGGCAAGCCGATCAAGCTGATCGGCACCGGTGAAAAGATGGATGCGCTGGAAGATTTTCATCCGGCGCGCATCGCCGACCGAATCCTGGGCATGGGCGACATCGTGTCGCTGGTGGAAAAAGCCGCCGCCAACATCGACGCCGAAAAAGCCATGCGCGCGGCCGAGAAGATGCGCAAGGGCGCGTTCGACCTGGCCGACCTGCGCGAGCAGCTCACGCAGATGCAGAAGATGGGCGGCATGACCGGGCTGATGGGCATGCTGCCGGGTGTCGCCAAGTTCAAGAACCAGCTCGCGGAAAAAAATCTCGACGAGACCGTGCTCAAGCGGCAGATGGCGATCATCGATTCGATGACGCCAGGCGAACGCAAAAATCCCGACATCCTCAAGGCCAGCCGCAAGAAGCGCATCGCGGCCGGCTCCGGCACCAAGGTCGAGGAGATCAACAGGCTGCTCAAGATGCATCGCACGATGGCCGACGTGATGAAAGCCATGGGCGGCGGCAAACGCGGGCCGCTTGCCGGCATCGCCAACATGCTGGGGCTCGGCGGCGGCGCGCCGTCGCCGGAAGAAATGCAAAAACTTGCCGAGAAAATGCAGGGCCAGGGCGGACTGCCCGGCGCGCTGCCGACCGGCATGCCCGGCCTGCCGCCGAAATTTCCCGGGTTGCCGGGTCTTGGCGGCGGGAAGCTCCCGACGCCCGGCGGATTGCCGCCGGATTTCTTCGGGAAGAAAAAATGAATTCAACTCTCAACGCTGACAGAAAGGACTAAAGCAATGCCAGTTGTCATCCGCATGGCCCGCGCGGGCACCAAGAAGCGGCCGGTCTATCACATCGTGGCGGCGGACAGCCGTTCGCCGCGCGACGGGCGCTTCATCGAGCGGCTCGGCTATTTCAATCCGCTGCTACCGAAGGAAAACAAGGATCGCCTCAAGCTCGATCTCGAGAAGGTCAAGGCCTGGATGGTGAAAGGCGCGCAGCCGAGCGACCGCGTGATGCGCTTCCTCGATGCGGCCGGCATCGCGAAACGCGAGAAGCACAATAATCCGCTCAAAGCCATTCCGCGCAAGGAACGCAAGGCGCAAGCCGAAGCCGCCGCCAAAGCCGCTGGCGAAAAGCCCAAAGCGGAGGCGCCGAAAGCCGACGCGCCAAAGGCGGAGGCGAAACCCGCCGCGCAGCCGGCGGCAAGCTAAGCCGGCGAAGCCGTGGCGCGGCGGACCCGCAAGGACCCTTCACCCCAGCGTGCGCTGCACGCCGTCCCTCTCCCGCAGCCGCAGAAAGAAAACAAAATCTGCGTGGCTCGGATCGGCGCTCCACACGGCGTCCGCGGCGAGGTGCGTTTGTGGTCGTTCACCGAGGACCCGGCTGCGGTCGCGTCCTATGGCGTGCTCGAATCCGAGGACGGCATGCAGCACTTCGAGATCGAGGCGTTAAGACCGGCGAAGGGCTTTTTCGTTGCGCGACTATTCGGGATCAGAGACCGCAGCGCGGCCGAGCGGCTGACCAACCTCAAGCTCTACGTGCCGCGCGGCCGGCTGCCGCCGACCGAAGACGCCGATACGTTCTATCATGCCGATCTCGTCGGACTTGCGGCCGTGACACCTGAGGGTGAGACGCTCGGCACGGTGAGCGCGATCTACCATTATGGCGCCGGCGACCTGATCGAGATCACGCCGGCCGGCAGTGGCGAGACGCTGCTGGTGCCGTTCCGTCAAGATACGGTGCCGATGATCGACATTGCGGGCGGGCGGATCGTCGTGGTGCCGCTGAGCGAAAGCGACTAGAGACCATGTGGCGCGCGACCGTGCTGACGATTTTTCCGGAGATGTTTCCGGGTCCGCTCGGCGTCAGCCTGGCCGGCAAGGCCCTGGCGTCGAAGATCTGGTCGCTCGAGACGCTAAACATCCGCAGCTTTGCCACCGACAGGCACGCGAGCGTGGACGACACGCCGTCCGGCGGCGGACCCGGCATGGTGATGAGAGCCGACGTGCTCGCGCGCGCGATCGACGCGTCGGGCGCCGACGGCCGCCCGCGCCTGTTGATGAGCCCGCGCGGCGCTCCGCTCACGCAGGCGCGCGTCGAAGCGCTTGCCAAAGGCGAAGGCGTGGTCGTGGTATGCGGTCGCTACGAGGGTATCGATGAACGCGTGATCGCGGCGCGCCAGCTCGAGGAAGTCTCGATCGGCGACTACGTGCTGTCGGGCGGCGAGATCGCGGCCTGCGCGCTGATCGAGTCCTGCGTGCGGCTGTTGCCGGGGGTCATGGGACAGGCGGCATCGAGGACCGAGGAAAGCTTTTCAGAGGGCCTGCTCGAATATCCGCAGTACACGCGGCCGGCCGAATTCGAAGGCCGCCCCATCCCGGACGTGCTCACGGGCGGCGATCACGCCAAGGTCGCAGCCTGGCGGCGGGCCGAAGCCGAGCGGCTCACGCGCGAGCGGCGGCCGGACCTGTGGGCGAAATATCGAAAGAAACGAGAATCATGAACTTCGCTTGATCTGATCAACTGCGCCCAACATCACTTAACCTCCCCTTGAAGGGGGAGGTCGGACGGCGAAGCCGTCCAGGTGGGGGTCATCGGCAACGCCACAAATCTTTTTCATTGACCCCGACCCCAAACTCATTGACCCCCACCCCAACCTCCCCCTTTCTGGGGGAGGGAGCGGCGACGTGACAAGGTCCGCGCTTTGTCGTAGAAGCTCGCCCGACCCGGACAAGCCATTTACCGCCTTGTCAATTGCGCGCCGAAAGCGGCGCCGCCGATGGAGAATTTGCCATGAACCTCTTGCAGCAGCTCGACAAAGAACAGGTCGAAAAACTTTCCGCCGGCAAGGACTATCCCGACTTCGAACCGGGCGACACGGTGCTCGTCAACGTCAAGGTGGTCGAGGGCGAGCGCACCCGCATCCAAGCGTTCGAGGGCATTTGCATCGGCCGCGCGGGCACCGGGATCAACGAAAATTTCACCGTGCGAAAAATCTCCTACGGCGAGGGCGTCGAGCGCGTATTCCCGCTCTATTCGCCGATGATCGATTCGATCAAGCTCCTGCGCCGTGGCAAGGTGCGTCGCGCCAAGCTCTATTACCTGCGCGGACGGCGCGGCAAGAAGGCGCGCATCGCCGAAGGCGCGCATCACGGCGGCCAGAGCGCTGACGTGGCGGAAACGCAAGAATCGTGAGCGCGCCGGCGCGCGGCCGGTCGGGAAGGCTCGGCTTCGCCGGCTTTATCCTCGGTTGCGCGATTTTGGCGGCGTCGCTCTGGTCGAATGGCGTGTTCGCCGGCGACGTGCTGCTGATCGAAGTCAAGGTGGCGGACGCGCGCATCGACCCGCAGACCAAACAATCGATCATCTTCGTGAAATTGACGGAAGAGTCGAAGCGCCTGATTGCCGAAATGACGCAGAAGAATGTCGGCCGCACCACGGAGTTTCGGGTGGACGGACGCGTCCTGATGAAGCCGGTGATCAGGGAGCCGCTGCTGGCCGGCGTATTCGAGATTTCGGGGCACTATAGCCTGAACGAAGCCAGGGACATCGCGAAGCGGCTGTCGTCGGGCGCCAAGATCGAGGTCGAGCTCGTCTCCGATTAGCCAACCACTTCCACTCGGCGATCCAAAACCATAGATTAGACACGAAAAACCTCAGGACATTGCGATGAGCAAGCCGCGTACGCTCTACGACAAAATCTGGGACGACCATCTGGTTGACGAGCAGCCGGACGGCACCTGCCTGATCTACATCGACCGCCATCTCGTGCACGAGGTGACGAGCCCGCAGGCGTTCGAGAGTCTGCGGCTTTCCGGCCGCAAGGTGCACGCGCCGGACAAGACGCTGTGCGTGGTCGACCACAACGTACCGACCACCGACCGGCACCAGAAAAATCCCGATCCGGAAAGCGAGGCGCAAATCGCGTATCTTGCCGAGAACGCCAAGTTTTTCGGCCTCGAATATTACAACGAGTTCGACAAGCGGCAGGGCATCGTGCACGTGATCGGCCCGGAGCAGGGCTTCACGCTGCCGGGCGTCACGCTGGTGTGCGGCGACAGCCACACCGCCACGCACGGCGCATTCGGCGCGCTCGCCTACGGCATCGGCACATCGGAAGTCGAGCACGTGCTGGCGACGCAGACGCTGATCCAGAGCAAATCGAAAAACATGCGCGCGGTGGTGGATGGAAAACTGCCGCAAGGCGTCGCCGCCAAAGACATCATCTTGGCGATCATCGGCGAGATCGGCACCGCCGGCGGTACCGGCTATGCACTGGAATATGCCGGCGAAGCGATCCGGGCGCTGTCGATGGAAGGCCGCATGACAATCTGCAACATGTCGGTCGAGGGCGGCGCCAAGGCCGGCTTCATCGCGCCGGATCAGAAGGCCTACGAATTCCTCAAAGGACGGCCGAAGTCGCCGAAGGGCAAGGCCTGGGATGAGGCCATGCGCTATTGGGAGACATTGCGCACCGACGACGGCGCGCATTTCGACCGCGAGATCAGGCTCGACGCGGCGAAGCTGCCGCCGCTGGTGACCTGGGGGACGAGCCCCGAGCAGGTCGTGTCGATCACCGGCCGCGTGCCGGTGCTCTCCGAGATCGCCGATGAGAACAAGCGCCGCGCCGCCGAACGTTCGCTCGGCTACATGGGGTTGAAAGGCGGCGAGAAGATCACCGACATCAAGATCGATCGCGCGTTCATCGGCTCATGCACCAATTCGCGCATCGAGGATTTGCGCGCGGCGGCCAAGATCGCGGAAGGCAAGCACGTCAGCGCGCACGTTTCCGCGATGGTCGTGCCGGGCTCAGGGCTGGTGAAGGAACAGGCCGAGGCGGAGGGCTTGGACAAGATTTTCATCAAGGCCGGCTTCGAATGGCGCGAGCCGGGCTGCTCCATGTGTCTTGCGATGAATCCGGACAAGCTTTTGCCGGAGGAGCGCTGCGCCTCGACCTCGAACCGTAATTTCGAGGGCCGGCAAGGTCCCGGCGGGCGCACGCATCTGGTGTCGCCGGCGATGGCCGCCGCCGCCGCAATCGCGGGGCATTTCGTCGATGTGCGGGAATGGAAGTAATCAGCTCGCCTGATTAGCGCCGCACCACCCACCAGCAGCGCATGCGCGGCACGATGACGGTGCCGCTCGGGCGGTGTTCGGTCACGTAACGGTCGACACACTGTCGCACGCCGTAAGGCCCCGGATATTCGGCCGCATAGGGCACCGGATAAGGCGAACTGTAATGCCGATAGGGATAGCGCGGCGTCACCCGGATTTGCGGACGCGGCCGGGTTTTGCGCGCTTGGGCGGAATTGTCGCTCTGCCCCACTGTGTCGAAATTCTGTGGCGCGGCCCTGACGCTATCGGCGCCGCCGGTGAAAATCAGCGTGCCCAGAGCTGTCAGGCCTGCGAGTGCTGCGAGCAGTCGTACGGGCATCCGAAACCCCTTTGGCTTACGGTCCTCCATTGGCAGGGCGCCGTCAACCGGGCCTGTTGTCGCCCCGGTGAACGTACTTACCGTGGCATGTGGCGGCGCCAAAGATTAAGTTTCCGGCCATGGCAAAGCCCCTTCCCGATCCGCTCGCCTGGCGGCCGCTCAAGGCCCCGTCACTCGCCGAATTCGAGACGATCGCGATGGAGGCGTTTTCGCGGCTGCCTGCGAAATTTCGCGCGCGCTGCGAGGACGTGGTGATCCGCATCGAGGACTACGCCACCGAAGACGTGCTCGACGACATGCAGATCGAAAGCGAGCTCGAGCTGATGGGCCTGTTTCAGGGCGTCGGATTGCCGTTCCAATCGGAGAGCGCGCCGGCGCAAATGCCGAACATGGTCTGGCTCTATCGCGTGCCGATCCTGCTCTATTGGGCCGAGCACGACGAAACGCTGGGCGCGGTCATCACGCATGTGCTGGTGCATGAGATCGGGCACCATTTCGGGCTATCCGACGACGACATGCACGACATCGAACTTGCGGCGGGATAAGGAGACGCACGATGAAAATCCACGGAAGCTGTCATTGCGGCCACGTCACATTCGAGGCGGAGGCGGACCCGGAGAGGGTCGCGCTCTGCCATTGCACCGATTGCCAGCAGAGCACCGGTACGGCGTTCCGCACCAACGTACCGGTGCCGGGCCAGCATTTCAGAATGCTGTCGGGCCAGCCGACGATCTATATCAAGACCACGGCCGAGAGCGGCAATCCGCGCGCGCAGGCGTTCTGTCCGAAATGCGGCTCGCCGATCTATTCGACCACGCCGGGCGACGGGCCGAAGGAGTCGTACATGGTCCGTGTCGGGATCTTGCGCGAGCGCGATCAGCTCACGCCGAAGGTGCAGAACTGGTACCGCTCGGCGCGGCCGTGGGTGACCGAAATCGGCGCGATCAAGAAAAATCAGAAAGGGCTGGCATGAAAATCGACGGCGCCTGCCATTGCGGCGGCATCCAATACGAGGGCGAGGCTGATCCCGAGAAGGCCGCAATCTGCCATTGCACGGACTGCCAGACGCTGTCGGGCTCGGCGTTCCGCACGGTGGTGCCGGTGCACAGCGATCATTTCCGGATCGTGGCGGGCGAGCCCACGATCTACGTCAAGACCGGCGAAAGCGGGAACAAACGCGAGCAGGCGTTCTGCCCGCGCTGTGGGTCGCCGATCTATGCCACCGCACCGGGCGACGGACCGAAGGTCTACAACATCCGGGCCGGAACGATCCGCCAACGCGACCAGTTCGTGCCGAAGGTGCAATGGTGGTCACGGTCGAAGCAGCGATGGATCAACGATATCGCGTCGATGCGCGAGGTCGCAAAACAGTGACTCATTTCAACTTTCAATAATTTCCATTTCAACAACAGATTTGCGCCAGGCTGTTGATCGGCTCAGACTGCTCGCCGTCACCCTGTGACGCGGCCTTCGGCCGCCAGCGCGGTATTACGGAGGAGACGCTGGTCGAGCGCATGCGGCAGATCGCCGTCACGATCCCCGGCTACATTTCGCACAAAGGCTTTTGGGCCGACGACGGCGAGCGCGTTACCATTGTCGAGTTCGCGCACGAGGAAGGCCAGCGTGCCTGGCGGACGCATCCCGAGCACTTGAAGGCGCAGCGCGAAGGGCGGCTGAAATATTATTCCGAATACGACATCAAGGTGTGCGAGGTGCAACACGCAAACGCGTTCAAGCGCGACGCCAAGCGCGAAGCCAAGTTGTGATTATTTCCGGCCGCGCTCCAATGCGCTGAGGCGGTCCTCGATGGCGCGCAGGCGCTCCTTGAAACGCATGACCGTATGAATGGTGATGTAGATCAACGGCAGGAGGCCGATGGCCAGCGCGGTCGCTTCGGGCCAATCGCCATATTTCGTGCCGATGAAGGGAACCGCCGAAAGGCCGAAGCCGGCGAGACCGATGCAGACGCCGGTTACTGCCCAATCCTTGCGCTCAAGGGATTCCCGCTTGGCCACTTCGTCGCTCATGACGCCCGCTTTGGCTGATCCGGTGCGCCTGATTCATGCGTTTTTGCGCGCCAAGTCAACGGGTAATCGCCCGGAACAACCCCGAATCCGGTATTCAGGATGGGCTTGACCGGCGCGCGCCGAATCGCCATGACCAAGGACGAAACCTATATGAATGCCCATTGGAGACCCGCTGATGGAGAAGTTCACCGAGCTGGAGGGCGTGGCGGCGCCGCTGAAGATGATCAATGTCGATACCGACATGATCATCCCCGCGCGCTTCCTCAAAACCATCAAGCGCACGGGACTGGGCAAGGCCCTGTTCTCCACCATGCGCTACAAGCAGGACGGCTCGGAGAATCCCGAGTTCGTGCTCAACAAGCCGGCCTATCGCAAAGCGAAAATTCTGGTGACCGGCGACAATTTCGGCTGCGGCTCCTCGCGCGAGCACGCGCCGTGGGCGCTGCTGGATTTCGGCATCCGCTGCGTGATCTCGACGCAGTTCGGCGACATCTTCTTCAACAATTGCTTCAAGAACGGCATCCTGCCGATCAAGGTGTCGCCGGAAGATCTCGAGAAATTGTTCGACGACGCCGAGCGCGGCGCCAACGCCACGCTGTCGATCGATCTCGCCAAGCAGGAAATCCGCGGGCCGGACGGCGGCGTGGTGAAATTCGACATTGATCCGCACCGCAAGCACTGCCTGCTCAACGGGCTCGACGACATCGGGCTGACGCTCGTCAAGAAAAGCAAGATCGACAGTTTCGAAGCGAAGGCGAAAGCCGCGCGGCCGTGGGCGTGAGCCGGCGTCGCTAAATCAGCTTTAGGCTCTGCTCGACGTGGCGATCGCTTCCGCGATCGCCACCGTGCGCCGCGCCATGTCGGCGTGCATGCGCTCGACCATGCGGCCGTCGATCTGCACCACGCCCTTGTCCTTGTTCTCCGGCCGATCGAACGCGGCGATCGTCTTGCGCGCCTCGGCGACTTCGTCGGCAGAGGGAGAGAACGCGGCATTGCAGGCTTCGATCTGGGTCGGATGAATGATTGTCTTGCCGTCGAAGCCCATGTCGCGTCCTTGCCCACATTCTTGCGCAAAGCCTTCGGCGTCGCCGATGTCGTTGTAGACGCCGTCGAGGATGTCGATGCGATGCGCATGCGCCGCCAAGATGCATTGCGCAAGCCATGGCAGCATCGGCGCGCGGCCGGGCACGATGCGCGCCCGCGTTTCCTTGGCGAGATCGTTGGTGCCGATGACGAAGCCGGCAAGACGCGCCTCGGAATCATGCGCTTCCGCGGCGAGCGCGTTGATGTTGAAAATGGCTTCGGGCGTCTCGATCATCGCCCAGATGCGAACCTTCAGATCGATCTTCATGTCGAGCAGGCGCTGGCCGACCCGTTCGAGCTGCTCGACCGAGCCGATCTTCGGCACCAGGATGGCGTCGGGCGCGGCGTGGGTGGCGGCATCCATGTCTTCCGCATGCCAAGGCGAGTCGATGCCGTTGACGCGAATGAAAACCTCGCGCGCGCCGAAGCCGCCTGCCCTGACGGCCTCCACCACCTGCCGGCGGGCCTGCACCTTGGAGTCGGGCGCGACCGCATCTTCGAGATCAAGGATCACGCCGTCGACGGCAAGCGTGCGCGCCTTTTCGATCGCGCGGGCATTGGAACCGGGCATATAGAGCACGCTGCGGCGCGGGCGGACGCTCATTGCGGTCCCATTCTCACTCTAGGCGGCCGGCTGCTGGGCGGGTGCGCTGCCGCTCGCCAAACGCTTAAGTTCTTCGCGCACGCGCTCGACCGGCTGGGCAAAATCATCGGGCTTGGGCTGGCGGAACAATCGCAAGCTCGGATACCAAGGCGAATCCTCGCGATAGTCGTGCCAGCGCCAATCGGACACGTAACGCAACAGCACGATCGTGGGTCGGCCGAGCGCACCGGCGAGATGCGCGGAGGCGGTATCGATGGTGACGATGAGATCAAGCGCGTTCATGGCGGCGGCGGTCGCCGAAAAATCCTTCAGATGCGGGCCGAGATCGACCGCGAGCCGATCGTAGCCGGCTGCCGCCAGTTCGGCGGCACGCGGGCCGGTCTGCAGGCTGAAAAATGCAATTTGCGGATTTTCCATCAAGGTGGCGAGCAGCGGCAGCGGCCATGAGCGATCCCGCGGCGTGGGTTTTCCCGCCCATATCAGGCCGACGCGGAGATTCGTTCCGGGCCGGCGCGGGAGGGTCATGACGTTGGCGGAACGCAGATAGGGAATTTGCGCCGGAATGGTCGCCAGCGAAGTGCCGAAAATGCGCGGCAGGCTCAACAGGGGGATAGAAAGGTCAGCGTCAGGCGTTTGGCTTCCCTTGATGACGATCTCCTCGACGCCGGGAATGGTCGCAAAGAGCGGGCGAAGCTCGGGCAGGCATTCGAGCACGATGCGGGCGCCGCGCTCCGCGACCAACCGGACATATCGGGCGAATTGAATGGCGTCGCCGAACCCCTGTTCGCTCTGCAGCAGGAGGCGCTTTCCGGCGATGTCTTCGCCCGTCCATTGCGGGCCGTCGCGCAGCTTGGTCTCGTTGCGGGCGAGCCGCCAGCGCGCTTCGTAATTCTTGAAGCCCTTGCTGTAGTCGCCCAGCTGCAATTGCGTGATCGCGAGGTCCCAGGCGACTTCGGCGTCGTCGGGCTGTTCGGCGTGAAGCGCCGACAACAGCCGCAAAGCCTCGTTGAGCTTGCGCATGTCGCGCAGCGTCAGAGCGTAGTTGTAGCGCAGCGACCGATCGTCCGGCGCAAGCTTCAGCGTTCGCGCCTGCAGTTTCTCGGCCTCGGTGATGCGACCGAGCGAACGCAACGCGTTGCCGAGGCTCGACATCACGCTCGGATTGTCGGGCACGAGCGCCAAGGCGCGCTGGTAGCTGATGACCGCGGCCTCGGGCTTGCCGATGCGGCGCAATATCAGGCCGAGATTGGCGTGCGGCATCGGGTGGAACGGAAAATCCCGGGCAAGATCGGAATAGAGCTGTAGGGCATCGGGCAAGCGCCCGGCATCGAAGGCGGCGCGCGCGGCATCGATGCGCTGCTTGAACTCGCGCTCGGCGGTCGATTGTGCCTGCGGCTCTTGTATCGTCATGCTAACTCAGCCCCGACAATCATCTTCGGCCGCGAGCGAAATGGGCGCAAGCGACTTTCGGCGGAGCGCAACGGAGTAGGGTGCCGGCATGGATAAGGGCTCAGCTGATGTCTGGCTCGCAGGGGTCGACGGCTGCCCAGCCGGATGGATGGTCGCCTTCATCCGGACCGGCGAAGCTGAGGTGCGCCTGCGGATCGTCGCGCGTTTTAACGAAATTTTTTCGGCGGTGGAAGCACCCGCGATCATTGCCGTCGACATGCCGATCGGCCTGCCGGAGCGCGCCGGCAAGGGCGGGCGGGCGGCGGAGAATGCGGTGCGGCCGCTGCTCGGCGCGCGGCAGTCGTCGGTGTTCTCCGTGCCGGCGCGGGGGGCGATCTATGCAACCGATTATCGCGCCGCCTGCCGGCTGGCGCTGGCGGCGTCCGATCCGCCGCGCAAGGTGTCGAAGCAGTTGTTCAACATCGCGCCGAAGATCCGCGAGGTGGACGAAGCCTTGCGCGCGGAACCCGGGTTTGTCGCGCGCGTGTTCGAGGTTCACCCGGAGGTGGCGTTCTGGCGGCTGAACGGCGGGCGCGCGCTGACCCAACCGAAAAAGGTGAAAAGCCGGCCCTACGCGCCCGGGCTCGTGCTGCGCCGCGAGTTGCTGCGCGCGGCCGGCTTGCCGAAGGACGCCGTCGACGCCGCGCCGCCCGACGGCGCAGGCGCGGACGATCTGATCGATGCGCTCGCCTGCGCCGCCGTCGCACGGCGAATCCATGCGGGCGCGGCCAAGCCGTTCCCCGATCCGCCGGAACGGGACAAGTTCGGATTGCCGATGGCGATCTGGGCGTAAATGTGCTGAAACCTCGCCGACCTTCTTCGACTTCAACGCTCCTCAACCGCCATGCCGTTTCCACAGCGTCTGATCGACGGCTACAACGCATTCCGCACCGGCCGCCTCAAGGCCGAGCAGAGCCGCTATCGCGCGCTCGCAGAGGCCGGACAGTCGCCACTGGTGATGGTGATCGGCTGTTCGGATTCGCGCGTTTCACCGGAAGTGATCTTCGACGCGCGGCCGGGCGAATTGTTCGTGGTGCGCAACGTCGCCAATATCGTTCCGCCCTATGAGCCGGACGCGCGCGCCCACGGCGTCTCGGCGGCGCTCGAATTCGGCGTCGCTGCCTTGAAAGTGAAACACATCGTCGTGCTCGGCCACGCGCAATGCGGCGGCGTGCGCGCCTTCGCCGAGGACGCCGAGCCGCTGTCGCCCGGCGACTTCATCGGCAACTGGATGAAGCTGATGACGCCTGCGGCGGCGAAGATTTCGCGCGCCGGACTTTCGCCGGCGAATTATCTCACCCGGCTCGAGCAGGCCAACGTCGTCAACAGCCTCGACAATCTGATGACGTTCCCGCGCCTCGCCAAGATGATCGAGCGCGGAATGGTCGCCGTGCACGGCGCCTATTTCGGCGTCGCCACCGGCGAGCTTTCGGTGCGCGACGAGAAGACCGGCGCGTTCGCGCCGGTCGCGGCCGAGGACCACGCGCGGCTGTTCGGGCAGCCTAGGTTTTGAGGCTCGCCACATCCGCTCATTCCCGCGCAAGCGGGAATCCAGAAAGCAAGCACTGGGTCCCCGCTTTCGCGGGGACGACCGGAAATGTGTTCAGGCCGCCTTCTTCTTGGCCTGGATCAGCTTGCGGTTGATCAACACTTCGGCGATCTGCACCGCGTTCAAGGCCGCGCCCTTGCGCAGGTTGTCGGAGACGACCCACATCTCCAGGCCGTTCTCGACCGTGCCGTCCTCGCGGATGCGGCTGATGTAAGTGGCGTCCTCGCCGACGCATTCATAGGGCGTGACGTAGCCGCCCGGCTCGCGCTTGTCGATCACCAGGCAGCCGGGCGCCTTGCGCAGGATTTCGCGCGCCTCGTCCGCCGTGATCGGATTCTCGAATTCGATATTGACCGCTTCCGAATGGCCGACGAACACCGGCACGCGCACGCAAGTCGCGGTCAGCTTGATTTTGGGATCAAGAATCTTCTTGGTCTCCATCATCATCTTCCACTCTTCCTTGGTGTAGCCGTCCTCCATGAACACGTCGATCTCGGGGATGACGTTGAAGGCGATACGCTTGGGGAATTTCTTGTTGATCAGATCATCATTGGTGTAGACGGCCTTGGTCTGCGAGAACAGTTCGTCCATCGCATCCTTGCCGGCGCCCGACACCGATTGATAGGTCGAAACCACGACGCGCTTGATCGTTGCCGCGTCATGCAGCGGCTTCAGCGCGACTACGAGCTGCGCCGTCGAGCAGTTCGGATTGGCGATGATGTTCTTCTTGGCGAACCCCTTGACCGCGTCGGCGTTCACCTCCGGCACGATCAGCGGCACGTCCGGGTCCATGCGCCAGGCCGACGAATTGTCGATCACCACGGCGCCGGCGGCCGCGATCTTGGGCGACCATTCCTTCGACACGGCGCCGCCCGCCGACATCAAGCAGATGTCGACGTCGGAGAAGTCGTAATGGTCGAGCGCCTTCACCTTCAGCGTCTTGTCGCCGAAGGAGCATTCGGTGCCCTGGCTGCGGCGCGAAGCGATCGCCACCACCTCGTCGGCGGGAAATTCCCGCTCGGCCAGGACATCGAGCATTTCACGCCCGACATTGCCGGTGGCGCCCACCACGGCGACTTTGTAACCCATTGTTAACGCTCCAAAAAACTTTATCCGGCCGGGACCGCTCCGGTATTACCGGATGGCAGGGCTTCTAGGCGAGAACTGGACGCAAGACAACGGGACGCAAGGTCATGCATCCGGCCCTCTATTCCTGGCGCGAACAGTTGCCGGCCACCCTGGTGCGCATGCTCGCATATCTGGGTGGAATTACGGTGCTGTCCATAGGCGCGGCGCAGATCTTCCAATCGCGTCCGGCGATCAATCCCATCAATCGGGATGATCGGCCGCAATGGATCGAGATCGAAAAGCCGTTTCCGGCCTTCGCCCTTGCGATCCCCGAAGCCGCCGGCGTGCCGTCGCACTACACCATCCTGCACAATCGCGCGGGCGACGGGCGCAAGGACATTCTCAGTTTGGGCGAGCCGGACAGCGCCGCACCCTATTTGCAAGTCGAGATCTACCGGCCGGGCAGCGAGACCCGCCACTTCGCCGGCCCGACGGCCGAGATCGTCGCCGCGGCGGCAGGCCTCGGACCGGTGCAAACGGCCGGCAAGCAAATGCTCGACAGCAAGTTCGGCCCGCTGGCGACCGTCGCCTTCGAAGCGACCAAAGGCACGCCGCGGCACTGCCTCGGCTTCGTGCGCGCTTATGACGATCCGCGTCTCGAACTGTCGGGCCGGTTCTGCCAAGGCGGCGCCGATTTCATCGACCGCTCGACACTCGCCTGCGCGCTCGACCGGCTGACGCTGCTGTCGGCAGGCAGCGAGCCCAAGATCGGCGCATTGTTCGCCGAGGCCGAACTGCATCGCAGCTTCTGCGGCCAGCACGATCCGATCATTGCCGCTACGCCGAAATACAAGTTGCTCTGGAAGGCGCTGGCCACGCGGCCCGAGCCACGGCGCATCGGACGCTAGGTGCATCGTTCGTTTTTGCCGATCAAACTCATCGCTCAAATTTCTGTCTGCTGTCGCACGAAGAACATGAGCGCGTACTTATTTCGTTGACCCGATCGCGTTTCATCTGA
>DATJVR010000004.1:0-42498 GCA_035501735.1 Xanthobacteraceae bacterium | reverse complement strand
GGCATAGGCGATTTCGACTTCCTTTGCCGACATCGCATCGCCGACGTTGCGGGCGCGCACCGCGGTGCTGGAGAGCCGGATCCGCACCGGCGCAGCGGCGCGGTCGAGCTTGGCATAATCGATCCGCGCCGTGACCACATCCTCGGCACTCGTGCCCGGCACGGCGTCGGGAATGAGGTCGCGCACCAGAAGCCGCGCGATCGAGGCGTTGCCGTCGGGAAAATGAAAGCTGTAGGAGCCGCCGTCACCGGCATAGCCGGCGGCGGTGAAGCCCTGGCCGGGCGCCGCGCCCGGTTTCAGATCGAGCCCCTGAAAGCCGGGCAAGCGAAACGCCCAAACGTCGAGGGCTGAGACCGCATCGATGCCGACGCCCCATTCGCCGTGAGTGCGCGCCTGATAGAACGCAACGACGCCCGGATCGGCCTTGACGACGTTGAGCAGAAAATCGCGATAGCTCATTTTCGCCAAGCGTCGCTTCTTTTCATCGGAAGTAAGCCCCGGCATGCAGTCGATGTGGGCCTCCTCGATGCGGGCGATGTCGCTTCGCACCTGCGCCGACAGCGGCGATGACGCCAAACGCTCCGCCCACGATTTACCATCGGAGACCACGACCAAATGGTCGGCGCCGAAAGTCTCCTTGTCGAGGAAGATGCCGCGGCGCAGGCCGAATGAGGAATAGAAGTCGCGGCGCCAGTATTTTTCGCTGAGCGCCACGGGATCGATGCCGAGCGTTTTCAGCAAGCTGTCGGCGACCGCGCTGTAGGGCTTCGGGCTGTCGATCGAGAGCGTGCCGCCGTTGATCAGTTCGAGCCGGCCGCCGAGGGTAAATTCGTTGCGCTTAGCGTGGCCGCCGAAATCGTCGTGATTGTCGAGGATGAGGATTTTGTCCGATGGCCGCGCGCGCCGATAGAAATAGGCCGCCGCCAGTCCGCTGATGCCGCCGCCGACCACGACAAGGTCGTAGCGCTCCTCGCTCCGTAGCGAGTCGATGGGAAATTTCCGTCCCTCGCGACCGACCTCATGCGCGACCTCAAACGAGCCGATGTGCGAACCGCGCAAGCCCGTCAGCGCCGGCGGATACCGCTGCGCTGCGGCCGCGA
The DNA here is from genome assembly GCA_035501735.1 of Xanthobacteraceae bacterium. GTDB lineage: Bacteria > Pseudomonadota > Alphaproteobacteria > Rhizobiales > Xanthobacteraceae > PNAI01. The sequence continues at coordinate 41,398 of DATJVR010000004.1, read as the reverse complement.
CCTGCGCCGCCGGCGTGAGGCCCGCGGTGATATTCAGCGCCACGCCGTTTAGAAAGTCGCGCCGCGTGATCGACATGTGAGGACAATAACACGGCCGACCGCAAGCAAGTAGGCCGAACAAATCCAGGACGATTTCACGGGATTGTCACCCAAAACGCCGAATTGGAAACACCGCCCGGTGTTATGGTGACCGTCGATCCGGGAGGAACGCATGGACCAACGCATCATCAATCTCTACGACCGCTTCACGCACGGCGGCATGACCCGTCGCGATTTTCTCGACCGACTGGCCGAACTGGCCGGCTCGACCGCTGCCGCGCTCGCGCTGCTGCCGCTGCTGCAGAACAATTACGCGCAGGCGGCCATCGTCGCCGACAACGACCCGCGCCTCGCGATCGACCGCATTTCCTATGACGCGCCGAAGGCCAAGATTGGCGCCTTTCTCGCTCGCTCCAAACGCAAGGGCAAGCGCCCCGCCATCATCGTCATTCACGAAAACCGCGGCTTGAACCCGCACATCGAAGACATCGCAAGGCGGCTCGCGGTCGAAGGCTTCATCGCCTTGGCGCCCGATCTCCTGTCGCTCTTCGGCGGCACGCCGCCCGACGAGGACAAGGCGCGTGAGCTGCATCAGCAGAACCAGCCGGCCGGGCGCGAGGACATGATCGCGGCGGCGGTCGCGGCCATTCCGGTGATGACGAAGCATCCGGAGTCCACCGGCAAAGTCGGCGCGGTCGGCTTCTGCTTCGGCGGCGGCGTGGTCAATCGCATGGCGACCGACAACGCGAGCCTGCTGGCGGCCGTGCCCTATTACGGCGCTCAGCCGCCGGCCGACAAAGTGCCGGCGATCAAGGCCGCGCTCCTGCTGCAATACGCCGAAAACGACGAGAACATCGACAAGGGCATCCCGGCCTATGAGGCCGCGCTCAAAGCAAACAAGAAGAAATTCACCATCCACATCTATCCGGGCACGCAACATGCCTTCAACAACGACACCGGCGCCGCGCGCTACAACAAAGTCGCCGCCGATCTGGCCTGGAGCCGTACCATCGCGTTCTTCAAGGAGCACCTCGGCGTTCCGCCCCGCTCGGCCTGATCGGATCGGGCAAGGAAGCCAAGCGCCGCCCCAGCCCACAGTGCGGCGCTCTTCTTCGGCCATGAACGAGCGGGGCGCGTTTGCACTCACCCTTGCTCACCGGCCGAAAGGGGCTATTATTCGCGGCCCTGATCAGGAGCACCGTTATGGACTCAGCTGCCAAGATGTACGTGGTATTCCGCGCCCTGCGATGGCTGTCTTGGATCGCTTATATTTTGTACAGCATCGCTTTCATCGTCGACCGAAGCAGCCATCTTGATCATTTCGGCAATCTTTTGGTCACGACTGAGCTCGTCATGTTCGGGCTTCCGGTTGCAGCGGTGTTCTTGGGCTTCTTTGAAATGATGACGCGCGAAATGGCTGGCTTCGCCAAGCCCACGATCGGTCGTTTGCTGCCCGAAAAGGGGCCGCCACCCAAAATGACCGGGTTTGAGGGCCGCTAAAAGCTCAGCCGGCGCCGTAGAGATAGTTCGGCAGCCACAGCGTCATGCCGGGCCACAGATACATGATGATCATGCATAAGATGATGACCAGCATATACGGCATCATGCCGTTGAATATCTGGTTGAGCGTCACGTGCGGTGGTGCAACGCCCTTGAGGTAGAACGCCGACATGGCGACCGGCGGGGACAGGAACGCCGCCTGCAGATTCACGAACACGAGCGTGCCCCACAGGATCGGATCGATGTTGAAGTGCTTCAAGAGCGGCAGGAAGATCGGCACGAAGATGACGATGATCTCGGTCCATTCGAGCGGCCAGCCCAGCACGAAGATGATCGCCTGCGACAGCATCATGAACTGAATCGGCGTCATATGGAGCGAGAGCACCCATTGCTCGACCAGACCCTGACCGCCGAGAATCGCAAATACGCCTGAAAACAGCGCCGAGCCGACGAACAGCCAGCACACCATGGCCGTCGTTTTCGCCGTGAGGAATACGGCTTCTTTCGTGCGTTTCCAGTCGAGCGTTTTCGCCTGGAAGGCCAGCAGGAAGGCGCCCGCAGCGCCGACGCCTGCGGACTCGGTCGCGGTGGTGATGCCGAACAAAATGACCGCGAGAACCACGACCGTAAGAATGCCGAGCGGCATGATCGACGAATTCAGCAGCTTCAAGACTTCGAAGCGTTCCGCATCCATTCGCCAGTAGTAGCGTACGGCCAGGAATATTCCGACCAGGCACGAAATTCCGAACCAGAGATAGAATCCTTCCGGCGGCCCCTGTTCGGCCGGCGTCGCCGATCCGCTGTCAAGGTTGCGCGAGCCGAGCTGCTGCACGCCGGTAACGACCTCTTGCACCGTCGCTTGCTGGTGGATCACGACATACCAATAGGTCAGTGCAAGCGTTCCTGCGATCATCATGAACGGCACGAGCGCGTTGGTCGTACTCGATAACAAACGCCAATAGGTCAATCGTCCGGCTTCGGTCTGCAACTTCAGCGCACGACCCGGCGAGCCGAGTGCCGAGAGCAAGCCGACCATGATGTTCTTCGAGTACGCTCCGGCAAAATTGTGCACCCATTCGGGCACCGGGACTTTGGTCTGCGCCTCCGGCAGCGGCGGCGCGATCTTCGGATTAATCATCGCCCAGCCGATGATGTAGATGAGGTAGAGGAAGGAAAGGAAAAAGCCGGGGAACATCGCCGCGGCATACAGCTTGACGACCGATTGCCCCGCCACCGCCGCATAGACGATGATCATCACCGACGGCGGAATCAGGATACCGAGCGTGCCGCCTGCGGTGATCACGCCCGAGGCGAGCTTCACATCATATCCCGCGCGCAACATCGGATTGAACGCGATGACGCCCATCAGCACCACCACGGCGCCGACGAGTCCGCTGGCAATGCCCCAGAACGTACATACGATCAACGTCGCAACCGCAAGCGACGCCGGGACTTTCCGGAACGCGAGCTGGATGGAATAGAACATCTTGTCGACCAGCGCGCCGCGTTCCATCACGTAGCCCATGAGCACGAACAACGGGATGGAAATCAGGACGTCATTGTTCATCGCGCCGTAGGCGCGTTGCACCATCAGGTCGAAGACGCCGTTCTGCCACCACATCTGGCCCGATTTGAAATAGGCCACGAACCCGAAGACGATACCGAGGCCCATCAGCGTGAACGCCGTCGGGAAGCCCATCATGATGACGACCACGATGAGCGCTAGCATTGTGAGGCCGAGTGCGGGATCGCTCATTCGTTTAGCTCTCCCCCCATGCCGCGCTGGCGCGCCATTTCGTCGATTTCGTGCGCGCGCTCGATGGCGATCTTGCGCGACTCCTCGTCGACGTATTGGCTTTGTGAAAGCTGCTCTTCGATGACGTCGATTTCCGCGACGTCATGCAGCCGGCTCGGCCACTCGCCGGTCCTTAAACAGACGACGCAACGTACGATCTCGGCGATTCCTTGCAGCATCACCATGCAGCCTGCCAAAGGTATGATCAGTTTGAACTGATAGACCGGCGGGCCGTTTGCCGTCACGTTTGAATGCTCGGCAATGCGCCACGATTCCCCGAAATAGATCCACCCCGAGTAGATAAGTGCGGCGATGCCGGGCAGGAAAAAGAGAAAGTACAACGCGATGTCGAGGAAGGCCTGAAGGCGCGGACGCATCGAACTGTAAAGGAAATCGCCGCGCACATGCGCGTTTTGCGCCAACGTGTAGGCGCCGCACAGCATGAACAGCGTGCCGTACATCATGTTCTCTACGTCGAAGATCCATGCCGTCGGCACGTTCAGGATGTAGCGCTTGAACACCTCCACGCAGACGACGGTCATCAGGATCATCAGCAGCCATGATGCCACCTTGCCGACCCAGGTACTGATGCCGTCAATGGTATGAAGGAAGGATTCGACGTTCATTTACCCCAGCCACCGGATGGGCCAGTTGCCCCAATATAGCCTCGCCCCCGAGGAGTCGTCAGAACAGCAAAGCACCATCCGGTTTCCATTCCGAATGGTGCTTTGTCAAGTCAATAAGACTCGTCAGATCGGACTTTTCGCGTTCGGTCCGAAGTAGTGATCGTAGGCCATCTTGCGAGGGACGATGTAGTCCTGCTCCCATTGCGTCGCGCGCTTGGCGAACTTCAGTTGTGACTCGACGATTTCCTTGAACATCGGCTTGTTCTGGCCGACGTACTTGCGCACGATTTCGTCGTAGAGTTCCAGCTGCTTAGCAAGGACAGAGTCCGGCGTCTTGTAGAACTTTACTTTGTCGGTCGTCTGCAGGGTGATGTAGTCCTGCGAGTTCCGGTCGATCGCCTTCCACATCATGTCTGCCGATGCGGCTTCGACGCCGTTTTCGATAACCGCTTTCAATTTGGCCGGCAGCGCATCGAACTTGGTCTTGTTGAAGGTGATCTCCAGCTGCTCGGCGTTCTGGTGATAGCTTTGCAGCATGCAGACCTTCGAAACGTCGGCGAATCCGAGCGCACGATCCGACGATGCATTGTTGAACTCGGCTGCGTCGATCAAGCCGCGGTCGATCGCGGAGACGATTTCGCCGCCAGGCAGCGCGGTCACCGAGGCGCCCATGGCCTGGAACAGGTCAATGGAAATACCGACCGTGCGGTATTTCAGACCCTTGAAGTCGTCGGGTGAAGTCACCGGCTTCTTGAACCAGCCGAGCGGCTGCGTGTACAGCGGCGCATAGGGGAACGACACGACGTTGCCGCCGATCGACGCATAGAGTTTGGTGAGAAGCTCTCTGCCGCCGCCGTACTTGTGCCAGGCGAGCATCATGTTGGCATCCATCGCATAGCCCGGGCCCGATCCCCACAACGCGAGCGCGGTGGCCTTGCCGTAGGAATACACCAGCACGCCGTGACCGCCGTCGAGCAATCCCTTCGACACCGCGTCGAGCAATTGGAACGGCGGCACGACTGCGCCGGCCGGCAGCACTTCGATCTTCAGATCGCCGCCAGTCATGTCGTTGACCTTCTTGGCGAAGTCCTGCGCGTATTCGTGGAAGATGTCCTTCGATGGCCACGTGCTCTGGAAGCGGAAGTTTAACGCGCCTTGCGCTTTGACGACGCTCGGTGCGGCAACGGCCGCGGTGCCCGCCGCCAGCAGGAATTTGCGGCGGGTCGCAAGGTTTGACGTTTTGAGTTTCTTTGTCATGAGCAGAGTCCTCCCTGGGTTAGGAAATAATGGCGGCCTGCCAGCCGCTCTGAGCCACTAACGTCGGAACAGACCCCTTATTCCAACGTTATTATGACTAGTTTGGCCGGATTAACCGCAATTCACAAGTGGTGTTTGCGAGGCCGACGCCCGGATTTCGGCTCTTGCCCGGAAGCCCTGGCGAGCCCCCGGGGAAAGGTCCATCTCGCGCGCACCGCATGCGGTCAGCCCAGCGCTAGGCTCGGGATCGCGGCCCGGTAGCTCTCCGGGAGGTGGCTAGAAGGTGGGCAATTCGGGTGTATTGTCCTCGCCGATTGTCAACGAGAATCGCCCGAAAATACCGCTCAGGCCTCTTTGACCCTGGCCTGGCCGCGCCGATTTATCGCACCGACCATCCGCGATTGACCCCGAAGCAGGAGAAGTGCCCGTGACTGGTTTTACCGCGACGCTCGCCACCATTTGGCGGCTCTCCGTTCCCTATTTCCGCTCCGAGGACCGCTTCGCCGGTCGAGTTTTGCTTGCCGCGGTGATCGCGATCGAACTCGCGCTTGTCGGCATCAACTATCTGCTCAGCCTATGGAACGAGCAATTCTATAACGCGCTGCAGGACCGCAATTGGGATGCGTTTGTTCGCCAGCTTCTCATCTTCTGCATCCTGGCCGGAATTTTCATCGTGCTTGCCGTCTATCAGCTCTACCTCAATCAGTGGCTCCAAATTCGCTGGCGCCAGTGGATGACCAAGTCTTATCTCGACAACTGGCTGACCAGCGCAAATCACTACCGCATGCAGCTTCTCGGCGATGCCGCGGACAATCCGGATCAGCGCATCTCGGAAGACATCCGTCTGTTCATCGATCGCAATCTCGTGCTGGGGCTTGGTCTGTTCAATGCCGTCATGACGATTGCGGCCTTCACGGTGCGGCTTTGGACGTTGTCCGGCGCGGCGCCGCTGCATGTGTTCGGTGTCGACATCGTCATACCCGGTTATCTTTTGTGGGTGGCGCTGATCTATGCGGCCATCGGCACCCTCCTCACGCATTGGATCGGCTGGCCGCTGGTTGCGCTGATTTTCAACCAGCAACGCCTTGAAGCCGATTTCCGTTTCAATCTTGTGCGCGTGCGTGAAAATTCCGAGCAGATTGCTTTGCTCGCCGGCGAACCGGTCGAAAAAAGTCGGCTGGGCGATCGCTTCACGCGTCTCGTCGGCAATTGGCTCCTGATCATGACGCGCACGAAACGCCTCACGTTCTTCACCGCCGGTTACAGTCAAGTCTCGATCATCTTTCCCTATATCGTCGTGAGCCCGGCCTATTTTGCCGGCACGGTTCAGCTTGGTGTCCTGACTACGACCGCCTCCGCTTTCAACAGCATGCAGACCGCCATGTCGTTCTTCATCACCTTCTACCGCGATCTCGCCGAATGGCGCGCGGTGATCCAGCGGCTGTCCGGCTTCGATCTCGCGGCCGCAACGGCGCGCGCCGCGGCCCATACGCCGCCGGTGGTCAATGTGACGGCAGGTGATCGTCCCCATACGGTTTCGGTGAACGACCTTTTGTTACGGCTGCCTTCGGGCGTGCCGATCGTGGCGGCGGACAACATCGTGATTTCCGCCGGCGAGCAGGTCCTGGTCACCGGTCCATCTGGAGCCGGCAAATCCACTTTGTTTCGCGCCGTTGCCGGCATTTGGCCCTTTGGTTCCGGCCGCATCGAAGTGCCCAAGGCTGCGCGGCTGATGTTGCTGCCGCAGCGTTCCTATTTTCCGGTCGGCACGCTTGCTGCCGCGATCGCCTATCCGACCGAAGCCGGCACCTTCGATGACAGGCAACTGACCGAAACGCTCGCGGCGGTGGGGCTTCCCGCCTTGGCCTCGCGTCTTCACCAAGAGGCCCACTGGAACCGCATGCTGTCACCCGGCGAGCAGCAACGGCTCGGCATCGCGCGCGCGCTGCTGCAGGCGCCCGATTTTCTCTTTCTCGATGAATCGACGGCCTCCCTCGACGAGCCGTCGGAAGTCGCCCTCTACGAGCTGTTGCAGAAGCGGCTGACCAGCACGACCATCGTGTCAATCGGCCACCGCGCCACGTTGAAGGCCTTCCATCGGCGCCTTCTGACCCTCGAGCGCGACGGCGAGCGCTACAGCGTGCACGAGGCCGCGTTTGCCTCGGCCGGTCAATGAAACGGCTCAGCGTCTACCACCACCGGCTCGGCCAAGGTCGACCGTGCGAAAGGCCGCGCCGGGCCACGTTGTGCCAGGCATAGGCGAACCCGACCAGCAGCAGCGCCCCGCAGGCGACCGGTACGATGAGATAGGTCCAGGAAAAATTGTTCACCACCACCAGCAACGGATTGATCCCCGCGGGGGGATGAAACGTGCCGGTCAGGTGCATCGCCACCATCGCAAGCCCGACCGCGAGGGCCGCCGCCCACGGATTTGGCCCGACCAACTTGACGATGACGAGACCGACGAGCGCGGCGACGAGATGCCCGCCGACCAGCGCACGCGGCTGCGCCGGATCGGCCTCGGGCGATCCCATCACCAGCACGATCGAGGTCGCGAAGGGGATCGTCATCAGAGGCGTCATCGTGCGCGCCGACAACAGCTCCATGACGGCGATCGCCACCGCGCCGCCGGCTGCCCCGGCAATGATTGCACGACTGTCCATGCGCCGAATCGATCAACGACAGGTGCGTGAGCTTAAGGCCATAGTGCGGGCTGCGGAGGCCGATAAAACGAAAGCGGCGGCCTTTTCGGGCCGCCGCTCTTTGGGTTGAGTCTGTCGCCAGCCTTACTTGAAGCTGGTGGACGTGATGTCGATCGACAGTTTGGCGGTGAAACGTGCGCCGCACCAGTTCGAGCCGACGCCGGTCGGGTTGATCGCCGAGAAAGAACCGTCGTTGACGCCCGTGTGATCGCTGGTGAAGGCGTTGCAATCGGCCTTGCTCAGGTTGGTGTCGGTATAGCGCAGGTCAACCGTCAGCACTTTCCAGGTCCAGCCCAGGCCGAAGTTCCAAGTCAGGTAATCCTTGTAGTTGATGCCGTTCGGGAACGGACCGCCGCCCAGCGGGCTCGCGATCGTCGTGCCGTAGAACGAATCGGAGGTTCCGAGCCACTGATACCCGAGTTCGCCCGAAGTATAGACCTGCACGCCGTTCGAGAACGCCGGGAACGAGTACTTGAACGTACCGGACAGATACTCGCCATCCGCGCCCGTGTTCAGGAAGTTCGGCGAATAGAAGAAGGTCAGGCCGAGGGCAAACGAATCGGAGAAATTGTAGGTCGGCTTGAAGTAGAATTCGTAGAAGCTCACGTCTTTCTTGATCACGTTACCATTCGGCAACGTCGCCGGACACGCCGGCGTACCCGCGAAGCACGTGCCGCCGGGATAGTAGTAGTACCAGATGCCGATATCGAACGCCCACTTGCCGAAGGTCGGACGCAGGCCGCCGTAGAAGTCGATTTCGGCGGTGGCATCGTTCGCGAACCGGATCGTCTCATAGCCGATACCCGCATAGGCTTGCAGGTTCGCATTGATGTTCCAGCGCGGCTCGAAGTACGCGTTGAACGACGGCTTGTGGTTTGATTGGGTGACGCCGCGGAACAGGTAGTCGCTGACGATTCCCGCGCCCGCGCCGTAATCGAACTTGGGTGGATCAGCCGCCAGTGCAGTCCCGGCGGAAAACGCCAACGCCGCAAGCGACGAAACAACGATCTTTTTCATAGGCTCAACCCCTTCCTGTCATCAGAGACGAGGGCCTACGTCTCTCGATGATGAATACGCGAGTACAAACAGGAATTCCGTCCCGCAGACCCCAAAACTGCCCGAAATACTTACCGTCTAAGAGAACTCCAGCAAGCGAAAAACGACGGCAGTTGCTGCATTTTTAGGCGATTCAGGCATTTATTTGCTGATTCAAATTCATTGTTGCGGGAACGTCACAGTTTAAAACCCGTCTGGATTTTCGGCGGTATTTCTTGTCTAAATTTGAGACTCTCAAAGTTCATTTATTAACAAGTCAGTACTCAGACTAATTCCTTGAATAGCCATATAAAATATGGCTTTCCGAGCGAATTATCCACAGCACTTTTTAGACATCGAATTACTGCGAATGAAAATCTAATGCCGGATCAATCTGGGACACAAAAAGAAAATCCACCGGCCGCGAATGACGACCGGTGGATCGACGATCCGTCGCGCTCCGGCGGCAATTAGGCCGCCGCGGCCTTTTTGCGATTGGCGTCAAGCCGCGAGTCGACGAGAGCAACGGTTGCGTCGATGACCGGGTGGCTCAAGCCTTTTTGCTTCGCGATCTGCTGCACCAGCTTGTCGGCGCGTTCGATGTTCGGCGCGCCGTTTTGGAGCGCGCGCGCCGCCGAAGCGGGCCGCGTCAGGCTTTGCGCCGCCGCGGCATATTTTTCGAACGGCACGAGGTCTTGCGGTTTCGCGCCGAGCTTCACGCAAAGATCGAACACGAAATTGTAGACCGAGCGCGACGTCTCGATGTCGCTGTGCACGGCCTCCTGCGCCGTCCGCATTCCATCTTTGGTCACGCAGCGATAGTTGCCGGCGAGCAGCATCGCCCATTTGGCGAGCGGCACGAAGATCGAATCATAGACGCGCAACTTCACCGGCAACTCGATCTTGCCTTCCGGCGTGTCGTAACGGATCGCGTCGATTTCCTTCTCGAGCTGGCGCAGAATGCCCGTGCTTTTTTCCGAATCGAAACGCGCGACTTTGAAGTTCGTCGGCAACGTCACCTGCAGCACATTGACCTTTTCCTCGGGCGGGCGGATCGCCTGCGGGTCCGGGCTGCACAACGTCAACGTTGCCGGATCGAAACTGTCCCACACGCTTGCATCGGTATAGGCGACCTTCAGCGCGTCGTAATTCAGGCCCGGAATCCGTTTCACATATGGCAACGGCGGCATGTTCATGATCGACATGCACGGCACGCGCGACTTCGCGACCGCATCGAGCAATTGCCGCACGCCCTGCGAGCGATATTGCGGCTCCTGCATCGCAAGTCCGACCAGGTCGTAGTCCTTCGGATTCACCTCGGTTGGTCCCGCAGCCGACACCTTGCCGGCCAATTTTCGCGAGTCGAGTTCCACCGGCTCTTTCCGTCCTTTGACCGGCAGGCGCACGCGGAAGCCTTCCGCGTTGATCAACTCGGCTTCGGCCGGCAAGCACACCAGTTTGACGTTGTGCCCACCGAACAGCAGTTTGGATGCCAAGAGCGAGCCGTACGACGCGCCCATGATGAGAATATTGTACCCCGGCATAACCCTCTCCTCCTCCGTGGCGTTTATTTATTGAGCAGGTTCAGGCCTCTGTGGCCTGTTTTCGATCGCCCATGCTAGTCGGCCCCCGCCGTCGATGCAATGCGAATTGCTGCGCGCTTGCTGGCCTCCGGGTTCCTCAGCTTTGCGCGGGCGTCAACTCCTTGTCCGCGGGCACCATCGCGTTGCGCGGCTTCGCGGCAACGATCTCCTGCAGGAGATCCGGCATTGGCCCGCCGGTCGCCCAATCGATCAATTCGATCGGATGCACCACCGGCGTCGTCGTGCCTGCCGCGATCTGCGTGATGCAGCCGATATTTCCTGCGGCGATCACTTCAGGCTCGACCTTGCCGATATTCTCGACCTTACGCGCACGCAGCCGTTTGGCGATATCCGGCTGCAGAATGTTGTAGATGCCGGCTGAGCCGCAGCACAAATGCGCTTCCGGAATATCCTTCACCGCAAACCCGGCCTTCGACAGCAATTCCTTCGGCTCGCGCGTGATGCGCTGCCCATGTTGCAGCGAGCAGGCCGGATGATAGGCGACGACCAGCGGCGCCGCGTCGCCCGTTGGCTTCAACCGCAGCCGCGCAAGGTACTCCGTCACATCGCGCGCGAGACCGGCGACGCGCTTGGCCTTCTCCGCATAGGCCGCATCGCCGCGCAGCATGAAACCGTAGTCCTTCACGGTGGTACCGCAGCCCGAAACCGTGATCAGGATCGCGTCGACTCCCTCGCCGTCGATCTCGCGCATCCACGCATCGATGGTCTTGCGGGCAAATTCGAGCGCTTCCTGCTCGCGCCCCATATGATGCACAAGCGAACCGCAGCAGCCCGTTTCCGGAGGGACCACCACCTCGATGCCGTGGCGCGTGAGCACGCGAATCGTGGAATGCGTGATCGAAGAGCCGAGCACGTCGTTGACGCAGCCGACCAGCAGCGCAACACGGCCTGCGCGCGGACCTTCTGGCGGATAGACGCGGAACACCGTGTCCCTGGAGGCCACGTTTTTCGGCGCCAGCTCGAGCATGGCCGCGACCGGCTTGAGCCCGATGGCCGCAAACAGCGGCGCGAACGGCTTGGCGAACATCGCAAAAAACAGCGCCGCGCGAAAACGCGTCGGATAGGGCATAACCTTGGCGAGCAGCGTCCGCAGCCATCGGTCGATCGGGGGCCGCCGATAGGTTTTCTCGATGTGCATCCGTGCATGATCGACGAGATGCATGTAATGCACGCCCGACGGACACGTGGTCATGCAGGCAAGGCACGACAGGCAACGATCCACGTGCTTCACCACGTCGCCCGTCGCCGGCTTATCGCGCTCCAGCATGTCCTTGATCAGATAGATGCGTCCGCGCGGTCCATCGAGCTCATCGCCGATCAGCGCGTAGGTCGGACAGGTCGCGTTGCAGAACCCGCAATGCACGCAGGCGCGCAGAATCTTTTCCGATTCCGCGATCTGCGGATCGGCGAGCTGCGCCAGCGTGAAGGTCGTCTGCATCGTCTACTCGTCGCTCCGCTCGATCACACCCCCGCCCACATCCGACCCGGATTGAGCACGCCGTTGGGATCGAAGCCTTCTTTCACGCGCTTGGTGAGCGCCGCGAGCCCCTCATCCTGCGGCTGGAACACCTCGACCGACGCGCGCACGGCCACCGGCGCGCGGATCAACGTCGCATGTCCGCCGAGTGCCGCGACTGCGGTTCGGATCGTGGCCGCTCCACCGTCCTGCGTTGGCAGGGGCGCGATCCAGATCAGCCCGCCGGCCCAATCGTAAAACATTTCCACGCTCGGCGGTATCATCCCGGCGATACCGCAGCCCTTGCCCGGCGCGGTCGAAACGCGCCAGATCGGCCGATCGCCGGACGGACCGTCTGCCGCAAACGGCGTCGCATCCCGCACATTGCGCCAGAGCGCGCGCGACTGTTGCTCATCGAGTGAAGCGATCGCGCCGAAGAGCGCAAGCAGCGCGCTCAAGGCTTCTTTGCGATGCTGCACAGAGGGTGCCACGCCTTCGAGACGGAAGGCGGTAACGGCGTCCTTTGCGTTAAGGCCCTCGAAGCGATAGGCGATGTGCGCCGGTAAATGCGCCGCGCCCGAAACGTCGCACGACGAAGCCATGGCCGCCGTCATCGCGGCGCCCGCGCGCAGATCATCGAGCCCCGCGAGGATGACCGTCTCCTCGGTCTCGGCCTTCGGCAAAGTTTTGATCGTGATGTCGGTCATCGCCGCAAGCGTGCCGAACGAACCGGCGAGCAGCTTGCAGAGATCGTAACCGGTGACGTTCTTCACCACCCGGCCGCCCGACTTGAAAGTTTCCCCGCGTCCGGACACGGCGGAGACCCCGAGAAAATGATCGCGCGCGGCACCCGCTTTGATCCGCCGTGGCCCTGCCAGGTTCACCGCGAGCGCGCCGCCGATCGTGCCCGCCGCCGTTTCTTCGCCGAGCAGCGGGCCATAGTCCATCGGCTCGAACGCAAGCTGCTGTCCCTTGGCCTCGACCATTGTCTCAATTTCGGACAGCGGCGTGCCAGCCTTGGCCGCCAGCACCAGTTCGGCCGGTTCGTAGAGCGTGACACCGCTCAAGGACGAAAGATCGAGCGTCATATCCGACTGGCTCGGCCGACCGAGCGTGCGCTTGGTACCCCGGCCGACGATTTCGAGCCGCTTCGACTTGGCCAGCGCCCAACGCACCGCCTCCTCGACGTCCTTGCCATCCCGGGGTTTCAGCGTATCGGCCATGCTAAAGTTCCCGCCCTTTCCGCGAGATAAACCTCTTATGCAACGGATAGACGAGCGCTTGCTAGTGGCGAGGACCAAGCCGGATCTCGTCCTTTTGGACACCCCGGAACTCAACGCCGAAACGCCGCCGCACCTGCTCGACGACGATATCACGCCGCTCGACCGGCTGTTCGCGCGCAACACCGGCATCATGCCGTCATTTGACGATAGCGCGATCGCGGACTGGACGCTGACCATCGACGGTTGCGTGCGCACGCCGCGCAGCTGGACCGTTGCGGCCCTCAAGCAACAATTCGAACCGGTGACGCAAGTCGCAGTGCTGGAATGCGCCGGCAACGGCCGCGCTTTTTTCCGCGAGCCCGCCGGGACCGTGCTGTGGCGCTACGGCGCGGTCGGCTGCCTCCGCTGGACCGGCGTGCGGCTTGCCGACCTGCTTCGGCGATGCGAACTGTCGCCCGATGCGGTTTATACCGGACACTACAGCCCCGATCTCGCCATCGACGGTCACGGCGCCGCGATCTCGCGCGGCCTGCCGATCGCCAAGGCCCTCGCACCCGAGACGCTCGTCGCCTATGCCATGAACGGCAAGCCGCTGCCGGCACTGCACGGCGGGCCGTTGCGGCTCGTGGCGCCCGGTTATCCCGGCTCCTGCTTTCAGAAATGGCTCACACGCATTGCCATCCGCGACCGCGAGCACGACGGCGAGCGCATGCAGGAATTCCATTACCGTTTGCCGCGCATGCCGGTCCACCATGGCGACTCGCTCGATCCGTCGCAGTTCGACGTGATCACCGACATGCCGGTTCGCTCGCTGATCACGTTTCCGCGCGACGGCTTCCGCGCCCCGGCGGGTAAACCTCTCGCCGTGCGCGGTCATGGCTGGAGCGGTCACGTGGCGCTCGCGCGGGTCGAGCTTTCGCTCGACGGCGGTCAATCCTGGCGCGCGACGAATCTGGGCCCGTTGCCGGATCGTTTTGCCTGGCGCCGGTTCGCAACCACTCTCGAACCACCGCCCGGCCGGATCGAAATCATGGCGCGCGCGACCGATGCCCAAGGCCGCACGCAGCCGCTCGACAGCGCGCCTTGGAACCCGCGCGGCTACTGCAACAACCGTGTCCACCGCATTGCGGGAGAAATTTTCGCGCCATGAAGGCCATTCAGATCAGCCGCACCGGCGGCCCCGAGGTGCTCGAACTGGTCGAACGGCCGCTGCCCAAACCCGGTCCGGGCGAGGTGCTGGTCCGCGCGCACGCCGTCGGCGTGCATTATTTCGACATGCTGATCCGCTCCGGCCGCTATCGCTGGATGCCGAAGCTGCCGTTCGTGCTCGGCAACGATTTGAGCGGACGCGTGGCCGAAACCGGCGCCGGCGCCAAGCTGAAAGAGGGACAGCCGGTATTCATCGCCGGCTGGGATATCGGCTTCCGCGGCGGGCTCTACGCCGAATATGCCGCCGTGCCGGAGAACGGAATATGGCCGCTGCCCGATTCCGTCGATCTCGACGAGGCCGCGGCGCTCTCGAATTACGCGCTCGCCTGGACGCTGCTGCATCAGGTCGCGCGCGGCATCGAGCCGCGCAACGTCCTTGTCCACGGCGGAGCCGGCGGCATGGGCACGGCGCTGATCGACGTGGCGCGGCTAGCCGGCGCCAACGTCATCGCACTCGCCGGCTCGGAAGAAAAATGCGCCTTCGTGCGCCGGCGCGGCGCAGCTCACGTCGTCAATCATGCAACCGAACCGGTCGTCGACCGCATCAATGCGGCCACCGGCGGCCGCGGCGCCGACATCATTTTCAATCACGTCGCCGGCAAGACGTTTGCCGATGACCTGAAGATGATCGCGCCGCTCGGGCTGATCGTCTCCTATGCCGTGCTCGGCGGCATGCCCGACACCGATCTGTTCAAGGACATGCGCGCCAATATCGACCGCAGTCCGGCGTTGCGCTGTTTCACCATGCATACCAGCGACGAATTGCCCGAGCTGCGCAGCGAAGGCATGAAGCACGCCATCGAATGGCTGGCCGCCGGGAAATTCGTGCCGGCAATCACCGCCCGCCTGCCGCTGCGCGACGCCGCCCGCGCTCATGCGTTGCTTGAAGCGCGGCAAACGATGGGCAAGATTATTCTCAAACCGTGAAGACTAATTTGTTCACCGTCCGCCGTCGCCAATGATCGTATATGGCGCCCAGAATAGTGGGTGCGCATAGGTAAAGAGAGTTTTGCCATCAGCATCGGTAAACCCGGGGCCGTCGAGCACGGCCATCATTGCCTGACGCAGAGCTTCACCGCGCGTAAGCTTCTCATCGATGGCCTGCCGGCGGAACAGTTCGCTCACGAGTACCCGCGCCGACTGCGAGTGTACCGACCAGTTGGTCACCAGGATCGCGCGAGTACCCGCGTAGAAGAACGCTCGCCCTAGTCCTGTCGCCGCTTCTGCGCCGGAGCCGGCGGCCGCACCGGTGTTGCAAGCCGACAACACAACCCAGTCGGCATCGAGCTTCAGCGCGAGAATTTCGTCCATGGTAAGCAGGCCGTCGCCGGGAACACCCGCGACGTCCGGCGCGCTTAAGGCCAGCGCTGGCTGATGCAAGCCATCGAGTTCGCCTGGCACGAGGCCGTGGGTCGCAAACACGATAATGCGATATTTCGAAAGATCGGTCTTCTTCACGGTTTCTTCGTTCGCGGCGGTACCGAGCTTGAGCACCTTGGTCGGATCGGCCTGCAAGGCAAGCGCGATCGATTTGAGCTCGTCTGCAGTGTCGGGCAGACGTGGCAGCAGCGAAAGCGGCGCGCTGTTAACTCCCTGCGTCTGCGGCGCGGCTCTTCGCACCAACGACACGCCGCGGGTTTCAACTTTCGCGGCAGCCTCGTTCAGCTGTTCTGGCGTGCCGGCCTGATCTTTGCTGAAGATCGGATCGCCGAATCCGATCATCCGCTCGCGTTTTTCGGAGCCTGGCGGCAGTTGGCGTAGCGTTCTTAGCGCCGCGGCCGAGGGCACAAGCGTGACGGCATGGGTGCGCGCAAGCCACGCCACATTCCGATAGGATGCGAATGCCGGCTCAGTATCGTTCTTGAATGGAATAGGCTCGGTCGGGAGGAGCCCGAGCGGTAACAGGCCAAGGGCGCCGTTCGTCGCAATGATAAGATTCTTCGAGCCTTTCCAGCCAGCTTCGACCGGTTTTAGGATTTGCACGTACAGCTCATATGCGAGCGCGACATCGAACGCGGGAATTTCGGACACCAGTGCCACATTGGGCTCCAATGCTTCTCGTAGCTTGGTCACCGTGCTCTCAATTGCGCTGGCGCTGGCGGGGATGGTTGCAAAGGCAATCTGGCCGCTCTTCGGCACCGCCCACACGAAACTCGCGTCACGCCCGAAGTAGAACGAAACGAACGTCTCGTCCGGCCGCAGCACGGCACGAATGTCTTCGGCCGACGGCGGCACAGGCTCGATCAGGCTTGCGTAATTCTGGAATTTGACGGCGAGTTCCTTTTTCGCCGCATCGCGCACTGCCCGCAATTTGTTGATGTCCGACTGAAGTATTTTGACTGCATTCGCATCGCGCTGCTCGGTCGGCAGTGTGAGCACATTGTTCAGCAGCCCAAGCTGAGCGCCGATTTGTTTCTCCAAGTCCTGACTTTTACGCACAAGCCCAGCGAGAACCGGGTCTTTAGCCGACACGCGCGCTCCAGACTCGGCGAGTGCCCGCTGCAGCGACTCGCCACGGAGAGCATCAATCAGCCGAAAGCCTTCAATGGCCGGATCGACGTTGGACGCAGGCCCCAAGCGCGCAAGCAGCGACACGTAGGCTTCAACAATGAATTGCGTGCGCAGGGCCCGCGCAGCCTTGAGCGTTGGATCGTCATCATCGGTCTCGCGCGATTGCGCCATGAGAATTGGAATAGCGAGTTTGAACTCACGCAATGCATCAGCCTCGCGATTGAAGCGCGCGAGTCCGATTGCAAGCAATCCGCGGATGAGCGCGGTATTGACGTGCTGCTCGCCAAATAACGTCCGGTTGCGTGCCAGCAGGCGTTCAGCCGCCGCAGTGCCAGCCGAAAGATTATTCGTGTTGAATAACGTGACGATGTGCTCAGAGTTGAGCGTCAAGGCTTCGCGTCGTGCCGGCTCCCAAGTCTTGGTGGCCTCGTCGAGCTCTGAATACACCTTTGCCGCTTCATCCCAGCGGGCCTGGAGGTTGAGGTTTGCTGCGAGTTGGTTAAGAACAGTTGCATAGGTTTGCGAACTCGATGGAACACCGAGTGTGCGTTGAATTTCGATTTGCCGACGCGTGAGTTGTTCCGCTTCAGTATACCGCCCCTGTTCTATGAGCAGAATTGCCAAATGACCGATAAAGCCGGCGGTCTGAAGATGGTATTGGCCCGTTGCCTTCAATCGATTGAGTAAAGCTCTTCGAACGTCTGCCTCGCCTTCAGCGACCCGTCCTTGGCGCGCTTTCATGAGCCCTTGCATGGCAATTGTGCTGTCGATAGCTCCCTCAAGTGAGTCGAGTGAAGGCGGTAATGATTCATAAGAATGCACAAGCCGTAACGCGTCACGACGCAAATTTTCAGCCTGCCGATATGACAATTCGGCTTTCAAGAATTGCCCACGTGCCGCGAAAAGCTCTGCCTCGCCTAATTCACGTGACCCTTCCCACTGCGCGCGCCGGTAGCCAGCATAAGTGCTCCACCCACGCGCTTCCTGTGCCAAATCTCGATTACGTTGAATGTAGGATTCAGCCTGATTGAAATCGCCGAGTCTAATGCAATGTTGGGCCATAAAAGCATGAACGCTGAACAAAAATCCTTGTGTGCCTTTCACATTTACGTCTCGAGCTAGAGACAACAACACTTCCAATGCTCGTTTCGGCTCACCGATCTGTCCGTATAAACTTGCGAGGTTGAACCGCATTCGCGTGAGATCATTCGCATTCATCGAGCCAACCGCATGGCTCACCGCTGCCTCGCAATCGGGGATTGCTCTTTGTGCGTCCCCCAATGTGCGACGCGCTTGACATCGATTGCGGTAAAAGAGCGCGAGCTCAGACTTAGCGGCACGCAAGGGCGGTTGTGTTTCCGCTTCCTCGCGAATTTTGGCTATAATTTTGGGATCAGGCTTTTCGTGATCAAGAATCGCTGTGATATCGGCAATGGTTCGCGGCGGCGCGACGAATGCAGTCGGCTGCGCCACACCAAGCACCGGAACAACCCAGAGACCGAGAAGAATGCGGATGAATGTCCCTGGTCGGACGAGGTCACGCAATCTGACCTCCTTTGGCAATTTCCGCTCACCCCAGCTGCGATCAAATCAGGAAACTCTGATCAGCGAAATGGGGTTCAACAGCCAATTTGCGATGCAAAATACCACTCGCCACCGAGCGCGATGGTCATATTCACATTTTGCCATATTTTGGGCATGTCGGATTGTTCCCCGATCACGTCGGCAGAAGCTGGCATCCGAAATTGTAAGCGAGTGGCGCGGGTCGTGGTGCGGTGAAGGGTCATTGCGGCACGGTCATCAATTCGAGCACGTGCCCGTTCGGATCCTTGAAATAGAAGCCGCGCCCGCCGCCCCAGCGGTTGAGCTTGCCGTCGTCGAGGCTCCACGGCGCGCTGCCGTAGCGGAGGCCTTCCTTCCTTACGCGGCTGAAAATCGCGTCGAACTCTTTTTCGCTGACGTGAAACGCAAGATGATGACTTTCGAACTTGCTGTCGTCGTCGAACAGCAACGTCAGGTTCCTGTTCACCCGCACCGGTGCGAAATAATTCGTTCGGCCGCGCTTGAGGCCGAAGATGCGCGCGAAAAATTTTGCCGCGGCGACCTTGTCACGCGCCGGCACGATCGTGTGGTTGAGCGTGATGGTCACTCCGCAGCCTTCAGGAGCTGCGGCGCCGCCGGCGCGCGCAATTGCTCGAGCAGCGCCGCCTCGTCGGCCTTCGCCGCCGCGAGATGCCGCGCCTTGACGTGGCCGAAGCCGCGGATTTTTTCCGGAATCGCGGCAAGCCCCACCGCGATAGGGTGGTTCTCGGCCGACAGCCGATCGAAAAGCTCCGCCAGCATGGCCTCGTAGTCCGCGATCAACTGGCGCTCGGTCTTGCGCTCGACGCTATAGCCGAACGGATCGAGCACCGTGCCGCGCAGGAACTTGAATTTTGCCAGCAGGCCGAAGGCGCGCATCACCCATGGCCCGAACGTCATCTTGCGCGGCAGCCCGGTTTCCTTGTCGCGCCGGGCCAATAGCGGCGGAGCGAGATGGAACTCAAGCCGCAGATCGCCGTCGAACGCCGCTTTCACCTGTTTTGCAAACGCACCGTCGGTATAGAGCCGCGCCACCTCGTATTCATCCTTGTACGCCATCAGCTTGAACAGATAGCGCGCGACGGCCTCGGCGAGCCCGCACTTGCCCGGCGCCCTGGCGGCCTCCACCGCCTTCGCGGTGTCGACCAAGGCGCGATAGCGCGCCGCATAGGCGGCATTCTGATAAGCGGTGAGGAACGCAACGCGCCGCTCGACCATCTCGTCGAAGGACTGCGACAAGTGCCGCGCCGGATCGATCTCCGCGGGCTTTGCCACCGCTTCGACCGCCTTGAGATCGCCCGCCGCGCGCCGGCCCCAGCGGAACGCCGCGATATTCATCGCCACCGCTTCGCCGTTGAGCGTGATCGCCTGCTCGATCGCCTCGGCCGACAGCGGGATTGCACCGTACTGATAGGCATAGCCGACCAGGAAAATATTGGCGCCGATCGAATGGCCGAACAGCGCCGATGCAATCCGCGACGCATCGACGAAATGGCTGCGCTCGCCGCCGCCCGCCTTCATGATCTCGCGCCTGAGCCGCTCGGTCGGCAGCGAGAAGTCGGCGTTGCGCGTGAAATCTCCCGGCAGGAATTCCGTCGTGTTGACGATCATCACGGTCTTGCCGGGTTTGACCGCGCCGAGCACCTTCTTGTTGCCTGCCACCACGATATCGCCGCCGAGCACGAGATCGGCGCCACCGGCCGCCACGCGGATGGCGTGGATATCGGCCGGCTCTTTCGCGATGCGGATGTTGCTGTAGACCGCCCCGCCCTTCTGCGCGAGCCCCGCCATATCGATGATGCCGACACCCTTTCCTTCCAGGTGCGCCGCCATGCCGAGAATGCCGCCGATGGTCACGACGCCGGTGCCGCCGACGCCGGTGACGATGATGTTGTAGGTCTGCTCGATGCCCGGCAGCGTCGGCGCGGGCAGGGCAAATTGTTCCTGCGCGTCGGCCGCGCCCTCGGTGCGCTTGAGCTTCGCCCCATGCACGGTGACGAATGAGGGGCAGAAGCCTTTGACGCAGGAGAAATCCTTGTTGCAACTTGTCTGATCGATCGTGCGCTTGCGGCCGAATTCGGTCTCCAGCGGCTGCACCGACACGCAGTTCGACTGCACGCCGCAGTCGCCGCAACCCTCGCAGACCAGTTCGTTGATGATCACGCGCTTGTCGGGATCAGGAAACGTCCCGCGCTTGCGGCGCCGGCGCTTTTCCGCCGCACAGGTCTGGTCGTAGATCAGCACCGTGACGCCGGGAATCTCGGACAGCTCCTTCTGCACCGTATTGAGTTCGTCGCGATGGTGGAACGTCAGCCCGGCCGGCCACACTTCACCCGGCGCGTATTTCTTCGGCTCGTCGCTGACGATCACGACTCGTTTGGCGCCCTCGGCCGCCACCTGCCGCGCCACCTGCGGGACGGTTAAGCCGCCGTCGTTGTGCTGGCCGCCGGTCATCGCGACCGCGTCGTTGAACAGGATCTTGTAGGTGATGTTGGTATTGGCCGCGATCGCCGCCCGGATCGCCATGTAGCCCGAGTGGTTGTAGGTGCCGTCGCCGAGATTCTGGAACACGTGGCCGCGCTTGGAAAACGGCGCCTCGCCGATCCAGTTGGCGCCTTCACCGCCCATGTGGGTGTAGCCGAGCGTCGAGCGGTCCATCCACTGCACCATGTAGTGGCAGCCGATGCCCGCATAGGCGCGCATGCCCTCTGGCACGACGGTCGATGAATTGTGCGGGCAGCCCGAGCAGAAGTACGGCATGCGGATCGCCACGTCCTGCGTTTCCGCCAGCACGCGCTGTCTTTGCTTGAGGCTGGCGACGCGTGCGGCGATTTCCTCGCTCGGCGCGAATTTCTGCAGCCGCTCGCCGATGCAGATCGCGATCTCGTTCGGATCGAGCGCCCCTTTGATCGGGAACAGCCAGTGACCCTGTTCGTCCTTCTTTCCGATGCAGACCGGCTGGTTCGCCGAACCGTACAGCTCCTCGCGCACCTGCACTTCGATCAGCGAACGCTTCTCCTCGACCACGATGATGAGATCGAGTCCTTCGCCGAACTCGAGCATGTCGGCGCGGCCGATCGGATACGGGCAGCCGACCTTGTAGATGCGCAAGCCGAAATCGTTGCAGCGCACTTCGTCGAGACCGAGCTCGTCGAGGGCCTGCCTCACGTCGAGATAGCTCTTGCCCACGGTAATGACGCCGATCCGCGGCTTGCGACCGCCCGAGATGATCGCGCGGTTGAGATTGTTCGCCCGCACGAATGCGATCATCGCGTCGCGCTTGTAATCGTTGAGCCGCGCCTCCTGCACCATGATTGGATCGTTCAGCCGAATGTTGAGCCCGCCCGGCGGCATGGCAAAATCGGTCGGCGTGACGATCTTGATGCGCTCGAGCGAACCGTCGATCACCGCGGTCGACTCCACCGTCTCATGCATGCATTTGAGCGCAACCCACGCGCCGGAGAAGCGCGACATCGCCCAGCCATAAAGGCCGTAGTCGAGAATTTCCTGCACGCCGGCCGGATTGAGAATCGGAATGACGTAATTGACGAAATTGAATTCCGATTGGTGCGCCGTGGTGGAGCTTTCCGCCGTGTGATCGTCGCCCATCAGCGCGATCACGCCGCCATGTTTCGAGGAGCCCGCGCAATTGGCATGGCGGAACACGTCGCCGGTCCGGTCGACACCCGGCCCCTTGCCGTACCACATGCCGAACACGCCATCGTACTTGCCTTCGCCGTAGAGCTCCGCCTGCTGCGAGCCCCACAGCGCGGTTGCCGCGAGGTCCTCGTTGATGCCGGCGTGAAACAGAACGTCGTTCCGCTTGAGGATCGGTTCCGCACGCTGGAACTGGTAATCCAGTCCGCCGAGCGGCGAGCCGCGATAGCCCGTGACATAGCCCGCAGTGTGCAGGCCGGCACGGCGGTCGCGCTCCTTCTGCATGAGCGTGAGCCGCACCAGCGCCTGAAAACCGGTGACAAAGACCCGGCTCTGGCCGAGGTCGTATTTGTCGTCGAGCTGGACCGATCTCAGGGCCATGGGGTCTCCATACCGCAGTGTGCCCAAGCGCGCCCGAGATCGCCAGAGGCATTCGGGCCGTGCCGGCGCTTCAGATATCGTCTGGCCGGGGCTCCTTCAATGCAAAAAGGTGTGACAGATCAAAGATTTCTGGGAAGCCTCGGAGGACGTTAGGATCTGTCGCGCGGAGGGGTTGGAACGCATTTTCATGCGAATCCACCGCCGCCGAATCCGGCTTGCCCCGCCCCCCGCAATGCAAGAGCATCCGCCCCGCCTCGAATGTGACAGGACCGCAAATGCTCTCCAATGCCGATCGCAAGAAGGCCGCCGACATTTTGATGACGGCGGAAAAGGAACGCAAACAAGCGGTCCAGCTTTCAACCACCTGGCCGGACATCACCATCGCGGACGCCTACGCGATCTCGACCGAAGTTTGCGACCGCAAGATCGCCACCGGCGCCAAGCTCATCGGCCACAAGGTCGGCCTGACTTCGAAGGCGATGCAGCGCTCGTCCATGATCGATGAGCCCGATTATGGTCACTTGCTCGATAATATGATGATCGCCGACGGCGCGAAAATTCCGCACCAGAATTTTTGCAAGCCGCGCGTCGAGATCGAGCTCGCCTTCATCATGGGCGAGAGGCTGCTGGGTCCCGGCATCGGATTGCCCGAAGTGCTGCGCGCGACCGAATACGTCGTGCCCGCGATCGAGATCGTCGACGCGCGCATCCGCGATCAGCGGAAAATCTTCGACACGGTTGCCGACAACGGCGCCGCCGCCGGCATCGTCATCGGCGGCCGGCCGGTTGGCCCAATGGACGTCGATCTGCGTTGGGTCGGCGGCATCATGTATCGCAATTCCGAGATCGAGGAGACCGGGCTTGCCGCCGGCGTGCTCGGCCATCCCGCGCTCGGCGTGGCCTGGCTCGCCAACAAGCTCGGCCAGCACGGCGTAGCGCTCGAACCCGGTCACATCGTGCTCGCCGGCTCGTTCACCCGCGTGGTGTTCGCGCAGAAGGGCGACACGCTGCACGCCGATTTCGGCTCGCTCGGCGGCATTGCCGTGCAGTTCGTCTGAAAGAAAAGCACATGGACCTCCCTCGCAACGCCTTCAAACACGCCATCGCCGCCGGTCAGTTGCAGATCGGCCTGTGGTGCAGCCTGTGCAGCAACATCACGGTCGAAATTGTCGCGCATTCGGGCTTCGACTGGCTCTTGCTCGACACCGAGCATTCGCCCAACGAATTGCCCGACGTGCTCTCGCAATTGCAGGCCGCCCAGGCCGGCACCGCATCGCCCATCGTGCGCCCGGCCTGGAACGACATCGTGCTGATCAAGCGCTATCTCGACATCGGCGCGCAGACCCTGCTCATTCCGTTCGTGCAGACGCCCGATGAGGCGCGCGCGGCCGTCGCTGCCACGCGCTATCCGCCCGCCGGTATCCGCGGCATCACCGGCTCGGGCCGCGCCAGCCGCTATGGGCGCGTGAAGGACTATCTGAAAAATGCCTCGAACGAGATTGGCGTGCTGGTGCAGGTCGAAACCAAAAGCGCGCTCGATCAGATCGAGAAGATCGCCTCCGTCGAAGGCATCGACGGCGTGTTCATCGGGCCGAATGATTTATCGGCCTCTTACGGCCATATCGGCAATTGGGGTCATCCCGACATGCAGGCGGCGATGAAGGACGCCGTGCAACGCTTGAAGAAAATCAACAAGCCCGCCGGCATCCTCACCCCCAACGAGGAAGAAGCCAAGCGCTTCATCGATTGGGGCTACACCTTCGTCGCCGTCGGCTCCGATCTCGGCCTCTTGGCCCGCGGGTCCGACGGATTGTTGAAGCGGTTCAAGAGCTGAGACGAGCGGCTCGCACGCGGCTTCCTGGTCCGTGCCGAAATCGTTATCATCATGGCATTCTGCCTACGCCGCCAGGGACGGTCAGAATGAATTCGCCCGCAATCCGGATTTTCGCTCTTCTGTTTGCCTGTGCATCATTTTGCGCCAACGCGCAGGCGCAGACCGCCGCCTCCTATCCTGACCGGCCGATCCGCCTGATCGTGCCGTTCCCCGCCGGCGGCGCGACCGACATCATCGCGCGCGTGCTGGGCGAGCGATTGTCGACGCTGTGGAGCAAGCCCGTCGTCATCGAGAACATGTCCGGCGCGGCCGGCGCGACCGGCACCGCCGCTGCCGCCAAAGCCGCGCCCGACGGCTACACGCTGCTGATGGCGACCGGCACGACCACCACGCTGCTGCCGCACCTGCGCAGCAACCTGCCGTACGATCCGATGCGCGATTTCGAGCCGATCGCGCTGCTCTGCAGCTTTCCCAATATTCTCGTCGTGCGTCCCGAAGTGCCGGCCAAATCCGTCGCCGAACTGATCGCGCTCGTTCGCGCCAATCCCGGCAAATACAGCTACGCCAGCACCGGCTATGGCGCTTCTCCGCATCTGGCGGCGGAATGGTTCAAGCTGATGACCAAGACCGAAATTCTGCACGTGCCGTTCACCGGCAGCGGCCCCGCGCTGCCCGGCCTGCTGGGCGGTCACGTCGACATGATGTTCGACACCATGCCTTCGGTATGGCCGCTCGTGCAGAGCGGAAAACTGCGCGCGCTCGCCGTGACTACCGCCCAACGCGTGCCGTTCGTGCCCGATCTGCCGGCGATCGCCGAGACGCTGCCGGGCTACGACGTCAACTCCTGGCTCGGCATCATGACGCCGGCGGGAACCCCGGCCGATATCCGGTCGAAGCTCGAAACCGCCATCCGCGAAATCGTGCAGAACCAGGCGATGGTGCAGCGTATGAAGGAATTGGGCGCCGTCGCCATGGGCTCGTCGGCCACCGATTTCGCCGCGTACATGCTCAAGGATTTCCAGAAATGGCAGCGCGTGACGCACGATACCGGCATCAAATTGAATAACTGAGACGCCGCGCGCCGATTACCAATTTGCCTTTGCCGCCGGTGTCCATCCGATCTTGTCGCGCAGGAATGTGTAACCGAGCGAGGTGAACGTCGCGCGCTCGAAATTGTCCTTGCCGTAGCCGTGTCCGCCCGCTGCCGGCTCATAGAAATAGGCTTCATACCCCATCGCCTGCAGCTTCGCCGCCATCTTGCGTGCGTGACCTGGATGCACGCGGTCATCTTTGCGCGACGTGGCAAGCAGGATCGGGGGATAGCGCTTTCCCGGCACGGCGAGATGATAGGCGGAATAGGTTTGCAGAAAATCCCAGTCCTTGGGATTATCCGGATCGCCGTATTCTGCGACCCAGCTCGCGCCCGCGAGCAGCTTGCTGTAGCGGCGCATGTCGATCAACGGGATGGTGCAGAACAGCGCGCCGAAACGCTCCGGATAGCGCGTCAGCATGTTGGTGATCAGGATACCGCCGTTCGAGCCGCCCTCCGCGGCAATCCGCTGGGGAACCGTGACGCCCCGCTTCACAAGATCGGCCGCGACCGCGGCGAAATCGTCATGCGAGAGTTTCTTGCCGGCCCGCCGGCCTGCCTCGTGCCAGCGCGCGCCGAATTCGCCGCCGCCGCGGATATTGGCGGTAACGCTGGTGCCGCCGCGCTCGAGCCATAGCTTGCCGATAGCGGAATTGTATTGCGGCAATTCCACCACCTCGAATCCGCCGTAGCCATGGAGATGCACCGGCGCCGCACCGGTTTCCTTTGCCGGCCCGACCTGCACATAAGGAATCCGCTCGCCGTCGATCGATATCGCCTCATGACGCGTGACGACGAGACCTTCGGGTGAAAAATTCTGCGGCGCGCGCTTGAGCACCTGCCAGGATGTCCCCTGCTCGCACAACATCAATGTGGCAGGCGTGACCGGGTCCTGGATGACGGCAAGCAGATCGCCGTTGCTCTCGGCCTCTTCCACGTCGAGACGCATGACATCGGCAACGCCGACTTTCGCTGCAACCGGAAGCGTCGCGCGCGTCCAGCCGTCCGCCGACGGCTCGAGGATTTCGAACACCGGCTGCAGATTGTCCAAGATCGCCAGTACCAATTTGCCCGCGGTCCAGAAAAAATAGTCCAGCACGCGTCGCTCACCCGGCGCGAACAACAGCGCGAAATTGCGATCACCCGCAAGAAATGCCGAATAGCCAATGCCGAACAGCGTGCCGGGCGCATGCGTCGCCCCGGCGACCGTCCATTCGCTGCGGCGCTTCACCACCAGCCAGTCGCCGAACGAGTCGAGCGAGATATCGGTGGGCAGATCGAGCTTGAGCTTCGGCCCCGAGCGGTCGCCAACCCAGGTGACGATGTCGAAAAACCCCGGCTTATCGAAGAACCAGACGGTCTCCCGCGCTTTGGTCCGGTCGACGGCGTCCGATACGACCATGTTTTCGGGCATCGTCTCGAACAGCAACGGCAGCGTTTTGACGTCGGCGCCGCGACGCCAGAGCCGGACCGTCCGCGCATAGCCCGACTTCGTCGCCATTCCCTGCCCGAGCGCGCTCGACAGCAGCAGCGTATCGCGGTCGAGCCATGACACGCTGGATTTCGCCTCCGGTAGCTCGAAGCCGCCCGCCACGAACGACTGGCCTGCCACATCGAACTCGCGCAACACCACCGCGTCGCTGCCGCCGCGCGACAAACCCAGGATCGCGCGATCATGCGTGCCGGGCAGCGTTGCCGGCCCGCCCCATATCCAATCCTCGTTTTCCTTTGCCGCGAGCGCATCGAGATCGAGCACGATCTCCCATTTGGGCGGCGCGTTCCGAAAGCTTTCGAGTGTCGTGCGCCGCCACAAGCCGCGCGGATTGTTGGCATCCTTCCAGAAATTGTAGAGCCACGCCCCGCGCCGCGCGACATAGGGAATATTGTCCGGCCGATCGTAGATCGCGGCCAGCGTATCGCGGTCCGCGGCAAACCGCGTTTGCCCGAATCGCGCGAGCGTGCGCTTGTTTTGCTCCTCGACCCAGGCGAGCGCCCGCGTGCCCTCGACGTCCTCAAGCCAGAGGTACGGATCGTCGTCCGGCGCCGAAAGCGTTGGTCTGGCATCGACCGGCATCGGGAATGCTCATGACTGGATGAACAAGGCGCGCGATCAATCGCACAGACGCGCGATATCCCGCAACCGCGAGCGCTGAATAGTCCGTGATGTCCGACCTCGGGATTGCCGGCATCCGAGGGGCCGATCAGCCATGGACGAAACTCACCGAGAACTGCGCGCCTCCGGCCGGCCGATCTTTCACCGCGATGGTGCCGCCGTGGGCCTCGACGATCCTCTTGACGATCGAGAGCCCGAGGCCGGCGCCCTCCGCCGGGCGATGGTCGCCGCGCCAGAAGCGTTGAAAGATCAACTCGTGCTCGTTCGCGGGTATTCCCTCGCCTTGATCCAGCACGGTGACGGTGCCCCGTTCCGTAAGCTCGATCTCCACGGCCGTCCCTCGCGGGGTATGATTGATCGCATTCTCCACCAGATTGCGGATCGCGCGATAGAGCATTTCCGGATTGCCCCTGATCCAAACCGGACCTTGCGATCCGCTCAATGTAATCGTTTTTCCCTGCGCCACCGCCAGCGGACCGATTTGTTCCGCGACCTCGCTGCACACGGCGTGCAGGTCGACCTTTTCGGTTGGATTGACGACGAATGTGTCGACTTCGGCGGAATCGAGCAGCTGACTCACGACGCGGCTCATTCCTTCGATGTCGCGGCGCAATGATTTCGCCGCCGCCTGATCCGGCAATGTTTCTATCCGGGTGCGGAGCACCGCAAGCGGCGTCCGCAGCTCGTGCGCGGCGTCGGCGGTGAATTCGCGTTGTTGCCGGAATCCCTTTTCCAACCGATCAAGCGCTTCGTTGACCGCCGTGACCAGCGGCAGAATTTCACGCGGAATGCCCTCAAGCGGCAACCGCACGTCGATTTGCGCCGGAGTTATGTGCTGTGCCTTTTCGGAGGCAAGCAGCAACGGCTGCATGGCGCGGCGAAAGATCACGATATCGATCGCCAGCAGCAGCAACAGAATTGGCAGCGTGACCCAACCCACCCGCTGAAAAAAATCGGCCACGATGTCGTCGATCAGCACGTCCTGGTGCGCCAGATCTTCGGCCACTTGCACCCAGACGGTCCGGCCAAGCAATTTCTTTCGAACGCTCGCGCCGGCGATGATCTTTTTGTCGCGCTCGATTTTTATGTACTCGGCATCGCTCGCGTGAGTATGCGGCTCGAATATCGGCGCACCGCTCTCGCGCGAGGAAAACAAGACGCGTCCGGTTTCATCAAGCACCGCATAGGCATAGCGTCCGTAGGCCGGCGAGAACATGTCGCGCAAATTGAGCGGAAGATCGAGCCCCCAACCCCCGTCGGGACGCAACACCAGATAGCTCGCGACGATATCCGCCTGTTCGAGCATGGATCGGTTGTGCAGGTCGCGCGCCGCGGAATTCATGAACCAATAGAGCACCAGCGGCAGGATAATGGCGGCGACGACCACGACGACCGCGTGCAAAAATATGATCCACGACATGATCGATCGGAAACGCAGCACGCTATTTTTCCTCCGTCAGCAGATAGCCGACGCCGCGCATGGTATGAATTTGTATTTTGGCGCCGCGATCGCTCAGCTGTTTGCGAAGACGATGAACATACACTTCGACCGCGTTTGAAGCGACCTCGCCCTCGATGCCGTACAGCTGATCCTCGACCAGCCGCTTCGAGACCACGCGGTCTTTGCGCCGCATCAGAAGTTCGAGCACGGCCGTCTCGCGCGCCGAAAAAATCTGCGGCTTGTTGTCTATGAAGGCTTGCCGGCTCTCGGTGTCGAGCACTAGGTTCGCGGCGCTCAGAGAACTTCCCAGCAATTGTCCCGGCCGGCGCAACAGCGCTTCCAGCCGCGCCACGAGCTCCTCGAACGCAAACGGTTTGACCAGATAATCGTCCGCGCCGCTGCGAAGCCCGCTGACGCGGTCGTTGACGCCGCCCCGGGCCGTCAACACCAGGATGGGAATCGGATCGTTGCGATGGCGGATTTCGCGCAGGATCGCCAGGCCGTCCTCATCCGGCAATCCGAGATCGAGAATGACCGCCGCATAACGCGTGGTCGCCAAAGCGGCCCGGGCGTCGGCCGCCGTTGAAAGAACGTCGCTGTCGTAGCCCGCGGTTTGGAGGCCGTTAGCCAGGAGCTGCGCGAGCTCCGCGTTGTCTTCGACGATCAAGCACCGCATGGTTCAATTCCGACGGGTGTTGGCAAGACCTTGTAAGAATATCACTTTTCGGTTGCCGGCGACGAGGGTTGCACGGCCGCTTGGCCACCGTCGGCCGATTCGGGCCCACCCGCGAAAGCGGCCTGTAAGCCTGCTGTAAGCCGTGCCTGGTACACCACAGCCGCACCGGGTTTCCCGTTGCTACAATGCGGCAAAGCCATGCTTCGAGACGTGTGGACCACGGTCGTCACGCGGCACCCTGGCGAGGAAATCATCGTCGTCAAGACACACCAGGACGGCGCCGCCAATCGCTGGGCCGCACGTCAGATCATCAACGCCTTGCGAACGAAGCTGCCGCTCGAAAAGATCTCCAACGAGGTCGCGGTCATGTACGGCGAACCTTCCGAACAACCGAAGGTTATCGGCACATCAAACAGCACCGAGGCCTTCGTCGAAAGACTGGCGCCCGAGCTTGCAAGCTATCGTTGGCAGACGACCAAGCTCGATTGGTGATCGATTACGGCTTTTGAATCGACCGCAAATAGCTGACAAAGGCGTGAGCATCCTCGCGCGAGAAGCGGAAAGCGGGCATCTCATGATGGCCGCTCATGAGGCCGCCGCGCAGGCGGGCCTGAAAAGTATCAAGGTCGACGCGTTCGCCAAGATGACGAAGCAAGGGCGCATCGCGTCGAGGGCTGGCATCCGTTTTACCGATGGCGTGGCATTGTGCGCACAGCCGTACCGCCAGTGTTCGGCCCCGCTTCTCGGCCGCACTCAAAGCCATGGCATCGCAGCTCGCAATAAGCAGGCTCAACAGCGCCAACGGGGCAAGCAATCTCTTCGGCCTCAGAATCATGGTCAACCATCCCAGGAATTCGAAGAGCATCCTCTACTATGATGTCAAAATCCAGCAGTAGTTCTTCGACTGTGCCGGAAACAAAATGGCTCAAACACCATGAGCTAAAGGTTGCCGCGCCCCATGGCTTCGACATCCCGCAACCATCGGGCACGACGTTCCGGCCCTGCTCCTTCGACATTTCCATAGATCGTCGAGCGAATCGGGCTGACGCCCATGAAACGAAGGATATTGCGTTTCAGCATCTTTAACGCATGCGCCCCGTACCACCAGCGGTAAATGAATCCGGGCATTCCCATCGTGATGATGACACGGGCCGACTTGCCCTCAAGCAGGCGGACAAATTTGCCCTGCCTTGAAGGTCCCACCAAATCCGGCTGCAGCACGCGCTCAAGAAACCCCTTGAGAATGGCAGGCAGGGTGCCGAGCCAGAGCGGAAAGATCAGCACGAGGTGATCTGCCGCCAACATGGCATCGTGGGCTGCCTTGAGGTCGGCCTCCAAAGGCTGGATTTCGTTGAAACCCTCATGGAGTATCGGATCGAACGCCATCTTGCATGTGACGAATAATTTGACTTCGTGTCCGGCAGCTTGCGCGCCCTTGGCGTAGCTTTCCGCGAGCGCCTCGCAAAAAGTGTTCGGACGGGAATGTCCCACGACGATGACAATCCGTTTCACGCGGCGATCCTCGGATGACTGCTGATGTAAAGTAGCCGCCGCTCACTCTTCAAAATTTGATCTGTCTCAAATCAGCCTGAGGCGTGCCTTCCCTTGAGCGCGGACCTTGCACGCATGAGCGTGTCGTTCGCCGCTCCCGATGCGTCGATTTGGGTCCACGCGATCGGGCCGAGATCGAACGTTTCCTGCGATCGCGCAACCGACGCGTCGGCATCGGAGGCGTCGCGGATACGCGTTCCGACGCGCGCAAGGCGCGTTTTCAAATCGGCGTCAAGGAATAGGCCATGGAAGGCGGCGCCGTGGGAGCTTGCTACGGCGGCAACCGCGTTGCGCTCATCCGCTCGCGCGAAGACCGCATCAACGATCGCCGAATGCCCGGCTCTGACGATCCGGGCAGCCTTCTCGCATAGAATCTTGTAAACTTTGGCATTCACGTCGGCATGATAGGCCGCCTCCGGCAGGCGTTCCGTTTCGGCTACGTTCAGCAGGAGCTTGCGCTCGACATCGGATCGCAGCACGAGCGCGCCCGGCGCCGGCTGCACAGCGGGGGCAAGGTTGCGCGCAAGCAGCGATTTTCCGGTCCCCGACAGCCCGCCGACGGCGATCAGCATCGCGGGCTCAGGCGAAAGCAAAGCGATCGCCAATTGAAAATAGGTGACCGCCGCCCGCTCAAGACTGTCGCGATCGCGCGCGCCGACATTGGCAAGACGTGCCGCCGTGACTTTGGCGCGAATTGCGGCACGCAACGACAAGAACAGCGGCAAAGCCGCAAGCCCGTCGTATGGCTCGCTCTGCCGCGCACCGAAGAAATACCGATTCAAGACGATATTGGCCGCACGCTCGAGTCGCCGCTCGAGCAGATCCATCAGCAAAAAAGCCAGGTCATAGAGGACATCGCCGGTTGCGACGAGCGGATCGAATTCGATCGCGTCGAATGGCACCGGCCGACCCTCCAACAGGACGATATTTCCGAGATGGAGATCGCCATGCCCGCGGCGCACGGTCCCCGATCGTCCCCGGGCAAGGAGCAAAGGTCGATGGCGGTCCAGCGCGGCACGTGATTTGGCGGCGAGGCGCGTCACCGCGTCCTTCGGGAACAGCGCCGGGTCATTCCCGAACGCCGCCGTGTTTTGCTCGATGTATTGCTCGACCGCGATCAGCCACGAACCGGCATCGGCAAGCGGAGCGCCGGCATGCATTTTGGCGACGATCATGCCGAGCTGTTCCGCGAGTTCGTCATCGATACCGCGCGACTCGGCAATCCGATCAAGGGTCAGATTTTCGTCAAACCGGACCATCTCGACGGCCCATTCGACCGGCTCCCCATCGCCGCCGATCGCCAGCCGGCCCCCGGAGTCGCGCGTAATGGCAACGACGCGTCGGTACAGCATGGGGGCGAAGGCGCGATTGATGTCGAGCTCGGCCAGACAAGCACGCCTGCGTTTGTCTAAAGTCGAGTAATCAAGAAATGGGAAGCTCACATCCCGTTTGATTTTATACGCCGTGTCGCCGGCCAGAAAAACGGCCGCCGCGTGCGTATCAATTCGCCGCACTTCGCAGCCGCCATGCGTGGCCTGGTCGCTGAGAAACTCGAATACCTCTGCTTGCGGCACGGCGCTTTGTCCACGGCTTGACAATCAGCGAGCGGCAAATTGATTTACTGCCTAGCAGCAGGTTTCAAGCTCGATTTGATCGATGTCAATGAGCGGTGGCCGCAGTTCGCTCAAATTTGGCGAACCCTAACGAGGACGATCCGCAATGATTCATGAATTGAAGCGTGTCCGCATCCATTTGGCCCGGTCCAAGGAGTTCCCCAACGGTTCCGCGCGACACGGGTACGAGTTTGTGGCGCCGCTCGATGCGCAGGGCCACATCGATCCGGAACTGTGGCGCAAGAATCGCGAGCGCTGCCGCGTGCACCGGTTTTGGGGTGACGACGACAAGGTCGGTCAACTCATCCACAAGCCGGGCGGCAGCGAGCATGCCCGCTGGGTGTTCGACTACGACAAGACCCGTGTCGATGACGACGAGTCCGGCTACCGGTTCGGTGCGCACGCCTTCGCGCCCGGAGAATATGTGACCATCCGCGACCAGGACCAGGCCCATACGTTCAAGGTCATATCGGTCGAACCCGTGAGCTGAAACGAGGCCTCGCGATCACTCAAAATTGTGCGTCATTCGGTCACCGGTCGCTGCGGCCCTCTGCCTATCCGACCCTTGTTGCTATGGCCCGACCCTTGTTGCTATTGCGGTTTAGTGCAACCATAATCAAATGAAACAATAGCAAATCTTCGTTCTCATCACTCCACAGGAGGAAACATCATGCGCCTCTGGCTTTCTACGGCACTAGCCGCCGCCGTGATCACGGCCAGTCCTGCACTTGCCGAAGACACGATCACCATCGGATTCACGGCCTCGCAAACCGGCGCGCTGAACAACGATTCCACCGCTCAGATGCGTGGTATCGAGCTTTGGCGCGATGACGTCAATGCCAAGGGTGGCATCAAGGTCGGGGACAAGAGCTACAAGATCGTTACGGTGAGCTATGACGATGAGTCGCAGAACACCCGTGTACAGCAGCTCTATACGCGCTTGATCTCGCAGGATAAGGCGCAGTTCCTGATCAGTCCCTATTCGTCCGGCCTCGTCGCCACCGCCGCCATCATCTCCGAACAGTACGGCAAGGTGATGGTCACGACCGGCGGCGCGCTCGAGAAAACCTACCAGCTCGGCAACAAGAATTTGTTCCAGATCTACACCGGTTCGAGCCAATATCTCGCCGGCGCGCTGGCAGCGCTCAAAGAAAAGAACCCAAGTCCGAAAATCGCGTTCGTCTACGAAGACGATCCGTTCAGCAAGAGCGTGGCAGGCGCGGTGCGCGAGATGAGCAAGGCCCAAGGGTTGACGCTCGCGCTCGACGAGTCCTATGCCGGCAGCACCACCGATTTCTCGCCGATCATCAACAAGGCAATCTCCGCGAAGGCCGATGCGCTGCTCGGCGGCGGCCACTATGCCGACGGCGCCACCCTGGCCCGCCAGCTGCATGAGCAGAAGGCCGGGATGAAATGGATAACCTTGCTGGTTGCCCCCGACAGTCCGAAATTTGCCGAACTCGGCGACGCCGCGGTGGGAATTTCGGTGCCGTCACAATGGGAGCCGCAAGTCACCTTCAAGCCGGACTTCGGTCCGACCGCAGCGGCCTTCACCAGCGCCTTCAGCGCCAAATACAAGATCGAGCCCGGCTATCATGCCGCCGGTGGTTATGCGGCCGGTTTGATCCTGCAGCATGCGATCGAAAAGGCGGGCTCGGTCGAACCCGACAAAGTGGCGGCGGTACTCAATCAGCTCGACGCCACGACATTCTTCGGTAAAACCAAGTTCTCGACCGATCCGAAGCAGCACGGTCTCCAGGTCGGCCACCAGATGGTGCTTGCGCAGTGGCAGAAGAAGGGCGGCAAGCTCGTCAAGGAAGTGATCTGGCCGAAGGACGCCAAGACGGCCGACGTCGTTTACTGAGCTCCCTCATCAGCGCCGGCGACGCCTAAAGCCGCCGCCGGCGCATTTTCTCCCCCATGATCGGAATCTTTGCCTCCGTCATTGACGGCATCCTCATCGGATCCGTGTATGGCCTTGCGGCCATGGGATTGACGCTCATCTGGGGCGTCATGAAGGTCATCAATCTCGCCCATGGCGCGATCGTCGTGCTCGGCATGTTCCTGCTTTACATCGCCTCGCTCATGATCGGCCTGCCGGCCTATGCAACGATCCCGGTGACGATCGTCTTCGGCTTCGTGTTCGGTGTGATGCTCTACTGGATCGCGGTGCATCGCATGATCGGACGGGCCGAACTGATGAGCCTGCTCGCAACATTTTCCATCAACATGGTGCTGATCGGACTTGGCACCGCATGGTGGACGACGAGCCCCTACAACGTCCTGGTGGCGATGCCGGGTGTGACGTGGCAGGGCTATACCTTCACCGGCACCCATATCATGGCTGCGGTCCTGGCCATGGTAATCGCGGGCCTGCTCTATCTGCTGCTCTACCGCACACGGCAGGGCAAGGCGATCCGCGCCGTGGCGAATAATCGCGAGGCGGCCGAACTCTCGGGCATTCCGACGACCCAAGTTCTCTCGTTTGCCTTTGGGCTTGGCGTGGCGCTCGCTTGCGTGTCAGGAACGTTGATAGCCACGCTGTTCCCGTTCACGGTCCTTTCGGGCGAAGCCTACCAGCTCAAGAGCTTCGTCGTGACGGTGCTCGGGGGACTGGGCAATCCGGCCGGCGCGCTGATGGGCGGGATTGCACTCGGACTGATCGAGGGCCTGGCCACGCCATTCATGCCTGTGAGTTGGATCCCGATCGTCGAATTCGGATTGTTCGTCTTCTGCCTGATCGCGTTTCCGCGCGGCATATTCGCATTCTCGAAAGCTTGATCCCGGTGTGGCTCCGTCCCTTTCCCTGGCTGGTGGTCGCAGCATCGCTGCTATACGCATTCGTGCCGTATTTCGCCGACGACGTTCAGCTGCGCGAAAGTCTTCTGCTCGCCGCCGTCTATATTGTGTTGGCGAGCAATCTGAATCTGATGATCGGCTTTGCCGGCTATGTCAATTTCGGCAATATCGTCTTCTTCGGGCTCGGCGGCTATACCTGCCTCTATCTCGTCAATGATCTGCACTGGCCGGTCATGGCGGCGGCGCTGGTCGGCGGCATTGCCGTGAGCGCGATTGCGCTGCTGTTCGGGCTCGGGATCTTGCGGCTGCGCGGCGCGTTCTTCGCGCTCGCGACCATCGGCGTCAATCAGGCGATCCAACAACTGGTGATCAACTTCGAACCGTGGGGCGGCGCGACCGGTATCTATCTTTCGCTCGATTCCTACGCCCCCCTCGGAGGACCGGCGCAGGCGTTATGGACCGCTTATTTGCTGGTCGTATTGATGGCCGCGTTTTCGTTGCTCGGAAGTTTTGCCATCCGCAACTCGAAGTTCGGCCTCGGTCTGCTGGCGATCGGCCAGAACGAGGACGCCGCCGCCGTGCTCGGTGTGCCGACCCCGCTCTATAAGGCGATGATCTACAGCGCATCGGCCTTCCTCCCGGCGGTCACCGGCGGGCTTTATTTCTTCAAGAGCGGGATCATCGAACCGACCAGCGCCTTCAACCTGCAAACGTCGATCGAAGCCATCGTCATGGTGATGCTCGGCGGCTCCGGCACGATCATCGGTCCGGCCCTCGGTGCCTTTCTGTACGAAGAACTGCGCGGCTTCCTGCTTACGGCTCAAACCTTCTCCAACTTTCAATTGGTGATCGCAGGCATGCTGCTGTTGCTCATCGTGCTGTTCGTTCCGGATGGGTTTCTCGGCTGGGTCCATCGCCGATGGCCGCGCACGCGGAGATGGCTCGAATGAGCGCGCTGTTGGAGGTCAACGGGATCAGCAAGCGTTTCGGCGGGCTGCAGGCCGTGCAGAACCTCAGTCTGACCGTCAACGAAGGCGAGATCCTCGGCCTGATCGGTCCGAACGGCGCCGGCAAGTCGACCGTGTTCAACATGATCAACGGCGTCTTCATGCCCGACAACGGCAGAATCATGTTCCAGGGCGCGGACATCACCGGCGAGCCGCCCTACCGCGTGGCGCGCCACGGCCTCGCCCGCGCGCATCAAATCGTGCAGCCGCTGAGCGGGCTGAGCGTCATCGACAATTGCACGGTGGGTGCGTGTTTTGGACGGCAGAATCTGGCGCTCAGAGAGGCGCGCGAGGTCGCACGCGAAGTGATCGACACGGTCGGGCTCGGCAACCGCGCCGAGGCGCTCGCTGGTTCACTCACGACGGCCAGCAAGAAACGGCTCGAGCTTGCGCGTGCCTTGTCCGCCCGACCAAAGCTGCTATTGCTCGATGAAGTCTTGGCGGGTCTCAACCCGACCGAAACCGAAGGAATGATCGAAACCGTGCGAAAAATCCGCGCCAGCGGCATCGCGATCCTGATGATCGAACACATCATGCGCGCGATCATGAGTCTCTCGGACCGGATCGTCGTGCTCGATCTCGGCAAGAAGCTCGCGGAAGGCCGGCCGCAAGAGGTCGCGGAAAATCCGGAAGTCATCACGGCCTATCTGGGCGATTCCAAGCTGATGGTGGCAGCGGAGAAACCGGCGTGAGCGAGATACTGCTGCAGGTCGATCAGCTTGAGGCCGGCTACGGCGACGTGCAGGTGCTGTGGGGCATTTCGCTCAACGTCGAGCGCGGCGCCATGACCACGCTGCTGGGCGCCAACGGCGCCGGCAAGACCACCAGTCTGCGCGCGATCACCGGCAGCCTGCGGCCGTTCGGTGGCCGTGTGGTGTTCAAAGGCGAAGACGTGACCCGGCTCGAGGCGCACGCTAAGGCCGCACGCGGCCTGGTGCTGGTGCCGGAAGGCCGCCAGCTTTTCAGCGACATGACCGTTGAGGAAAATCTCGAAATGGGCGCCTACTCCGAGCG
Source organism: Xanthobacteraceae bacterium (assembly GCA_035501735.1). Lineage (GTDB taxonomy): Bacteria > Pseudomonadota > Alphaproteobacteria > Rhizobiales > Xanthobacteraceae > PNAI01. Next base: position 3,684 of record DATJVR010000004.1, on the reverse strand, counting down.
TGCCCGCAAGCGCTTCGACGATCAACTCAATCAGGTCTATCGCCTGTTTCCGCGGCTGACGGAGCGTCGGCGGCAAAAAGCCGGGACTTTTTCCGGCGGCGAGCAGCAAATGCTCGCGATCGCCCGCGGCCTGATGTCGGTGCCGGAGATCTTGATCATCGACGAACTATCGCTCGGTCTGGCGCCGGTCGTGGTGCAGCAATTGGTCGAAACCCTCAAGGCTCTGAAATCTACCGGGGTAACCATTCTGCTGGTCGAACAGAACCTGCATCTTGCATTGAGTCTATCCGACTACGCCTTCGTCATCGCGGAGGGGCGCCCCTACACCGAAGGGCCCTCGGCGCAGGTCGCCGCCGCGCCCGCGATCCGTCAAGCCTATCTCGGTCTTTGAGGAGCAGGCGCTGACTGCGCGAGAGCTTGATTGCAAGCGCGTTAGATCTCTCCCTGGCGAAGTCCGGGAAAACCCAACCGCTTTTGGCATTCGCTCGGCATGTCTCGGACCGAGATTGCCCGTCCCATGTACGTCGTCCAAGGCTTCTCGGCCACCGGCTGCAGATGAACGAAATTCCAGAACTGTCGCTCATTCATGCTGATTTCTGTTACTGCGTGATCAAGAACCCAGTTCCGCAATATGCTGAACCGCGTCTGATCCGGATTTATGAACATGCCTTCAGGGAGTTGTTTCATCATTGACGCGGCCTCGCTGTTGATTGTTGCTTTCTGTCCAAAATGTCTCTCGGTGTAGTTTGTCCCAGAAAGCCAGCAACAAACTCGAGAAGCCCAAAATTCATGCTGACCAGCTCCAATTGAGCAATTGTTTGCACCGGAAGCGCGTCGTTTTCAATTTTGGTTCCTGACTTTCAGATTACCAAGCAATTCAGCACAGGCTTGCGCCACGCCCAAATCCACCGAGCTCGCCCCCGGCATCGTCGCCCAACCGCCACGCTCTATAAAGGACGCCTGCTGCCATGAACTGATCTTCTTCAGCGTACTCAGATTCTGTTCGGCATCGGCTTGGTTCTGAAATTTGTCCACGCAGATCGGCGCCAAGGCTGCAATCGTCGCCTCCTTCGCATCCCGCTGTGCCATCTTCCAGGCAGTACCGCTGGTGACCCAGCCGCCCCAGACAAATCCGATAAACGTCGTCGCCGCAACGCCAAGAACAAATCCCTGGATAAGACGCGTCAATGACACTTTAGCGAGAAACGGATGGACTTGCATGGCTTTCGCCTTTCGATAAGAAGAAGCGTTGCTGGTATCGGAGTGCAGATGCACCGGCAGGGCGATGTTGGCGGAAAGTCTGCGTCAATTGGCCCGCACACGCTTCTAGTTTGTAAAATCATTCCGGCGGCGCATCATCCTGCGAGCGCATCATCCTGCGAGTGACAGCAAATACGTTTCGTAAATTTGCGCAGCCCGGATGCTGATTTGCAGTCTACAAGTTCAAGTGCGAAGAGTCCCTTAATCATCGCTCAGGTTTCGACCCTTAAGCAGCAACGCTGTCGTTTTAAGTTGAATGATTTCAACGCAAGAGTAGCGCGTTCGCGCGAAATAAAAAAAATAAACTCGTAATCGGCCTTGCATACCCCATATACGCGCAGGGGCAATAATGCCCCTCAGAGGCTGAAGGGCTATTTCGCCCTTGGAGTTAAGCAAATGAACAATAATCAGCAAGATCAGAACAAACCGGGTCAGCAGCAACAGGGCGATCCGAAGCCTGGACAGAAACCCGGCCAGCAGAGTCAACAGCCCGGCCAGGGTGGACCGCACCAGCAGGGCGAACAGAAGCCCGGTCAAGGTGGCCAACAGAGCGGCACTAATCGCTAACTGATTGATCGAAGAGAACCCCGCCGTCCGGCGGGGTTCTCTTTTTATTTATCTATCTGCCGAGCAAGACCTCACATTGGCGAGCACAAGGACAACGCCGCGGTTGGCGCCGACTCAACGTCATCGCGCTTACTGTTGGCCATGCATAAATCGCTTGTCATATTGCGCTTGCGGTCATTGAAGCGCCGAAATTTGCTGTCAAAAGGCTGGCCCGTCTCTCGATTGGATCTCGAATGGCGACAATGACCGACCGCCGGCACGCAAATTTCGCGTGGGATTATGATCGCGGCGAGATAATTGCGGATGGCGTTGTCCATGTAATCGGAGTGGGTCTTGGGTTGGCCGGAGCCATTGCCCTTGTCGCATTTGCCGCCAACACGACCAATGCTTTTCAGCTTTCCTCCATTTTGATCTATATCGTCGGCTTGCTCTCGATGCTCGGCTTCTCTGCCGCCTACAACATGTGGCCGCTGTCCGGCGCGAAATGGATTTTGCGCCGTTTTGATCATTCAGCTATTTTCGTGATGATTGCCGGAACATACACGCCGTTCATCGCGCAGATGAATATCGGCGTCGTGTCACTGACCCTTCTCTTTGGCGTCTGGTTGACCGCAAGCATCGGCATCGCTCTTAAAATGCTGTTGCCCGGTCGATACGACCGCGCAGCCGTCGTGCTCTACTTGCTTCTTGGTTGGAGTGGGGCGATGGCATACCAAACCGTCGCGTCAGCGCTGCCGAACATGAGCCTGTATCTCATCGCCGCAGGCGGGGCTCTTTACTCCACCGGAGTTATTTTTCATTCCTGGCAAAGCCTGCGGTTTCAAAATGCGATTTGGCATTTATTCGTGCTGTTTGCCGCAGGCTGTCATTATTCGGCAATTCTATATTGCGTCGCGAACGCAAACGCTTGAGACGCATTGCGTCTGATTTTTGATCTCCGATCTTCATTGGCTAAAGGCGGCGTTAAGATCATTTGGAAGATAATTGACCTGTGCTGATATTATCGATGCGCATGCCTTGAAACGAACACATCTTCACATTATATAGCTGCTACGACCTGATTTGGTCATTGCGAGCGGCGTGTACGGATTTCCGTCAAACGACTTCTGCTTCGCTCGCGCAATCTTCACTGACAACCCATTTCACGCTGGGATGTCCTACACCCAGCGACCGCTGGCCGCCTGCGTCCGACGCAAGCGGGCGGTTGATCGCACGACCGGAAAGTTTCTCCATTGACCTGTTTTAAAGATTTTGGACTCGCAGAACCCATCACTCGCGCGCTCGCGGAAGAAAAGTACATCTCGCCAACGCCGATCCAGACGCAGACAATCCCGTTCGCACTATCCCGACGCGACGTCGTCGGAATTGCGCAGACCGGCACCGGCAAGACGGCGGCGTTTGCACTGCCGATCCTGCATCAGCTTTTCACCGAGCGTCGGCCTCCGACGCACAAGACTTGCCGCGTACTGGTGCTCTGTCCGACGCGGGAGCTGGCCGGCCAAGTGCTCGACAGCTTCCGGACCTACGGCCGGCATCTTCGCATCGCCGCGGCGCTGGCAATCGGAGGCGTATCGATGGGTCCGCAGATTCGGGCCGTCTCGAATGGCGTCGACGTGCTTGTCGCGACGCCGGGCCGTTTGCTCGATCTCGTGCGCAGCAACGCGTTCAATCTTGGCCGCGTTGAAATCCTCGTGCTCGATGAAGCCGACCGCATGTTGGACATGGGCTTCATCCACGATATTCGCAGCATTGTCGCCAAGCTTCCCTTACAGCGGCAGACGTTGTTTTTCTCCGCAACGATGCCGCGCGCCATCGCCGAACTTGCCGACCGGATGTTGCGCAACCCGGCCAAAGTCG
>DATJVR010000003.1:0-29910 GCA_035501735.1 Xanthobacteraceae bacterium | reverse complement strand
GCGCACGCCGGCCGCCAGGGCCGTCGCGTGGTCGCCGCCTTCATCGGTACCGCCTTCGTGCAGGACGATGCCGAGGCCGCAAAAGTGCAATGGCGTCAGGTCGCCGATCAGCTGCGTCCCAAAGTGCCAAAACTCGCCGCGCTCATGGACGAAGCCGAGGCCGATGTGCTCGCCTTCATGAGCTTCCCGAAAGATCATCGAGCGAAAATCCACTCCCTCAATCCGCTCGAACGCCTCAACGGTGAAATCAAGCGGCGCACAGATGTCGTCGGCATCTTCCCCAACGAGGACGCCATCACCCGCCCGGTCGGCGCATTGCTGCTGGAACAGAATGACGAATGGGCGGTTCAACGGGGTCGCTACATGAGTCTGGAAACAATCGCTCCTTTGAGCGATGATCCGATCGTCAAGCTGCCCGCCGTGGCGGCCTGACAGCCCGGCCATGCCCGCCGGAGATCACGACGGCCTCGTCGTTGTTACACCACTCACCGGGACACGATCTACCCCTGCATAGCAGACGTCCTGAGGTCTGCTTTTTGGCCCGAAGGACCGATGGGCCTTTAGCGTTAGCAGGCCCCCTTGACGTCAGCCCGGGAACCTCGAGCCGTCGGTCGCCCTGACGTTCGGGGTTTCCTTGTGGCCTCAATATATGTTGGGATGATACTGGATAACCCCGCTGCTGAGCTTGCACGCACCCGATTACGAGTGGCCAAATCCCGTGTATTCACTTCGGCACTAATTCAAAAGGGAGTCGCGACACCATGACCATGCCACCCGTAACCTCGAAGCCCGCTCAACCCGCTTCCAATAAGCTAAAGAAACCTACCGTCAGCCTCAAACATCTCGCTGCCGCCTTGGCCGAGAAACATGAGATGCCAAAGAAGCAGGCGGAAGGCCTTCTCAATGACCTTGTCGGTCTGATTACCAAGCATCTCAAGAAGGGCGAACGCATTCGTCTCCTGGGTCTTGGCATCCTAGTGGTGAGACGCCGCGCGGCACGCATGGGGCGCAATCCGGCCACTGGCGCGCCGATCCAGATCAAGGCGAGCAAGAAGGTCGCCTTTCGGGCAGCCAAAGAACTCAAAGAATCAATCTAGCCACGCGACAGATTTTGGTCGGGTGCCGATGCCATAACTCTCGCGAGGCTGATGGCCATTAAAGGGCTTGCTAATGAGGTCTTGCTCACTGTCGCACCAACAGCGTGGTCCAAATATCCTTCTCATCAGGGAAAAGACTTTTGCAACAATCGGCACTAAGCGAACGTGCCGCCGACGCGAGTGCGGCGGTTCGTTGCATGGCTCTCTTGCATAGGACCTTAAGCGCGGTGAGGGTTACTTCTTCTGCGCCCCGATGACTTCGCGCGCGAGCGGCCCCCATTTCTCGTTCTCGCTTTGAAAGAACTTCGCGAGCTTGGCGGGATCATAAGGCTCCGGATCGATCGCATCGCGACTAAGCTGCTGGCGCGCGTCCGGTTCTTGCAATCCTTTCACCACCGCCGCATTGATCTTCTGAACAATGTCGGCCGGAATGCCCTTCGGGCCCGAGAGCGCAAACCAGACTTCGGCAATGAGATCGGGAAATCCCTGCTCCGCGAATGTCGGGATGTTCAGATAGTCGGCAACCCGCTTGCGCGAGGTGACTGCCAGCGCGCGCACCTTGCCGCCCAGAATGGTTCCCGCTGCGGATGTGAGCGCAGTCGACGTCACAGCAATATGTTTGCCTATGAGATCATTCATCGCTTGACTGGCGCCGCGATAGACTACGTTCTGCAGCTGAATGCCGGCTTCTTTCTGAAACAGCGCGAAGACCAGATTGGCCTGTGAGCCGGGCGAGGGTGAGCCATAATTGAGCTTGCCCGGATTGGCCTTGGCATAGGCCACGAATTCCTTGAGGTCTTTTGCCGGCACATCGTTGTTCACCACCAGCACGGCTGGTGGCCCGCCGAAATAGGCGATGTGCGTGTAACCGGTGACGGCATCCGCCGGAGGGTTAGCGCTGATGGCGGTTGAAATGATCAGCCCGCCCACGCCGGAGACAAAGAGCGTATAGCCGTCGGGCGGCGCATTCACCGCCTCGGCCGCGGCGATCAGGCCGCTGGCGCCCGGCTTGTTTTCGGGCACGAATTGCTGGCCGAAGGCGATCGAGAGCTTTTCCGCGGCGAGGCGGCCGAGCGTGTCAGCCGTGCCGCCGGCCGTAAACGGAATAAGGACGCGCACTGGCCGTGTCGGCCACTCGTCGGCTCGCGCCTCCGCGGCAGCAACGGTCATGCCGAGTAATATCAGCGCCAGGCAGCGAAACATGCGTCTCTCCTTGCGATGGTTCTCATCTGCTTCGGCCGAGGGGCGAACGGAACCGGCGCCCGCCGCACGCCGTCGGCGCTTCATTCAATCACCTCGTCGGCCAGTGCGAGCAGCGTCTGCGGCACTGTGATGCCGAGCCATATTGGGAACGATAGCATGTCTCAAAATGAAGGTCTGTGCCTAGTTCACGGTGATCCGAGGGCGAAAAGGCTCGCTGTTTTTCTGCAGACCAAACGGTCGCTATTGGCACGGCGCGTCGTTGCGGGCGTGATCTGGATCGGTCGAAGTTGAGGGCATAACCGACATCGCTGGGAATCCGGTCCCGGCGCAAAAATCTCGGTGGTCGCTATGCAGGTCGCGATCGGGAGCAAAGCAGACCATTGGTGGACATGGGGAATTGGACGATCCTGACCCTTAGCGTCATTTTCCGAGCGTGTCCCGAAGAACCGCGCACGCCCGTCTTCAGCCCGTAGCTGCACCCGTGTAGACTTGTGTGTACCAAAAACCTAAATCCGAACGTAGCGATGGTGAAGTCCGCCGAGGATGGGCGTTGATATGATACTGCCCGCGCGCTGAATGGCGCGATGGATGGGTGCATCCTTGTTGAGGGACCAGTGCGTCCTGCACTCATTATAATAAGCAGCATACGTGGATAGAATCCGGCGCAGATGCGCCTCGCCCAATACGATCATATGATCGACGCACTCGCGCCGGATCGACCCGATCAAGCGTTCGGCAAATCCATTCTGCCAAGGTGAGGCTTGAGCGATGGGTTTGTCCCGGATGCCTATAGCGCGTAATCGGCGCGTAACGACGGTGCCGTAGACGCGATCCCGATCTCGAATGAGGTAACGAGGAGCTTCGTTCCACGGGAAGGCTTCCGTTATCTGCCGCGCGATCCATTCTGCTGTCGGATTTGTCGTGACGTTGATCCAGACGAGGTCCCTACGATCGAGTCGAATGATAACGAAGGCATAGAGCAGACTGAGCCCAATCGTGGGAACGACGAACAGGTCCATGGCTGCAATGTCCGGTGAGTGGTTACACAGGAAAGTGCGCCATCTTTGGCTCGGTGGTCCACGTCGTTTGACCATATACTTGGCCACCGACGACTGCGCGATCTCAAAGCCGAGCTTGAGCAGTTCACCGTGGATACGTGGTGCGCCCCAAAGCGGGTTCTCAATACTGATCCGCCGGATCAACGCTCTCAGATCCGCCTCGATCTGTGGCCGCCCTCCCAATGAGCTTGACTTCCAGCGCCAGTAACAGCGAAAGCCAGCGCGATGCCAACGCACCAGCGTCTCGGGTTGGATGATCGTGATGGCGTTAAGGACCGAGGGGAACCATCGATATAGCTGGATGAAGAACCAGCGATCACTATTCGTGAGCCGCACGCGGCCCCGCAGCTTACGCCGCAATACGATTCAACTGATGTCGCAGCACCGCATTCTCGGCTTCAAGTCTGCTCTTCGACTTGAATGGCGAGATCAAAATGCTCAGGATGAAACAGAACAGCGCGATCATCGTGCACTAACGTTATGCGATTCTATCCGTCAATCAATGCGGATGAGGTTTTTGGTACACACAGGGGGCAAGGTAAAAATGCCGAGGCGCTGCACTCAAATTAGTTTGCTCGTACCACATTCGTTCACCTCCTTGCTGCTGTTCATCAGTGGCAGCCAAGATTGGAATAGCGAGCGGCGCATTGATCGGTCATGCTGTTTGCCTGCTTCTTGCCGTCGACTGACGAGAGATCGGAAAATCGGATCAATACCACGGGCATCCCGCATGACGCATGAATCTAATGTGATCAACGACACCCTGGACGACGCGCTGGAGCCCGGCATTGCTCTCATCCGTCCACCCATAGGCTGAGGTGTTTAGTGTGCTCCATTCAAGTGCATAGACCGTCGAGTCGACCTGATCGTAGTACGTGCAACTGGGAAACGACAGAAGCTCCTGCAAATACGTGTCGAGCCAAGGAGCGCTGGCTCGCAACAAAACAAACCCGCCCGCGAATTTCGCAGTTTGCGCGCGCAGGCGCATAACCTTGTCGCCATCGAGTGCTGGCGCGGCTTGCACAATATCAAAATTCTCAGCGCGTAATTGCTGAATGAGCGAGGAGCCGGAACTTTTGTCCTCGATGAGGACCACGGTGGCCTTGTACTGCTCTGCAAGCGCCCGAACGTTCCATTTTAACGCCGGAAATTCAAGTTTCGCCCGAAATACATCGAGCAGATACATGTGCTTGCCTTTAATGCCCCAGGTCGTACAGACGCTATAGTCCGCAAGTTCGGTATTTTTGACCGCCGTGTCCCAAGATTGGATGATCAGGTCGAACCTTTCCGGCATCTCGGCTTCGGTGAAAAATTTCAGCATATCCCTTTGAACAATATTACCGGTCAGCGGCGCGGGGTTCTGCAAATACTGCGCGGCGAAATTGTACTCGGTCATCGCGCGACGCTGAGTCTCTAGCTCTTGCAACGACATCAGAGCTGGATGCAGGGCTTCGCCAGCTTTACGCTGAACACGCTTGCGGCCGTATGGTGTGAGAAAGTCGTAGCTTTCATCATGTTCTGCAATTGCGGGAAACGCTAATACATCCCATAGTTCATATTTCTGAACATGCGCGATGAGATCATCAACGTGCAGTCGTTGCTGAACAATAATGATCGATCCGTTTTTCCGATTGTTGAGACGGGTGCGTAAAGTATTGTCAAAAACTTCATTTACCGACTTACGACGAACATCAGACAGCGCGTCATCTGCCCTAAGAGCATCGTCGACAATGATTCTGTGAGCGCCGTAACCCGTCGGGCCACCACCAATAGATGTGGAATAACGAAATCCACCCTTGGTGGTTTCGAATTCAGATACCGCATCGCGCCCCTGCGAAATCCGCGTATCAAACAAATCTTGATAGAACGGACGCATCATCAGAGTCCGTGAATGGCGAGCAAACTTGTCTGCAAGATCCTGTCCGTGGGACACACACATGATCTGCATGGTCGGGTCATGTCCGAGTAGCCATGCGGGATACACGACAGATGCCATGAAAGATTTTAGGTGACGAGGAGGAAGAGCGAAAGCGATACGCTTGCCTCCACTCCGCCGGTCTTCTTCCAGCTGTGCCGCCACCACCTCGTGGTGCCAGTTGGGATAAAACGGCTCCTGAGGAAATAGCTCAAGAAACGCTCGATGGGTGAATGCGTTTAGATCCTGCCGCAACACATTCGCGCACATATTGGCTGGGGTGAACAATTTCATCCTATTCCTCCGTTTTTTCGGGGTTGCATTCTTTCATTCGCTCATAGACCGCGTGAATGACCTCAATATCGGGAGCACTGAGCGGATATTCGTTCGGCTTGACGGCGGCCGCGCGGGTCTCGATCTCATCGATCAAGTCAAAGAATTTGTTGATGGCCGCTTGATTACCAAGTGCAGCTTTGGTCGCAAGCTGCATCGCGGTTGCGTGTATCTTCGAGATTTTCCGCTTTTTTCCACCAACCTTTATGGTGACCGGATCATGCGCGGCCTCCAGCACGTAGCTGCTGAGATTCCGAGATCCTTTCGGCCGGCCCTTGGGATTGCCGGATATACCCTTCCGAAATTGCGAATGCTTCGGCGGGTTACCGCGACCGATTTTTTGCCGAGTGGTTTTTCTCATCTTTCGTATTGTGCTCATTGCGCCTCTCCTTGGAGCGCTTGCGTCGTAATACATCAAAGTCGAGCTTGGATTGAGCGTGGATGGCCTTTAGGCCGCAGGTTTTCTCGAACCGACGGATGATCGTATCGACGTAATGAGGATCGATCTCGATCCCATAGCCGCGACGACCGGTCTTTTCGGCTGCGATCAATGTCGTCCCACTACCGGCAAAGACGTCGAGAATGATTCCGCCGCGCTTCGAACAATCTAAAATCGCATCCACCACCATCTGCAGCGGCTTCACGGTCGGATGCATCGCAAGGGCAGCATCGCGCTCATGGCCGATGCTATTCATGCCGGCGTATGACCAGAGATTCGAGCGATTTCTACCGAAGCGACCTAATTCAACGTTGTTGATATGCGGCGCCGTACCATTCTTGAATACAAAGATCAGTTCATGCTGCGAGCGATAGAGGCTGCCCATACCTGCATTCTTCTTTGCCCAAACACAAAGAGCTTTGGATTCACTGTACGAAGCTTCAGCAGCTTCCAAGAGTTCCGGGATGTGCCGCCAATCGGTACAGAGAAAGTGAATCGAACCATTGCTGCTGAAATCGACAAGATGACCACACGTCGTTTGCAGAAAATTTGTGTACTCACGGCGGCTCATTTCGCCAGATGCCATCGCGAATTCGCGATGTTTCACTTTGCCAAGGCCCGAGATATTCCTGCCGATTGCGATGTTGTACGGCGGATCCGTGAACACCATTTGAGCTTTTTGTGAGCCAAGCAGACTAACGTAGCTCAATCTGTTCAAGGCATCGTCGCACAGCAGAAAATGATCACCAATCCGCCAACAATCTCCGAGGTGCGTAACCGCCGGGGTCGAACGGTCAATATCAGGAAAGTCGTCCGCGTCGTGCGAGACGCCATCTCCCAGTTCGGTGATGAGAAGGTCGATTTCTGCTGTTTCAAAGCCGGTGACTGTGACATCGAAATTGGGTTCAACAGAAAGCTCTTGAAGCTCGAGGGCTAAGAGTTCTCGATTCCAGCCGGCATTTTCTGCGAGCTTGTTGTCGGCAATGACATAAGCTCGGATCTGAGCAGGGGTCAGATGGTCGACGCGCACGGTCGGTACCTTGGTCATGCCGGTCAGTTTTGCGGCTTCCACCCTTGCGTGCCCCGCAATAATTCCATCTGCCTCGTCCGTGAGGATCGGATTGATAAATCCATGTTGCTTGATACTCGCCACGATCTGCCTGATCTGCTTTGCTGTGTGCGTGCGTGGGTTTGTGGCCCGCGGTTTCAGCTGATTGGGATCTTTGTACGTGATCTTTAAGGGAGCCACGGATCGTCTCCGACGTCAGCGACGAAGGTTTAGTCCCGCCGTCTGCTTCGGCAGATCGGCGGTCGACTTAAGGCACGCCTTTAGCCAGTCTCGTTGCGGAGACGACTCCGTGCCACCGTGGCGGCAAATATTAGGTTGATTAATGCAGCAGAGACGTGGGCGCGAGTGCTGCTAGCTCATGGTGCGCCAAAGCGCGAGGGATTCCCTCAACCGCTAAAGATTACCGACAAGCTTTGCCCGCTGCAAGGCCAAATTGATCTTCTCGGACGTCAGCTTGCGACCCTCAGTTTGCGGTTTGGTCTGGCCTTTGCGCCTTGTTGGACAAGCAGTTCGCCATGTTAGCTCTGACGATCGGGTTTTTCCCTGTTATTTGTCCATCGTTTCCCTGTTATGAAAAATTTGTTCCCTGTTAAATTGCACAAACAATTTCGCCGAAAACCGCCGTGGATGCTGCGTTTGGTGAGATTGGTACTCTCGTTGCAGGCCGATTTATGCGTTTTTCCCTGTATTTTTCCCTGTTACTGCGGGATTCCTTAAAGCGCAGACCGGTTCGATGAATGCTGGTTCGTCAGCCAGCCAGCGCGGTGTCCGTGGCCCGTACGACGCGATGCGTGCGGAAGCCGCGGTTTTTCCGAGGTTGAGCGTCGCGACTTGCGGCAAGGCGAGTCGCGCGGCTAATTGAATTGGTGAATGAAAGCTGAGCACAGACATGCCGACATCGCTTTTTATTGCCAAGCTATTGGGGCCAATGTTTGTGGTTGTCGGAGTCGCCTTGCTGTTCAAGCGGGAAGCGTTTCGAACGCTTCTACAGGAATTTGTTCGCAGCCCAACTTTGCTCTATTTGGCCGGTTTTCTCGGGCTGCTTGCCGGCTTGGCGTTACTGCTGACCCATAATTTATGGGTTCTGGACTGGCGACTCATGATCACGCTGATCGGCTGGATTACGCTCGTTCGTGCGCTGATCACCATTTTCTCGCCGCAATGGATCGTAGGGACGAGCCAGAAGCTCCTTGAACATCGTGGAATCTTCTTGGGCGCCGCTCTGGCGAACCTCATGATCGGCTTGGTCTTAAGCTACTTCGGCTACGTTGCGTGACGGGCACTCGTGCCGACAGCATCATTGGGACGCATCCAGTTCGACGAGATTCCTTAATGGCATCGGGTCCACCACTCTGGTGAGGTGCCGTCGATGACCTTCTTGCCGTCCTTGATCGAATATTGGTTTGTTTTGATATTTTTGATCTCGACCATTTGGAAGCGGCCATCGCCTCCCTTCACGAGCACGTTCTCGTAGAGTAGCGAATATTGTGCGTAATTGATCACCAAGACGAGCGCACCATCGGCGGTTAGTGTTGCTTTCGTGATCGGGCTGGAATCGCTACCGCGTCCATAGTTGCGGTCCAAAAAGAGTTGGCCGCCCCTCACCATGAAGGTGTAGGCCATATTGAGTTCGTTTATGGGCGCCTTGCAATCAGTCTGCCATGTACCGAGCACCTGCCATTGGGTGGCGGTTTCGGCGGCTGTCTGAGCGAGCGACGGGCCGGAGACGGCAAAGACACCCAGCAGGATCAACGCCATTTTAAATAGGTGCGATTTCTTTGTTTCCGTCATGGTTTCTGCCTTCTGGGTTTTTCCCAATCCTCTAGCGCCTCCACCACATCGCCGACCTCTCAAAGCCGACAGAGGCGCGTCGCTCCGCGCGAAATTACGCGCCGTGCCATTGTTGCTGCCAGGCGCAGAAGCGGGCGCAGAGTCAGGCACTTCAAAAATCCTTCGTGATGGTTACAGCCTGTCCAAGACTCATGGCGGACTGGAGGAACGAGATGAGGCTTTTCAGAATCTGAGCTATCTCACCGGGCGCTGAACGATATTCGCTTATATCTGCGCTGTCGATTTTGCGGAGCGCATCAATCGTGTCCGCAAGTTCGCGAACCGGGCCAGAATCTGTTTCTTCATAGCCGGTGCATTCATTCCATTCCTTGAGGAGGGGTAAGTATGGAATAGCCTTTTGCTTGAAACAGAGGTCAAAGAGCGCATTCATAATCGGATAAAAATGCCCCTCCCACATGTCAAATGCGACTGCGTTCCCGTCTCCACCGTCTCTGACGAAGCGTATTCCCTCAAGCGGCCATTCGAAGGAATTCGCCATCTCTGAAAAATAGTCGAACTCAACCTTCATCGGCACCTGCACTGATTTCAAGAGCGATTGGTTATGCCCCGTCGGTCCATTATGCTCGTTAAATTGTTTCAACGCGAGGCTGGCTCGAACCAGAGTCAAGAACGACGTTGGATCCGCGACCGCCGTACGGCGTTAAATTTGAGGTTCCATGGTGGATTGAGCGACCGGAACAATTTCGCGCTAGGAAACTACCGCGCGATGTCGGCTTTCCATCCGAGAGCGTCACGTCGGCGGATTTTCTGAACCTTCCGTGCCAATCGCGACAAGCAGTTGTGTATTTGAACGTCGCTCAGTGCATGGGGAACGTTGAGCTCACCGTCTGCCATTCTGACAAGCGATTAATTTCGAAAAATTGCTTGCGTTGAAACCCGAGGGCGTGAGCAATAATATTGCTTGGAAAGGAGGCAATCAAAATGTTGAACTCTCGTGTATTGCCATTGAATACACGTCGAGCCGTCTGAAGTCGATCCTCGGTATTGGCGAGTTGCTTCTGCAGTGCCAAAAATTCGCCATCGGCTTTTAGCTGCGGATAAGACTCAGCCAAAGCGATCAGCTTTGAGAGGGCGTGGATCAACGGGTTCTCGTCTTTTGCCTGGGTTGCAGGGGAGCCGTTCGAAGCGATTGCTTGCTCTCGCGTATTGATCACGGCCTCCAATGTCGATTTTTCATGGGCTGCATAACCCTTCACCACATCCACAAGATTTGGGATCAGGTCATATCGGCGCCTGAGCTCCGTATCGATGTCAGACCAAGATTCATCCACCCTATTGTTGAGTTTGACGAAACGATTGTAGGTCGCGACAAGCCAGATCAGCAGAAACGCGAATATTAATCCGGCCCCGCCGATATAGAGCAGCGTATTACTCACGAACTTGCCCCCGAACCCTTTTCCCAAACGTATGGCGGCAGCAGTTTGAGAAATGCCTCAGCGAATTTAATTGCATCGCTGAATTCTTCCGGCGAGAACGTCACATCCTTATCTCTCGTTACAATCACTGCCGATTGATGGAGTTGAATTGCCCAATCATCGCGCTTGAGCAGGAACTCCATTATGTGCGGAGTCACCACGTCATAAGCACTTCGCTGATTTTCCGCATAGACGTAGAAAGCCTTGTTGAATTTTGCCGATTCGAAATGGACCGGCTCCAATGCATTTGCCGGAAAGATGTCTGCAAAATCGAGATATTTCGGATAAATGAGAACTGATTTGAAGTTTCCATCGATATCCAAAATGACCGCAGAAAGATCATACACTCGATAAGCAACCTTGTAATTGTAATCGAACGCTTTGACCGGGTGATGATTATGCGTCCCATGCATCACGTTGTAAGCGTGCCCTCGCTCAGCTTGATTGAGCACTATGAAGCCGGCGTAACGCTGCGGGATATTGAGTGGGTCCGTCTTGCTGAATGCAAAGCTATAATTTGCTGCGAGTTTCTCCAGTTCACCTTGACGAGGCTTAACATTGGATACAATGATTCCGATGAGAGCTATAAAGCCAATCGCAAACCAAACGACCCAATAGCTGTCGCCCCAAATATCCATTCGTCCTTTATTGCAGCATTATGGTCACGATTGGAATAGGTTTGCCCATTTAACGAGACAGCGGCTGAATGGAATTGCCAGCGGCTGATGTCCGGTTTCGGTCAAACCGCTTCGATATCGCGGACTCAATCCCCGCAGGGCGGTTCGATAGCTGCTCTAGCGTCGGCCGATGCGGCCTCTAGGGGACAGTGGGAGTGCGCCCCTGCATCAGCGCAACGACCGCTGCAATCGCAAACAGCACGATCGCCACGTAGAAGATCAGTTTGGCGATATCGATCGCCACGCCTGCGATGCCGCCGAATCCAAGCACGGCAGCAACCAAGGCAATGATCAGGAACGCGATAGCCCAACGGAGCATGGAAGCCTCCAGCCGCTGATGGCGGCGCCGATCGCCGCGTATGAATTCAAACTTATTGGCTGGTATTTGGTTCCCTGCCGCTTCAGTCCCCACAAATTCGACAAGCTTTTGAGGGAACGCTAAAAATCCGGTCCAACGACCCTATAGCAAGCCCCATCGCCGGCGTGCTCTATACTGGGTCCCGCAGGACGAATGATGTCGCAATGATCGCGGAAATCGGCCATTTCGCGCTGGTCTTGGCGCTGGTGCTGGCGCTGCTGCAGTCGGTTGTGCCGCTCATCGGTGCGCGCAAAGGCGATATTCATCTGATGAGCGTTGCCGGCTCGACCGCGCTGGCGCAGTTCGCCTTCGTTGCGACGGCCTTCGGCGCGCTGATGACCTGCTATGTGCAGTCGGATTTCTCCGTGCTCAATGTGGCGGAGAATTCCCACTCCGCCATGCCGCTGATCTACCGCTTCACCAGCGTCTGGGGCAACCACGAAGGCTCGATGCTGCTCTGGGTGCTGATCCTCGCGCTGTTCGGCGCGCTGGTCGCGCTGTTCGGCGAAAACATTCCGGCGCAGTTGAAGGCGAACGCGCTCGCCGTGCAGTCCTGGATCGCGACCGCGTTTTACCTTTTCATTCTCATCACGTCGAACCCGTTTCTGCGCTTACCCGACGCGCCAGCCGAAGGCCGCGATCTCAATCCGATCCTGCAGGACCTCGGCCTCGCCATTCATCCGCCGCTGCTCTATCTCGGCTATGTCGGCTTCTCGATCACGTTCTCGTTCGCCATCGCCGCGCTGATCGCTGGCCGCATCGATGCGGCCTGGGCGCGTTGGGTGCGGCCATGGGCGCTCGCCGCCTGGATGTTCCTCACCCTCGGCATCGCCATGGGCTCGTACTGGGCCTACTACGAGCTCGGCTGGGGCGGCTGGTGGTTCTGGGATCCGGTCGAGAACGCCTCGCTCTTGCCGTGGCTTGCCGGCACCGCGCTGCTGCATTCGGCGCTGGTGATGGAAAAACGCGAGGCGCTGAAAGTCTGGACCATTCTGCTCGCAATCCTGACTTTCTCGCTGTCGCTGATCGGCACATTCCTGGTGCGCTCGGGCGTACTCACCTCGGTGCACACCTTTGCGTCCGATCCCACGCGCGGCATTTTCATTCTCGCGATTCTCGTGCTGTTCATCGGCGGCAGTCTGGCGCTCTATGCCTGGCGCGCGCCCGAGCTGAAGCAGGGCGGCTTGTTCGCGCCGATTTCGCGCGAGGGTGCGCTCGTGTTCAACAACCTGTTCCTCACGACCGCCTGCGCGACGGTTTTCGTCGGTACGCTTTACCCGCTCATGCTCGAGGTACTGACCGGTGCCAAGATTTCGGTCGGCGCGCCGTTCTTTAATACGACCTTCGGCCCGCTTTTCCTGACGCTCCTGCTCGCCGTGCCGTTCGGGCCGCTGCTCGCCTGGAAACGCGGCGACTTGCTCGGCGCGGCGCAACGCTTGCTTGCTGCCGCCGCCGTCGCGCTCCTCGGCGTTGCGGCCGCTTTTGCATTCGCGGGCGCGCGCTCGATTTTCGCTCCCTTTGCGATCGGGCTTGCGCTCTTCGTGATGGCCGGCGCCGCAACCGATATTTTCGAGCGCAGCGGATTCTTGCGCATGCCGTTTAAATCCGTGCGGTCTCGTCTGCGCGGCCTGCCGCGCTCGTACTTCGGCACGGCCGTCGCCCATTTCGGTCTCGGCGTCACGCTCCTCGGCATCGTGTGCGAGACCAACTGGGGCGCCGAGCGAATCGTATCCTTGCGGCCGGGCGAAACCGTTGCCATCCGCCAATACGATTTCACCTTCGATGATCTCGTGCCGCGTCAGGGCCCGAACTACAGCGAATTGATGGCGCACTTCACCGTGCGCAGCGGCGGCCGGATCATCGGCACGATGCAGCCGGCCAAGCGCAGCTTCCCGTCGCGGCAGACCGCGACCACCGAAGCCGCGCTGATGAATCGCGGTTTCTCTCAGCTCTATCTTTCGCTCGGCGATCCGAACCCGGACGGCTCGGTCACTGTGCGCCTCTATCACAAGCCGCTGGTCCTGCTGATCTGGCTCGGCGCGGTGGTCATGGTCATGGGCGGCGCGCTCTCGCTGTCCGATCGCCGCCGCCGGGTCGGCGCGCCGAAACCCGCGAAGAGTCCCGCCAAAGGGGCCCTGCAAGCCGCGGAGTGAGTCATGAGATGGATGCGCTTGCTCGTGATCGCCCTCGCGCTCGGCATGTGCCTAGGTCGATCGCCCGCATGGGCCGTGCAGCCCGACGAAATGCTCTCCGATCCGGCGCTCGAAGCGCGTGCGCGGACGCTCTCGCGCGAATTGCGTTGCATGGTGTGCCAGAACCAGTCGATCGACGATTCCGAGGCGCCGCTCGCGCGTGACCTGCGCATCATCGTCCGCGAGCGCCTGAAGGCGGGCGACACCGACGCCCAGATCCTGCAATTCGTAACCTCGCGCTACGGCGAATTCGTCCTGCTCAAGCCGCGCTTCTCCTGGCGCACCGCGCTGCTCTGGTTGACGCCGGCCATTCTGCTGGTTGCCGGCGCCAGCGGCCTTGCGCTGGCCGCGCGCCGCCGCCGTGCTGCTGCGGTCGAACCGGTGCCGCTCTCGCGCGACGAAGAGCGCCGTCTTCAAGAAATTATCAATCGTTGAATAGGCCTTCCGGACCTGCTTGAATTGACGCGAGCATGAAACCTGCCCCGTTCGAATACATTCGTCCATCGAGCATCGACGAAGTTTGCGCCCTGCTGGCCGCCGACGAAGATGCGAGGCTGATCGCTGGCGGGCAGACGCTCGTGCCGCTCATGGCGATGCGGCTCGCTCGGCCGTCGCTCCTGATCGACATTGCACGCATCGCCGAGCTTACCTTCGTGCACGACGAAGGCGACGAGATCGCGATCGGCGCGGCGACCCGGCAATGCTTGGTCGAGCATGACGCAATCGTGCGCGCCAAGCTGCCGCTGCTCGCCAAGGTCATGCCCTTTATCGGCCATTCTGCGACGCGCGCGCGCGGCACCATCGGCGGGTCGCTCGCCAACGCCGATCCCGCCGCCGAACTCGCGCTCGTGGCGGTCACGCTCGGCGCGACCATGACCTATCGGGATTGGACTGACACGCGCATCATGCCGGCCTCCGAGTTCTTCGTCGGCGCCATGGAAACTGCGCTGCCGCGCACCGGTTGCCTGGTCGGCGTTCGTTTTCCGGTTTGGCGGGAATCGCGCATCGGCATCGGCTTCCATGAAGTCAGCGCCCGCAGGAGCGATTTCGCTTTCGCGTCCGCCGCCGCCCAGGTCGCGTTCGACGAAAACAATGTTTGCACCAGGCTTTCCGTCGCGGTCGGCGCCATCGCCTCCGTGCCGAAGCGGCTCGACTCGGTCGAGAAGGCGCTGCAGGGCAGGCACATGGCGGAAGATCAAATCCGCGAGGCGGTCGAGGAAGCCGTCGCCGAAATCGAACCGCTGTCCGATCCGCACGCCTCAGCCGAATATCGCCGGCGCGTGGCGGCAACGCTTGCCGTGCGCGCAATCATGGACGCTTTCGGCTCGGTGCGAGACACCCATGCGCGTTGACCTCGACATCAACGGCGAGCGCCATGCGGTCGACGTCGAACCGCGCACCAGCCTGCTGGATTGCCTGCGCGATAAGCTCGCCATGACCGGCGTGCATGCCGGCTGCGAGCACGGCGTTTGCGGCGCCTGCACCGTACTGCTGGACGACGCGCCGGTGCGTTCATGCCTGATGTTCGCCGTGCAGGCCGACGGCTATGCGATCACGACCATCGAAGGCTTGGCGCGCGGCATCGGCGAACTCGCGCCGATCCAGGATGCATTTTGCGAGACCCACGGCATGCAGTGCGGCTATTGCACGCCCGCGATGATCCTCGCCGCCCACGCCCTGCTGCTCAAAAATTCCGCGCCGACGCGAGACGACATCGTCGAGGCGATATCCGGCAACATCTGCCGCTGCACCGGCTATGCGCAGATCGTCGAAGCGATCGCGCTTGCCGCCGAGCGCATGCGCGGCCTCAACCGGCCGCAGGATAAGCCATGAGCGCGCGCGAATTCCGCTACGTTTCGTCCGATCGGCGGGTGCGCGAGGATCGCCGTTTCGTCGTCGGCAAGGGCCGCTTCGCCGCCGATATCGCGCTGCAGGGAATGCGCCACGGCGCGCTCGTGACCTGTCCCCATCCGGCCGCCCGCATCGTCTCGATCGACAAGCTGGACGCGCGCTCGATGCCCGGCGTGCATTGCGTCGTTGATGGGCATGAGGTGGCGGCGGCGACCGAACCGCTGCCCGCCGGCCTCGATACGCCCCGCGTTCAGCGCCGGCCGCTCGCGGTCGATGTCGCGCGCTACTCCGGCGAATGGGTCGCCGCCGTCGTCGCCGACACGCGCGCGCAGGCGGAAGACGCCGCCGAAATGGTGCGCGTTGAATATGAGCCGCTGCCATACGTGTTGGATGGCGAGGCAGCCTATCAAGCCGGCAGTCCGCCGGTGCACGCCGATCATGGCAGCAATGTTCTGCTCGATCGCAGTTTTACCTGGGGCGATGTCGAGAAGGATTTCGCCGAAAGCCCGAACCGCCTCGCCGTGCGCGTGAAATGGGGCCGCAGCTCCACGGTACCGGTGGAGACCTTCAGCGTCGTGGCCAATTGGGATCCGTGGCGCGAAATCCTCGACATCTATGCATCGGTGCAGATGCCGAAATATCCCGACCAACTCTCGGCGGTGCTCAAGCTCCCCATGACGTCGGTGCGCGTGCATTACGACGTCGATGTCGGCGGCAGCTACGGCGTCAAGCGCGGCATCAAGCACGCCGCGCTGGTCGGCTATCTCGCGCGGCGCCTCGGCTTTCCGGTGCGGCTCGTGGAGGACCGGCTGGAGAATATGCGCGGCGGCGACGCCCACGGGCCTGAGCGTCTGTTCGACGTGGAGGTCGCCTTCGATGACGACGGCGTCATCCGCTCGATGAAAATGCGTGCGCTCGACAACGTCGGCGCCTATGCCGGGCGCTCGCCCTTTCAGCTCGGCAAGCCGATCGGCGCCATCGTCGGGCCGTATCGCATCCGTAGCGTGCAATATCAGGCCATCGCCGTCACCACCAACAAGACCGTCCAGGAGGCCGTGCGCGCCTTCGGCCAGTCGCCGACCAATTACGCCATCGAGCGCACGATCGATGCGGTCGCCTATCATTTGATCCTCGACCGCCTCGAAGTGCGGCGCCGCAATCTGATCCGCCATGACGAATTCCCCTATACGATCCCGAGCGGCACGACCTACGACAGCGGGGATTACCACACGGTGATCGAGAAGGTGCTGGCGCGCGCGCCTTACGACGGACTGATCGAGGAGCGCAACAGCTTGCGCAAGCAGGGATTCCTGGCCGGCATCGGCCTGGCCGCGTGTCTGGAGCCCAATGGCGGCAATTCGTCGTTTGAGCCGCTGCTCAATCCGAAGATCACCACGACCACGTGGATGGAATCCTGCCGCGTCAGCATCGAAGCGACCGGCGCCATAACCGCGAGCGTCAACACCACCTCGTCGGGGCAGGGCCATGAAACGCTGGTCGGCACCGCGGTCGGCGAAGTGCTCGAAATCGATCCTGATCGCATCCGCGTGGTGCGCCCCGACTCGCTCAACGCCATGCCGAGCAACAGCCCGGTTGGCAGCCGCATGGCGATCATGCTCGGCGGGGCGGCATTCCATGCGGCGCAAAAGCTGAAAAACAAGCTCCTCGCCATCGGGGCGCACGATCTCAACATTCCGCTCGAGCGCGCGGTCTACGCGGACGGTGAAGTCTTCGAAAAAGAATCGCCGCAGAACCGCCGCAGCTGGCAGCAGCTGGTGAACATCGCCCATCGCAATTATCATCTGCTGCCCAAGGGTTTTGAGCCCGGCCTGTCGGAAAGCCACATCCTGCAGGTCCCGACCGGCGGCCAATTGCCGACGGCGGACGGCCGTGTACAGATGTACCCCTGCTTCTCCTTCGAGTTTCATGTGCTGTTGGCCGCCATCGATCCCGATCTCGGCAAGCTCGCGATCAGGAAATATCTCGTGGGCCATGACTGCGGCACCGTGATCAATCCGAAGATCGTCCGCGGCATGACCATGGGCGGCATCGCGCACGGCATCGGCGCCGCGCTCTATGAGGAATTCGCCTATAACGACGAAGGCCAACTGATCGCGCAGACGTTCATGGATTATCTCTTGCCCTCCGCCCACGAAGTGCCGCCGGTCGAGATCATCCACCATGCGACGCCGTCGCCGCACACGGTGTTCGGCCAGAAGGGCTCCGGCGAGTCCGGCTATCTCGGCGCGCCGGCTGCGATCGCAAGCGCCGTGAATGATGCGCTCAGTCCGCTTGGAATTTTCGTCAATCAGCTGCCGATCAAGATCGCCGCGCTCGGCGATATGATTGCGGCGGCGCGCGAGGCGAGGAAATCGAAATGATCGTAGACTGCCATGCTCATCTCGTGCCGCAGGCGCTGCTCGACACCATGCGCAAGGAGCGCGCGCGCTTTCCGTCCGTCCGCTTGATCGAGGAGGGCGGCAATCTTTCGTTCTCGTTCATGGGCGGCAAGCCGACGCGGCCGGTGGCCAAAGGATTGAGCGACGTGCCGGCCCGGCTCGCATGGATGGACAAGCAGGGCATCGAACGCCAGGTCGCCGGCGGCTGGATCGACACCTACGGCTATGAGATGCCGCCGGCCGAGGGTGAAGCCTGGAGCCGGCTGATCAATGACGCGCAAATTGCTGCCGCAAAAGCACAGCCCCGGTTCACGCCGCTCGCAACCGTGCCGTTGCAGGACGGGGCGCGCGCGGCAAATGTGCTGAAGGCCGCGATCGCGGCCGGCTTTTCGGGCGTGATGATCGCGACGCTGCCGCGCGGCATCGGCAGCGTGCTCGACTCGCCCGACCTCGACCCGTTCTGGAAGGCCGCGGACGAAACCGGCGCCGCGGTATTGATCCATCCGAGCTTCGATGCCGGCGATGCGCGCGTGAACGATTACGGCCTGGCCAACGGCGTCGGCCGCATCAGCGACGCCATCGTCGCGGTCGCGCGGCTGCTGCACAGCGGCCATGTCACGCGCTACAGGAACGCGAAAATCGTGGTGCCGATGGGTGCCGCCGCGCTGCCGTTCGTGATCGGCCGTCTGAAGAAGAACCACAAGATCACGCCCGGCACCGCGGATCCGGTCGAGGCGCTGGCGCTGCTCTACACCGACACGATTCTGCACGACCCGCGCGTGCTGAAATTCGTCATCGAGATGATCGGTGCCGATCGCTTGATGATGGGATCGGATGTGCCGTTCCCGATCGGCGACGACGAGCCGATGAAAATTGTGGCTGCCGCCGAGCTGAGCGCCGATCAGGTTGCCGCCATCAACGGCGGCACCGCGGCAAAAGTATTCCGCATGACTTGAGACTGCTATCCAAGCGCACACGTGATCGCCGCCGCCGTGCCGGGCGGCAATGGGCGCGGGTCCACCTCCACGATGCCATCCGGGTTGAGCCGCACCGGGTAGGTGACGAGCTTCTCGCTGAACGGCGGCGGCGCGCAGCCATCCGCGAGCCGATATTGATAGCCGTGCCAGGGGCAGGTGACGCAACCGTCGATGATCCGGCCTTCGCCGAGCGGGCCGTTCTGATGCGCGCAGAGATTTGTGAGCGCGCCGATCTGGGAACCGTCGCGAAAGACCGCAATGCGCTCGCCCCTTGGAGCTGCGACAATGCGCGCGCCTTTGTCGGGGATCGATAGCGGCGGACCGACCGCGATCCAGCCGTCGCGCGACAAAACCGAACCCCTGTCGGTCGCTCGCTCGCGCGCGCCGGCAATGAGATGCAAAATGGTGACAAGGCCGAGACCGCTGATGAGCATCAACGGAACCAGTACCGTCCGCTCCTCCTGCATCATCCCGAGCGCGACGTGCATCACCACAAGCCCATAGGCGACGTACAGCGCCATGTGCAGCGCCTTCCAGACGCGCGGACTCAAGAACGCCAGCCAGAAATCGTGGCTCGTGGCCGCCATCACGAACAGCACCAGCAGCGCCGCCAAGCCGAGCGTCTTGAACGGAAATCCGATGAATTTGCCGTAGTTCGGCCAATCGGTCAGCTCTTTGACGATGTAGCCCACGTCGCCGGCCGCCATGAACCACTGCACCATGAACCACGCGTGAGCCAACGCGACGAAGAACGTCAACACGCCGAAATGTCGCCGGTTGTAGAGCAGCGGCAGAAATCGCGGGTTGAGCCGTGCCAACGGGCCGATGCAGAGAATGATTGTCAGCATCACGAACGCGCAGCTTCCGAACGCGCGGATGTTGAAGTCGATCTCCGCCAGGCGATCCTTCGGTGGGTCGAGCCATTTGCCCATACCGTAAAAGACCGCCAGGAAAAGCCACACGCCCGCCAGCAGGATGACGTCATAGATGATCTTGGCGCGATTCCACTGTACGGCGCGGAAGCCGATGCTCATTGCCGCGGCTCCTCGGCGACCGGTGGCGCGGGGTTTTCCGGCGGCGGTCGCAAATAGAGCGCCATCGCAAATCCGAGCCCGACCGCGAGCGCGAGCGCCGGCCACAGCACGCGGTGCAGGGATCGTTGGGCACGCGTCATCGCGGTCGCCCCGCTGCCCGCCAGCGATAGAGGACGTACGGCCAAAGCGCGAAAGCCCCCGGCAAAAGCAGAACGCGCGCCCCAACGGTGAAAACCATGGGCGTAGGCAAAACCTGCGTCACGCCGAAACTCACGAATGTGACGGCCGTGCAAACTCCGGCGATCGCATAGAACTCAAGCGCATAGAGCAGGACTGTCCCGAAGCTCATCCGCAGGGTTCCTTCAATTCAGGACGAATGGGCGCTTATGTCTTTCCCAGCGCCGTGCGCACGCCTTGCGTCCATTGGTTGGCGGCAGCCGCAAGAAATCCCACGTCCGTCTGCGTCGTTACGAACAGCGCGCCGCGCTTGATCGCCTTCACCTGCCGCTCGACATCGCGGTTCCCGCCGCAGCCGGCAACGATGCCGTTGTCCCGCGCTGCCTTGATCACGCGCTCCTGTGCCGCAACGATGTCGGGATCGTCGAATTTCCCCGCCTTGCCCATGTTCGCGAGCAGATCATTGCTGCCAAGGTGGACCACATCGACGCCTTTGACCGCGGCGATCTTCTCCGCGTTGTTCAACCCCTCGACCGTCTCGATCATGCAGACCAAAAGACAATGGTCGTTGAGTTGTGGCACGCTTTCCGACAACGGAATCGATGCGAAATCGAAATGCGGATAGCCGCCCACCACCGACCGTTTGCCGATGGGCGGGAATTTGCAGGCGTCCACGGCTTTTTGCGCCTGCGCGGCGGTGCTGACATCGGGATAAATGATTCCGGCCGCGCCATTGTCGAGCAACAGCGACGCATCGGGATCGTCCACGTTGCGCACGCGCACCAGGCATGTCATGCCGATGCCGAGCGCCGCGTGCGCGATGGCGATGGTTGATTCCAGATCGAAGATCGAATGCTGCCCATCGATAAAGATGAAATCGTGGCCGGTCGATTTGGCGATGCGTGCGATATCGGGCGTCCGGCTGGTGCGAACCGTGATGCCGAGCGCCGCTTCGCCGGCGCGCATTTTCTCCTTGACCGGGTTCACCAGACGATGGCGCTGCGACACGTTCCGTCACCTCATTGAAAATCGAAAAGCCGTGCCGGGTTGTCGACCAGGATCTGCTTGCGCATACCAGCATCCGGCGCCCACTGGCCGAGCAAGTTGTAGAGCTGGATCGTCCCGACCTTATCGTGAAACGACAGATGGGGAAAATCGCTACCCCAGATGAGCCGATCCGGCGCCGTGGCGATCAACGCCTCGGCAAACGGCTTCACATCCGCAAATGTCGAGTCGACCGAGAACCGATAGATCCCCGTCAGCTTCACCCTGCAGCGCTTCGACCCGTCGTTGACCAATGTCAGGAACTCCTGAAATCCCCGCTGCTTTGCGCCATCCTTCGCCGGGTAGAGTCCCATATGCGCGACGGTGAACTCGACCGGCAGATTCCGCAATGTTCCCATCAACTCGCCGATCAGCCAGCCGGGCAGCAGAAAATCCACATGCCATCCGAGGCCGCGGCAGATTTCGGCCGTGCGCACGATCTTCGGGCGCAACGCGTCGGACAAGCCGGCCTCCGGTTTGCGGATCGGCGAAATATTGATGCGGACCCCGCGCACGCCGAGCGCATTCCAGCGGGCGAGCTCGGTGTCCTTCGTGTTCTTTTCGTCGAGATGCACGATGCCGCGCCGCTGCTTTGGCTCCATCGCGGCCATGGCGTCGAGCAGGCACGAATTATCAAGGCCATACGCGCTCGGCTGCACAAAAACGAACCGCTCAAAGCCGATGCGTCGGGCGAGCTTGAGGTATTTCTCGAACGGCTCATAGGGCGGCTGGTAGCGCAGATCGTCGGTGACATGCGGATACTTGTCCGCGGGACCGAACACATGGAAATGCGCGTCGCAAGCTCCCTTCGGCGCCGCGAATGCAGGGCGAAGCCCGGCGTCGGGATCGTGGTGGTGCGTTGCACTCGACATCGATCGGATTTTCGTGGCTGGGTTCAACGGCCGGCATTCGAAGCCAAGTTGTGCACGCCCGTCAAGCGGAAGTCGCGATGCGCTCCCGCGCAAGGCGCCGCATCGGCGGTTGCCTCGCGGGCGACAAAAGTCATACGATCCACTCAGCGCCTCCGGCCGCGATCATCACTTGAGGTTGCAAATGACGAGAATGACGGCGTAACGACCAGCGCGGAGACCGACGGAACCATGCGTAGCATTCGATTGATCGCGTTGCTGCTTGCCTGCGCCTTTGCAACCCGCGTGGCCGCCGATTATCCCGATAAACCGATCAGGCTGATCGTTCCGCAGGCGCCCGGCAGCGCGACCGATACGCTTGCGCGCGTCGTTGCCGCCGAGCTCGGCAAGGACATCGGCCAGCAGATTATCGTCGACAACCGTCCCGGCGGCGCGCTGACCATCGGTCTCGACCTGACCGCGAAGTCGGAGCCCGACGGCTACACCATCTGCATGGGCCCGATCGGCGCGCTCGCCATCACGCGGCACATGGTGGCGAAGCTGCCCTACGACATCGAGCGTGATTTCCAGCCGATCGTATTGCTCACGCGCGGTCACCTGCTGCTCGCGGTTACGCCATCGCTGCCGGTCAAATCGGTCAAGGAGCTGATCGACTACGCCAAGCAGAATCCCGGCAAGCTGTCCAATGCCTCATCCAGCAACGGCTCGCCCGGCCACGTCGGCGGCGAACTGTTCAAATACATGACCGGCACCGACATCGTTCACGTGCCCTATCGCGGCGGCGCGGCGGCGATCAACGATCTGATCTCCGGCCGCGTGCAGCTGATGTTCGAGAGCCTCAATTCGATCGCGCCGTTTGCCCGTTCGGACAGGATACGCGCGCTGGCGGTGAGCGGTGCGCGCCGCTCGCCCGGGTTTCCGGAACTGCCTACGATCGCGGAGGCGGGCGTCCCGGGCTACGAGGCCGCGACATGGAGCGGGATCATCGCGCCGGCCCATGTGCCGCGGCCGATCGTGGACAAGCTCAACGCGCTGATCAACAAGGCCATAAAGTCGAAGACCTTTCAGGACCGCTTTGCCATCATTGGCGACGAACCGGCCGGTGGAACACCCGAAGAATTCGCGGCGTTGATCAAGAAAGATTCGGCCAAATGGGCCGACGTGGTGAAGCGCTCAGGCGCGAAGCTCGACTGAGACCGACAGCGGATGATCGACGTCTTCACCCATTTCATGCCCAAGCCTTATCTGGATTGGCTGGCCGAGCTCATTCCCGGCCATGCCGTGCTGACCGCCTTTCCGCGGCTGAGGACGCTGTGGGACGTGGAGGCGCGGCTGAAATTGCTCGACGAGTTCGGCGCCATTCGGCAGATTCTGTCGCTCGCCAATCCGCCGATCGAGCTGATCGGACCGCCGGACCGCACGCCCGACATCGCGCGGCACGCCAACGACGGTCTTGCGGAAATCTGCAGCAGACATCCCGGTCGATTTCCGGCCTTCATCGCCTCGCTGCCCATGAACAACGTCGAGGCCTCGCTTGCCGAAATCGATCGCGCCATCGGCATGGGGGCGCGCGGCATACAGGTTTTCACCAACGTCGCCGGCGAGCCGCTGTCCGCAGCGAAATTCCGCCCGATTTTCCGCCGCATGACCGAACACGATCTGCCGGTCTGGGTGCACCCCATGCGCGGGCCGCAGTTCCCCGACTATGCTTCAGAGAAGAGCTCGGAAAACGAAATCTGGTTCAGCTTCGGCTGGCCTTACGAGACCACCGCCTGCATGACGCGGCTGATCTATTCCGGAATATTTGACGAACTGCCGAAATTGAAAATCATCTCCCATCACATGGGCGGCATGATCCCGTATTTCGCCGGCAAGATCGATCTCGGCTTTCGCCAGATCTTTTTCGGCACGCCTGAACGAAATCCGGCCGCCGAGGATTGCAAGCTCAAGATGCATCCGCGCAAATATTATGAGATGCTCTACGCCGACACCGCGCTCAACGGCGAAGTCGCGGCAACCCGATGCGGACACGCCTTTTTCAAAACCGACCGCTGCCTGTTTGCCACCGACGCGCCATTCTGTTCCGAACAGGGCAGGGGACTCATTGCGAAGACCATCGCGGCGGTGAACGCGCTGGAAATATCGAATGCCGAGCGCGAGCAAATTTTCTCCGGTAATGCGCGGATATTGTTGAAGCTGTGACCATGCAAACCGAAAAAGTCCGCGTCAAACTCCGTGACGGCGACATGGGCGCCTACTTGGCGATTCCGGATAAGAAGCCTGCGGGCGCGATTATCGCGATCATGGAAATCTGGGGCGTCAACGACACCATGCGCCATCATGCGCACGAATTCGCCGAGGCGGGTTTCGTATGCCTGGTTCCGGACTTGTTTTGGCGGCAGGAGCCGGGCGTCGAGCTCTCCGACGGCAATCCCGAGCACGTCAAGAAGGCCTTCGATCTCTACTACGATTTCGATTACGACCTCGCCGTGCGCGACATGGAGGACACCTGGCATTTCCTCGCCAAACATCCGGCCTGCAACGGCAAGGTCGGCGCGGTCGGCTATTGCCTCGGCGGCAAGCTCTGTTACCTGATGTGCTGCCGCACCGACATCGACTGCGCGGTCGCCTATTACGGCACCTATATCGAGCACAACATTCGCGAGGCGAAGAACCTGCACCGGCCGTTCGTCCTGCACATGGCCATGAAAGACCGCTGGGTGCAGGCCGAGGTCAACGATCTGCTCGAGCGGCGCCTTTCGCCCAATCCGTTGGTGACGATCCACAAATATCCCGGCGCCGATCATGCTTTTGCGCGCAAGGGCGGCAAGACCTATTCCAAGCCGGAGGCCGATCGCGCGCTCAAGCTGACCGTCGATTTTTTCCGCCAGCACCTTGATTGAGAATTCCCCCTAAAAGGAGGAGGGTTGCAGTGGAGGTCTTGCGGCGCTGCGCGCGTGGAGACATTCACTTCTTCAAATTCGCCGCCGCCGCAACCGTTGCCCAGCGTTTCATTTCGCTGCCGAGGTAAGCGGCAAACTCGTCCACGCTGCCGCCGACGAGATCGATGCCGAGCGGGCCAAGCGCCTTGCCGACGTCTTCGGCCTTGAGCGCCTCGTTGCCGGCGCGGTTGAGCTTGTCGATGATCGGTTTCGGCGTGCCGGCGGGTGCCATCAGCCCGAACCACAAACCGGTCTCGAAGCCGGGCAATCCGGCCTCGACCATGGTCGGCAGGTCGGGCGCAATCGCGGTGCGCTTGGCTTCGGTCGAAGCGAGCGCCACGAGCTTGCCCTCCTTCACATGCTGCAGCACCGTCGAAGCGGGCGAGAACAGCACCTGGATGCGGCCCGCGAGCAGGTCGGTCACCGCCTGCGGACTTCCGGCGTACGGCACGTGCACCATCTTGATCCCGGCCATCACCTTGAGCAGTTCGCCGGAAAGATGCGTGCCCGACAGCGAGCCGGACGATCCGAACGAAAGCTGGTCGGGCTTGGCCTTGGCGAGCGCGATCAATTCCTTCACGCTTTTGACGCCGATCGACGGATGCACCACGAGGATGTTCGGCGTGGTGGTAAGCCGCACGATCGGCGCAAAATCCTTCGGAAAGTTATAGGAAAGATTTGTGCTGACAACGGCGAGGATGGGATTGGCGATCGTCGCCATCAGCAGCGTGTAGCCGTCGTTCGGCTGCCGCGCCACGAATTCAGCGGCGAGACTCGACCCGGCGCCCGCCTTGATCTCGACCACGATCTGCTGGCCGAGAATCTGACTCATGCGCTGCCCGATCACCCGCGCGCTGATGTCGGCGGTCGATCCGGCGCCAAATCCGACGATCACATGCACAGGCTTCGTCGGGTAGTCCTGCGCAAGCGACGCCGGCGACGCAAGGCCCGCCAAGCTTAACGGCACCAGCAAGGTCGACAGTTTTTGCAACAGGTTCATGTAAATTCCTCCCGGAGGCTCTTGTCCCTTTACGTCTCCGTCCAACCGCAAGCTTAGCATTCCGCCCCGGCCATTAAGCTTAATTCTCAAACGTAATTTTCGACAACTGTTGAAGGCTGCTCTCAGGCCATGCAATTTTTCACAGTGTTGGGAATATGAAAGCCAGGGCTGAGAATGTCGCGAGTCGCAGGTAAAATATTGTTTGCAGCTTTGATTTTGCGCTTTGCCGCCGCCGTCGTGCTTGTGGGCGCGATATTGTTCGGCATCTATACGGCGTTTTCCGGTGCGGTGTTGACGGGTCTATTATGGATCGGCGGCGCCGGCATTATTGGCTTCATCGGAAAAATAATTTTCGACTTCTTTTTCTTGACCGTCGGCACGATGGTGGCGTCGACGACCCCCCGATAGCCGGAGCAACGCTGCCTTCATTGTGATAGCGGCTACTTCGTCGGCCGTCCGCTCGGCTTTTTCCAGATGCCGCGCTTCTGCATCAGCGCGACTTGCGCATCGATCACATCGCGTTTGTACTTGGCGTGCTTGGGCGGGATTGTCTTCAGGTAGCGGTTCTTCGGATAGATCGGCTGTTCGTAGATGATCTGCGCGAGCTCCGCGCGCACGTCCTTCATCCAGTTGGTCACCTGCGCCGATTGCCGATGATGGCGGAGCGCCTCGATGTTGATCACGCCGGCGACGAATGTCGAACCGTTGGTGTCGCGCTGCTTGCCGACGAGCTGGCCCTTGTAATCGACGATCATCGATTGCCCGCCGCCCGCGTCGATGCCGACATGGCTGTCGGGGGTGAGGTGATAGCTGCCGATGTTCGGCGCCACGATATACATGTTGTTTTCGAGCGCGCGTGCGCGATTGGATATTTCGAAAATGTCATTTTCGGTGAACGGCGCCGGCATCGACGCGCGGTAGACGACCTCGGCGCCGTTCATCGCGAGCCCGCGCCCGTTCTCCGGATAATTGCCCTCCATCGCCATCATGATGCCGAGCCGGCCGATTTTGGTATCGACCACCGGCCAGAACGCCTGCAGGTTCCGTCCATATTTCTCGACCCACCAGTCGTAGATGTCGTGCGGCGACACCGAACGCTCGACCGGCAGCAAGGCGGAAAGCTTGTAGTGCTTGAGGATGATCTTGCCGTTGGGATCGAAGATCAGACCGACGTTGAAGAAGCGGTCCTTCCAGTCCTTATGGCGCGCCTTGGCCTGCGCCATGATGAAGACGTCCCACTGCCGCGCCAGCTTGCCGATCGCATCCGTCTCCGGTCCCGGAATGTCGATGCAGCAGGTGTTGGCGTAATCCGCGTGGTCGACGTCGAGCACCTCGTCGTTGAAGCCCATCAGCGCGCCTTCCGGGATCGCCAAAAGCTTCACCGGGATGTCGAGATTCGACAGCCAGAACGCCGCCTTGGTGAGATGCTGGATGTGCTCGATGTTGTGCTTGATGTCGGCGCGGCGCCGGATGCCCCAGAACGTGGGGATAAGGCCGACGGCGTTATAGGGTTCGATCATGGTGCTCCCCCAACTCCATACATTTTGCCGCTCGTCCCCGCGAAAGCGGGGACCCAGAATTTCAGATCTGGATTCCCGCTTACGCGGCAATGAGCGGAATTCCGTGATTTACGCCGCGATGCTCGGCAGACCCGCCAGCGCCATCGCGAGCTCCTTCGGGTCATAGTCCTGATCGACCAGCTTGCCCTCGAAGTAGTTGATGTAGGCCTGCATGTCGAAATGGCCGTGGCCGGACATGTTGAAGACGATCGTCTCCTTCTTGCCTTCCTGCTTGCAACGCAGCGCCTCGTCGATCGCGCAACGCACTGCGTGCGTGGCTTCCGGCGCCGGCACGATGCCCTCGCAGCGCGCGAACTGGACGCCCGCCTCGAAGCATGTTTTCTGGTGGTAGGCGCGCGCCTCGATCAGCCCGAGCTCCTTGATATGCGACACCATCGGCGCCATGCCGTGATAGCGCAGGCCGCCCGCGTGGAAACCGGGAGGAATAAAGGTCGAGCCCAGCGTGTGCATTTTCACCAGCGGAGTCAGATGCGCGGTGTCGCCGAAATCGTAGGCGTACTTGCCCTTGGTCAGCGACGGACATGCCGCCGGCTCGACCGCGATGATGCGGCGCTTGCGGCCGCCCCGCAGTTGCAGCCCGAGGAACGGGAACGCAAGCCCGGAGAAATTCGAACCGCCGCCCGTGCATGCGATCACGATGTCCGGATCGTCGCCGGTCATCTCGAACTGCTTGATGGCTTCCTGCCCGATCACCGTCTGATGCAGCAGCACATGATTGAGCACCGATCCGAGCGAGTACTTGACGGCCGGATCCTTGGCGGCCATTTCCACGGCCTCCGAAATGGCGATACCGAGAGAGCCCGGATTGTTCGGCGTCTTCGCCAGGATCGCGCGGCCGGATTCGGTCTCCTTTGAGGGTGACGCGATGCAGCGCGCACCGTAGGTTTCCATCAGCGCCCGCCGGTAGGGTTTCTGGTCGTACGAAACCCGCACCTGGAATACGGTCACATCGATTCCGAACAGCGCGCCCGCAAACGCCAGCGACGAGCCCCATTGGCCGGCGCCGGTTTCGGTCGAAAGCTTCTTGATGCCGGCCTGCTTGTTGTACCAGGCCTGCGGAACGGCGGTGTTCGGCTTGTGCGAGCCGGCCGGCGAGACGCCTTCATACTTGTAATAAATCTTGGCCGGCGTGCCGAGCTTCTCTTCGAGCCGACGTGCCCGCATCAGCGGCGAGGGCCGCCACATGCGATAGACGTCGCGCACCGGCTCCGGAATATCGATATAACGCTCGGCCGAGACCTCCTGGAGGATGAGCTCCATCGGAAACAACGGCTCAAGGTCGGCGGGCCCGACCGGCTGCTTGGTGCCCGGATGCAAAACCGGCGGCAACGGTTTCGGAAGATCGGCGTTAAGGTTGTACCAGCTCTTCGGGATCTGCGTTTCTTCCAAAATGTATTTGATCTGCTCGCCCACTAGACGCCCCTCCGTATCTGTCACCACAGGGTTGATAACATATTTGAGGAGGTTCGCGGTGTGAACCCTCCAAGGCAGCAGGCCCCTGCGACCTGGCAACCTGCTTAGCGATGGCTGCTGGCTCTCATCATCCTCCGATCGGATCTTCATCGCGTAGTCGAGGTCCACCGGTTACGTCCGAGTGTTTGGCCTGCTTCGAGTTCTGGTAAAACAGGACCACATCAGCCGGCATTAAGAGGCCACGATACTGGTTTTACTGACGGCATACCCAAGGTCGTTCATAATGTTATTGTTAATTGTGGCCGGCACCTACCGGTCATAAATGATGTCAGGTATTTTGGCAGAATAGTGTGTTCGGAAATGACGAATGTTGGCGCCGCAGCCCTCTAAGATACGTTGCCGTGAAATCACTACTGCCGACTTCGGCGACGTGGTGGACCTCCTCACGCGCGGGTACCATGCGATGGGATTTCCGGCCAGCATTCGCCATTATTGGGCGCGGGGACTTGATCGCCTGTCACGACATGCCACGCCCGAAGGCTTACCGAGATATGGGTACGTCTTGGAGAGCAACAATAAAATTGTTGGCGCTGTTCTTACCATTTTTTCCAAGGTTCCGGCCGGAAACGAGCGCGTCACGCGGTGCAATATCGCGGGGATTTACGTTGAGCCGGCATTCAAAACATTCGCCGGCTTGCTTCACTCGCACGCGTGCCGTCGCAAGGACGTAACCTACATCAATCTACCCGGTCCATTGGTGAGACCGTTGGTCGAAGCACAGGGTTTCAAACGCTACAGCGACGGTCAATTTGTCGCCTTTCCGCTGCTCCATCTGAAGTCGAGCGAACCACAAGCCAAAATCGTGGCAGCCGATGCGCATCTCGATGTGCCGTTCGATGCGTTTGAGCGCGATTTGCTGATTACTCATGCCCAATTCGGATGCATAAGCCTGTGGTGTACGACTGCCACCGAAGCGGTCCCCTTCGTGTTTCATCGTCTCAATGTGAAGGGAATCGT
>DATJVR010000002.1:0-27895 GCA_035501735.1 Xanthobacteraceae bacterium | reverse complement strand
CCTGAGTTGGTCGTGGACGCTCGTCCGCTCTGCGGGCGCGATCCTTCTAGACGCATGTCCCGATCCGAGTTTGTCGCGAAAGATCGTTGCACGGCTTGAGCAACATGGCGATCGGGTATCCGACCTTCATCTCTGGCGCTTGGGCCCAGGCCATCTCGCTACAATCATTTCGCTGGTGTCCGACGATCCTCATGCTCCAAGTCACTACAAGAGGCGGCTTTCCGGCCTGCCGGGACTTTCACACGTGACGATAGAAGTGGAGCGTTGCCCCGGCGTCCATGGTTAGGCCCTTGG
The DNA here is from genome assembly GCA_035501735.1 of Xanthobacteraceae bacterium. Classification (GTDB taxonomy): domain Bacteria; phylum Pseudomonadota; class Alphaproteobacteria; order Rhizobiales; family Xanthobacteraceae; genus PNAI01. Next base: position 27,601 of record DATJVR010000002.1, on the reverse strand, counting down.
CCGCTTCCGCTAGCACTTAGCGTCGCCTTGCCCACTTCCGTTTCCGGGGTCGAAGCTGAACTCGATCAAGGCATCAGCACCGCCGCGCCCTGCAGACGGCCGTCGCGTAAATCAGCGAGCGCATCGTTGGCACGCGCCAGCGGATAGCGGGTGATTTCGGTGCGGATGCCAGCCTGCGGCGCGATTGCCAAGAATTCATGGGCATCCTGGCGCGTCAGATTGGCGACCGAAAGCAGGTGCCGTTCCTCCCAAAGCAGCGCATACGGAAAACTCGGGATGTCCGACATGTGGATGCCGCCGCATACCACGCGGCCGCCCTTCTTCACCGCGCGCAGGGCCGCTGGGACGAGCGCGCCGACCGGCGCAAAGATGATCGCGGCATCGAGCGGCTCGGGCGGCGTATCGTCGGAACCGCCCGCCCATCTGGCACCGAGCGAGCGGGCGAAATCCTGCGCCGCCCTGTCGCCCGCGCGGGTGAAGGCATAGACCCGACGGCCCTGCCAGGCCGCGACCTGGCAGAGAATGTGCGCGGCAGCGCCGAAGCCGTAGAGCCCGAGCGCTTTGCCCTCACCCGCCAAACGATACGAGCGCCAGCCGATCAAGCCGGCGCACAGAAGCGGAGCCAACGCGGCCGCGTCGGCGTCATCGGGAAGAGCGAACGCGTAACGCGCGTCGGCGACGGCATGGCTCGCATAGCCGCCGTCGCGCGTGTAGCCGGTGAACAGCGGCGTGTCGCAGAGATTTTCGCGCTCACCGCGGCAATAGGGACAGACGCCGCAGGTCCAGCCGAGCCACGGTACGCCGACGCGCGCGCCTGGTGTCAGAGTCGCGACGCCTGCGCCAATCGCAGCGACGCGGCCGACGATCTCGTGGCCGGGCACGAGCGGAAGTTTCGGATGAGGCAATTCGCCATCCACCACATGCAGGTCGGTGCGGCAGACCCCGCAGGCCTCGATCTTGACCAGGATTTCGCCGGCGCCCGGCTGCGGTAAGGGCATTTCGCGCAACGCGAGTGGCGTGCGTGCTGCCTCCAGCACCATGGCGTGCATCATCGGCATAGCGTGCCTTCGGTCGGGGCAACCTGTCCAGGCGTTGTTGCCCGGCGCTTTCCGTCGCCACTGCTGTGCTGCTTACACGATGCAGCGAAGCGGCTCGCGTTAGATCCCGGCGTCCTTGAAGATCTCGGTGAGCTTTGCGGTCTCATCCGCGATGATCTTGTCGAATGCGGCCGGAGTATCGGACACCGGAATCACGAACTGCTTGGCGAGCTTCTCTTTCATTTGCGGCGTCTTCAGCGCCTCGTCCGCGACGATGCGCGCCAGAATGTCGGTCACGGAGCCGGCCCCGAACGGCACCACAATCGTGATGCGCTGGCTCGGATAGTTCTGCGCACGCGTGGGCGACGCGGACCATGCTGCCGCGGTCAATGCGGCAGCGACGCTGAGCGTCAGTTTTCCAAAAATTTTCATTCGGTTATCTTCAAGGATCGAGTCAGTCGGCTGGCGTGGTGACGTGCGACCTGCGCGGCGCTCTCTTCGCCACCACCTGTTCGAGACTTCTACCAAAGTCGGTAAGCATGACGATAGCGGCATTTCGGCCAGGCCCGCCGGAAATCGAACCGCCGGGGTGCGTGGTAGAGCCGGTCTGATAGAGGTTGGTGATCGGCATGCGATGTTGCGCCCAACCGGCGGCCGGACGCAGCGCGCCGGTTTGCGCGGCGTTCTGCGCGCCGCCGTGGCAGGAGCCGTGCCAATTGTGCGGGTTGCGGCGTTCGAGATCGAGCGGGCTCTCCACCGTGCGCGCAAGAATTTTATCGGCGGTGAGGTTCGGCGAGAATTTGCGCAGCCAGTTCAAGTTTGCGTCCGCCACCTGATCCTTGATGTTGTCCCAGTGTTGCGGGCCCTCCTTCAAATCGTAGGGCTGCATGCCGATGATCTTGATGGTGTGCCTGCCGGGCGGTGCCTGGCTCGGATCGCCGATCGTGGGGGAAACCGCGAGCAGCACCGGCTCTTCGACGTTCGGCACGCCACGCGCGAAGTCATAGCCCATGCGCAGCGCGCGTGTCGGTTCGGACAGCATGGCGCAGGCGATCGGCGTGATCGGTCCGTCGTCGCCGCCAAATGTCATCGGCTCGGTGGTGGCGTAATGCGAGACGAACAGGGTCGGACCGCCCTGCCAGGTTTCGACGCCGGCAATGAAATCGTCGGGCCATGCATTGCGCGGCGCCATGTCGATCAGATGCTTGATATGAATGGTCGAAAGTACGGCCCGCTCGGCGTAATACGAACTGCCGTCGGCGCATTCGACGCCGTTGCAGCGGCCGTTCTCGACGATCAGCCGCTGCACCATCTTGTTGGTGAGCGCGACGCCGCCGTGATCCTGGATGAAACGCATCAGGATTTCGGTGAGCACGCCGGAGCCGCCCTTCGGAATGCACCAGCTCCAGCGCTGTCGGCCCCAGACCAGCGAATAGGCCAGCCGACCGGTCATCGGCCATTCCGGCGGCGTCACGGTCTGGAACGCCATCCAGAGCATGAACGAGCGGCAATGGTCGTCCTCGAAATTGTCGCGGATGATCTCCCAGGCCGACTGCGCCTGGCGGCGCAGCCATTTGCGGCCATCGGGATGGTCGGCGAGACGATCGTTGATCGATTTGCCGAACCCGACGGGCGTGTAGCTCACCGCGTCGAACAGCGGCTTGACCGATTCATATTCCGCGATCATGCGGCGGTACGCGTCGGCGTCTTTCCTGGAGAATTTCGCGAACTGCCCGATGGTGCGCTCGATGTCGTGGTACTGGGTGAGACACGCGCCGTCGAGAAACGGCATGTGGCAGACGATCTCGGGTTGAATGTATTCGAGCCCGTAATCGGCAAGACCCAGCTCGTCGTTTCGTATCAGCGGGTTGTCCTGCAAGATGACATGCGCGGTGCCGCAGGAATCGTGACGAAAGCCGGGCAACGTCAGCTCCTCGGTAACGACATTGCCGCCGAGAATGTTGCGGCCTTCCAGCACCAGGCAGCGGTAGCCGGCTTTCGACAGATAGGCCGCGGCCACCAGGCTGTTGTGGCCGGCGCCGGCAATGATGATGTCGAAGCGATCCGCCGACGGCTTTGGATCGGAGGCGGGCGCAGGAGTCGGAGGCGGCTTGCGATCGGATGATGTCGCGAGAATCCAGTCCGGTTTGAGGTTGAATGATGCGACCGCGGTGGGCTGCGGTTTCGGCTCCGATGTTTCCGCGGGGACCGGAGGTGGCTTCTGCTCGACCTGTGCCGCAGGCACAGGCGGCGGGGCTTCAACCTTCGCCGGCGCGGCCGGAATGGATGGGCGCGGTTCGCCGAGCCAGTACCAGCGCGCGAAAGCGCGGGAAACAATCGGCACGACGGTCAGAATGAAGGCGGCAGGAAACAACAGAATGATCGCGAATGCCCGATCTTCACACGCAGCACAGCCCCAAAAGTAATACTGGATCGGAACCGTCCAGATAAACGCGACGAAGATCGAGGTGGCGAGGTTCAGTCCCTGCTGCGAGCCATGCCAGGCGCAGTACCACTGCACCGCGATCAGCACCACCGCGATGGCCGTCATCAGTGGGAAAAAATGCGTGTCCATCAGTCGCCTTGGCTGAAGCGAAACCTGCCACCCATCATGCCGACATATCGCACAACGAAAAAGATGTAACGCGGAAGTGTTCACGTTTGCCACACCATGGCACGGCTGGCGCTTGAATGCCGTCAATCCGCGCTTCCAATTGCCGGGCCGAGCCTCTAGACCATTCGCCAATGCGCACCGAGGAAGCCCGCCCCATCCGACTTGCCGACTATCGGCCGCCCGATTGGCTGGTCGAGACGGTCGATCTCGATGTCTCGCTCGATCCGAGACAGACGTGGGTGCGCGCGACGCTGAAGCTCAAGCCCAATCCCGCGGCGGCGGCCCCCGCCCCGCTGGTGTTCGACGGCGACGGGCTGAATTTGAAGGGCCTCAAGCTCGACGGTGAAGCGCTCACAGCCGAGCGCTATGTGGCGACACCGGACAAATTGACGATCGCGCAGCCGCCGCAACGGGCGTTCACGCTCGAGATCGAGACGCTGGTCGACCCCACGGCCAACACGCAGCTAAGCGGGCTCTATCGGTCGGGCGACACCTATTGCACGCAGTGCGAGGCGCAAGGCTTTCGCCGCATCACCTATTTCCCCGACCGGCCGGACGTCATGGCGGTCTACACCACGCGCATCGAAGCGGACAAGAAAGAAGCGCCGGTCTTGCTCTCGAATGGGAATCTGGTGACGTCGGGCGAGGCCGGCGGCAATCGGCATTTCGCGGTCTGGAAAGATCCGTTTCCCAAACCGTCGTATCTGTTCGCCATGGTTGGCGGCGTGCTGAGCAGTGTCGAGGACGTGTTCGTCACCATGTCGGGCCGCAAGGTGACGCTGCGCATTTACGTCGAGCCGGGCAAGGAGGACCGCTGCGCCTGGGCGATGGACTCGCTCAAACGCGCCATGCGCTGGGACGAACAGGCATTCGGCCGCGAATACGACCTCGATATTTTCATGATCGTCGCGGTCTCGCATTTCAACATGGGGGCGATGGAGAACAAGGGACTCAACATCTTCAACGACAAGGCCGTGCTGGCATCGCCGGAAACCGCGACGGATGCCGACTTCGCCGGGATCGAGTCGATCATCGCGCACGAGTATTTCCACAACTGGACCGGCGACCGCATCACCTGCCGCGACTGGTTCCAGCTCTGTCTGAAGGAAGGCCTCACCGTGTTCCGCGACCAGGAATTCACCGCCGACACGCGGTCGCGGCCGGTGGAACGCATTTCCGACGTGCGCGGCCTGCGCGCGTTTCAATTCGTGGAGGACGCCGGCCCGCTTGCACATCCGGTACGGCCGGCGGTCTACCACGAGATCAACAACTTCTACACCGCGACGGTCTACGAGAAGGGCGCGGAAGTCGTGCGCCTGATCAAGACGCTGCTCGGGCCGCAGCGCTTCCGCCAAGGCATGGATCTTTATTTCAAGCGACACGACGGCCAGGCGGCGACGGTCGAGCAGTTCGTGCAATGTTTCGCCGACGTGAGCGGCCGCGACATGACGCAGTTCATGCTCTGGTATTCGCAGGCCGGGACACCGGAGTTGACCGTGACCGGCAGCCACGACGCGGGCGAGAAGGTTTTGCGGCTCGATATCAATCAACGCGTGCCGTCGACGCCGGGCCAGCCGTTGAAGGAGCCGATGGTCATTCCCCTCGTCCTCGGCCTGGTGGGTCCGGATGGCCGTGACCTGCCGATCAAGCTCGACGACGGGCGCACGGCCGAGAACGGCGTACTGGTTCTGGAAAAAACCGCGGAGACGTTCGCCATCACCGAAATTGCCGAGCGGCCGGTGCTGTCGCTCAACCGCGGTTTTTCGGCGCCGATCAAAATATCCGACGATCTGACCGGCGACGACCTGCGGTTTCTGGCGGCGCACGACAGCGATCCGTTCAATCGCTGGCAGTCGGTCTACACGCTGGCCAGCCGGCTGCTGGTGGGCAATGTCGAACGGCTGCGGTTCGACCAGCCGCCGGAGGCCGATGAAGGATTGCTGGCGGCGCTGGCGGCCATCCTCGCCGACGGAGCGCTTGAGCCAGCATTCATCGCGCAAGCGCTGCAGCCGCCGAGCGAGGCCGACATCGCGCGCGAGATCGGGGAGGACGTGGATCCGGATGCGATCTACCGCGCGCGCCTGGCGCTGCGGACCCTGATCGGACTGCACTTGAACACCGAACTGACGAAGACTTACCAGGCGATGACGGTGCCGGGGCCGTATAGTCCTGACGCGCAAAGTGCCGGCAAAAGATCGCTCAAGAACACCTGCCTCGGCCTGCTCGCCGCGACGGGCGAGTCGCATGCGATCGCGCTTGTTGCCCAGCAATACCAGACGGCGGACAACATGACCGACCGCGTGGCCGCCTTGACGACACTCTCGCAACACGCGGTGCCGGAGCGCACGGCGGCGTTCGATGATTTCTACCAGCGTTATCAGAAAGACCCGCTGATCGTCGACAAATGGTTCACGCTGCAGGCCATGACGCCGGATGAAACGACGCTCGATCGCGTGCGCGCGCTGACAAAACATCCGGCATTTTCAATGAGCAACCCGAACCGCGTGCGCGCACTGATCGGCGTGTTCGCGCAAATGAACCAGAAGGAATTCAACCGGGTCGACGGCGCGGGCTACGACTTCGTCATGGCGCAAATTCTCGCGCTTGATGCGAGCAATCCGCAGGTCGCGGCACGGCTCGCCACGACATTCCGCAGCTGGCGCACGCTCGAGCCGGTGCGCCGCGCGCGCGCGCAAGCGGTTTTGCAAAACGCTGCGGCACAGCCGACGCTGTCACGCGACGTCAGTGACATCGTTGCGCGCGCGCTGGCAGCGGACTGAGACGCCGGCACGGACCCACGCTGGCGCGCATCGCCTTCCGAGTTTGCGGACAAAACTCATAAACTATTGATTTTGAATTTCTTTTTACATTACCCGCACAGACTGCGATCGCGAACAAAATTGTTAATCGATCGTAAAAAATATTGACTCCGGACTCTCGACAAATCAGCGCGCATCGATTCCAATCGAAGGTGATTCGGGGGCGGCGCAAGCCTCTTCCGAAGGGGTTTCTGGGGATCATTCTCAAACGGGGGCTGAAATGGCGCGCGCCGAATTGGCGAGTGCGTCCGTGCGCTCGGATTCGATCAAAGGCCTCGCGCAGTCGATCGCGAAGCCGGCGTACCGCCGCCTGCTGAACGCCGAGCCGGCACTGCGGCGCGCGGTTCCGGCGCTCATCATCGCGTTCCTCTTGACCATCGGCGTCGGCGCCATCGTGCAGGTGCTCGATCATCGCCGGCAGGCGATTGCCGATGCGATCAACGAAATGGACACGGTCACCGACTTCCTGTCCGAACGGCTGGAACGGCTGGCAGGCGAGAAGAGGACGAGCTCGACGGCACCTAACCTGATCGAGCGCGCAACCACGGAACGCGTCGTCGCCTTCGGCCGCCGTGCGCTGTTGAGCAATCTGGAAGGCATCATCGTCGCGGCCTCGCCGTCCGCCAGCAGCCAGATCGGACGCCGACTGCTCGATGTGCTGGGCGATGCGCAGCCCTTGACCATCCTGGGGGCGAGCGCCGGCGTGCTTGAAATCGTGCTGCCCGACGGCACGCCGGCGCTCGTGAGCGTTCGCACGCTCAAAAACTGGCCGGGCCAGGTGGCGCTGCTGCAGCCGCGCGCCGACGCGCTTGCAGTGTGGCGCTCCGACACGATGCTCACGGTGACGTTGACGGCAACCACCGGATTCGTACTGCTGATCCTCGGCTTCGCATTCCACTGGCAGGCGACGCGGGCGCGCGAAGCCGATCTGATCTACGACACTGTGCGCAGCCGCATCGATACCGCGCTCAACCGCGGCCGGTGCGGATTGTGGGACTGGGACCTCGGGCGCGGCCGCATCTTCTGGTCGAACTCGATGTTCGCCATCCTTGGGCTTGCGCCGAAGAACGACCTGCTCACCTTCGGCGAAGTCAGCAAGCTCGTGCATCCCGACGACATCGAGCTCTACCAGGTCGCGGTGCAGCTGGCGGACGCCAAGGTCAGCACCGTCGATCACGCCTTCCGCATGCTGCACGCCAACGGCAAGTGGGTCTGGCTGCGGGCGCGCTGCGAGCTCGTGCGCCAGCGCGGCGAGCCGGCGCCGCACCTGATCGGGATCGCGGTCGACATCACCGAGCAGAAGAACCTGGTGGAGAAGACCGCGGCGGCGGACCTGCGGCTGCGAGACGCGATCGAGACGATCCCGGAGGCGTTCGTGCTGTGGGACGCGGAAAACCGCCTGGTGCTGTGCAACTCCAATTTCCAGGCGCTGCACAATCTGCCCGACGAGGCGGTGACGCCCGGCACATCCTACGAGGATGTGGTCGCGGCCGGGCGCAAACACGTGGTTCGCACGAAATTGATGAGCGAGGATCAGCCGGTGCCGGGCGCGCGCACGTTCGAGGCGCAGCTCGACGACGGGCATTGGCTGCATATCAGCGAGCGGCGCACCAAGGACGGCGGCTATGTGTCGGTCGGCACCGACATCACCACGCTGAAAATGCATGAAAAGAAGCTGATGGACAGCGAGAAGCGGCTGATCGCGACCATCAATGAGCAGCGCAATTCGCAACAGACGCTTGAACTGCAGGCGGTGCAGCTTGCGGAGTTGGCGCAGAAATATGCCGACGAAAAGAACCGCGCCGAGGAAGCCAATCAGACCAAGTCGAAATTCCTCGCCAACATGAGCCACGAGCTGCGCACGCCGCTCAATGCCGTGATCGGTTTTTCGGAGATCATGGAATCGGGGATGTTCGGGCCGCTCGGCGCCGACAAGTACCTCGAATATTGCCGCGATATCCGCGAGAGCGGGCAATATCTGCTCGACGTCATCAATGACATTCTCGACATGTCGAAAATCGAAGCCGGCCGACTCAAGCTCGATATCGAGGATGTTTCGCTCGACCGCATCCTGGCCGATTCCATGCGCGTGGTATCGGCACGGGCGCAGGAGAAAAAGATCGAGATTACGTCCAAGACGATGCCCGGCATCCACTTCCAGGCAGACCGGCGCGCGATCAAACAGATCGTGCTCAACCTGCTATCGAATGCGGTGAAATTCACGCCCGATCATGGCCGCATCGTCGTGCGCGGGCGCGCGGTGCGCGGCTCCGTGGTGATCGTGATCCGCGACACCGGAATCGGGATTGCGCGCGAGGCGCTGGCAAAGCTCGGACGGCCGTTCGAGCAGGTGGAAAGCCAGCTCACCAAGAGCCATCACGGTTCCGGCCTCGGCCTGGCGATCGCCAAATCGCTGACCGAGCTACACGCCGGCATGATGCGCATCCGCTCGACGCCGGGACTTGGCACCACCGTGGTGGTCTGCCTGCCGCGCGAGGCCTGGCATACGGGAAAAAGTCCGCAGATCGCGGCTAAAATCGACGCCGCCGCATGAATGTCCCTGCCCGCTAGGGACGGCGCTCGTAATTGTTGTTTTCGGGCACGATCATCGGCAGATTAGCGCGGCTGAGCTCACGAATGAGATAGAGCGTATCGCGCTTCGGATTGGCAATCGTGATCGTATTGTACTTACGGTCATCGTCGGTGATGGGAGCGACCAGCTTCGCCAGATGCTGGGGGAGCGCCGTTGCCAGCTTGTCGACATCATAGATGCCAAAGCCTTTGTCTGTCTGCTTCAAGAACAGATAATAGTATGGTTTCTTCTTGTCGTCGTAGAATTGAAAGACGTAATCCGGGTACTCCGGAATCTTGAACAGCCGCCCGTAGTTCGTTTCCTTCTCTTTCGGGCTGGTGATCCGATAGTGATCGCCGCTTCGACGCACGATGTACGTCGTCCCCTTCCCGTTGACATACGTGCCTGGCTTGATCGGAAATTCCGGTTTGAGATCGTTGGCAATATCATAATTACTTAAAATGCAGGCGCCGAGTTGCAGCGCGACCACGGCAATCGCGAAAATCCGAACCACACGCATGAACATCTGTCGCCCCCGCCCCACGTCTCCTTTATGCCACGCCGCCAAGCGTCTGTGTGAAGATTTTACGTACACGGCTTTGTGTCTCGGCAAGATGCGCGTCGAGTGTGGCGAAATCGGGCAGATCGGCTGCCTGTGCCAACAGCCGCAACAGGCCGGTGCCGGCGGTTTTCGGATCGAACGGGCCGGACAGGCACAATCGCAGAATTTGCGTAAGGGCGTGATAGAGCCGGGCGGCCGGGCGCAGCACGTCGGCATGGTCGGCCTTGAGCACGCCCAGCTGGAAAGCCCTGTCGAGGACGCGCGCGGTCGACGTATCGAGAATGTCGGGATGTTTCGCGGCGTGAGCGAGCTGGAGATATTGCGCGATGAATTCGAGATCGATCAGCCCGCCGGCAGCGTATTTGAGATCCCATCGCGCGTCCTCGCCTTTTTCCCTGGCGATCGCGCGCCGCATTTCGATCACGTCGGCGGCAATGGTCGACGCATCGCGCTCGCGGCAAAGCACATTGCGGATCACCTGCTCGACGCGCGCGGCAAATCCCGGCGTGGCCGCGACGACGCGCGCGCGAGTCAGCGCGAGGTGTTCCCAGGTCCAGGCTTCGCTCTCCTGGTAGGACTTGAAGGCCTCGATGCTGGTGGCGACCGGTCCGGAACGGCCCGACGGTCGCAGGCGCATGTCGACCTGATAGAGCGCGCCGTAATTGGTCTGCGAGGTGAGCGCGCTGACCAGGCGCTGGGTGAAGCGGGCGAAATATTGGCTGCCGTAGAGCGGCCGGGGGCCGCCGGATTCGGGATGCTTGCCGTCGAAGTCATAGACGATGATGAGATCGAGGTCGGAGGCCGCCGTCATCTCGCGACCGCCGAGTTTTCCAAGCGCAAGCAGAGCAATCTCCTGCCCGCGCAATTTGCCGTACTGGGCGGCAAAGGCGTCCTCGACCTTGCGGTCGAGCGCGCGGATCACCGCGCCGGCAAGACGCGCGAAGGCCTCGCCGGCCTGCTCCGCCGAAACGGTGCCGGACAGGATGCGCGCGCCGACCAGAAACATCTGCTCCTGGCTGAACATACGCACCCGGTCGAGAAAATCCTCGTAGGAACGGGATTCGCTGAGCGAGCGCGCCAGCTCCACCGAAAGTTTGTCCTCATCGGGCAAGGCGCCGAAGAACGCGGGGTCGAGCAGCGCGTCGATCGCCTGCGGATAGCGCGAGAGGATATCGGCAAGGCGCGGCGCGATGCCGAGCGTGCGGATCACGAGCGCCACCAGATCGGGATTTTGCTTGAGTAGCGAGAACAGCCGTCCGCCGCCGGACAGTCCGGCGAGAAAGCGGTCGAAAGCGGCAAGCGCGGCGTCGGGGTGCTCAAGACGCGCGAGCTGGTCGATCAGCATGGGCAGGAATTCGGCGAATTCCGCGCGCGCGAAGGCGCCTTTGAGCGCGCCGTAACCGCCGGCAAGCCAGCCGCGAACGGTGGCGGAGGTTTCGAGCGGCTTTTTGAAGCCATGCTCGGCAAGCCAGTCGAGCGTCTCGCGATCGTCGGCAGCTTCAGGGAATGACAGCTTGGGCCGTTCACCTGAGCGTTTTGGCGCGTCCTCGAATAGGCGCGCGTAATGGTGTTGGACCTTGCGCAAATGGCCAAGCAACGATTGCGCGAAATCGTCGCGGCCACGGAAACCGGCAAAGCGGGCGAAGCGGTCGAGGGAGGCGCTTTCGGAGGGCAACGAATGGGTCTGCTCGTCGGCGACCATCTGCAGACGATGCTCGATGGTGCGCAGAAAACGATAGGCCGCGCCGAGATCGTCGCGCGCCGCGCCATCGATCCAGCCGCTCGCCGCGAGCGCTTCGAGCATGGCAAGCGTCTCGCGCTTGCGCAATTCGGGATGGCGACCGCCGGCGATGAGTTGCTGCGTCTGCACGAAAAACTCGATTTCGCGGATGCCGCCGCGGCCGAGCTTGATGTTGTGGCCCTCGACCGCGATCTCATCGTGGCCGCGATAGGCATGGATCTGACGCTTCATCGCCTCAATGTCGGCGACCGCGGCAAAATCGAGATACTTGCGCCAGACGAACGGCGACAGCGCGTTGAGGAATGCTTCACCGGCGGCAATGTCGCCGGCACAGGCGCGCGCCTTGATCATGGCGGCGCGCTCCCAGTTCTGGCCGACGGTGCTGTAATAATCGAGCGCGGCGGGAAGCGAAACGGCGAGCTGGGTCGAGGCCGGGTCCGGCCGCAAGCGCAAATCGATGCGGAACACGTAGCCGTCCGGGGTGCGCTCCTGCAGCAGCTTAACCAGACCGCGCGTCAGCCGAATGTAGAATGCGGCGGCGGCGTCTTTATCCGTCAGCGCGGACGCGGAGGGATCGAACAGCACGATGATGTCGATGTCGCTCGAATAGTTGAGCTCGTGCGCGCCCATCTTGCCCATGGCGAGTACAATCATGCCGCAAGCCTCGGGCCGCACGGGATCCGCCTTGAGTTTGCCGCGGCGAACCGCATCGGCAACCAGGAATTTGATCGCGGAAGCGACCGCGCAATCCGCCACGTCCGTCACCGCTTGGGTGGTGCGCATCACCGGCCAAATCCCGCCGATATCGGTGAGCGCGATCAGCAATGCGGCTTCGGCTTTCATGCGGCGCAGCAGACGCATGGCCGCGGCTTCGCTCGAGGCAGCCGCGACCGCGCGCGCGGTCTTGGCGAGCAACGCCGGCAGATGCCGAGCCGGATCGGTTTCGAGTATGACCAGCAGGCGTGCCGGATTGGCCGTGCACAGGTCCCAAAGAAACGGCGAGGATTCCGCAAGGCTCGCGAGCAGCGTGACAAGCCTGGGCAGCGCGTCGGCGAGTTGCTTGAGGGACTTCCCTGCCGGCGTGCGAGCGATGGCGGAAAGCCAGTCGGCAACACGCGCGCGGGCTTCTTTCGCCGAACTCAGTCGCGGCGCAGCGGCAATAGCGTCGGCGAGCCCACGCGGTTGCCGGTTTGACCCGGCGGGCTTTTTCGCTGCGGGCTTCGCCGCCAAGGGCTTGTTTGCCACGGGCTTTTTCGCGGCCCGCTTCGCCGGCTTCCTCATGACGGCAGACTTAGCCCAGCCGCGGGCGGATTGGGAGGCGGGTTACTGTGCGGCGACCGGCTGCGCGACCAGCGGCAGATGCGGCCCCTCACGCGGCAGCGCCAGGACGGCTTTCAAACCGGGGTGATTGTCCTCGAATTTGAGTTCGCCGCCGTGCAGCCGCGCCACCGCGGACGCAAGACTCAAACCCAGACCGGAGCCGGGCTCGGTCCGGCTTTGTTCGAGCCGGACGAATCGCTCCACCACGCGGCCGCGGTCGGCCGCGGGGATGCCGGGGCCGTTGTCGGCCACGGTGAGAATAATGCGGTCGCCCTCATTCTGCGCCTTGATCAAGACTTCGGACCCATTGTGCGCGCCGTTCGCGGGACCGCTGTACTTGATGGCGTTGTCGACAAGATTGGCGAGCGCCTGGCTGACCAGCTCGCGATTGCCCTTGAGCGGCGCCGGATCGGCCGCCTCCACTTTGAGCGCGAGGCCCTTGTCGTCGGCGAGCGGGTCGTAGAGCTCGCCGACGCCGCGCGCGATGTCGGCGGCGTCGAATTCGGTCATCGGCGTGCTGGCTTCGCCCGATTCCGCGCGCGCGATCATCAGCAGCGCGTTGAAGGTTCGGATCAGCCCGTCGGATTCCTCGATCGTGGCATGGAGCGCAGCACGATATTCCTGTTCGCCCTTGCCGGTGCGCAACGCCTCCTCGCAGCGGTTGCGCAGCCGTGTCAGCGGGGTTTTCAGATCGTGGGCGATATTGTCGGAGACTTCCTTGAAGCCTTTCAGCAACATCTCGATGCGTTCGAGCATGATGTTCAAATTGACCGCAAGGCGATCAAGCTCGTCATCGGAATAGTTGACCGGCAGACGGCCGGACAGATTGCCCACCATGATGGTGCGTGTGGTCTCGGTCATGGCGTCCACGCGCCTGAGCACGCGGCGGGCGACGAAAAAGCCGCCGGCCAAACCGAGCACGATCACGAGCGCGACCGACCAGCGTCCGGTGGCGATGATGATGTGATAGAGCCGCTCTCGCTCCTCCAGATCGCGGCCGACGAGAAGACGGAAGCCGCCGGGAAGCTCGGCGACCTGAACGATGGCGTGATGCTCGCTGCCATCGGGATCCTCAAGCCGCCGATAGATGGTTTCATGCAGGCCGAAAGACTGGAGAACGCCCTCCCCCAAAGTGCTGACATTCCCAACCAAAGCAGGACCGGTCGGAATGGTGACGAGGTAGAGGTTCGAGCCAGGACGGCGTGATCGGTTCTCGACGATGGTCGCGAGCCGTCTCAAGCCGAACTGATTATAGACATTGGTCAGAAATGTAACTTCGGCATTGATGATGCGGGTGGCTTCCTCGGTGGCAAGGCGGCGCGTATTCCACGCGAAGTAGCCGATCAGCGAGGCCCCGAACAACGCAAAGACCGTGAGATAGACCAGCGTCAGCTTGAACGCCGTGGTGCGGAACAACTTACCGAGCGCCGTCACGGATCACGTATCCTGCGCCGCGGATCGTATGCAGCAGCGGCTGCTCAAAGCCCTTGTCGATCTTTGAGCGCAGACGGGAAATATGCACGTCGATGACATTGGTTTGCGGGTCGAAATGGTAGTCCCAAACGTTTTCAAGCAGCATGGTTCGCGTCACGACCTGCCCGGCGTGTTTCATGAGATATTCCAGCAGCCGGAATTCCCGCGGCTGCAGGACGATCTCGGCGTCGCCACGCGTGACTTGGTGGGAGAGGCGGTCGAGTTCAAGGTCGCCGACCTTGTATACCATTTCCTCGCCGCGGCCGCCGCGGCGGCGCGCCAGGACTTCCACCCGCGCCTGCAATTCCTGAAACGAATAAGGCTTCGGCAGGTAGTCGTCGCCGCCGGCGCGCAATCCGAGAACGCGGTCATCGACCTGGCCGAGCGCGGAAAGGATCAGCACGGGCGTGTCGACTCCCTTGGCGCGCAGCTCGCCAATCAGGGACAGGCCGTCGCGCTTGGGCAGCATGCGATCCACGATCAGCACGTCATATTGGCCGTCGAGCGCAAGCGCCAAGCCTTCCTCGCCATCGGTGGCGCGGTCGGCGACATGACCGACCTCGGCAAAGGCACGCACGATATAATCCGCTGCGTCGCGGTCGTCTTCAACGATCAGGAGGCGCATCGCAATCTCATCAACTGCAATCAATTGTAGCCGAATCCGCGCCATCATGCGCTGCTTTTCAAGCTACGTGGCAAGGGGCGGTGGATGCCTCCACCGCCCCTTGGCCTACCTCGGACCCGGCGGGGACTCTATGCCGGGCAGCGAGATTCAAATAGGCAGGGGGGCGGACGTAATGCCCGCCCCCCCTCGGTCCGCTCCGCCAGCGGGGGCGACGAATGCCGACGGGACGCACCAAACCATTTGCAATCTCCTCAGACGCGGATCAGCGGGACGGTGATCGTTCGTGTCCCGTCCTGTGACTTGACCCGCACTTCCACGGTGTTCTTGCCATCGTTGCGCGCGGCGCGGAGCGCACGGCGCACATCCTGCGGCGACGAAACCGGCGCGCCGCCGATCTCGATGATCACGTCGCCGGCCTTAAAACCGGTTTGCGCGGCCAGGCTGTCCGGCTCGACCGCCGCGATGACTACGCCTTCGCTACCGCCGGGCGAAAGCGAGAGGCCGAGCCGCGGCATATTGCCCCGCTGTCGGTCGTCGCGCTCGGCAAACTGGTCGCGGTCGCGGAACTGCCTCCGGTCACTGCGGGGAGCGACATCGGCATCATCCTGATTGTCGCGGCCGGACCGAAACTGGTCGTCGCCACGCCGTCCGTTGCGAAAATTGCGGCTGCCATCGTCGGGACGCTGAACGTCCTGATCGCGATTGCGAAAGCGCTGCTGGTCGCGGCCGGTAGGCTCAACGCGCGATTCGCGGACGTTGGGCAGTTCGCCGAGCGTCAGCGTGATGGTCTTTTCCGACCCTTTGCGATCAATCACGAGCCTGACCGTTGTACCGGGTGGCATGCTACCAATGCGCTTGGCGAGATCGCGAGAGTCCTTCACCGGGCTGCCGTTGACCGAAACGATGACGTCGCCGGTCTCGATACCGGCCTTGTCGGCCGGGCCGTTCTGTTGCGGCTCAGTCACCAGCGCGCCATCGGTGCGCTTGAGGCCGAAGTTCTGCGCAACCTCAGGCGTGATGGTCTGCACCTGCACGCCGATCCAGCCGCGCAGCACCGAGCCCTTCTCCTTGAGCTGGGCCACAACCGTCTTGACGGTGTCGGAGGGGATGGCGAAGGCAATGCCGACCGACCCGCCGGAAGGCGAGAAGATCGCCGTGTTGACACCGATTACGTTGCCGTCCACGTCGAAAGTCGGACCGCCGGAGTTGCCTTTGTTCACGGGCGCGTCGATCTGAATGTAATCGTCATACGGACCAGAACCGATGTCGCGGCCGCGTGCCGACACGATGCCAGCGGTGACCGTGCCGCCAAGGCCGAACGGATTGCCGACCGCGATCACCCAGTCGCCGACGCGCGGCGGGCGCTCGGACAGTTTCACGAAGGGGTAATTACCGCCTTCGACCTTGATGAGCGCGAGATCCGTGCGCTGATCAACGCCGATGACCTTTGCGATGTGAGTCTTGCCATCGTCGGTCGTGACCTGGACGCTGGTCGCCTTGTCGACGACGTGGTTGTTGGTCACGGCATAGCCATCGGATGTGATGAAGAAGCCCGAACCTTGCCCCGTCACGTAACCGTGCCCGCGCGGCTGAGCCGGCATGCCATCAGGCCGCCCGCCGAAGCGGCGGAAAAACTGGTCCATCTCCGAGCCGGGGGGAAACGGCGAATCGTCCGCGCTCGGCTGCGGCGTGACATCCATCTTCACGCGCACGGAAATGACCGCAGGCTTCACTTTTTCAACGATGTCGGCAAAGCCGACCGGACGCCCTTGGGTCTGCGCGTAGACGGCGTAGCTATTGGGCGCAACGGCCGGCGCAATGATCAGCGCGCCGGTGGTCATGCCAAGGACGGTGGTCGCAAGCAACGCAAGCCGGCGCGGCGAGAGCCTGCGCAGCAGCGAATTTCGGCTGTCGGTCATAAGATGTCTCCGGATAATGCTGGCCTCGTCGGGAGACTCCCGGCGCCACGGCATCTTTTCTGGACACGAAGATGAGGAGGCCGGCCTTACCGGTGAATGGCTGCCGGATTAAACTTCGGTAAGGTTGTGCGAAAATTCGCAAGATATTGAAATTGCGAAGATAATTTAATTTTTCGAAGATGCGGCCAAACGGGCAGAAGGCATGTTGCGGTGCTGACCGCCGACAAAACGAAAGCACTATCTTGTCTTCACATAATCGTCCTTCCAGTGGCCTTGTTTCTTAAGAGCGTCGGCCACGTCTTTCGGCATGTATTTTTCGTCGTGCTTGGCGAGGACCGAATCGGCCCTGAATGTTCCGGACTGGTTGAGCACGCCTTCGGCCACTATGCCCTGCCCTTCGCGGAACAAATCCGGCAGGATTCCTTGGTACGTAACGGCGATCTCGCGATTGCCGTCGGTGACTTCAAAGCGGACCGCGAGATTTTCGCCGCGCACGACGCTGCCCTGCTTGACCAGGCCGCCGATGCGAATGCGGGAGCCGGGCGCGACATGTTTTTCCACCACGTCGGTCGGCGAGTTGAAGAACACGATCGAATCTCTGAGAGCGCTCAAGACCAGCGCGGCCGCGAGCGCAATCACGCCAAGACCGCTTCCGATCATCACCAGGCGCCGCTGCTTGCGGGTCATTGCCGTTCTATCCTTCGAGGCCGAGGCCTTTGATCGCGTCATTCAAGCGCTGCAGCTTGTCCGGATCGGAGGCGAGCGCGCGGCGCGCATCGGCAGCAGCCGCAATCGCCTTCTCGCGATCGCCGAGCACCATATAGGAACGCAACAGCCGTAGCCAACCGTCGAGATCCGAGCCGTCATTCTTCAGCCGTTCGGCGAGACGTGCGACCATGCCCTGTATCATCGTGGTGCGCTGGTCCGAACTGAGTTCGTTGGCATCTGCAATCTGCTTGTCGCTCGGACCGGGCGGCGGTGAACCATCGACGCGCGCGAGCGCTTGCCGCACCACGCCGAGCCAGGGGGCATCAGGCGGCGACGCGGCCAGCAATTCGCGCCAAATCACCGATGCTTCTGCTGGCTTGCCCTCCTGCTCGGCGGCAAGCCCGAGGAAAAACCGCGATTTGAAGTCGTTCGGATTCCCCTTCAACGCGCGCTGGAACGCGGCTTTGGCGTCGGGCGTCACCGTACCGCCGGCGGCAGCGGTGATCGCTTCGCCGAGATTTGACTCGCGTTCCGCGTTAGCGCCGAGGATGCGCATGGCGTTCTCGCGCGCCTTCACCGCATCATCGAAGCGGCCAAGCTGCATGTAGACCGGCGCAAGCACCTGCCAGCCCTCGGCGTCGTCGGGATGATCGGCAAGGTGCGCCTCGACGCGGGCCACGAGATTGTCGATCGATTGCTGTTCCAGGCGGCTGTCGGTGCGCGAGCCGAACGGCTGGCCGGGTTCCGTGGGTGAACCGAGCTTCAGATAGACCGCCGTGGCGCCGATCGGCAGCGCCACGAGCGCGACGAGCGCAATCGCGCGGCGGCGCCAGGGCGAGTCCGCCGGTGCAACGACGGTTGTGACGCGGTCGGCCGCGGCAATCAGCCGACGCGATACTTCGAGGCGGGCGGCCGCCGCTTCACTTTCACCGATGCGTCCGGCTGCGCGATCGGCCTCGATTTCACCGAGTTGGGCGCGATAGACCGCGAGATCGTCATCGCTGCGCACCTGGTGTTGCCGCGAGAGCGGCCACAACACGGCGAACACGGCCGCCAAAGTCATCAAACCCAGAACGAACCACAGCGTCATGGCGAAGGGTTTACATCATGCGGCGCCGGTCGCAAAATAGCTCTATTCGCGATCGCATGAGCGCCAGGAGGAATATATGATCGTCGCCATTGTAACATTCCAGCTGCCAAAACCCACGACGCTGGCTGAGATCACCAAGACCTTTCAAGCGACGGCGCCGAAGTATCAAGGCATGGCCGGCCTGCTGCGCAAGAACTACATCCTGAGCGAGGACGGCCGCCGCGCCGGCGGCGTCTATGTCTGGAATTCGCGGGCGGACGCCGATCGCGTCTATACGCCGGAGTGGAAGGCATTCGTCAAAGACAAATATGGCTCGGCGCCGCAGATCGAGTATCTCAATTCGCCAGTAATGGTCGACAACCGCGACGGCACGATCAAAGTCGCAGCCTGAAAATTCCGGCGGACAAAAATCGCTTCAGACCTTTGCGACCTTGCGGTCGGGCTCGTGAGCGGCCACCTCGGCTGCCTTGGCCAGCAGGGCGGCATATTCCTGACCGAACAGCTTGGCGCAAAAGCGCACCGCGGCATCGACCTGCGACTGCAAATGGGGCCGCTCGGCCTTGTTGGCGACGCGGAGTGCATCGAGCATCGTATGCGTGGTGGTGTCGAGATATTGCTGCAGGTCGGAACAGGTACGCACCGTAATCTCGTTGACCGCAAGCTCGCTCGCGTAATTGCGGCACGTCGTGACAAATCCGACCAGGGCTTCGGTTTCGGCGACGTCGTCGGAATTGAGCCGCGCGCTCGGCGCAGACTCCTTGTTCTGACGCAACAGACGGCGGACGCGACCGGGGATGAGCTCGATGACCGCGGTCAAGGCTTGAGAGATTTGCGTGAGGATGGCGGCGAGTTGACGGGACCAGGCGGTATCGCCGGACAAATTGATCTCGGTGCGCACGCCACGGACCGCATCATGTACGTCCTTCAGCATGGCTGAGACCGCGACGCCGCGGCCGCTTTTGAGATCGGCGGCGAGTTCGCCGACCATGCGCTCGATCTCCGCAAGCACGATGGTGACGCAGGAGGCGTAAGGCGTGTCGGCGATGCGCACGGCAATATCGCTACCGGCGGCATTGGTCGCGAGGCGGATCAGCTGCCAAGGCGAGACCAGCCGGTTCATCACCATGATCAGCGCGAAGGGGAAGACATCCGGGCTGCGGCCGGCGGGGGAATCGAGCAGCGCTTTCACGCTGTCGAGCGTTTCTCCCGCGAGCGATTTGATGTGACGCTGCATCTGCGCCCCGAGCGCCGCGAGGCGGTCACGCGCCCGCAGTACGCCGAGAATGATCTGAACGTCTTCGCAGGCAAGCGGAGTGCCGACCTCAAGCGTAAATCGCCGCAGCGCGCGGTCGTCATTCTTGACGCCGTCAAGCGCGATCTGCAGGCGCGGCGCCGCTGCGTCCTGAAATTCGCGCGCAAGCTGCGCGGCCTTGGCGGTATCGTTGGCCGCCATCGCGCGATCGACCTGTTCGTTGTAGGTCGCAACGAACGTCTGCATCACGACATTGGAAATCCATTGCCAGATCGGTTCGAGGGCTGCGCGCGCAATGCGGCCGGGGTGCTGATGCTCGAGCGCATCATCGACCAGGAACGGCTCGATCGGCAGAAAGAACAAGCGCGCCGGATGGCCCATGCGCGGGCTGCGGCGGCCGGTTTCACGCAAGGAGCGGCGCAATTCGTTGAGCACCAATTCGGCGCCGGCGGTGTCCTCGCCGCGCAACAGGCTGCGCTCAAGCTCGGCGGTGAGCATTGCGCGCGCCTCCGGATTGAGTTCCTGGAGGAATTCCCGCAACCGTTCGACGGGCAGCCCTAGTCCGAGCATCCCGGCCCCACGTGCTGATTCAGAAGGATTTTTGATACAGCCGCGAGCCTTAAAAACTCATGAAAACGGGCGGCCCGGAGGCCACCCGTCGCGATTTTGCCGCCTGTTTTATGGGCGCTCAGCCGACCGGCTGCCAGGTGCCATCCGGATTGCGGCAAGCGGACCCGCGCGCCACCTGCGGACGGCCGTCAATATAGATGGTGTGCGTATAAGGCCGGCAGGTCATGCCCTGCTGTTGATAGGCCGGGCCGGGCACGATGTTGCCGTAACGGCCGGAATCCGGATTGCGCCAGGCGACCGGCGCGCCGGAGGGGCCGGATTCGAGTGCCTGCATCTGCGCCGCATAGGCGCGTTTCTTGTCCTCATCGTCCATGGCCGCACCGATGCGGTTGCCGATCAGGCCGCCGATCAAGGCGCCGCCCACGGCGCCAACCACGCGCGCACGCGTGTCACCGCCGATCTGCGATCCGATGAGCGCGCCCGCGCCGGCGCCGACGAGAGTTCCGGTGTCTTCCTTGGGGCCGCCTATGGTGCCACCGGCACAGGCTGCCACACTCGCACCTGCCAACAGGACTGCAATGATCCGAGCTGAAAGCATGAGAATCTCCCCCGTTTGACCTGCTTACGCTTTTAGCGCATGCCGCCGTGCGGCGACCATAGGTCCGCCCTCTTACTGAATGCTGAATTAATAGCGAGGATTGGGGCAAAACTCTGTCGCGACAGTATGTTAGCCTGCCGGATGCTTTCGCGCGAAGCCGCTGTTTGTGGAGGAGGAAAAATGAACCGCAGCATCGATCGTATCCTCACCACGCATGCGGGCTCGCTGCCGCGGCCGGCAAACCTGCTCGAGGCCATCGCAGCACGCGAGCAAGGCAAGCCGGTGGACGAGCAGGCGCAGGCCGCGGCGGTGCGCGAGGCAGTCAAAGGCGTAGTGCGCAAGCAGATCGAGCTCGGCATCGACATCATCGACGACGGCGAATATTCCAAGCCGAGTTTCGTCACCTACGTGAACGAACGGCTGGGCGGGTTCGAGGTCGACAAGGAGGCGAAGCCGCGCAGTCCGTGGGCGGGCTCGCGCGAGGCCATGTCGTTTCCGGAATTCTACGCGCAGGGCCACGTCGGCGCGCGACAGAACCGCATGGTCTGCACCGGGCCGGTCACCTACAAGGGGCAGGCGCGCCTGCAGCGCGACATCGCGAACCTGAAAGAGGCGCTGATCGGCGTGAAGGTTTCCGACGTGTTCATGCCGGCGATTTCGCCTTCGAACGTCGAGGAGTGGAATCGCAACGCGTATTACAAGAATTCGGATGACTACGTATTCGCGATCGCGGAGGCGATGCGCGAGGAATACAAGGCGATCGTGGATGCTGGCTTTCTGTTGCAGGTCGACGATCCGCGGCTCGTGTCCTATTACCTCGTGAACCCCACGGCAACGATCAAGGACTGTCGCATTTGGGCGCAGAAGCGCGTCGAGGCGCTCAATCACGCGCTGAGGGGAATTCCGCGCGAGAAGATCCGCCACCACACCTGCTACGGCATCAATATGGGGCCGCGCGTGCACGACATGGAGGTGAAGGACATCATCAGCATCATCCTGAAGATCCGGGCGGGTGCCTATTCGTTCGAGGCGGCGAATCCGCGGCATGAGCACGAGTGGAAAATCTGGGGGAGCGCGAAACTGCCGGAGGGCGCGATCCTGATCCCGGGCGTGATCAGCCATTCGACGGTGCTGGTCGAACACCCGGAACTGATCGCCGAGCGGATCGGGCGGTTCGCGAAGATGGTGGGGCGAGAGAATGTGATCGCCGGCTCGGATTGCGGCTTCGCCACGTTCGCGAGCTCGAAGGAGGTTCACCCGAGCATCGTGTGGGCGAAGTTCGACGCGCTGTCGGAGGGTGCGCGGCTGGCGAGCAAGGAATTGTGGGGGACGAAGAAGGCGGGGAAGTCTTCAGGGAAGACGGCGAAGAAGGCGAAATCAGGTCGCCGCCAGTAGGGTGAGCTCGGCGCGCAGGCCCCCGATGGGGGAAGAGCCGAGGGTGAGGTTGCCGCCATAGAGGGTGGCGAGTTCCACGACGATCGCGAGGCCAAGACCTGAGCCGGGCTTGCTCTGGTCGAGACGCTTTCCGCGCTGCGCCACCTGGGCGCGCTCGGCTGGCGTCAGCCCCGGACCGTCGTCGTCGACCACGATGCGCACGACGCTCTTGTTCGGCGCCTGCCGCTCGAGCCCCACTTCGATGGCCACCCGCGCGCTCGCCCATTTGTAGGCATTGTCGACCAAATTCCCGATCATCTCCTCGACATCGGCGCGTTCGCTACGACAGCGCGCCTCGGGCGGCAGGTCGAGCGCAATGGCGAGGGTCTTGCCGTAATGGGTCTTCTCCATGGTGCGCGCAAGCGCATTGACCACCGGCACCACGTCGGTAATCGTGCCCATCACCGCGGTGCGGGCGGCGAGCCGCGCGCGTTCGAGGTGGCGCGACACCTGATCGCGCATGATGTTGACCTGCTCGACGATCTTGCCGGAAAGCGGATCGTCCGCCCGCGCGTTCGCCTCGTTGAGCATGACCGAGAGCGGCGTCTTCAGCGCGTGTGCCAGATTGCCGACATGGGTGCGCGCGCGCTCGACGATCTCGCGGTTGGATTCGATCAGCGCATTGGTTTCGCGCGCGAGCGGGGCGATCTCGATCGGAAAAGAGCCTTCCAGCCGTTCGGCGGAGCCGGACCGTATGGACGCAAGACTTGCCGAGATGCGTTTGAGCGGAGAAAGGCCGAAGCGCACCTGGAACATGGTGGTGAGCAGCAGCACCAGACCCAAAATGGCGAACGTCATGACGAGAGCGCGATCGAAGGAGGCGATCTCGTCGTCGATCTCGAAAGCATCGCCGGCAACGCCGAGGACATATTTGCCGTCCTCGCCGAGATCGATGCTGCGCTCGATCAGCCGCAATTTCTGGTCCTCGGGACCCACGACATAGCCGAGCCGCGTGCCGCCGCGAACGGCCGCGACGTCGTCGTTCGCAAGGCGCGGCAGCTTGCCGTCCCAGAGCGAACGCGACGAGCGCACGTCGACCTTTGCGGAATCGAGCCGCGTGATCTGCCAATACCAGCCGGAGAGCGGCAGATTGAACTGCGGTTCGCCGAGGGAAGCGGCGAAATTGGCGCCGTTGTCCTCGGGCGTGGCGAGATCGGCAACGAGCGTGCGCAGATAGCCGTCGAGCCGGTGATCGAAGGCGCGCTCGACGGCCTGGCGGTAGAGCGAGGAGAGAACCAAGCCGGTCACCAGCAAGATCACCACGATCCAGCCGGTCGCCATGAGGAACAGCCGCAGCGCAAGAGAGTTAGCGCGCATATTCTACCCGCATGATCTTATCCGAAAACCGTTTCACACTTTTCGGGATCATGCGCTGTTTGTTGCGCATGATCTTATCCGAAAACCGTTTCACACTTTTCGGGATCATGCTTATCCGCGCTATCACGCACTGGGCGCATTGGGCGCATTGGGCTGCGTCGGCGGACTGAGCAGGTAGCCGAGCCCGCGTACGGTCTGGATGATCTCGACGCCGAGCTTTTTGCGGATGCGGCCGACGAACACTTCGATGGTGTTGGAGTCGCGGTCGAAGTCTTGGTCGTAAAGGTGTTCGACGAGTTCTGTGCGGGACACCACGCGGCCGGCGTGATGCATCAGGTAGGACAGCAGCCGGTATTCGTGGCTGGTGAGTTTCACCGGATTGCCGTCGACCGCGACGCGGCCGGTGCGGGTGTCGAGGCGCACCGGTCCGCAATTGAGCTCGCTCTTGGCGTGGCCGGTGGAGCGGCGCAGCAGCGCGCGCACCCGCGCCAGCACTTCCTCCAGGTGGAACGGCTTTGGAACGTAATCGTCGGCGCCGGCGTCGAAGCCCTGCACCTTGTCGCTCCAACGATCGCGCGCGGTCAGAATGAGCACGGGCATGGTGCGGCCGGCGCGGCGCCAGGATTCCAGCACCGAGATGCCATCCATCTTCGGCAGGCCGATGTCGAGGATCACCGCGTCATAGGGCTCGGTCTCGCCGAGATAATGGCCTTCCTCGCCGTCGAAGGCGCGGTCGACGACGTAGCCGGCGTCGGTCAGCGCGGTCGAAAGCTGACGGTTGAGATCGGGATCGTCCTCGATGACGAGGAGACGCACGGGCTGACCCTCCTGCTTACAGCTCGTCGATCAGGCTGCCATTGGCCGCATCGACTCTTGCATGGGTCACTTTGCCACTGCGCGCGAGAACTGTCAGCACATAGACGAGGCCTTTTGGCTCGCGGCAGAGCTGGGCCCGGACCACTTGGCGGCTCCGGCCCCGGACCGCCTTGAGGGCGACGGCCAGCGAAACCGCCTTGCCGTCGGTGACGGCGGCCCGCTGCTCATCGCGCGTGAGGCAGGCTTGCTGGTCCGCGGCAAGCAGCGGCGACGCGGCGAGCGCCAGGAGAGCGATTGCGATGGTGAGCCGTCGGACCATGGGGCGTCTTAGGCTTGGGCGCGTGAACCGAGGATGAATGTTCAATTCGAATATAGGAAGGTGCCGCGGGGATGGAAGAACGGCGGGAATTGCCAGGAGAGATTTGCGGCTTGAGGATTTCGGAAGGGATTTGAAGGGGAAAGCTTGGATGCGCAGTTGGCTTACTTCGAATTAATCGGAAACATCTGCACTCATTGACGGGATGGCCGCCGGGCGACCCGCATGGATCAGGACGAAGATTTCCGGCAGAGAGTTTTCCATACGGCGTTGTGCTCCTTGATTTGCGCCACAGTCTTTGGCGTGTCGTGCACCGACCAGTAAATCGGCGCGAACGCGCCGCAGGCCACGCGCGAAGCGTCAATCGTTGCGGCGGAATTCGTCGTCTGACATTGGGTCAGCCCCGCGAGCAGAAGCGGCGCGCACCTGCTCGCGAGCTTGCCTAGCTTGTTCGATCGCGGCATCGGCATTGCGGACGCCCTCGAGCACGGCGTTCTTGTAACCCTCTTCGATCCATTCCTTCTTGTGCATGTACTCGATCAGCCAGCGGACGATCGAGAGCAGAGCGGAAAGGATCGAGAAGGCGGTGGCGATGTTCACGTGCCGGCCGGGGTGGAGCCGGGAGGCGTGGAGGAGTCGGCGTGCACGAAGAAACTCCAGACCAGCGAGGCGATCGCCGCGCCGGCACCCGCAATCAGATTCACCTGATCGCCGGAGATCGATCCCTTGGTGACGAAATAGGCGCCCGCGGTCGTAATCAGCCAGCGCACGGCCGAGAGAACTTGGTCGAGATTGATCGGCATGTAGATATCTCCTTTTCTGAGTGGACGGCTATTCGGTTGCGAATTGGAAATGCATCGGGTCCTGGCGCGAGCGAAAGTCGCCGCCCAAAAAGCACCCTCCGCCTTGAACGCGTCGATGACGAGCTGCGGCATGTTCGATTTGTGCGCCCTGTTCATTGGCTCGTGTTCGGGATCGAGGTCGATCGCAGCCGCGAAGGCGTGGCAGGACAGCTTGCTGTCGGAGCCGCGCACGTTGCGCGGCGCGTAGCAGCCGCCGTACCAATGCAGGTTCAAGGCCTCGATCTTGGGCTGGTTGTGCGCGTAGCCGTTCCAGATCGAGGCGAAGATTCTGGTCAGCGCATCGAAGCATTTGCGATGAACCACGAATTGCCGGACCGGGGCGACCTTGCCGCTGTCCTTAAAGTACATCCGCCAAAGCGGCGTGAACGGCACCAAGTTTTGTGCAAACACGCGGCTGAACGGATCGCCGTAGAACGCGATCAGCGATGCGTTGTCGTCGTGCAGCCAGATTGCGCTCATGGCATCAACTCCAGGAGAGATAGACGTCGTGCAGCTCGACCATCTTGTTGTTGGCGGTTGTTGCCTTCCACTTGATCGCGGTGCCGCTCGGCTGGCCGCTGAGATCGATCGCCGCTGCTTCGAGCACGTGGATCGAATTCACGGTGAACCGGTCGGTCATGCTGGCGTTGGTGAAGGTCGTGCCGCTGTCGCGCGAGACCGCAAAAACCAAATCCGTGTTGAGGGTGATGGCGTCGACGTTCTTCGTGCGCGCAACAAGCTTGGCCGAACTCGGCGCGGCCGCGGCGGCGAGAGCCGTCGACTTCACTGTGATGTTGTTGGTCACCGCGGCCGAATAATTGTCGATCTTGAGCTCGATCTCACGCAGAAAGTCGGAGCTGGACGTCGTGCCGCTGATACCGAGCAACTGGTAGTAGCGATAGCCCGCCGTATTGGCGCTGAGCTGGGTCTGGGTCTGCGTTGTGGCGCCGCCGAGCGTGAACGCGCTGCCGATATCGGTCCATGACGAGGCGTCGTTTGAACTTCATGGCCGATGGCGGTGACGCCGCGGTTCTCGTACCAGTGCGCGATCAGGAGACGGATCGCCTGACGCAGCGGCTCGGGCACAGCCGCGGCGGCGTCGCCGTAACTGGCCTCGATATCGAGCTCGATGCCGGCGACCGGCCGATCGGAGATCGGCAGCGTGCCGGGCTCGAATGCGAGAATGGCGGGCGCTGCCGCCTTGTCGATCGCTAACTGGTTCGGATCGATGTTCTGCTGCGTACCATCGAGCTTGTTGATGCGAGCGGCGGAGAGCGCGCGCAGCGGCGCGGGCAGCACCATGATGCGGCCGTCGATCGGCCAGACATCGCGCGTCAGCCGCCAGGTTTGCGTGATCAAAGCGCGGCGGGTTTGCGCCTCGATGTGCACGCGGGCGCCGGCGATGAGCGCGGCGATCACGTCATCGTCGTCGTCATGCGCGACGCGCAGAAAGGTTTTCGCCTCGGCGAGCGTGACAGGCTCGACTGCGGGGCCGGTGAGAAGCAAGGACGACATGGGTTCCACTCAACGTTGACAAAGGCCGCGCGAACGGGCTCAACGGACGGCATGATCGGCCGCCCTATTCTCGCGCTTGCCTGCTCGGTTGCGATCAGTTCGCCGGTTGCCGCCATTGTCGGCGGCGCGCGCAAGGTCGGTCTGGCCGGCGAGCCGATCGTCATGATCATCGGCGCGCGCGGAAACCGCGGGCTGCTCTGCACCGGCACCGCGCTCGCGCGCGATCTTGTGCTCACCGCGGCGCATTGCGTGGCGGCCGGCGGCAGCTACCGGCTGCTGCCGTCGGCGGATGCGACATCGGTACCGATCAAGACCATCGCGCGGCATCCGCGTTTCGACCCGCATGGTTACGAACGCGGCCGCGCCACCGCCGATCTCGCGCTGCTCAAGCTCGCGCGGCCGTTGCCCGCGCATGTCTCTCCGGTGGCGCTGGCGCCCTCGGGCGACACGCTCACGACCGG
>DATJVR010000001.1:0-23153 GCA_035501735.1 Xanthobacteraceae bacterium | reverse complement strand
CGGTGTATCACGCCGGCAAGCCGGCACGTCCACCGATTCGCCGGTTTTGTGGCAGCCTGCACGCCCCGCGGAGACCCGTCCATGTCCGGAACGCCCATCGAAGCGCTCGATCTTGCCGCCCTGCTGTGCTCGCGCGTCTGTCATGACCTGATCAGCCCGGTCGGCGCCATCGTCAACGGCCTGGAAGTGCTGGCCGAGGAAAAGGACGAGGAGACCAAGACTTTCGCCCTCGATCTGATCAAGAAGAGCGCCGGCAATGCCTCCGCCAAGCTGCAGTTCTGCCGCATCGCGTTCGGCGCGGCGGGTTCTGCGGGCGCCCAGATCGACCTCGGGGATGCCGAGACCATCACGCGCGGGTTTTTCGAGGACGACAAGACCAAACTCACCTGGAACCTGCCGCGGGCCTTGCTGCCCAAGAACCGGGTCAAGCTGCTGCTCAATTTGCTGCTGGTCGCCGGACAGACCATCCCGCGTGGCGGCCAGCTCAGGGTCGATCCGATCGGGTCGGGCGACGGCATGGGGTTCAAGGTCAGTGCCGCCGGGGTCAATGCCAAGGTTCCGCCCGCGGTGGCGGCTTTGCTCGCCGGCGATGATGGCGGCACCGCGCTCGACGCCCATCGCATCCAGCCGTTCTATGCCAGCCTCTTGGCGCAGGCCTCAGGCGTCAAAGTCGACATGGCCATGGACGGCGAGACGGTGGTGGTGAGCGCGCAGTAGCGCAGGATCCCGAAAAGTGGGCACCGGTTTTCGGAAAAGATCATGCGCGAGCGAAAATTCTAGGAACGACACCGATCCAAAGTGAACGGACCATGCTGCAAACCCCAGTGGCGGCCGGCTGGCGGCGGTTAACGAAGGGTTAAGCCGCGCGACGGTTCCGCCGCTCCGCAACCAAAATTAAACGCTTCACCGACACACTGGCCGCGCTCCTGACGGAGAGCGACGGACGGGCCAGAGCCTGTCGACCAAGGCGTTTTTTCATGGACGATCTGCTGCGGGAATTCGTGACCGAGACGAACGAGAGTCTCGACGTGGTGGACGTCGAACTCGTGCGTTTCGAGCAGGATCCCAACAACGCCAAGATTCTCGATAACGTGTTCCGTCTGGTGCACACCATCAAGGGCACCTGCGGCTTCCTCGGATTGCCGCGGCTGGAAGCGCTGGCGCATGCCGCCGAGACGCTGATGGGCAAGTTCCGCGACGGGCTGCCGGCGACGAACGATGCCGTCACGCTCATCCTGTCAACCATCGACCGCATCAAGCAGATTCTGGAATCCCTCGAGCGCGAGCAACGCGAGCCGGAGGGCGGCGACGACGATCTGATTTCCGATCTGGAGCGAATGGTCGAGCGGCTGGCGCCGGCGGCCGCGCCCGTGGCGCCGCAATACGCGGTCGGAACGCTTACGCCGCAAGTGCTCGAACGGCCATTGCGGCCGGGTGAGGATTCGCTCGACGATCTCGAGCGCGCGTTCCGCGAAACCGCGGTCGAGCCGACCTCCAAAGCCGCCAAGTCGGCGGCGGCCGACGCGGCCAAGGACGACGACCCCGCCAAGGCCGCCAACCA
Organism: Xanthobacteraceae bacterium; assembly: GCA_035501735.1. Lineage (GTDB taxonomy): Bacteria > Pseudomonadota > Alphaproteobacteria > Rhizobiales > Xanthobacteraceae > PNAI01. The sequence goes on along the minus strand of DATJVR010000001.1, from coordinate 21,592 downwards.
GTCGATCCGCGTCACCGTCGATACGCTCGAACAGCTGATGACGATGGTGTCGGAGCTGGTGTTGACGCGCAACCAGCTGCTCGAGATCGTGCGCCGCCACGAGGATTCGGAATTCAAGGCGCCGCTGCAGCGGCTGTCCAACGTCACGGCCGAGCTGCAGGAAGGCGTCATGAAGACGCGCATGCAGCCGATCGGCAATGCCTGGCAAAAGCTGCCGCGCATCGTGCGCGACCTTTCCAACGAACTCGGCAAGCAGATCGACCTGGAAATGCAGGGTGCCGAGACCGAACTCGACCGCCAGGTGCTCGATCTGATCAAGGATCCGCTCACCCACATGGTGCGCAATTCGGCCGACCACGGCTTAGAAAAGCCGGAAGAGCGGCACGCCGCCGGCAAACCCGAGCACGGGCGCATCCGGCTGTCGGCCTATCATGAAGGCGGTCACATCATTATCCAGATCGCCGACGACGGCCGCGGCCTCGATACCGCGCTCATCAAGGACAAGGCCATTGCCCAGGGCCTGGCCTCCGAATCCGACATCGAAAAGCTGACGGAAGCGCAAATCCACAAGTTCATTTTCGCGCCCGGCTTTTCCACCGCCTCGAAAGTCACCAACGTTTCCGGCCGCGGCGTCGGCATGGACGTGGTGCGCAACAACATCGACCAGATCGGCGGCACTATCGACGTGAAGTCGGTCGCCGGCGTCGGACTGAGCTTCACCATCAAGATCCCGCTCACTCTCGCGATTGTCGCGGCCTTAATCGTGGAGGCCGGCGGCGACCGCTTCGCCATCCCGCAAATCGCCGTGGTCGAGCTGGTGCGGGCGCGCGCCGGCGGCGAGCACCGGGTCGAGCGCATCAAGGATACTGCGGTGCTGCGCCTGCGCGACAAGCTGCTGCCGCTGGCGCGCTTGAGCCAATTGCTCGGCACCGATCCCGAACCGAAAGACGTCGAAAGCGGATTTATCGTGGTCACGCAGGTCGGCAGCCAGAGCTTCGGCATCGTCGTGGACGGCGTGTTCCACACCGAGGAAATCGTAGTGAAGCCGCTGTCGAGCAAGTTGCGTCACATCGCGATGTTTTCAGGCAACACCATTCTTGGCGATGGCTCGGTGATCATGATCGTCGACCCGAACGGCATTGCGCAGTCGCTCGGCAGCGCCGTCACATCGCAGTTCGACACCGATGAAACCGCCGATACCCGCCACGCCGCAGACGACGAACAAACCACGTCGCTCTTGGTGTTCCGCGCCGGCTCGACCCAGCCCAAGGCGGTGCCGCTCGGGTTGATTACGCGGCTCGAGGAAATTGACGCCCGCAAGATCGAGCTGTCGAACGGCCGCCATATGGTGCAGTACCGCGGCCATTTGATGCCGCTGGTGAGCTTGAACGAGAACGTGCGCGTGAAGGGCGAGGGCGCCCAGCCGCTGCTGGTGTTTTCGGACGGCGTCCGCTCGATGGCGCTGGTGGTCGACGAAATCGTCGACATCGTCGAGGACCGCCTGGAAATTCAAGTCGGTGGCGACAATTCCGGCGTACTCGGCTCTGCCATCATCAAGGGACAGGCTACCGAGATCATCGACGTCGGACACTTTCTGCCGCTCGCCTTCGAGGACTGGTTCCGCAACAAGGACCAGTCGCGGCGAGCGCGTCCGCGTTCGCTGCTGCTGATCGACGATTCTCCATTCTTCCGCAACATGCTTGCGCCGGTGTTGCAGGCGGTTGGCTACGAGGTGACGGCTGCTGCGTCCGCGCCGGAGGCCCTGGCGATGCTCAAGGGCGGCCGCGCCTTCGACGTGGTCGTCACCGATATCGAAATGCCCGAGATGAACGGCTTCGACTTTGCCGAACGCCTGCGCGCCGATCCGCGCACCGCCGATTTGCCGATCATCGCGCTGTCCTCGGTCGTGTCGGCCGAAGCGGTCGAGCGCGGCCGCCAAGTCGGTTTTCACGACTATGTCGCCAAATTCGACCGGCAGGGGCTGATCGCGGCGCTCAAGGAGCAGACCGACGTCGGTCGTGCGGCATGACGAGCAAACGATGAGCACAGAAAACACCCAGCAGAATTTGACCGAATACGTCACCGCCATGATCGGCGGCCAACTGTTCGGGCTGCCGATCGTGCGCGTGCAGGACGTCTTCATCCCGGAACGGCTGACGCGGGTTCCGCTGGCGCCGCCGGAAATCGCCGGCGTGCTCAATCTGCGCGGCCGCATCGTGACGCTGGTCGACCTGCGCCGCCGCTTCGGGCTCGGCCAACGCGAGAACGGCGTTACATGCATGGCGATCGGCGTCGAATCGCGGGCGGAATCTTATGGCCTGCTGATCGACAGCGTGGGCGAGGTGCTCAAGCTCGACGACGCGGCGCGCGAACCCAATCCGATCAATCTGGATCAGCGATTGGCGCGCGTATCGGCCGGCATCCATCGCTTGGAAGGACAATTGCTCATCGTCGTCGATGTCGACCGCGTTCTCGATATCGGCACGGACGCCATCGCGGCATGACGGTGCAAAGGCTGGAACGTTTATGGGACCAATGAACGAGATAACGAGGGTGTGCGATGAAAACCTGTTTGGTCGTTGACGACTCGAGCGTCATCCGCAAGGTGGCGCGGCGAATTCTCGAAGGACTCGAATTCGATATCGTGGAAGCCGAGGACGGCGAGCAGGCGCTGGATGCCTGCCGGCGTCATCTTCCGGATGCCATCCTGCTCGACTGGAACATGCCGAGGATGGACGGCTACGAGTTCCTGCGCTCGCTGCGCAAACTGCCGGGCGGCGACTCGCCCAAGGTGGTGTTCTGCACCACCGAGAACGACGTCGCGCATATCGCGCGCGCGCTGCACGCCGGAGCCAACGAATACATCATGAAGCCGTTCGACAAGGAGATCGTGGAAGCCAAGTTCCAAGAAGTCGGACTGATCTGACCGCCGTCGCGCCGTCAGTAACAAGTTAGTAGAGGCGTCCAAGTCCGATGAACGTAGTCGTGGCAGCACCCGCATCGTCCAATAGTACCATCGGCCGGCGAATCCGCGTCATGATCGTGGACGACGCCGTGGTCGTGCGCGGCCTGTTTGCACGCTGGGTGGAGGCCGAGCCCGATCTCGAAGTCGTCGCCTCGCTGCGTACCGGCCGCGAGGCCGTCAACCAGGTCGAGCGCGCCGATCCCGACGTGGTGGTGCTCGACGTCGACATGCCGGAGCTCGACGGCATCGCCGCCTTGCCGCTGCTCTTGGAAAAACGGCCCGACCTGGTCGTGATCATGGCCTCGACGCTGACCCGGCGTAACGCCGAGATCAGCTTGCGGGCGCTCTCGCTCGGCGCCACCGACTATATTCCAAAGCCAGAGAGCAATCGCGACGTCATTGGCTCGCCGAGCTTCCGCCGCGACCTGATCGAGAAAATCCGCCAGCTCGGTTTGCGGTCGAAGCGCTTGCGGCATCCCCAGGTGCGCCCGCCGGCCCCGGCGGGGGAGGCGGCGGCCGCGCTGCCGCCCAAGCTGCGCGCGAGCCCCGCGCAACCGATCGCGCTGCGGCCGATGCCGGCGACGCCGCCGCGCGTACTGGTGATCGGCGCTTCCACCGGGGGCCCGCAGGCGCTCAACGCCATCGTCAGCCAGATCGGCGGCGTGCTCGACCGCGCCCCGGTGCTAATCACCCAGCACATGCCGCCGACTTTCACCGCGATCCTGGCCGAACATCTCGCCCGCATCGCCAAGCGCCCGGTGCGCGAGGCGCAGGAGGGCGAGGAGGTCAATGCCGGCACCATCTACCTCGCTCCCGGCGGCCGCCACATGTCGGTCGTGCGCCGCGACGGCATCGCGGTGATCGCGCTCAATGACGGGCCGCTGATCAATTTCTGCAAGCCGGCGGTCGATCCGCTGTTCGCGTCGGCAGCCGAAGTGTGGGGTTCCTGGAATCTGGCGCTCGTCCTGACCGGTATGGGGAGGGACGGCGCTCGCGGCGCGGCCGATATCGTGGCGTCCGGCGGCAGCGTGATCGCGCAGGACGAGGCAACCAGCGTGATCTGGGGAATGCCCGGAGCCGTAGCGGAGGCCGGCCTGTGCTCGGCTGTCCTGGCGCTCGACCAGATGGCGCCCACCGCCGTGCAATTGCTGCAAGGGGGGCGGCCATGACCCCCGTGGATTATGATTTTTTGCGCAATCTGCTGAAGGCGCGCTCGGGTCTCGTGCTGGGGGCCGACAAGCATTACCTGATCGAGAGTCGGCTGTTGCCGGTCGCGCGCAAGGCCGGGTTCAGCGACCTTGCAACGCTCGTCACCAAACTGAAGAACGGCGACGCCGAGACGCTGACCGTCGAAGTCGTCGAGGCGATGACGACCAACGAGACATTTTTCTTTCGCGACAGGATTCCATTCGATCATTTCCGCGAAACCATCATGGCGAGACTGATGGCAGCGCGGGCGCGCGAGCGCAAAATCCGGATCTGGTGCGCGGCGGCCGCAACTGGGCAGGAGCCTTACACGCTGGCCATTTGCTTGAAGGAAATGGGCAGGATGCTCGCGGGTTGGCAGGTGGAACTCGTCGCCACCGATATTTCGAGCGAAGCGCTGGAAAAGGCCAAGAGCGGAATCTACAGCCAATTCGAAGTGCAGCGCGGGCTACCCATCCTGATGCTGGTCAAATATTTCACGCAAGTCGGCGAACTATGGCAGGTCAGGCCGGAATTGCGCAGCATGGTGCAGTTCAAGAAGCACAATCTGTTGCAGGATCTTTCGCCGCTCGGCAAATTCGACGCCGTGTTCTGCCGCAACGTGCTGATCTATTTCGACAACCAGACCAAGATCGACGTGCTCGATCGAATCGCGCAAATCATCGCGCCCGACGGCTATCTTTCACTCGGCGCGGCGGAGACGGTGGTCGGATTGACCAATTCGTTCAAACCGGTCGCCGACAAGCGCGGGCTTTATGCTCCCCACCGGACGCTCGCGAAGCCACCGGGTAACGTCATTGATTTTGCGGCTTCGCGCGCGGCCGTGGCGGGTGGCTTGCGCTGATTTCGCCTTCGAAGAGGCGCCCGACTCAAGCAAAACCCCGCCGTAAGGCGGGGTTTTCATTTGGACCGTCAGAAAGGCCTCAGGTCCGCCGCATCATGCTGGAATTCGCGCCTCGTCGTCGGAAGGCTCGCGCAGCACATAGCCGCGGCCCCAGACGGTTTCGATGTAGTTCTTGCCGTTGGAGGCGTTCGCAAGCTTCTTGCGCAGCTTGCAGATGAACACGTCGATGATCTTCAGCTCGGGCTCGTCCATGCCGCCATAGAGATGGTTGAGGAACATCTCCTTGGTGAGCGTGGTGCCTTTGCGGAGCGAGAGCAGCTCCAGCATCTGATATTCCTTGCCGGTCAGGTGCACGCGCGAGCCCGCCACTTCGACGGTCTTCTGGTCGAGATTGACCGTGAGATCGCCGGTGTTGATGACCGATTGGGCATGGCCCTTGGAACGGCGCACGATGGCGTGGATGCGGGCGATCAACTCATCCTTGTGGAAGGGCTTGGTCATGTAGTCGTCGGCGCCGAAGCCGAGACCCTTGACCTTGTCCTCGATGCCGGCGAGGCCGGACAGGATCAGGATCGGCGTCTTGACCTTGGAGACGCGGAGTGAGCGGAGCACCTCGAACCCGGACATGTCCGGCAGATTCAGGTCCAGCAGGATGATGTCGTAGTCGTAGAGTTTGCCGAGATCGACGCCCTCCTCGCCGAGATCCGTCGTGTAGACGTTGAAGCTCTCGGATTTGAGCATCAGTTCGATCGACTGTGCTGTGGCGCCGTCGTCCTCGATTAGCAAGACGCGCATGCCAATCCCCTTCTTCGCCGCTGCGGGCCGAATGTTGCAATGCCGCAGAGGCGGCTAGTGAAAACGCCTTGGGACAAACCGATTCGAGACGCTAACCCGGGATGGTTAACAAAACATGATTCCAGGATGCAAGTATCCGGTAGGCAGATTTCCCCGAATCGACGTAAGATATTGCCCGGGAGTGATTTTTTTGACACGGCGGCGCTCATGTTACACTTTAAGAGTCCATCGCAACCGACTCGCTGGACTCGCCCTCCGTCCTGACCGGCGGCACGTGCCGCAATCCCAATGACGGTGACGCAATGATTAACGACGCGGGTAAATACAGGGTTAAAGCTGGGGCTCGGCTGTTAGGAGATCGCCGATGAAGGCGCTGGCCGAGCAGATCAACGAACTCGGCGGCGTGGAGATCTACGGCCGCGTGGTCGGCGTGCGCGGTCTCATGGTTGAGGTTGCGGGTCCGATCGATGCCATGTCGGTCGGCGCGCGGGTGCTGATCGAGACGCCGGCGCAGCCCATTGCCTGCGAGGTCGTCGGTTTCACGGGCCGCAACGCATTGCTGATGCCGTTTGCGGCGCTCGATGGGGTGCGGCGCGGATGCCGGGCCGTGGTGTCCTCGGCGGCGGCGGTGAGGCCATCGCGAGGCTGGCTCGGCCGGGTGGTCGACGCCATGGGCCAGCCGATCGATGAGAAGGGATCGCTGCCGCTTGGCCCCGTTTCCTATCCTTTCCGGAATGCGCCACCGCCCGCGCATGCGCGGGCGCGCATCGGTAAACCGCTCGATCTCGGTGTGCGCGCGCTCAATACGTTCGTCACGTGTTGCCGCGGACAGCGCATGGGCATTTTCTCAGGCTCGGGCGTCGGCAAATCGGTGCTGCTCGGCATGCTGGCGCGCAATGTGGGCGCGGATGTCGCCGTGGTCGGGCTGATCGGCGAGCGCGGCCGCGAGGTCCAGGAGTTCCTGCAGGACGACCTCGGCGCCGCAGGCCTTGCCCGTTCGGTGGTGGTGGTCGCGACCTCCGATGAGCCGGCCCTGATGCGACGGCAGGCAGCCTATCTGACGCTCGCGATCGCCGAATATTTTCGCGACGAGGGCAAAGATGTGCTGCTGCTGATGGACTCGATCACGCGTTTTGCGGTGGCGCAGCGCGAAATCGGGCTTTCCACCGGGGAGCCGCCCACCGCCAAGGGCTTCACGCCGACGGTCTTTTCCGAACTGCCGCGGCTCCTGGAGCGGGCCGGAACCGGAACCGGCAAGGGTACGATCACGGGCCTGTTCAGCGTGCTGGTGGAGGGGGACGATCACAACGAGCCGATATCCGACGCGGTGCGGGCCATTCTCGACGGCCATATCGTGATGGAGCGGTCGATCGCCGAACGCGGCCGCTATCCGGCGATCAATGTGCTCAAATCGGTCTCGCGCGCCATGCCGCGGGCCGCTGATCCGGCCTACCTGCCGGTGCTGGCGCGCGCGCGGCAGGTGATGGCGACCTACTCCGACATGGAGGAACTGATCCGACTCGGCGCCTATCGGCCCGGTGCCAGCGCGGAGGTGGATGAGGCGATCCGCCTGCATGGACCGCTGGAAGCGTTCCTCGCTCAAAGTAAGGAAGAATCAACCAGTATGGCGGAGGGCTACCGCCGGCTTGAGCAGATCCTGGCAAAAGAACCGCGGGCGGAAACCGAAAACTAACGGTATCGCGCCATAATCCCCAGATCGTCGCTGCGGAAATTTGCGTCAGCGCGTCTGGCCGGTCGTTCAAACGAGGCCAGTTTCCGGCGGCTTCTGGGGAGTAAGAGTCAATGAAGTCACGCGAAACGCTCATTCGTCTGAAGAAGTTTCAGGTCGACGAGAAGCGCCGCAAAGTCGCGCAGATCGAAGCCATGATCGCCGAGTTCGAGCGCATGGCCACCGATCTCGAGCGCGAAATCAAGGCTGAGCAAGAGCGGGCCGGCATTCACGATCCGGCGCATTTTGCCTATCCGACTTACGCCAAGGCTGCGATTACGCGGCGCGAAAATCTCAAGCGCTCTGCGGGCGAGCTCAAAGGCCAGCTCGACGACGCCAAGGCGGCGCTCGGCGAGGCGTTCGAGGAACTCAAGAAAGTCGAGTTGCTTGACGAACGCGATCAGGCGCGCGAACGCGCTGCCGAGAGCGCCCATGAGCAGGCCGAGCTCGATGCGGTCGGCGTGATGCGCGCGCGCAACAGTGCGGCGATATAAACGCCGGTAGCGCCTGGCGGCGACAATACGGTAAACAGGGGCTTAACGGACGGTCGCAGTCTCGCGGCTACTCCAGCTCGTCGGCTGGCTGGCCTTGAGCGCAATTCCGTTGTCGGAATGCGCCAAATCGTTGCTGACCGGCCCGCGCGCGGCAAAGCCGACGCTGACGACGAGAAACCCTGCGATCAAAGAGATTGCGATGATTTTGAGATGGGTCCCGCGGTCCGCCCGCGGTAGCGTGTAGTTCGTCATAGCGTGAACACTCGGAACAGGTACAAACTCAACGCCGCGGAATATGCCGCCCAAAAGGTTCACGAAGTCTAACGATCGGGCCTCCGATTTACTGAATTGTCGACCGTACGCGCGCGTATGGTGAACGGGCGAAGCGCGGTCTTATCTCGGGTTCCCCCGCTTTTCGGGGTCATGCTCCACGCTAGATGCTGCCGACGGTTTTGAGTCGCGCGCGCGGGTGGATTTCCGATTGCGAGAGCACGGAGGTCTGCGCGCGGAAGCGTTCGACGATGCCGCGCACGAAAGGCCGAACGGCGGGGGAGGTCACCAGCACGGGGGCCTCGCCCTCGCGGGCGGCTTCTTCGAAGCGCTCACGCACGAGGTTGATGAATTCCGTCAGGCGCGAGGGCTGCATGGCGAGGCTCTTTTCTTCACCCTGGCCGACAATGGATTCGGCGAAATTCTGCTCCCACTTGGCGGAGAGCGATATCAGCGGCAGGTAGCCGGCCGAATTCGTGTGCTGCGCGCAAATCTGCCGCGCCAACCGCACGCGCACGTGCTCGGCGATCATGGTGGGGTTGCGGGTGAAGGAAACCGCGTCGGCGATGCCTTCGAGGATGGTCGCGAGATCGCGGATCGAGATGCGCTCGGCCAACAGTGTCTGCAATACGCGTTGAATGCCGGACGTGCTGATGTGCGTGGGCGAAATGTCTTTCAACAATTCGGCCTGCTCTTTCGGCATTTCCTTCAGCAGCTTGTGCACCTCGGCGTAGGAGAGAATCTCCGCCATGTTGGCCTTGAGCAGCTCGGTCAAATGGGTCGAGAGCACGGTCGCGGCGTCGACCACGGTATAGCCCTTGAGCGCGGCCTCTTCCTTCTGCGCGGCATCGATCCAGGTGGCGGGGAGCCCGAAGGTCGGCTCGGTCACGTGCAGGCCGGGCAGATTCACCTGCCCGCCGGCTGGGTCCATCACCATGTACTGGTTCGGCCAGATGCGGCCGGTGCCGGCTTCCACCTCCTTGATCTTGATGAGGTAGGTGTTCGCCTCGAGCTGGACGTTGTCGAGAATGCGCACGGACGGCATCACGAAGCCCATTTCGATCGCCAGCGAACGGCGCAGCGCCTTGATCTGTTCGGTGAGACGATCGTTGCCATTGGCGGAACCGACCAGGGGCAGGAGCGCATAGCCGAGCTCGATCTTGAGCTCGTCGATCTTCAGCGCGGCGCTGATCGGCTCCTCGACGGGTGCGGCCTTGGCGGCATCGGCTTTCTTCACTTCGGTCGCGGCCAGGGCCTTCTGGCGCTTGTCGATGACATAGGCGAGCGTGGTCGCGCCGCCGCCCAGCAGCAGAAACGGCAGCATCGGAATGCCCGGCAGAAGCGACATGACCATCATGACCGCGCCGGACATGCCAAGCGCCTTGGGATAGCCGGAGAGCTGAGCCAGCAAGGCTTTGTCGGCAGCGCCGACTACGCCGGCCTTGGACACCAGCAGGCCGGCGGCGGTCGAAACGATCAGCGCGGGGATTTGGGTGACAAGGCCGTCGCCGACGGTGAGCAGCGTGTAGGTGCGCGCCGCATCGGCAAACGTGAGGCCCTGCTGCGCGATGCCGATGACCATGCCGCCGATGACGTTGATGAAGACGACGAGCAGACCGGCAATGGCGTCGCCGCGCACGAATTTCGAGGCGCCGTCCATGGCGCCGAAGAAGCCGCTTTCGTCCTCCAGTATCTTGCGGCGCTTCTTTGCCTCGGTCTCATTGATCAGCCCGGCGGAGAGATCGGCGTCGATCGCCATCTGTTTTCCGGGCATGGCATCGAGGTGGAAACGCGCTGCGACTTCGGCAATGCGGCCGGAACCTTTGGTGATCACGACGAAGTTCACGATGATGAGGATCGTGAACACGATGATGCCGATGACGAAATTGCCGCTCATGACGAAGTTGCCGAAGGCTTCGATGACGTGGCCGGCGGCATCGGTGCCTTCGTGGCCGTGCGCGAGGATCAGGCGCGTGGACGCGAGGTTGAGCGCAAGGCGCAGCATGGTCGCGATCAGCAGCACGGTCGGGAAGGCGGAGAACTCGAGCGGGGTATGGATGAACAGCGCCGTCATCAGGATCAGCACGGAGAGCGTGATCGAGATCGCAAGCGAAAGGTCGAGCAGCAGCGGCGGCAGCGGCAGAATCAGGACGACGAGAATCGTGAGAACGCCGATGGCGAGCGCGATGTCGCCGCGCCTGAGCAGCGCGCCGATATCGGCCAGCTTCAAACGCGTCAGGCCGGCGATGCGCAGGGGGGCGGCGGTAGCTGCGCCGGCTGCGGCGGTCACGTCGGACATTGGATCGCGCAGTTTCCCTGTCGCTGAAGTGAAATCGATGAACGCAAATGCAACCACCGACCGGCTGGCGTGGGTGCAATCGCTTGCGCCTGCCGATGGGCAAATTTTGCCGCATTTGTGGTTAGCAGGGGGTTAATTCGGCGCGGTTTGCCTGGGCGGATCGGGGAAAACGTGGCGTCCGGCGCGATCGAGCGGGAGCGGGTCGACGCGCAGGACGGCATCGAGCGTGAGGGAGCCGTAGAGGTGAGGGAACAGGGCGCCGCCGCGCGAGGGCTCCCATTTCAGGCGGTTGCCAAGGACCGCGGGATCCACGGCCACCAGCACGAGGTCGCGTTGACCGGCGAAGTGCCTGGCGGCGGTTTCAGGCGCCTGCTGGGCGGACGAGAAATGGATGAAGCCGTCGCGGCAGTCGACCGCCGAACCGGCGTAAATGCCGGCGCGTTCGGCCGCGCGCCATTCGGCGGCGGTGCAGATCTTGTAGATGGCGGTCACTCGGGTTGGAATAAACTGAAATTGCGGGATTGTCAGGTGCAGTGGCGACGCGCCGATTGCCTGACCTCTTGCATGCGCGCTTCCAGGTCGGGCGACGGCTCCTTGAACTGCTCCAGGTAAGTCATGTCGCTTTTGGTCACGGCTTCGGTGACCTGATCGACATAGCAATTACAAAAGCTGCTCGCATATTGGATCACTTCTCCGTTCGTCCCCAGCCGATTTTCAAGCTCGCTCATGCAGATGCTGTGCACCTTCGGACCGAGGACGCGGCGTTTGAAATCGGCAAATTTTTCGGGCGCGATGTCTTCGATAGTGCGGATTTGAGATGTCACATCAGGGGTCGCTCGCGAAGCGAAGCGATCGTAGATGACATAACTGCCGGCGATCTCAAGACTGAGCGCCAGAGCAATCAGGCAATGCCGAGATGAAATTTTCAACATTTGCGTCAATCAAGAGTACGAACGCAATCACTGTATCCTGCGGCGTTGCCGCGGCAATCCGAACGGATGAATTTGAGCGTGTTAACGTAAATCGCGGTCCGCCGGACCGCGGAATTTACTTTTGTAAAAGACGTGAAAAGCCGCCAGCCTGCTTCGCGCGCGGAATCCCGCGACGCGCGAACCGTCCAACGATCGGGCGGTCCTGCATTGGCGTGAAGATAACGATTGTGGCCGTCAGAATTTCTTGCCGTGCACGCACAGATCGATCGCAGCCCGGCACTCCTCACCGCAGCGTCCGCCGGGGGTCAGGTACTTGTCCTTGCCCTTGACGATCCGCGTGCAAGAAGCCCTGCTTTTCGCATCGGCGGTTTCGACCAACGTGGCGGTCACGAACGTAATCGCCAAGGCCGCCAACAATACGTTGCGCAATGTCCGTCTCCCTCGATTGTCCCGAGGTCAATTTATGATTGGACCGCACGGCAAAGCAAGGCGATGATCGCGCTGCTGTGGATTTAGGAGTGCGCAAATTTTCGTCAGCGCGAGATCACGCTGCACCACGCAAATCGCTGCCGCCGGGCGGCGGCACGGGTGTGCCTTCAGCGGCATATTCGTTGAGCTTGTTGCGCAACGTGCGGATCGAAATCCCGAGGATGTTGGCGGCGTGGGTCCGATTGCCGAAACAGTGTTTCAACGTCTCGAGGATCAGATCACGCTCGACATCGGCGACGGTGCGACCGACGAGCGAGCGCGTCACCTGCTCGGCGACTTGCGTCGCGTGCGCGACCGCGCTCGATCCGCGCGCCTGGTCGAGCCGCGCGCCGTCGGGGGTGAGAATTCCGTCGACGCCAATTTCGGGGCCGGTGGCAAGCAGCACCGCGCGGTGGATGGTGTTTTCCAGTTCGCGCACGTTGCCCGGCCAGCGATGCAGGCTGAGCGCATGTCGCGCCTCGGCCGACAGCGGGCGGACCGGTACGCCGTTCACCTCGGCATATTTGCGCACGAAGAATTGCGCGAGTTCGATGACATCCGCCGGGCGCTCGCGCAGCGGCGGGATCTTCAGGTTCACCACGTTGAGGCGGAACAGCAGATCCTCGCGGAATTTGCCGTCGCGGGCGGCCTCGGCAAGGTTGCGGTTTGAGGTTGCGATAATGCGGATGTCGATCGGCACGGGCTTGGTGCCGCCGACGCGATCGATCACGCGCTCCTGGATGGCGCGCAGGAGTTTGGCCTGCAGGCGCACGTCCATTTCGGAAATCTCGTCGAGCAGCAGGGTGCCGCCCGAGGCTTCCTCGAATTTTCCGATGCGGCGGCCGACGGCGCCGGTGAAAGCGCCTTTCTCGTGGCCGAAAAGTTCGGATTCCAGCAGGTTTTCAGGGATCGCCGCGCAGTTGATCGAGATGAACGGCTTTTTCGAACGGTTCGAACGCGCGTGCACGTAGCGCGCCAGCACTTCCTTGCCGGTGCCGGATTCGCCGGTGATCAGCACGGAGGCCTCGGAGGTCGCGATCTGCTGGGCGAGCTTCACGACCTGCGCCATGGCATCGTCGCGATAGACGAGTTCACGCGTGTCGTCGGCGACGACGGCGAGCACCGCAGCGATCAGCTCCGGATCGGGCGGCAACGGGATGTATTCCTTGGCGCCGGCGTGGATGGCGGCGACAGCGGCGCGGGCGTTGTTGTCGGTGCCGCAGGCCACGATCGGCACGTGGATGTGCTCGGCCTCGAGCTGAAGTGCCAGATCGCGGATGTCGATCGCTACATCCACCATGAGCAGATCGGCACCGCGGCCGGAACGGAGCACGGCGAGCGCCTGCGCGGTGTGTTCGGCATGCGTGACGGTAGCGCCCTTGTCCATCGCGAGCTTGGTCGCGGTGGTGAGCTGGCCCTTGAGTGTGCCGACGATCAGGAGACGCATGGCTAACTCCTCTTAGTTTTCAGTTTTGCGCATGATCTTTCCGAAAACCGGTTGCCGCTTTTCGGGATCATGCGCGTTCGTGCTTCAGTTCTTCTCGGCCTTGATAACTTCCGTCATGGTCACGCCGAGCTTGTCCTCGACCAGCACGACTTCGCCGCGGGCGACGAGGCGGTTGTTGACATAGATATCGATGGCCTCGCCGACCTTGCGGTCGAGCTCGAGCACGGTGCCGGGCCCGAGTTTGAGCAATTCGCCGACCTGCATGCGGGCGCGGCCGAGAATGGCGGACACCTGCACCGGGACGTCGAACACCGCTTCGAGATCTTCGGCGCTGCGATCTGCGCCGGCATCGGCGGCGCCCCCGGGGGTGACCGAGGCGACATCGGGCGAAGGCGGCGGCGTGCCGTTGGTTTCGAGATTGGGGAGCGGCACTTTGCTGTCGTTCTCACTCATCGAATCGTTCTCCCGAAGCTCAGTTGGTCTGCGTTTTACGGGCGGCGATGTAGCGTGCGACCACGTCGGCGATCAGCGCGTCGACCGCGGCCTTGTCGCGTGTCAACCCGCCGTCGGCCCATTCGATGCGGCAGTCGCCGGGCGCGATCTCGGGCTCGGCCAATACCACCAGGCGGCCTTCGAAGCCGCGGTTGCGGGCGATCTCGTTGAGCCGGGTGCTGGCAAATTCCTGCAGCGAGTCGTTGACGCGCACGACGACGTGCGGTGCCGCGACGAGCTGCTTGAAGCAATCGCTTGCGAGCGCGGCGATTTCAGCCATCGGTTCGCGTGCGATCAGCTCGTTGGCGAGCTTGCGGCCGACCGCGACGGCGACCTCGACGGCTTCGGTTTCGAGCCGGACCTCGAGGGCGTCGAGAGATTTCGCCAGCGCGGCGGTGGCGGCGCCAATGCTTTCCAGCGCGGCTGTGCTGCGGCGGCGCGCCTCGGCGCTGGCTTCGGCTTCGGCGGCGGCCGCACCCTTGCGGAAACCGTTCGCCTCGACTTCGGCGAACTTGGCGTCGAGTTCGGCCGGCGTGAGCGGCCGTTCCGCCCCGGAATTGGGCGCGAAATCCGCGTTGAAGAGAAATTTTGCCGGTGCCGCCATATGCGTCCTCAGTAGACCAGTTCGTCGTCACGCGATTTGGACAGAATGATTTCGCCCTTGGCGGCGAGATCCTTGGCGAGATTGACCAGCAGCACCTGCGCCTCGTCGACGTCGCGCAGGCGCACGGGACCCATGGCCTGCATGTCGTCGACCAGCATCTTGGCGGCGCGCGTCGACATGTTGCTGAGGAAGAACTGCCGCACCGGTTCGGAAGCGCCCTTGAGGGCAATGGCGAGTTTGTCCTTATCGACGTGGCGCATGAGCGTCTGGGCAGACGCGGTGTCGAGCCGCACGAGGTCGTCGAAGGTGAACATCAGCGCCTTGATGCGTTCGGCGCTTTCGCGGTTGTCCTCTTCGAGCGCGGTGATGAAGCGAGTCTCGGTCTGGCGGTCGAAATTGTTGAAGATCTCCGCCATCACCTCGTGGGCGTCGCGGCGGCGGGTCTGCGCGATGTTGGTCATGAACTCGGTCCGCAGGGTCTGTTCGAGACGCTCGATGACTTCCTTCTGCACCGCCTCCATGCGCAGCATGCGGTTGACCACGTCGAGCGAAAGGTCCTCGGGCAGAATGGCGAGCACGCGCGCGGCATGCTCGGGCCGCAGCTTCGAGATCACCACGGCGACGGT
This sequence comes from Xanthobacteraceae bacterium, assembly GCA_035501735.1. Lineage (GTDB taxonomy): Bacteria > Pseudomonadota > Alphaproteobacteria > Rhizobiales > Xanthobacteraceae > PNAI01. The sequence goes on along the minus strand of DATJVR010000001.1, from coordinate 6,421 downwards.
CTGCGGGTATTCGTTCTTGAGGTAGTTGGCCAGCACCTCTTCCGGCACGTTGGACAGCTTTTCCCACATGTTGCGGCCGGCGGGCCCGCGGATCTCGTCCATGATGCCGCCGACGCGTTCGGGCGGCAGGTATTGCTGCAACAGCCGCTCGGTGGCGTCGTAATCGCCCATCACCGCGCCGGATGCCGAAAGCCGGCTGACGAATTCGATCATCAGCTTTTCGACCATCTCGGCCTCGACCATACCGAGCGACGACATGACGACCGAAAGTTGGCGCAGCTCGTCGTCGTCGAGCATGCTCCAAATCTTTGCGCCGTATTGCTCGCCGAGCGAAAGCATCAGTAAGGCGGCACGCTCGGGTCCGGAAAGCTTGCGCGGGCCCGTCGGCTCGGACGGCTTGTTGGCCATGGCCGCAACCAGATTGGCGACTTCGGCCTGTTTCTTTGTGTCAGCGGGAACGTTCATGGTCGCTCAGCGGTCGATCAGGCGGCGTCTTCGTGCAGCCACGTGCGGATGATGGAGACTGTCTCGTTCGGATTTTTATCGGCGAGCTCCCCCACTTTCTGCAACGACTGAGCATGCACCTGGCCTTGCACCTGCGCGATGTCGATCATCTTCGCGGTCTTACTGGCGGGAATGGCGATGGGGGCGGGCGCGGCGGCGGTTGTTACGACGGGCGTGCCGTCTTCCGAGACGGAAGCCGCGGCCATGGGAGTCTGCGGGCCGAGGATGCGCTTGAGCATCGGCCGCACGACCAGCAATAGAACGACGATGCCGAGCAGAGACATCATGACGAGCTCGATGGCGCGCATGATGTCGTCCTTGGTGAAATGCAGCATGCTCATCCAACCGGTGGGCTCAACGATCGGGTTGGACGGCAGTTCTGCAAGCCGCAGATTGGCGACCTCGACCTGGTCGCCGCGCTTGGCGTCGAAGCCGATGGCCGAACGCACGAGCGCAGCGATGCGGTCGATTTCCTCCTTGCTGCGCGGCTCGTAGACCAACTCGCCCTTATCGTTCTTGGTGTAGTTGCCGTCGACCACGACGGCCACGGAAATGCGGTTGACCCGCCCGCCCTCGATCACCTCGGTCTTGGTCGTGCGCGAAATCTCGTAATTGACCACTTCCTCGGTCTTGCGGTTCTGCTCGCGGCTGGCGGCCGCCTCGCCGGTCCGCTGATTGGCGCCCGGCAATTCGTTGCCGACGCTGACCGGACCTTCGCGGCCGTTGTCGGTACCGCTCACTTCCTCGCGGCTTTGGCTCGAACGCACCACGCGGCCTTCCGGATCGAAGCGATCGGAGGTCTGCGTGATGCGGTTGAAGTCGAAATCGGCGGTGAGCTGGACGTGGGAGCGGCCGGGACCGACCACCGACGTGACAATCGCCTCGACCTGCTCGCGCAGGCGGCGCTCGAATGCCACTTTGCGTTCGTCGGCCTGCACGCTGATGCCGTTGGGATCGTCGCTCGCGCTGCCGTCGGCGAGCAAACGGCCGGATTCGTCGACGATCGACACGCGCTCGGGTTTGAGACCGTTGACCGCGGAGGCGATGAGATGACGGATCGCGCGCACCTGCTGCATCTCAAGCTGCCCGCGCACGCGCAGCACGATCGAGGCGGACGGTTCGGCCTTGTCGCGCGAGAACAGCGCACGTTCGGGGAGAACGAGATGCACACGCGCGGCCTGCACGCGGTCGATGGCGCGGATCGTGCGCGCGAGCTCTCCTTCGAGCGCCCGAAGATGATTGATGTTCTGCACGAAACTGGTGGCGCCGAGCACGTCGGTCTTGTCGAAAATCTCGTAACCGACGCCGCCGCCCTTGGGCAGTCCGCCTTCGGCGAGCTTCATGCGCAGGCGCGTGACTTTGTCCTTGGGCACCAGCACGATGGCGCCTTCGTTGCGCGTCTCGTAATCGATGCCCTGGCGCTCGAGGTCCTTGATGATGGCTGCCGAATCCTCGGCCGAAAGGTCGGTGAACAGGGTCGTCATCGTCGGCGAGGTGACGCGCAGAATCAGGTAGGCAAAAAAACCAACGAGCGCGATGGTCACCGCGCCCATTGCCAGGATGCGTCCTGGTCCGATCGATTTTAGGAACTCGCCGAAGGCTTGCACGGGACTCCTCTGGAACAAGCGCGCGAACGCCGGACCCGGCAAATCTTGCCTAGAATATGGTTTCTATCCCGTTAATGGACAAAGGCAATTCTGCTCGGAAGCAGGTGGAGGCGCCGCATCCGCGCGGTGCCGGAGCGATCGCGATGCGTGCGTGCAAAAACGGCAAGGCCGGCAGACGAAGGCCGGCAGCCGTCAACGATTTGGTAAGAGTTGAGACGCTTGCGTCGAGTTACAGCTAATCCGGCGACGAAACGGTCACCACGCCGGCAAAGATTTTACTGTCGATACTGCTGAATGCGCGTGGTGCGCAGGCCGGCGAGACCGTGCTGATCGATCGAGGCTTGCCAGGAGAGGAATTCCTCGACGGTCAGCGTATAGCGGGCGCAGGCTTCCTCGAGCGACAGCAAGCCGCCGCGGACAGCCGCGACCACTTCCGCTTTGCGGCGGATGACCCAGCGTTTCGTGCTCGGCGGCGGCAAATCCGCGATGGTGAGCGGACTGCCATCAGGCCCGATCACATACTTGACCCTCGGGCGATGGGGTTCTGTCATTGCAACTCTCGCAAACTACTGACTAACTGAGCGCGAGCCTATCGGTTGCGACTTAAAAATTGCCTAAGCGAAGCATTCCACGAGGTAAATGTCGCCGAAGGCGAGATTGTCCAGCAACGACGCGGGTTTTCAGGCGATCCGCCAGCGCGCGCGGCGATTACGCGTTAATGCGATCAGGCCGGCAGAAATGAACGAAACGTTAGCGCGAGGAATTCGAACATGTGCCTCGCGCGAGCTTCAGCTGCGCACGATGCGCTTGATCTGGTTGATGGTGAAATTCTGTCCGCCAATCGAGAGCAGCGGCGGATTTTGAGTGAGGTCGACTGAATCGACGACGCCTTGCACCTCGGTGGAGATCGCGACCGCTTGCCCGCTGGCATCCTTCGAGGTGATCGACATCGTGTAGGCGCCGGGCGGCCATTGCGTGCCGTCATTGCCCTTGCCGTCCCAGACGAAACTCTGCGGGCCCGCCTGCAGCGTGTAGCTGCCGGTGTAGGCGGTCTGTCCGCTGGAGTCCTGAATGGTGATGGTGGCGGTCGCGGGTTTCGGGCTGGTGAAGGTCCAGGTCGCCTGGTTGTTCGCAAGCTGCGCGGTCGCGCCGTCGACCACGACGGTCTGACCGACGAAATTGAGCGCGGCGGTCGATTGCGCGGTCTGCTGCAGCGACACCAGCGTGGCAAGCTGGTCGTTCTCCCGGAGCTGCTGCTCGACCTGGGCAAAGGAAACGAGCTGCTGGGTGAACTGATTGGTGTCGAGCGGATCGAGCGGATTCTGGTTCTGCAGTTGCGTGGTCAGCAGCGTGAGAAATGTCTGGAAATTGCCGGCAATGGTTTGCTGGTCGACTCCGAGCGCGCTTGCCGTCGACGAGGTTGCCGAACCGATGGTCGCGGTCGCCGCAGGATTGATGCCGGGAACGATGCTGGCCGCCATGTGATGCTCCTCACACCCGAATATCGATGCCGCTGCCGAGCCCAAGCAGCTGGCCGTAGCCCTGCCGGATCACGGCCGGTGGAATGGACTCGTCTTGCGTGACGACGAGGCTCGCCGCGGTCGGCGTGTCATCAGGCTGATTGGCGAAGGATTGATCGCGCAGCGAGAATTGCAGGCCGTTGTCGCTGGTCTTCAGGCCGGCATCCTGCAGCGCGCGTTCGATCTGCGGCGCGTCGCGGCGCAACAGATCGAGCGTATCGGGACGCTCGGCCATGAGCCGGGAGGTGACGTGGCCGGTGCGGTCGATGTCGAGCCGCACGTCGATGCGGCCGAGCTCCGGCGGATCGAGGCGGATCGAGAAGCTGTTCTTGCCGTCCTTGGCGCGGGCCGCAATCTCGATCGGCAATGCGGAGAGGGCGATGCCGTTTGTCGCGGCGGCGAGCGCGGGGGTTGCGGCAGCCGATGCCGGCGCGGTGAGTATCTGCGGTGCGGGAATCGACGACGTGGTGGGCTGCGTCGTGTCGGCGTTCGGCTTGATGCTTGCGGAATCCGCGGACCGGCTGGAGAAATCGAAAACTTGCTCTACGCTAAGCTTGGTTTCGCCGGCCGGATGATGCGCGCTGGGGCTGGCCGTCTCGTCGGGCTTGCCGGGACCTTTGTCGGTCTGGTCGTGCGCGGGATTTGCCGGATTTGCGTTGGCATTGGCGCTCGCAAGCTTGGTATCGCTGTCCTTGAGCGAGATGCCTTGCGGCTGAGCAGTGCCGAACACGTCGGTCGCCGCTTTTCCGGGCGAAGCGGTCTTCGGCGCGATCCTTACGGGGATCGTGATCAGACGGGCAGTCGCTGATGTCACATCGACCGGGTCGGCCGCTGCGGTCTGATCGGCAAGCACGGGGCCGTCGATTTGAGCGGCAGCAGCGGTCGGCGTCGGCGGTGCGATCGTGGCGGTGGGGGCGGTCGGGGCCGTTGCGGCGGGTGTCGGGACGACGATCTTGGCATCGGCCGGCGGTACCTTGGCGTCATCGGCGTGCGCGGCGAGAAATGCGGCTGCGATTTGCTTCGGCAATTCTGGATGCGTCGCGGGCGCGGCCATTTGGACGACGGGATCGGCCACGCCGTCAGGGTTCGTTTCGGGCACGGCTTTCGCCGGATCGACTGCATCGGCCGCAGGCGATTGTACGTTGAGCGTTGCAACGAACGGTGTTGGAGGGGCCGGCAAGGTCTGCGGCGTTGTTGCCGTTTTATCCGTATCGGTGGGTTGCGTTGATGCGCAGTCGTTCTGGATCGTGATGGGTGCAATGGCCGGAGCTGCGACCAGCAACGGGATTGCCGGTTGCGTACAGGTTTGGGCGCCGGCAGCGGTTTTCTGATCTGCGCCGTCGCCATCGTTGACCGGCGTGGTCGTGTCGCTGTCGTCCTTGAGGACGCAAGCTTCGTCCTTATCGGTGCAAGCTTTTCCGGTCGCTTTCAAGCCACCGACAACCGCGCCGGTCACTTTGTCGGCCGTTGAATTTGCGTCAGTGGTCGTCGCGGTGTCGCTTGTCTGAGATGCAATTGGGGAAGGGTCGCCGGCCTTCTGATCGTCGGATGGCGCTGTGCTCTTGCCGCATTCCGGCTTGGGCGGCGATGAGCGATCCGGAACGGGGGCGGGCGTGTCCGCTGGAACGTTGGAATCGAGCAGCATGGCGAAGGGCGTCGAGTTTTCGGTTTTGTCGGCGGCCGACGGGCCGCGCGGCGGTTCAATCGGGCGAACGGACGCAACAGTGCTCGCATTCAACGCAACGCCGGACACGAAACCCTCACCAACACGAACTGCGACCATCATTTGGTTGCAAGCCCCGGGCCAGGGCGATGCAAAAAATACTGTTATTATTCAATTGGTTATGAAGCGACCCTGAGGGTCGCCCGGCAGTGTCCCGGCAGCCTCTGCTAGGGCGCGGCAAAATCTGCCGAGCCCCCTCACATTTCCGCGCTAGCAGGGCCATTTCTAGCAGGCCGTCTGATTGCGCGACGAGGGACGGGGCCTATAGTACTACGTACTACCTGCGCCAGAGCCAAAATTCGGAGCGCGGCCTAACCGTGACAGCGATGCGAAACAGCCTGGACCTTGAGGGTCGGCCGGAACAAACCCGCGTGGTGGTGGCCATGTCGGGCGGCGTCGATTCGTCGGTGACGGCGGCGCTGCTCAAGGCTGAAGGCTACGACGTGGTCGGCGTCACGCTGCAGCTCTACGACCATGGCGAGGCGACCCACCGCAAGGGCTCTTGCTGCGCCGGGCAAGACATCCATGATGCGCGTCTGACCGCAGCCCGTCTCGGAATCCCGCATTATGTTTTGGACTATGAGGAGCGCTTCCGGCACAAGGTCATCTCGCCGTTCGCAGAGAGCTACGCGGCGGGCGAAACGCCGGTACCATGCATTGCTTGCAACAGCGAGATTAAGTTTGCCGACCTGTTGGAAACAGCGCAAGACCTAGGCGCCGATATTTTGGCCACCGGCCATTATGTCTCCTCGAGGCTCGACGGCTCCGGCAATCGCGCTCTCTACAGGGCGCACGACCTTGCCCGCGATCAAAGCTATTTTCTGTTCGCGACGACCAAAGCGCAGCTTAACATGCTGCGATTTCCGCTCGGCGACATGGAGAAGGCGCAGGTCCGCGCGCTTGCACGGCGGTTTAGCCTGCCGGTTGCCGACAAGGCGGACAGTCAGGATATTTGTTTCGTTCCAACCGGCAGATACAGCGATGTCATCGAGCGCCTGAGGCCCGGGGCGGCACATCCTGGAGATATCGTGCACATCGATGGCCGTTTGCTCGGGCGACATCCGGGC